>DASRDF010000017.1:0-34304 GCA_035652735.1 Pseudolabrys sp. | reverse complement strand
CGTCGGGGAAACGGTGGAGATTTTGAACAACCAGGGCTTCTCCTACATGCTGCGCGGCGACTTCAAGCGCGCGCGGCAGAAGCTTTTGGCCGCCGAGCGCAAGGACCCGGGCAACAAATACGTCGCCAACAACATGCATCTGCTCGAAGAGAGCGTGCGTCTCGGCAAGCAGGTGGAATGAGCCTTCTGTCATGCGCCGCGCAAGCGCGGCATCGAGTACACGCAAGCCTGTCTGCTCATCTTCAAGTCCGGGATTACTGGATCATTCGCTTTCGCGGATGATGAGGCCGAGTCATCTGACGCAATCGTAGGGTAGGCTAGGGCGCGTAGCGCCGAGCCCACCTTGAAGCGCGTGCAAGCGCGTATTGTTCGTCGGCGGGCTCGCTCCGCTGAGCCCACCCTGACGCTCGCTGCGAACCGCTTCCGGTGCCATTCGGTCACCGCAGACGGCAAACTTCAGTAGGACTTATTTCCGCCATTATCTAGGACCATATTCCGCATAACCACCTCACGCGAGGGGCGTTCCCGCGGGACGCTTCGGCAACGCGGGGTGGCGGCGGCGCCTGCGGGCGGGTTCGTACCCCGCGCCCGGGAGGCCCCGGCCAGCCGTCCGCCGGCACTAGGACCGGCTGCCCGCAAGGGCTGGACGTGGTGGGAACGAAGGGCGGCGGAAGCCGCCCCGATCGGGGGCGCGAAGAGCGCTCCGTTCCGCGCCGGGAAGCACGGCGCCGGGGACAGAAAAGCCGCGGTGGAGCGCCGGACGGCGACGCGCCTTCGCACAAAAGGCGCGGCCCGCCGCTAGGCGGGACACTGGTGGTGCGCCGTTCGGTGCTCCACTCCCTCGCACCGCTCGCGAGGGGCAAAGCAAGACAGGCGTGCCCGGCGCCTCGACAAAGAATACGGGCGGCGCAGCGTTGGCTAATCGCGCGAGGGGGCTGTTTGACAATTGAATCGGCGACCGGACGCGGCCACAAACTCGGCGCCATGCGCGGCTTGACCCGCGCATCCATGATGAGATGCCGCGCAAGGTTTCGTACGCTCGCGATTGATGAGCGGCCGCATGGATTGCCGGGGGCAAGCCGGGCGATGACGGCGGAGAGAATGCGGCAACAACGCAGGCCGCGAAATATTCCGCAGGCTTGAGGAGATTGCTCCGCGCGCGAGCGACCCGGGTAGCGCAAAGGCGGCGCTCTCGCCTACAGTCGCGCCGCGCCGGCTGCAAGACCGGCAGTCCAAAGGGAGTCCAGGGAGGAACCGCCATGACAACGATCCGCAAATCGTCAGGCCTGTCGCGCCGCACGCTGCTGAAAGCCGGCGCGGCGCTGAGCCTGTTGCCCGCGCCTTATGTGCGCGCGCAGACGGCGGAGCCGCTCAAGATAGGCTTCCTCACCGTGCTCACCGGCCCGCTGGCGGCGGGCGGCAAGCAGCAGGAGGAAGGCGCCGCGCTCTTTCTCAAGGAACGCAACGGCATGATCGCCGGCCGCAAGGTCGAGCTCATCACCCAGGATACCGCCGGCTCGCCGGCGCTCGCCAAGACCAAGACGCAGGAGCTGGTCGAGCGCAACAAGGTGCATGTGATGATCGGCCCGCTCGCCACCAACGAGGCGCTGGCGATGGACGGCTACGTGCGCGAGAACAAGGTGCCGCTGATCACCACGACGTCGGCGGCGACTGTCGACTTGAAGGCGCGCCAGCCCAATCCTTACGTGCTGCATGCCTTCGGCACCGCGCCGCAGGTGACCTATCCGCTCGGCGACTACGCGGCAAAGACGCTCGGCTTCAAGAAGGTGTGCATCGTCGCCGAGGATTTCACCTATGGGCACGAAGGCGCCGGCGGCTTCCATCTCGCCTTCGAGGCGGCCGGCGGCAAGATCGTGCAGAAGCTGTGGCCGCCGCTCAACGCGCCGGAATACGGCGTCTATCTTGCGCAGATCAAGCCGGACGTCGACGCGATCTACACCGGCTTTGCCGGCTCCAATCCGCTGCGTTTCTTGAAGGCGTTCGCCGAGTTCGGGCTCAAGGGCAAGATGGCGGTGCTCGGCAACACCACCATGACCGACGAGGGCATCCTCAAGGTGATGGGCGACGAGGCGGTCGGCGTCTACAGCGCCGGCTGGTATGCCGCCGGCCTCGATACGCCGGACAACAAGAAATTCGTCGCCGGCATCAACGCCGAATACAAGCACGATCCCGGCTTCTACACCGCTGGCCCCTACACGGCGCTGCTGATCATCGAGGAAGCGCTGAAAACCACCAAGGGCAAGACCGACGATGCGCCCGCGTTCTTGAAGGCGATGCACGACGTGCGGCTGACCCACTGGCCGATCGGGCCGGTCAAGCTCGATCAATACGGCACGCCGATCCTCGACATCCACATCCGCAAGGTGGCGCGCGTCAACGGCAAGCTCACCAACACCATCATCAAGACCTACCCGCAGGTGAGCCAGTTCTGGACCACCGATCCGAAAGAGGCGGTGAAACAGCCGATCTTCTCGCGCGATTACCCGGTGAGCAAGAATTTGGAGTAGCCACCTTGTCATTCCGGGACGGCGCGTAAGCGCCGGGCCCGGAATCCATACTCCGCCGCGCTGGGGTTATGGATTCCGGGCTCGCTCGCTTTGCTCGCGCCCCGGAATGACCTAATGAGAGTCCATGAGCAATCTCCGTCCCGTCACCGTCATCACCGGCGCCTCGGCCGGCATTGGCCGCGAACTGGCTCGCGTGTTCGCGCGCAACGGTTACGAGCTTGCGATTGTGGCGCGGCGCGAGGAGCGGCTGCGCGCGCTGGCCGAGGAGATCGCGGCGATCGGCCCGCGGCGGCCGATCGTCATCGTTGCCGATCTGGCGCAGCCGGGCGCCGCCAAGCTCATCGGCGACGCGCTGCGCGCGCACGGCGTCGAGCCGCAATACATGGTCAACAATGCGGGCTTCGGGCTTACCGGGCCGCTCGGCACGCGCGACCGCGAAGAAACCTTGCAGATGATCGACGTCAACGTCCGGGCGCTGACCGAGCTCTCGCTCGCCTTCGTCGACAGTCTGGCGCGGCATAAAGGCGGTATCCTCAATGTCGGCTCGGTCGCGGGTTTCCTGCCCGGCCCCGGTTCGGCGGTGTATTACGCCAGCAAGGCCTTCGTGCTGTCGTTCTCGGAAGCGCTGCACGCGGAGCTCGCCGAGCGCGGCGTGCGCGTCACCGTGCTGGCGCCCGGCCCGGTGCCGACGGAGTTTGCCGAGCGCGCCGGCGCGACGGGCGCGCAATCGCCGGGGCCGCTCACCCAGAGCGCCGCCCGCGTCGCCGAACTCGGCTATCGCGGGCTGATGGCCGGGCGCCGCCTTTTCGTGCCCGGCATCGCCAACAAGCTGGTGACACTCATCGTTCCGCTGGTGCCGCGCCGTCATCTGCTGCGCATGGTTGCGTCGCGGCAGAGCCGTCGCAGGCTGGCGGCGAGTGCGTAAGCGAAGCGAACTTTGCAAAGGGGCGCGAAGCAGCTAGACATCGGCACCGCGCCCATGCTGAAGCCGGTCCTCATCATCCTGCATCAGGAACACTCGCAGCCCGGCCGCGTCGGCCAGGTCTTGAGCAAGCTTGGTTACCCACTCGACATTCGCCGTCCGCGGTTCGGCGACCCACTGCCGCAAACTATGGACGGGCATACCGGAGCTGTGATTTTCGGCGGTCCGCAAAGCGCCAATGACGAGGAGGAGTTCATCAGGCGCGAGATCGACTGGATCGGCGTGCCGTTGCGCGAGAACAAGCCGTTTCTCGGCATCTGCCTCGGCGCGCAGATGATGGCGCGTCATCTCGGCGCCGGCGTCTATCCGCATCCGCAGGGCCATGCCGAGGTCGGATACTATCCGATCCGTCCAACAGAGGCCGGGCTTCGCGTGTGCCCGGAGTGGCCGGACCACGTCTATCAGTGGCATCGCGAAGGCTTCGAACTGCCGTCCGGAAGCGAGTTGCTCGCCGAAGGCGAGGCGTTTTCTGTGCAAGCGTTTCGCCAGGGCAGCGGCTATGCGCTGCAGTTCCACCCGGAAGTCACTCACGCGATGATGTACCGCTGGCTGGTGCGCGGCGCCCACCGAATGGAATTGCCCGGCACCAAACAGCGTCAGGAGCACATTGCCGACCGCGCGGTGCACGACTATGCCGCGCGCCGATGGCTCGCCCAATTCATCGATCACTGGCTCGGCCGCAAGCAGGCGACCTCCGGCGCGGCGCAGGCGGTCTCTTAAGAAGGCCCATTGACAAGGCGGCGCCCGCTCGTGCCCGATGAGGCGGGGATGGTCGGGGAGAGCGGGCCACGCGCGGAGGCGTGGATGCTAGGTTCCAACAACAGCGCCCGGCGCATTGCGCCTATCCCCGCCGATCTCGCGGCGACACTGAAAGCTTCCGACGGCATCCTCGATCTGCTGCCGGTGGCCACGTTCGTTTGCGACGCCAACGGCGCCATCCTGCAATACAACCGTCGTGCCGTGGAAATCTGGGGCCGCACGCCGACGCCCGGACAGACGCACGCGGCCTTCACCGCGGGTGTGCGCTTTTTCGATATTGAAGGCCGGCCGCTCGAACGCTCGGGGCTCGCCGAGGTGCTGGCAACCGGCAAACCCGCGCGCGACGTCGAACATATTGTTGAGCGTGCCGACGGCTCGCGCGTCATCGTCACCCTCAACATCGATCCGCTGCGCAACGCCAAGGGCGAGATCATCGGCGCGGTCAATTGCTTTCTCGACATTACCGAGCGCAAGCGCATGGATGCGGCGCTCGAGAATTCGCGCCTGGCCGCGCTGGAACAGGAGCAGCGCTTTGCGGCCACCTACGAGCACGCTGCGATCGGCATGTCCGAAGTCGCGCCCGACGGCCGCTTTCTGCGCGTCAACGAGGCGATCTGCGCCATCACCGGCTTTAGCCGCGAGCATCTTCTCGCCAACAGGCTGTTCACCCACACGCATCCGGAAGACGTCGACCCGGATCGCGAAGCCTTCCGCAAGCAGGTCGCCGGCGAGCTTGAATTCTACTCGGTCGAGAAGCGCTTCCTGCGCCGCGACGGTCGCGTGATCTGGCTTTCGGTGCGCTCCTCGCCGGTGCGCGACGCCAAGGGCGCGCTGCTCTACCTGGTGCGCGTGGTGCAGGACATCACCGAACGCAAGGCGGGCGAGCAGCGCGCCAAATTGCTCATCGACGAGCTCAATCACCGGGTAAAGAACACGCTCGCCACCGTACAATCGCTCGCCTCGCAAAGCGCGCGTGGCGCGCCCACGCCGGCAGCGTTTCGCGAAAGCTTCGAGGGGCGGCTGATCGCGCTGTCCAAGGCGCACGACCAGCTCACGCAGCACCATTGGGAAAGCGCCGATTTGCGCGAACTCGTCTCCGGTTCGCTTGCGCCTTATGCCGGCGCCGACCGCATGGTGCTGCGCGGCGAGGACGTCGTGTTGCGTCCGCGCGCGGTGCTCACCCTGGCTATGGCCTTTCACGAGCTGGCCACGAACGCCGCGAAATACGGCGCGCTCTCGGCGCCCGGCGGCCGCATCGAGATTCACTGGCGGCCGGTGCGGCCGGAGGGTCGCGACGGTCGCGCGCTGCTGCAGATCGATTGGGCCGAGCAGGATGGGCCCGCCGTGGTGGCACCGAGCCACCGCGGCTTCGGCTCCAAGCTCATCGAAGGCAGCGTTGCCGCGGAGCTTGGCGGCAACGCGCGCCTTCACTTCGACCGCCAAGGCTTGCGGTGCGAGATGCTCATCCCGCTCGAGCAGGCGCGCTTGCAGACGGAGCGGCGCTCGGCAAGCGGGCGGCCCGACACGATTTAGCTGCGCGTCCTCGCCTTGACACGCCGCGGGCCCGGTCCTAAATGGCCCGAACTCGCCGTAAATCCCGCAACATACGATGTTCGTTGCGCTTTGGCGGGGCCGTAGCTCAGCTGGGAGAGCGCCTCGTTCGCAATGAGGAGGTCAGGGGTTCAAATCCCC
Organism: Pseudolabrys sp.; assembly: GCA_035652735.1. GTDB lineage: Bacteria > Pseudomonadota > Alphaproteobacteria > Rhizobiales > Xanthobacteraceae > Pseudolabrys. The sequence goes on along the minus strand of DASRDF010000017.1, from coordinate 28,343 downwards.
TCGGCTCCACCAACTTCACGGCTTGCGGTCCGCTTCAATGGGCGGGCCGGCCGGCTTCATCCGCAGCCGCCAGTCAGGGCGTTCTCGTTCAGGGCGAAGACAACTCACCGTACCGGCGGGCATCGCTTGTTCAACATTCATCGACCCGCTAACTTCGCGCGACTTTTGAACGGGCGAATCACATGCGCGCGGTGCTCGACATCGTCTTGCTGGTGCTGCAGATCTACATCTGGCTGCTGATTGCGGCTGCCGTCCTGTCCTGGCTCATCGCTTTCAACGTGGTGAACACCCGCAATCAGTTGGTCGCATCGATCGGTGAATTTCTCTATCGCATCACCGAGCCTTTCCTGCGCCCGATCCGCAACGTGCTGCCCAACCTCGGCGGCATCGATATTTCGCCGGTGATCCTCATCCTCATTATCCTGCTCATCGAAAACATCATCATTCGTTACGTCTATCCCAACGTGTTCTGACGCGGCTGTGCGTGGGCGCAGCATCCCACCGTTCGTTGCTGCGCTGACTGCGGCGGGCGCCTGCCCGCGTCCAGCGCATGGTCGCGAACGCGACGGCTGGAGAAGATCGCCGATGCGCGGTAAAAGCGCGCATGACGGCACGGCTGATTGACGGCAAGACAATTGCGGCGGAGCTGCGCGGCAGAGTGGCTGAAGCGGTGCGCCGCCTGCAGCACGAGCGCGCCATCGTGCCGGGCATCGCCGTGGTTCTGGTCGGCGACAATCCCGCCAGCCAGGTCTACATCCGCAACAAGTCGAAGGCGGTGGCGGAAGCGGGCATGCGCGCCTTCGACCGCAAGCTGCCGGCCCATACCTCCGAGGCCGATCTGCTCAAGCTGATTGCGGCGCTCAACGCCGACGCGGCGGTCCACGGCATTCTCGTGCAGCTGCCTTTGCCGAAGCAGATCGATCCGCAGAACGTGATTGCCGCGATCGATCCGGCCAAGGATGTCGACGGCTTCCATCCCATCAATGTCGGCCGTCTTTCCTTCGGTCTGCCGGCCGTTGTGCCGTGCACGCCGCTTGGTTGCATCCTGCTGGCCAAGACGGTGCATGCATCGCTCGACGGCATGCAGGCGGTGGTCGTCGGACGCTCCAACATCGTCGGCAAGCCGGTGTCGCAGCTGCTGCTGGCCGAGAATGCGACCGTCACCATCTGCCATTCGCGCACGCGCGACCTCCCGGATACGTGCCGGCGCGCGGATTTGCTGATCGCGGCAATCGGCCGGCCGGAATTCGTGCGCGGCGCATGGGTGAAGCCGGGAGCGACAGTCATCGACGTCGGCATCAACCGCATCGATGGCATCGACGGCAAGACGCGCATTGTCGGTGACGTGAATTTTGCGGAAGCGCGCGAGATAGCCGGCGCGGTCACGCCGGTGCCGGGCGGAGTCGGACCGATGACGATCGCCTGCCTTCTGGTCAATACGCTGCGTGCGGCCTGCGCGCAAAACGGGACGGCGCCGCCGAATTTCTAGCCGCCGTCCCACGCAAGCGGAAACGTGAACACAGGCGCCTCGATTTGTCTTAAACGCGAGCGATTATTGGATGGCCGCTGTCGCGGCCCGAGGCTGAACGTGCCTCAGCCCTGCCAAGCGTAGGCAACCTTATCGAGCGTCTTCGCGCCAAAGCGTTCGGAAGAACGCGCCACGGCGCGGCCGCCGAGTGCACGATAGAATTCCACCGCCGGCTCGTTGTCCGACAGCGCCCAAACCACAAGGCTTTTCAGGCCGCTTTGCAGGAGATCCTTGCGAGCGGCGGAAAACAGCCGCCGTCCGAACCCAAGTCCTTGGAACTCAGGACGCAAATACAGTTCGTAGATTTCGCCGTCATAAAACAGGCTGCGCGCACGATTGCGGCCATAGTTGGCGTAGCCGGCGATCTGCTCGCCGAACTGCAGGACCGTGATTCGGCTGCCTTTGCGAATGGCGGCGTCCCACCAATCCGGTCCGCGGCGGTTGATCAGCTTGTCGAGCTCATTGCCCGGGATGATGCCCTGATAAGCCGTGCGCCAAGCCTCGTCGTGAGTCTCCGCAACATCCGTTGCGTCGGACGCCTTGGCGCGGCGAATCTCAATCAGGGTGGTGGACATGCGCGAATAGAAGCAACGAACACTGCGGCCATCAAGCCCTATGATTAATGATCGGTTAATGGTGTGGATTACTGGTCACAGATCGAGCCGACAGCGCTCTTTTGCCGCGCGATATTCGAACTAAAAGACGGTCGATCGCGCGCCGCGGGCGGTCGCGTGCACAGGGCGTCTCAGTTTGGGACTCGGAACAGTTGCGCAGGGGATTCGAAGTGATTCGAATTTGAGCGATTCGATTCCGTTTTGTTCTGCGCCCGATCTCAGACGGTTTCCGCTTCTTTTTGCCGCTCAGCCTTGCGCCGCTCGTTCTCGTCGAGCAGTTTTTTGCGCAAGCGAATCGACTGCGGCGTCACCTCGACCAGTTCATCATCCTCGATATAGGCGAGCGCTTTCTCCAGCGTCATGCGGATCGGCGGCGTGAGCCGCACCGCCTCGTCCTTGGAGGTGGTACGGATGTTGGTGAGTTTCTTGCCCTTGAGCACATTGACGACAAGATCGTTGCCGCGCGTGTGCTCGCCGACGATCATGCCATTGTAAACTTTCCAACCCGGCTCGATCATCATCGGGCCGCGATCCTCCAAGTTCCACAAAGCATAAGCGACCGCCTCGCCCTGGTCGTTGGAGATCAGGACGCCGTTGCGACGCCCCTGGATCGGTCCCTTGTACGGCGCGTAACCGTGAAACAACCGATTCATAACGGCGGTACCGCGCGTGTCGGTGAGCAATTCACCTTGGTAACCGATCAGGCCGCGCGTCGGCGCGTGGAAAACCAGCCGCAGCCGCCCGCCGCCGGAGGGTTTCATCTCCAGCATCTCCGCTTTGCGTTCGGCCATCTTCTGCACCACGATACCGGAGTGCTCCTCGTCAAGGTCGATCACCACTTCCTCGATCGGCTCCAGCGTCTCGCCGGTTTGCGCATCCTCCTTGAGGAGAACTTTCGGCCGCGACACAGACAATTCAAAACCTTCGCGGCGCATGGTCTCGATAAGGATGCCCAATTGAAGTTCGCCGCGGCCGGCAACTTCCATGGAGTCCTTCTCGTCCGATTCGCGCACCCGTAGCGCCACATTGCCTTCGGCTTCACGCAACAGCCGGTCGCGGATCATGCGACCGGTGACTTTGTCGCCCTCGGTGCCGGCGAGCGGGGAATCGTTGACGCGAAAAATCATCGCCAGCGTGGGCGGGTCGATCGGCTGCGCCGGCAGCGGGGTTTCCACTTCAGGCGCGCAAATCGTGTCGGAAACGGTGGCCAGCGGCAGGCCAGCCACGGCGACGATATCGCCCGCCTCCGCTTCTTCGATGCCGGTGCGTTCAAGGCCGCGGAAAGCGAGCAACTTGGTGACGCGGCCGGTCTCGATCAGCTTGCCCTCGCGATCAAGCACCTTCACCGCCTGGTTGGTTTTGACGCTGCCGGAAAAGATGCGACCGGTGACGATGCGGCCAAGGTAGGGGTTGGCCTCCAGGATCGTGCCGAGCATGCGAAACGGTCCGGCCTCGACGTGCGGCGGTTTTACGTGATCGAGAATGAGGTCGAACAGCGGCGCCATCGATCCTTTCGGCCCCTCCAGCGCGGGCGCCATCCAGCCTTCCTTGGCGGAACCGTAAAGGATGGGGAAATCGAGTTGTTCGTCGGTGGCGTCGAGCGCGGCGAAGAGGTCGAACACCTCGTTGACGACCTGGGTGGCACGCGCGTCGGCGCGATCGACCTTGTTGATGGCGACGATGGGCTTCAATCCCATCTTCAGCGCCTTCGACACGACAAACTTCGTTTGCGGCAGTGGGCCTTCGGCGGCGTCCACGAGCACGATAGCGCCATCCACCATGTTGAGAATGCGCTCGACCTCGCCGCCAAAATCGGCATGGCCCGGCGTGTCGACGATGTTGATACGTGTGCCTTTCCAGACAACCGAGGTGGCCTTGGCGAGAATGGTGATGCCGCGCTCGCGCTCGAGATCATTGGAATCCATAGCGCGCTCGACGACACGCTGGTTCTCGCGGAATGCGCCGGACTGCTGCAGCAGGCGGTCGACCAGCGTGGTCTTGCCGTGGTCGACGTGCGCGATGATGGCGATATTGCGAAGATTCATGCGTGTTCCAAAAACCAAAGCGCGGGCCTCGTGGGGGCCCGCGACGCGAACGTGTTGCGGCGCGCAATATAGTCGGCGAACGGGCGAAAGCAACGGCTAGGCGCCGGCCGCCCGCCCCCAAGGGCCGCGCCGCCAGCCCTGCGGCGCCGCCTGATTAAGCATCATCATCTCGGCAATGGTTTCGTTGGTGACAAGGCCGGTGAGCTTTCCGGCGGCGTCGGTGATGCCGACTGCCGGCGCCGACTTCTGCTGCAATAGCCGAAACGCCTGTTCGAGCGTGACGCGATGGCTGATGGTCGGAAATTCGCGGTTCATAGCGTCGGCAACGCGCGCGTCAGGACCGAGCGTCTTGAGCGCCTTGATCAACCCGCCGCGATCGAGGACGCCCGCCGGCCGGCCTGTGGCGTCGACCACAGGGAATTCGCCCTGGCTGGTGGCGAGCAGCGTCTGCACGGCCTCGTCGATATGCGCCTGCGGCGTCAGTGTGGCAAAGCGCGTCATCATGGCATGGCTGACCGGCACGCCGCGCGAGGCCGCCCGCAATGCCACCATGTGGCTTTCCGAAGAGGCCGCGAGATAAACGAAGATGGCGATAAAGATCAGCAGCGGATTGTAGAGCAGGCCGATGAAACCGAGCGCGAAAGCGACGAATTGGCCGATCCAGGCGGCGATTTCCGTGGCGCGCACGTAACCGAACTTGCTCGCCAGCCCCGCCCGCAGCACGCGGCCGCCGTCCATGGGAAAGGCCGGGATCAGGTTGAAGACGGCAAGGAAAAGATTGACCGCCGCCAGGCGGTCGAGCATCGAAATTCTCATGTTGTCGACGGCGACCGCCGCGCTCGATTGCAGGTGTGCGCCGGCGATGAAGACCAGAACCAGGGTGATGGCGACGTTCACCAGCGGGCCGGCGATGGCGATGAGGAATTCCTCCCACGGCTCCTCCGGAATGCGCTCGAGCTGCGCCACGCCGCCGATCGGCAGCAGCGTCACGTAGGGCGTGGTCACGCCAAAGGCGCGCGCGGTGAAGATGTGCCCGAACTCGTGCAGCAGCACGCAGAGAAACAGCAGCACCATGAAGACGAGCGCGTTCCAAGCCGCGGCCGCGCCGTTGGCCGCATAGCTGCCGGCAAAAATCCAGGCGAGAAACAACAGAAACGTCAGGTGGACGCGGACGACGGTGCCCGCCACCCGGCCAATATTCAAAGACCAAGACATGGATACCTCGTTGAAACCGCGGCTGCCGGTTTATAGTTAGGAGTTCCGCGGAGCCATTTCGAGAGGCGCACACTCGCCAGGGCGTGAGATCAGCCGCAATCGTGCGCGTGCATGTCAGGAGGTGCGTGTCGTGGCGCAGAAACTGAACGCAGAAGCCCGCAAAGCGGCACTGGCCAAGCTCTCCGGTTGGGCCGACGCCGGCGGCCGTGATGCCATCAGCAAGAAATTCGTCTTCAAGGACTTCAACGAGGCCTTCGGCTTTATGGCGCGGGCTGCCTTGATAGCGGAAAAGATGGATCACCATCCTGAGTGGTTCAATGTGTATAAAACCGTCGATGTGACGTTATCCACGCACGATGCGGGCGGTGTAACGGACCTGGACGTCAAGCTTGCCGAGGCGATGAACAGGCTGGCGGGCTGACGAGCGGCTTGCCAGCGCGCACGCGGCTCCCCAAATTACCGGCCATGGCATTCGCACGCGCCGCCTTCGATCGTCACGATGACGAGAACAGCTTGCGCCGCAACTTCTGGCGCAAGCTTGGCCGCGTCGTCGCGCAAATCCCGTTCGCGGAGGACCTGCTCGCGGCTTATTACTGCGCCTTCGACCGCGATACGCCGCATCATGTCAAAGCGATGCTGATCGGCGCCATTGCCTATTTCGTGCTGCCAACCGACGCTATTCCCGACTTTTTGCCGGTCATTGGCTACAGCGACGATGCGGCCGTACTCGCCGCCACGATCAAGCTGGTGGCCGACAACATCAAGCCGGCGCATCGCCAAGCGGCGAAAGTAATGCTCGCCGAATTGCAGAAATAGCATCAAGGCCGCAGAATCACCTTGCCCATAACCTGGCGCGCCGCAATCGCCTTGAGCGCCGCCGCCGCCTCAGCCAACGGATAAACTTTGTGCACGTGCGATGACAATTTGCCTGCGGCCGCCCAAGCGAGCAGCTGCTCCATGTTGGCGCGGTGAGTCCGGGTATCGCGCTCGATCCACGAGCCCCAGAATACGCCGAGCACGTCACAGCCCTTGAGCAAGACAAGATTGAGCGGCAGCTTTGGAATGTCGCCCGCGGCGAAACCGACGACAAGAAAGCGGCCCTGCCAAGCAATCGAGCGTAAGGCCGCCTCGCTATATCGACCGCCGACCGGATCGTAGATGACATCGGCACCGCGCCCTTGAGTGAGGCGGCGCAGCGCCTCCTTCAAATCCTCTTTGCCATAGTCGATTGTGTCGTCGGCACCGTGTCCGCGTGCGAAGGCAAGCTTTTCCGCCGAGGAGGCGCAGGCGATGACGTGCGCGCCCATGATTTTGCCGATCTCGACGGCGGCAAGCCCCACGCCGCCCGATGCACCGAGCACCGCCAGCATTTCGCCAGGTTTCAGTTTGGCCCGGTCCTTGAGCGCATGCAGTGTCGTCCCGTAAGTGATGCAGAGCCCGGCGGCGCGGTCGAAGTCGAGGGCGCCCGGGATTTTCACCAGCCGGTCGGCGGCAAGCGCAATGTATTCGCGCGCAGCGCCATAACCGGAATAGCCGAGCACACGGTCGCCGACCTGCAAGCCGGTCACGCCCGCGCCGAGCTTCTCCACCGTTCCGGCGAATTCCGCCGCCGGTGAGAATGGCATTGCGGGTTTGTATTGGTACTTGCCGGCGATGATCAGGGTGTCGAAAAAATTCAGGGAGGCGGCCGCGATCTTCACCAGCGCTTCGCCGGAGGCGGGCTCGGGTACGGCGACGTCGGCCAGTTCCAGATCGTCGGGCGTGCCGTAGCGGGTGCAGAGCAGGGCCTTCATCGCTGAGCTCTTTAGCACGAGCGCGGCCGCCGGGCTGGCACCGTTAACTTTTGCCGGGTAAGGTCGCGGCGCCAGCGGCGGATTGCCGCCTTCACATTGTCGGTTTTCGCTTCTAATGGCCTGATATTCATGCATGCGGGGGCGGATGCACGACGGGTTGTCACTTCCAACCGGCAGGATCCGATGACCATGACTTTTTTGCTCCGTACGACGATTGCCGCGTTCCTTGCTACGGCCTGTATCCCGCTCATCCCCGCCTTGGCACAGCAGAAAAAAACCGAGCCGACCGATCAAGCGACGCTGCTCGGGCAATTCGGCAATTGGGGCGCCTACAAAGCAAGCCCGGGCGGCAAGACCGTTTGCTTTGCGTTGTCGAAGCCGACGTCATCGGTTACCGAGCCGCCAGGCCGCAGCCGCGATCCTTCATATGCATTCGTTTCCACCCGTCCTGCAGAAAAGGTCAAGAACGAGGTCTCCGTCATCGTCGGCTATACGCAGAAGCCGGGCGTCGACGCTACCGCGACCATCGGTTCGGCCACATATGTGATGTACACGCAGAACGACGGTGCATGGGTCAAGAATGCGGCCGAAGAAGCGCAAATGGTCGACGCTATGCGCAAGGGCTCCGAATTGGTGATCAAGAGCGTCTCCAGTCACAATACAAAAACAACCGACACTTACTCCCTCAAAGGGATCGGCGAAGCGCTCGAAAAAGTTGCGGCGGAGTGCAAATAGGACGCCGCTGTCCTATATAGGCCGTCGGATCATGGCCGAGCCCGCTCCGATGACCGCCGCAATCGAAATGAAGCCTGCCTCGGCATTTGTCGAGAAGACGCCGCTAGAACGCTATGTTGCGCCGGTAAAGCCGTCGCTTGTCGGCCTGTCGCGTGCGGATCTCACGGATTTGCTCGCCAGGCTGGGTGTGCCGCAGGCGCAGCGGAAAATGCGCGTGCAGCAGCTCTGGCATTGGATCTACTTCCGCGGCTTCACTGCCTTCGATGCCATGAGCAGCCTCTCCAAGGAGCTGCGCGCGCTGTTGGCGGCGCATTACACGTTGGAGCGGCCGGAAGTCGTTGCCGAGCAGGTCTCGGTGGATGGAACGCGCAAGTGGCTGCTGCGCCTGCCCGGCGAGGCGCAGGGGCCCGGACTTGGCGAGCGGCCGCACGAAATCGAATGCGTTTATATCCCGGATAGCGAGCGTGGTACGCTGTGCGTCTCCAGTCAGGTCGGCTGCACGCTCAACTGCACCTTTTGCCATACCGGCACGCAGCGTCTGGTGCGCAATCTCACGGCCGGCGAAATCGTCGGGCAGGTGATGGCCGCGCGGGACCGCTTGGGCGACTGGCCGGGCGGCGTGCGGCCGCACGACGGCGTCGTCCCGTCCGGCGACCGCTGCATCACCAACATCGTCATGATGGGCATGGGCGAGCCGCTCTATAATTTCGACGCAGTGCGCGATGCACTCGCCATTGTCGCCGACGGCGAAGGTATCGCCATCTCCAAGCGGCGCATCACGCTGTCCACTTCCGGCGTGGTGCCGAATATCGCGCGCACAGGGGCCGAGATCGGCTGCATGTTGGCTGTCTCGCTGCATGCGGTCCGCGACGAGTTGCGCAATGAGCTGGTACCGCTCAACCGCAAATATCCGATTGCCGATCTCCTCGAAGCTTGCCGGACTTATCCCGGCCTGTCGAACGCCAAGCGCATCACCTTTGAATATGTCATGCTCAAAGGCGTCAATGATTCGATCGACGAGGCAAAGGCTCTGGTGCGCCTGCTCAAGGGCATTCCCGCCAAGATCAATCTGATCCCGTTCAATCCCTGGCCGGGCAGCCGCTATGAGTGCTCGGACTGGGAGCAGATCGAGAAGTTCTCGCAAGTGGTGTTCGATGCCGGTTACGCCTCGCCGGTGCGCACGCCGCGTGGACGCGATATTCTCGCCGCCTGCGGACAGCTCAAAAGCGCGACCGAGAAGCTTTCGGCGCGCGAGCGCATGGCCCTGCGCGCGATGAGCATGGTGGAGTAGGGATGCTCGGGCGAATCCTGGTCATCATCTTTGCGCTGATCGTTGCGATGATCGCGGCCGGCATCATGCTGGCGGTCGGCATCGTCGCGCCGGACTGGCCGTGGTTCGACTCCGATCCAGTCGAGCGCGTGACTTTCTTCGCCGCGTCGTTCTTTGCCACCAGCTTTGTCGGCGCCAGCGCCTTCGTACCGGCCGCGCTCCTGATCATCGTAAGCGAAGCGCTGCGGCTGCGCAGTCTGCTCTACTATGCGGCGGCCGGCGCCGTCGTGGGCCTCGCATCCTACTTCGGCTCGAATGTGGAACTGCGGCTGGAGAACACGACCGACGTGACGCCGGTCTTCCATCCGCTACAGCTCGCGGCGGCAGCGGGCATCATTGGCGGCCTGGTGTATTGGCTGCTGGCCGGCCGCAATGCTGGGCGGTGGCGCGAAAAGCCTAAGGCCATCGCCTAGCGTTTGGCCCACGCGAGCGCCTGCTCGAGACGATCGTTGCCCCAGAACAATTCGCCATCGCTGGTGATGAAGCTCGGGGCGCCGAAAATGCCGAGCTTTTGCGCCTCTTCGGTCTGGCTGCGCAGCACGCCTTTGACGGCATCGCTTTGCGCGGCCTTCAGCACGGCGGCGCCGTCTTGCCCGAACGACGTGAGCACAGCGTGGATCGTCGCCGGTTCCGCAATGTTGCGGCCTTCGCCGAATTCGGTGCGGAAAACGGCGCGGCAGAAGTCCTCGCCCCAAGCTTGCGACAATCCGACGAGCGCCACGCGCGCTGCCAGCAAACTATGCTGGGGGAACAATTCAGGGCGCACGAAGGTCAGATGCTCCGCCTCGCATAGGCGTACGAGATCGCGCCACATGTAGCGGCCTTTGGCGGGATAAAGGTTGAACGGGGAATCGTCCCAGCCCTGTGCCTTGAAGATCGGCCCGAGCAGGAACGGCCGCCAGCGCACAGTAACGCCGGCTCTCTCCGCCAAAGGAGCAGCGCGCATTGCCGCCGGATAAGAGTAGGTGGACGCGAAATCGAACCAGAAATCGAGCACGGGCTTTGCGCGCATTGGCGAACTATAGCGGCTTTGGCATGCGCTGCCTTTCCATTTTCACAAGCCTCGGCTAGACCGGCCGCGCAACACGAAGGCCGAGAATGAACCGCACCGGACTGATCGTCGCGCTCGCTCTTGCCGTTATCACAGGCTTGCTGTTCGGCCTGTTTCCGCAACTCGATCTGGCGGTCTCGGCGCCGTTCCACGATTATGTCGACAAAAGCCACAACGTGTTCGCGTGGCGCATCTATCGGCCGGTGATGCTCGCGCGCAATGTCGGTCTTTGGGTCGGAGCGCTGCTGGTCGCGCCGGCTGTGGTTGCGCTTATCGTCAAGCTCGCGGTGCCGCGGCGTAAGATGCTTGTCTCCGGCCGGGCTGTCGTGTTCCTGATTTCGACCCTCGTGCTCGCGCCGGGGCTGCTGGTCAACGTTGTGCTGAAGGACCACTGGGGCCGGCCGCGTCCGATCGACGTCATGCAGTTCGGCGGCGACGAACACTTCGTGCCGTGGTGGAGCACCAAAGGCGACTGCCGCGACAATTGCTCGTTCGTGTCCGGCGATGTCGCGGGCGCTCTATGGACCGTGGCGCCCGCCGCGCTTGCGCCGCCGCCGTGGCGTGCGCTTGCTTACGCGGGGGCGCTGGCGCTCGGCGCCGGCATGGCGGCAATCCGCATTATGGCTGGAGCCCATTTTTTGAGCGATGTGGTGTTCGCCGGCGTGTTCACGTTTCTGATCGTCTGGTTCATGTACGCGCTGATCTATCGCTGGCCGCGCACACGGCTGAGCGACGAGGCGGTCGAGCGGGCTCTCGAGCGTATATCGGTGTTCGGCTGGCGCGGCGCGCAGCAAAAAGAGCCAAAGCTTAAATGAAAGCGCCGGGCGCAAGGCCCGGCGGCTTGATCTTATCGGCTTTGCCTCAGCGGGCGGCGCGCCGGTCAGCGCGCGGCTGCCCCTTCCTTGAGGTGGAAGGATTGTCGGCTTTGTCCTGCTGTCCGGCGTTGAGCTTGTCGGCGAACAGCGCGATGGTCTTGGCGTAGACCTCGGCCTTATTCCATTCCTTGATGACATCGAAGTTTGGCTCACCAGGACCCCAGCCCTGTCCGCGCTGCCAGCCTTTGCTCTTGAGATAATTGGCTGTGGAGGCGAGCACGTCCGGCGCGTTGCTGATGAGATTGGGGCGGCCGCGTCCGTCATAGCTGACGGCATATTTCGCATACGAGCTCGGCAGAAACTGCGTCTGCCCGATCTCGCCGGCCCAATCGCCGCGCATATCGGCTGGGCTCATCATGCCGCGATCCACGATGTGCAGTGCGTCGATGAGCTCGGCCTGAAATTTGTCGCTGCGACGGCAGTCATAGGCGAGCGTCGCCACCGAGCGGATGACGCTCAGCTTGCCTTGGTTGATGCCGTAGTCGGTTTCCAGACCCCAGATGGCGACGACGACTGCGCCGGGCACGCCGTATTGCTGCTCCACGCGCCTGAGCTGAGGCGCATATTGCTGCATCAGCTTGGCGCCCTTGGTAAGCCGGTCGCGCGAAATCATGCGGCCGGAAAACTGCTCGAAGCTCTGCTTGAACACGCCCTGACGGCGGTCCGCAGCCAGCACCTTGTCATCGAGCGCGATGCCGTCGAGAGCGGACAACCCGCGCGGCGAAATGCCCTGCTGGGCCGCTTCCTTCTTGAACTCGGCGATGAATGCGGGGAAGCCGCCCTTCGGGTTGCACTGGGCGGCGAAAGCCGGAGCGGCACTCATGAGCGCGGCGCCGGCAAGCGCGGCGCAGATCGCCGCGTTAACTTTTGACATCGGTCACGTCCCCTGATGAAAAGCTTTGTCAGCACCGTTATCGCAACGCCATGTTGCGAAATAGCGCGATCGGCGGACGCGGTTAATGTGCGCGGCGCGCGCATCTTTGCGCCGTTTACCTTTCGCCCTATAGTCCGCCGCGATTTTCATGGCAGTCGATGCAAATGGCCGAAGGCAAGACCAACAAGCAGGTGAAGAAGGTCGTGCTCGCCTATTCTGGCGGCCTCGACACATCGATCATTCTGAAATGGCTGCAGCAGAGCTATGGCGCGGAGGTCGTCACCTTCACCGCCGACCTCGGCCAGGGTGAGGAGCTCGAACCGGCGCGAAAGAAGGCGCTGCTGCTCGGTATCAAGCCGGAGAACATCTTTGTCGAAGACCTGCGCGAAGAATTCGTGCGCAATTACGTCTTTCCGATGTTCCGCGCCAATGCGGTGTACGAGGGGCAATATCTGCTCGGCACCTCGATCGCGCGGCCGCTGATTGCCAAGAAGCAGATCGAGATTGCCGAAAAGGTCGGCGCCGATGCGGTCGCTCACGGCGCCACCGGCAAGGGCAACGACCAGGTCCGCTTCGAGCTGACGTATTACGCGCTCAAGCCGGATGTGACGGTGATCGCGCCCTGGCGCGAGTGGGATTTGACGTCGCGCAGCAAGCTCATTGAATTCGCCGAGAAGCACCAAATTCCGATCGCCAAGGACAAACGCGGCGAAGCGCCGTTTTCCGTCGACGCCAATCTGCTGCACGCCTCTTCGGAAGGCAAAGTGCTGGAAGATCCCTCGCAAGAGGTGCCCGATTACGTGTATTCGCGCACTATCGATCCGGAGAAAGCACCCGACAAGCCGACGGTGATTGCGGTCGATTTCGAGCGCGGCGACGCGATCGCCATTGACGGCAAGAAGCTCTCGCCGGCCAATCTGCTGGCGCGGCTGAACGAGCTCGGCAAGGCTAACGGCATCGGCCGCCTCGATCTGGTCGAGAACCGGTTCGTCGGCATGAAATCGCGCGGCATGTACGAGACGCCCGGCGGCACCATTCTGCTCGCGGCGCATCGCGGGATCGAGTCCATCACGCTTGACCGCGGTGCGGCGCACCTCAAGGACGAGCTGATGCCGAAATATGCCGAACTCGTTTATTACGGCTTTTGGTTCGCTCCGGAGCGCGAAATGCTGCAGGCGGCGATCGACAAGAGCCAGGAGTTCGTGACCGGCCGCGTCAAGCTCAAGCTTTACAAGGGCAGCGTCGCCGTGATCGGGCGCGAGAGCCAGTATTCGCTCTACGACCAGGATGTGGTCACGTTCGAGGAAGGCGCCGTGGCCTACGATCACCGCGACGCCGAAGGCTTCATCAAGCTCAACGCGCTGCGGCTGCGCACGCTCGGGCAGCGCCGGCGCAAGCTCAAGCTCGATTGACGAACGCCATGATGCGGTCTGCGACAGGCGTTGCTTTGCTTTCCGCGCTGGCGGCTTTGCTCGGCGCCTGCGCGCCGGACAAGGTGCCGAAGGTCGAATCGAACGCAGTGCCGGTGAAATACAAGGACGAGGTCATCACCACGTTGCGGGTGCTCTTCGACAAGAACGAGACGGCATCGGTGACCCACGCCATGATCACCGATCCGGTGCTACGCCCGGTCGGCAACGAACAGCATTATGCGGTGTGCGTGCGCTACACGGCCCATGGCACCGCCTTTAACCTCTCCGCCGAGGCGGAGCGCATCGGCTATTTCTACGGCGGCCACCTCAATCAACTCGTTCCCGCCGACAACGGCGAGTGCGCCAAAGCGGCGTACAAGCCCTTTCCGGAACTCGATCAGGTCTGTCTCGGCCGGGGCTGCAAGTAATCAGTAGCTGGCGTCGTGCGCCGGCTCGTTTGGCGGCACGCGCAAATCCGGAACGAGCGGCTGGTGGTTGCGCTTCTTCTCGGCGATCTCGGCGGCGACCTGGCGCATCTGGACGAAGCGCATTGCCGTGGTCGGATGCGTGCGCGCAAAACTTATCGAATCGGGATCCGCTTGCCCCATCGCTCGCCAAACCTCCTCGGTGCCATCGAGATCGTAGCCGGCGCGCGCCGCGTAATAGGCACCGACATAGTCGGCCTCGCGTTCGAAACCGACGCTGTATGCCATGGCACCCGCCTGTCCCAGATAGCGACTGAACACGCCGCCCGTGTAAAGCCCGCCGACGGCGAACCCGCCGTCGATTACCGCGCCACCGGCCATGCCGAGCACCGTATTGATCGTCTTCTTTTGCCGGTGTCCGAGATTTGCATGCGCCAGTTCGTGTCCGATAACCACGGCAAGTTGAGCGTCCGTGTGAGTGAGTGCGAGGATTCCCGAATAGATCGTGATTTTGTCGCCGTCGCTGAACGCGTTGGGCGCGGAATCGGTCACATAAACGATGGGAATCGCGCAGGCTAAAATCGGCTTCACCGTGACCGTTTGCTCGACACCGTCGCGCTGCAGCAAGACGCGCACCGGTTGCTCGCCGCGCGAGCGTAGGTAGCCGGCAATAAAGCCGGCGGTAGAAGTCGCCGGCACCGGATCGTCGTCGAGCATGATGATCTCGTCGCCGACCTTTATGCCGGCTTGGGCGGCAGGCGAGCCTTGCACCACCGAAATCACCGTGGGCTTGGTCCAGCTCACATTGAGCGCTTCGTGTGAGTAGGAGCGGTATTTGCGCGGCAGGCTGCGCACCGTTGTCGCGTGCATGCCGATCTGCGCGCCGACGTTCTCGCAGAAATCACGGTTTGCGACGCGAAGGCGGAAAGCGACGGCATCCACCCTGGCGAGCTGCGCGTAATATTCGCGCATTTGCGCAATCTGCTGCTTGCGGTGCTCGGCTTCGACCTGGTCGGCCGGCAAATCGGGCAGGCGTGAAATAGGAATAGCGCAGCCGGCACACAGCCACGCGCCCGCAATCACGGTCGTCCAGCAACGCCACGGCACGCCACAACCCCCACACCTGGAGATTGCATCGGCCGGCGAAAGCAATCAAGCGCGAGCTGTTTCGCCTTTGAGGCGGCCGATCAGCCCGTAGATGTCGCCAAGCACGTACAGGTCGCTCACCTTGCCGCGCTCGAAGGTGAAAATCGGCATGCCGGTCCACCAAACATGACGGCCGGTCGGCGGGACGCCAAACATTTCTTTTCGGTGGATGCCGTGGAAGCGCATCTTGCCGCCGACACGGTTGCCTTCCTCGATCAGCACCAGCATATCCGTGGTGTAGTCGCCGAGCGCGCCGGTCACGTAGTCGACATAACCGGCGAACTCGGCGTGGCCGGTCAGGCGCGGCCCGAGCGAGCCGCGGAAGGTGAACCCCTCGTGGAAAATCCGCGGGATGAGACTCTTGTCAGCGTGGTCCCACATCTCTTTGTAGAATACACGCACCAATTCCTTCTGCGGCGACAGCGTCAGACCGGTGAAATCGAGTGCGGGTTCGTCCATCGACGAAAGCTAGCTCATTCCGCGGCCAACGTCTTCTACATGCGGACGGTGACTTTGCGGTTTTCGCCCAAATCCGGTTCTTTGCCTGTGGCTCTCGACTTGGCGAGCTCGTATCGCGCCACTGCGCTGCTCGCCGGGCCATCCCACAGTTCCGCCAAGTGCGGCTTTAGTCGCAGCACGCGCACATGCCGGTCGTGTGGGCCTTCAGCCCACCACACCTCGTCGGCCTTCTTCCAGAATGCCGCGGCCAGAGCCGCATCCTGCAGGACGTCGGCCCGGCCGCTGAGCGATAGATAAGCTTTCTCTTCGGCATTGATGAGCGTGAAACACACATCGGGACACGCAGCGATCTCCTCGTCTTTGAAGCCGCGCGCATCGATTATGAAATAGATCGTTTGCGCTTGCCGGTCGGGGCGCGCGTCGAGCGGCCGCGCACGCATGCCGCCGGCAAAGCGCGTTGCCAGCATGCCCACGCCTGTCTTCTCGATGATGTCCCAGATGCGCTGCGTTTGGTCCATGCCGCCACAACGGGCGGCCGGACGTAACGTTCCGCTCAGAGTTGCCGGTCAACCATCGCCTTCTTGAGCGTGGCAATTTCCTTGGCGGGGTTGAGTCCCTTGGGGCAGGCTTTGGAGCAGTTCAAGATGGTGTGGCAGCGATACAGGCGGAACGGGTCTTCAAGATTGTCGAGCCGCTCGCCGATGGCTTCGTCGCGGCTGTCCTGCACCCAACGGTTTGCCTGCAGCAGAGCGGCCGGCCCGAGATAGCGGTCGGAATTCCACCAGTAGCTCGGACAAGAGGTGGAGCAGCAGGCGCAAAGAATGCATTCGTACATGCCGTCGAGCTTGGCGCGGTCCTCGTGACTCTGCTTCCATTCCTTTTGGGGAGGCGGCGTCGTTGTCTTCAGCCAAGGTTCGATCGAGGCGTATTGCGCATAGAAATTGTTGAGGTCCGGCACGAGGTCTTTGACCACCGGCTGGTGCGGTAATGGATAGATGCGTACCGGCGCTTTGGTGTCGTCGATTGCGTGCGTGCAGGCCAGCGTATTGACACCGTCGATGTTCATAGCGCAGGAGCCGCACACGCCCTCGCGGCACGAGCGGCGGAACGTGAGCGTCGGGTCGATGGTGTTCTTGATCCAGATCAGTGCGTCGAGAATCATCGGGCCGCAGTCGTCGCGGTCGACCAAATAGGTATCGATCCGGGGATTCAGTCCGTCGTCCGGATTCCAGCGATAGATGCGGAATTCAGTGACATGCGTCGCGTGCGCCGTGCGCGGCCAGCTCTTGCCCTCGGTGATCTTGGAGTTCTTCGGTAGCCTGAATTCGACCATGTCAAGACTTCCTTGTCCGCGTCCCGGTTGCTGCGTCCGGG
This sequence comes from Pseudolabrys sp., assembly GCA_035652735.1. Lineage (GTDB taxonomy): Bacteria > Pseudomonadota > Alphaproteobacteria > Rhizobiales > Xanthobacteraceae > Pseudolabrys. The sequence goes on along the minus strand of DASRDF010000017.1, from coordinate 11,467 downwards.
GCAAGATTGATCAATAAACCCGCGCCTTGGGCTCGATGTAAGCGACGTCATTCGTCAGCGTGTATGCGTGGACGGGCCGGTAGTCGATCGTCACCTTCCCTTTGGCATCCATCCAGGCCAGCGTATGCTTCATCCAGTTCTTGTCGTCGCGCTCGGGGTAATCTTCTCGCGCATGGGCGCCGCGGCTTTCGGTGCGATTGCGCGCCGAATCCATGGTGACCACCGCTTGCGCGATGAGATTGTCGAGCTCGAGCGTCTCGATCAGATCGGAGTTCCAGATCAGCGAGCGGTCGGTCACACGCACGTCGGCCATGCCGTCGTAGATTTCGTGGATGCGCTTGTGCCCTTGCTCCAAGACCTCGCCGGTACGGAAAACGGCGCAATCCTCCTGCATCACTCGTTGCATTTTCACGCGCAATTGCGCGGTGGGCGTTCCGCCTGAGGCATGCCGCAGGCGGTCGAGCCGCGATATCGCCTTATCGGCCGAATCCGCGGGCAGCGGGGGCTGTTTGTCGCCGGGCGTAAGCAGCTCGGCGCACCGGTGCGCGGCGGCGCGGCCGAACACCACCAGATCGATCAGTGAGTTGGAGCCGAGGCGGTTGGCGCCGTGCACGGAAACGCACGCCGCCTCGCCGAGCGCCATCAGACCCGGAATCACCGCGTCGTCATTGCCGTTTTTCTTGGTCAGCGCTTCGCCGTGATGGTTGGTGGCGATACCGCCCATGTTGTAGTGCACGGTCGGCAGCACCGGGATCGGCTCGCGCGTCACATCGACATTGGCAAAAATCCGCGCGGTTTCGCTGATGCCGGGCAGCCGCTCGTGCAGAACCTTGGGATCGAGATGATCGAGGTGCAGGAAGAGGTGATCCTTCTCCTTACCGACGCCGCGACCTTCGCGGATTTCGATCGTCATCGCGCGCGAGACCACGTCGCGTGAGGCCAGGTCCTTGGCAGAGGGAGCGTAACGCTCCATGAAGCGCTCGCCTTCCGAATTGACCAGATAGCCGCCTTCGCCGCGCGAGCCCTCGGTGATCAAGCAGCCGGCGGGATAGATGCCGGTGGGGTGGAATTGCACGAATTCCATGTCCTGCAGCGGCAAGCCGGCGCGCAGCACCATGGCATTGCCGTCGCCGGTGCAGATGTGCGCCGAGGTGCAGGAGAAATAGGTCCGTCCGTAGCCGCCGGTAGCCAGGATCGTCATGTTGCCGGAGAAACGATGGATGGAGCCGTCGTCCATGTTCAGGGCGACGACCCCGCGGCAGCGGCCTTCGTCGTCCATGATCAGGTCGATGGCGAAATATTCGACGTAGAATTCGGCCGCGTGCTTGAGCGCCTGGCCGTACATCGTGTGCAGCATGGCATGGCCGGTCCGGTCGGCGGCGGCGCAGGTGCGTTGCGCGGTGCCTTTGCCGTAATGCGTGGTCATGCCGCCGAACGGACGCTGATAGATTTTGCCGTCCTCCTCGCGCCGCGAGAAGGGCAGGCCCCAATGCTCGAGCTCATAGACGGCGTCCGGCGCATTGCGGCAGAGATATTCGATGGCGTCCTGATCGCCGAGCCAGTCGGCGCCTTTGACCGTGTCGTACATATGCCAGCGCCAGTCGTCCTCGCCCATGTTGCCGAGCGCAGCGGCGATGCCGCCTTGCGCGGCGACGGTGTGAGAGCGCGTGGGAAAGACTTTCGTGATGCAGGCGGTGCGCAGGCCTGCTTCGCTGCAGCCGACCACGGCGCGCAGGCCGGAACCGCCGGCGCCGACAACAACAACATCATAGCTGTGGTCTTCGATCGGATACGCCCGACTCTTGATATTGGGTGCGCCGTTTGTTTGCCCGTTGCCAGCCATGGCCTATACCCCGAACGACAGCTTGAAAATCGCGTAGCAACAGCAGAACGCGACTACGAAGACGAAGAATGTATTCGCCAGCAGGCTCGGCAGCTTCCACTTATCGGCATGCACATAGTCGAGGATGATCTCCTGCATTCCGATCCACATATGATAGGCCGTGGTGACAATGAACAGCAGCATGACAATCGCAATCAACGGCGAGCCGAGGATCTGCACGACCGCGGCGTGGCTGCGGCCAAGCAGCGCGACGACGATGAGCACCAGTGCGATCGTCAGCGGAATGGCGGCGACCGAGGTCAGCCGCTGATGCCAGAAATCGCGTGTTCCGGAATGCGCGGCGCCGAGGCCTTGCACCCGCCGCATCGGCGTACGCATGTGGGCCGGCGCTTTCATCGCGGGCCTCCCATGGCGAAGTAACCGGCGACCCAAATCAGCAGCGTCAGCGCGATCGACCCGGCAATCGTTGCCAGCGCCAATCGCTCTCGCTCGGCCGGCTCGAAACCGTGCAGCGTGTCCCAAATCAGATGGCGTATGCCGCCGAGCATGTGATGGATCAACGCCCAGGTGTAGCCGAACAAGATGAGCTTGCCGATCACCGTGCCGAGGAACCAGGTGAAGACGGCGTAGGCGTTGGGACCGGAGGCTGCAGCGAGCAACCACCAGGCGAGCAATGCCATGCCGAAGTAAAGCGCCGCGCCGGTGATGCGGTGCGCGATCGACATCAACATCGTCAGCATCGGCCGGTAGATCTGCAGATGCGGCGATAGCGGGCGCACCACGCGTGTCGTTCCTGCGTCGAGATCGGCCATCGAAGCGCTCCGGGGACATCAAACTGGACACGTGCCAGCGAAACGAGTTACTTTAATAAATACGAAGCTTGGCCATTGGGTTTGCTCCGTGCAATCCTTGTTTTACGTAGCCTGCCTTCGTCAAATAAGAAGGATGAGCGTTCGTGCGGTTCGACTTCACCGACCTCACGCTGTTCCGCCACATCGTGGAGGCCGGCAGTATTACACACGGTGCGGAGCGCACGAACCTGGCGCTGGCGGCGGCCTCTACTCGTATCCGGAAGATGGAACTCGCTTTCGGCACCGAGCTTCTGGTGCGCGGCCGCCAGGGCGTGACGCCGACGGCCGCCGGACGCACCTTGCTGCAACACGCCCGTGCCATTCTTGCGCAAACCGAGCGCCTGCACGAGGATCTGACGCCTTATGCGCGCGGCCTCGCCGGTCAGGTGCGCGTGCTGTCCAACACCAACGCCTTGACCGAGTTTCTGCCGGAGACGCTGAGTTCGTTCCTCACCGCCTATCCGGACATCAGCGTCGATATCGAAGAGCGCCTGTCCGATGAAATCGTCGGGCTGATTGCGGAGGGCACGGCCGACATCGGCATTGTCGCCGGTACGGTGGACTATGGCGGTCTGCATACGTTCCCGTTCAGAAGCGACCGTTTCGTTCTGGTGGTGCCGCGCGATCACGCGCTCGCCGGGCGCTCGCGCATCGGTTTTGCCGAGGTGCTCGACTACGACATGGTCGGCCTCGACCGCGCCAGCGCCATCCAGCGCTTTCTCGCCGACAAGGCAAATCGCATCGGCCGGCCGCTGCGGCTGCGCGTACAGCTGCGCAGCTTCGACGCCATCTGCCGCCTGGTCGAGTGCCGCGTCGGCGTCGGCATCGTGCCGGAGACTACGGTGCAGCGTACCGAGCGCAACATGGCAATTACGTCGGTGCGCTTGTCGGACCCTTGGGCGCTGCGCGAGCTGACGATCTGTGTGCGCGATGAGGCAGCGCTGCCGTCTTATGCGCGCCAGCTCGTCGATCACCTGCGCGCCAGTGCCTAGTAGCCCCTGTCCCGGGCGCAGCGTGAGCGAAGCGAACGGTGCACTGCAGACCCGGGAGCTTCAAAGGCATGAGTTTGGCACGGCCCCGCATCTGCGGCCCAGCACTTTGTACTGCGCCGCGTCCGGGGCGCGCTTGTCAGCGTGGCATGAGGACCCAGCAGTCCAAATCGAGGATGACGGCAGGATCGTACTCGTCCCCGATCTTGTATGGGAAATCGGTGCAGGGGCGGTCTTTGGTTGCGGTGGTGCGCAAGCGCAGCGCGCCGACATCGGCTCGCCCCGGCAGATCAGCGACGGCCAACACTTCCGACCATGCGAACACCGTGTTGCCCGCGAATAACGGCGCCACATGCCGCCCGCCGTTGATGGCGGCTACGTGAAAGGCGTTGGCAAGCCCGTTGAACGACAAAGCGCGCGCAAGCGAGATGGCATGGCCGCCGTAGATCAGGCGCTTGCCGAATCGCCCTTGGCTTTCCTGGAAATGGTTGAAATGGATGCGCGCGTTGTTCTGATAGAGCCGGGTCGCCATCGTGTGTTCGGCTTCTTCGACGGTGACGCCGTCCAGGTGGTCGATCTTGTCGCCGGCCTTGTAATCGCGGCAGCGGCGCGGGCTGCCGGCAAGCACGGTGTCATAAGCCGCAGCGTCGATTCGCGGGCAGGCGGCGCCAAGTTGCGCCGGCGCGACCGCTTTGGGCAGCTCGGGCACGTTGTCTGGCGGGGCAGGTGCGGCTTCGTTGCGCTTGCGCACCATCACCCAGCGCACGTAGTCGAGCACGCAATCGGCCGACTCATCGAAGCCCTGCGAACGTACATACACGATGCCAGTCTTGCGGTTGGCATTCTCGCGCAGACCGATCACTTGCGACACCGCGTTCAGCGTCGCGCCGGGATAGACAGGCTTGAGAAAACGGCAATCGGCATAGCCGAGATTGGCGACTGCATTGAGCGAGATGTCCGCCACCGTCTTGCCGAAAACGACGTGAAACACCAGCAGCTCGTCGAGCGGCGCGCGTGGGTAGCCGATCTTGCGCGCGAAAACGTCCGACGATTGGACGGCGAAGCGCGGCCCGAAAATCGCCTGGTAGACGGCCACATCGCCCGCAGTGATCGTGCGCGGCGTGGCGTGGCGAATCTGCTGTCCAAGCCGGAAGTCTTCGAAGAAGTTGCCTGTTTTGCTCGCGGAGCTGCTCACGCGGTTGCGTCCTTCCTACGCCGTGTCTGCCGAGCATTGTCACAAATGCGGCTGCCCAAGGCCAGCTTGTACGGCGCGCCCATGCAGATGGTAAGGATCAACGCGTCGTGACGCGATCTTCGCGGTTCACGGCTTTCAAGATCATGGCGGTTTCGCCGGCCAGCGTGATCCGCGCATGCGCGGGCGACAGGTCGTAACGGCCTCCGCCGAGAAGATCGATCAGAGGCTGCCGGAGAGCGGCGAGGGTGTGGCTCGGAAGCTCAATCGCCGCCGGGCGGTCGGAGAAATTGAGCAGAACCAGAATTGCCGCACCTTTGGCGCTGCGGCGGACATAGGCGAGGACATTGTCGCCGCCGGCAATGTCGAGCAGTTCGATCGCCGGCGAATGCAGGCTCGGCTCCGCGTGCCGCAAGGCAATGAGCTTGGCATACCAGGCGGCCAGCGCTGTCGAGCCGTTCCAGTCGATGCCGCCGGCCTGCCGGTATGGCTCGAAGGCGGCGCCGATCTCCTGTCCGGTGAACAGCGCCGGAATACCGGGGACCGTCATCAGCAGCGCCGCGGCGAGCCAGGTGCGCGCAAGGCCATGGCGCGTGATGAAGCGCTGGCCGGTGTCGTTGTTCTCCAGAAAGCGGAAGACGGGGCAGGCGCTCGGCGCGGCGAGCGCCGCGTGCAACAATCGCGCCGTCTGCGCCGTCTGCGCAAAGGCCTGCTGCCACGCCCATTGGCCGAGCGCGTCGGTCCAGTCATAGGCGGCATCGAAGCCGTTCTTGCAGTAGTAGGGATCGCGCGCCGAAGCCTCCGCCAGCAGCAGCAGATCGGGCTTGATGCGCTTGAGTTCGGCGCGCCAGCGCGGCCAGAAGTCCGGGTCGCGTTGCCGCGGTCCCCAGGCGGCGTCGACGCGGAAGCCGTCCACGTCGAAGCGGCGCACCCAAGAGGCGAAGGCTTCGATGACGAGGCGTCGCACTTCCGGGTTGTCGTAGTTAAGATTTTCCAGATTGGTCCAACCGAAATAATGCATGGGCGCGCCGGTCAGATCGCGCGCGAAGAAATCAAAATACGGGGACGCTTGTCCGCGCTGCTGCGCGTCCACAAAGTAATGCTGCCGATCGGAAACGTGATTAGCCACAAAATCGAGCACCACGCGCATGCCACGCGCATGGGCCGCCTCGACCAGTCTGTGCAGGTCGGCGGCGCTACCGACGCTCGGCCGCAGCCGGAAAAGATCGGTGACAGCGTAGCCAAAGTCCTCGCCCGGAGCGTCGGTGATCGGTGACAACCAGAGCGTATTGACGCCGAGCGCCTTTAGTCGATCGAGCGCCGCTGCGACATCGGCAAGTCCGCGTCGCCCGAAGAATTTCGGCACAGCCCCGTACACCACCGCGTTCGAGATCCAGGCGGGCTGCTCATGCGCGGCATCGGCCACGTGCGCGATGCCCTCGTGGATCGTAAACAGCGCCACGCTGCCATCGGAGCGGCCCTGCGCGTCAGTGACGGTGAGGTCCAGCCGATATTGACCTTCGGCGGCGGGGAGCCGCAGATCGAGCTTTGTGCCAGCGCCGACAAGCGCAGTCTCCTCGCCGTTCGGGCTGCGCAAGCGCCACGAATAACTGATGAGCGGTTGCGGCTCGCCGTGCGCCTCATGCGAGGATGCAGCGTCGAAGGCGATATAGCGCCGGCCGACGGTTGCGTCGATCCGCGCCGTGGGCGTATCGCGCAGCCTGACCCGCCACAGCGCACGCGCCGGTGCCGCGATCGTATGGCCGTTGCGCTCGCAGTCCGCTTCGACCCAATTGTCGCCAGCCTTCAGCCGTACGCGCCCGCTGGCGATGCCGTTCTGCGGATGGACGTGGATCAGCGAGAGCGGCGATTTGATTGCAACGGTGTCGCAGATGCCGCGCGTAACCGCCACGTTCAGCGTCTTGGCAAAAGTCCATGCCTCGCCGCCTGTTGTCGTGAAGGTCAGGGGCGATTGCGCCGGCGCGGTCGATACGCCGGCGATAACGAGACCAGCCACCAGCGACGGTATGAAAAATCGAAAGGGTCGCATATACCGCTCCAATGCGCGCCGGCTTTAATGCGCATTGCGGCTGAAGTGAGATCGGCGGCGCGCTTGCCATTAGTGCGACGACGCTTTAGCAATCCGCCCGGTTCCGTAGTGGCGAGGCGTCCATGGCGACCCACAATTTGCTTCTGCTCCCCGGCGACGGCATCGGCCCAGAGGTGATGGCGCAAGTCAAACGCGTCATTGCCTTCTTCGACAAAAAAGGTCCGGACCACTTCCTCACCGAGGAGGCCCTCGTCGGGGGCTCCTGCTACGACGCGCACGGTGTTGCCATTACCGACGCGACGATGAATAAAGCCAAAGCTGCCGATGCGGTTATCTTTGGCGCGGTCGGCGGGCCGAAGTGGGACAACGTCGGCTACGATGTGCGTCCGGAGGCGGGGCTGCTGCGGCTGCGCAAAGACCTCGATCTCTACGCCAATGTGCGTCCAGCCATTGTCTATCCGGCGCTGGCGGATTCATCTTCGCTGAAACGCGATGTGGTCGAAGGTCTCGACATCATCATCCTGCGCGAATTGACCGGCGGCGTTTATTTCGGCGAGCCCAAGACCATCACCGATCTCGGCAACGGCCAGAAGCGCGCGGTCGACACGCAAGTCTACGATACTTATGAAATCGAGCGCATCACGCGCGTGGCCTTCGAGCTCGCGCGCAAGCGCCGCAATAAGGTCACCTCGATGGAGAAGCGCAACGTCATGAAGACGGGCGTGCTCTGGCATGAAGTGGCGCAGCAGGTGCATGACCGCGAGTTCAAAGAGGTGCAGCTCGAGCACATGCTGGCCGACGCTGGCGGCATGCAGCTCGTCCGCTGGCCCAAGCAGTTCGACGTCATCGTCACCGACAATCTGTTTGGCGACGTCCTCTCCGACATCGCCGCGACGCTCACCGGCTCGCTCGGCATGCTGCCGTCGGCGTCTCTCGGCGAACTCGACCCGAAAACGCGTAAGCGCAAGGCGCTCTATGAGCCCGTGCACGGCTCGGCACCGGACATCGCCGGCAAGGGCATCGCCAACCCGATCGCCATGATCGCGTCGTTCGGCATGGCGCTGCGCTATTCGTTCAGCCTGGGAAAGCAGGCGGATTGGATCGATCAGGCGATTTCGGCCGCACTCGCCCGCGGTTACCGCACTGCCGATATTAAATCCGAGGGCAGTAAAGTCGTATCTACCGCCGCGATGGGCGACGCCATCCTGGAAGAATTGGAAAAGCTCGCAGCCTGAGCGGGACCAATCGCGTCAGCGTCTATGGCGCGTGAATCCACGGATTGTGGGCGCTCGGCAAGTCGAACGGCCCGGGCAGCGCTGTCATATCGCTGCCGAAGATCGTGTGATTGAGCACGCTATTGGCGTGATAATCCGGGGGCTGCACGTAATCCAGCGCATTGCGCTCGCTCGGCAACGGCTCGGTGCCCGGATCGAGATAAGACCGTTTCTGCACGATGATCTTGGTGCGCGTCCGCCCGTTTTCGTCGCGATTGACGAATACCGTGTGTCCCCGGTTGGTGTAGGCGCGCGGTTGCGACTCCTGGGCGTGCGCAGGCGCCGCAGCGACGCCGAAACCGGTCAATATCCCGGCGACGAAAAGTACGGCGATTGAACGGATCGATTGCATTTTGGCCTCACCCAAGCCCCATGTTGCAATGCAGTCTAGCGGGCTTTGGTTCGTCGCGACAGGGCCGGTTCACAAGCAATTGTCTATAGTTGCGGAAAGACCATAGTGGCGAAAACAAAGCCCCGCGCGATGGCGCGGGGCTGATTTATCGCGCTTTTTGCAGCCTCAGCCGCCGTAGTTCTTGCTCAGATACTCTTTGATCGCCTTGGCGTCTTCGGCGTCGATGGGCGCGCCGTAGGCCTTGATCATCTTGTTGACCTCGGCGTCCCAGCCTGTCGCGCTGAGATACGGCGAGTTCATCGGGATGTACGCCAGCGTGTGACAGGCTTGGCAATTGCCTTCCACCTTGTCCACACCGGCGCCCGATTTGAGCTTGATCGCCTGCTCGGCATTAGCCGCGCACGGGAGTGCGATTAGCGCGGCAGCGAAACTCAAAACCAATGTCCGCATGGTGCTCCTCCTACGCGTTCAGCGTGATGTTTTGCATCACGTTGTTGTGGTAGCCGGCGCCGTTGAAGATCAGCTCCGCCACCTGAGTTTGTCCGATCTTGTTGGAGGCGTTGACCATCACAGTGTTCTTGCCCTTCTTGGCCGTGAGCACAAAGCTCCATGGACGGAATGCAAACCGCCCGAGGTCGTCGCCGAGCTTTGCCTCCGACCAGGTGTTGCCGCCGTCGGTCGAGACGGCCACGGCGCGGATGCCGTAGCCGCCGTCCCACGCCAGCCCGCTGACCGTCACTCTACCCGGCTTGATCTTGTCGCCGTCGCGGTGGCTGGTGATCAACGAGTTCACCACCATTTCGGTGATCGGGGTGTTCGGCGCGTATTCCTGCGAGGTGAAGCGCGCCACCACCGGGAATTTTCCGATCGGAATACGGTAAGCGGGGTTCATCCAAAAATCGTGAAGCGGCTTGGTGAGCGCGTTGATCGCGTTCACGTGCTTCATCCAATACGTCCCGGTCCAGCCGGGCACGATGATGCGCGCAGGCGCGCCGTTGAAATGCGGCAGCGGTTGTCCGTTCATCTCGTAGGCGATCAGCGTCGATTCATCCATCGCCTTCCAGACCGGAATGCTTTTGACGAAGTCGGGGGTGGTATTGACGGCGGGCCCGTCGGCGCCGCCGAATTGAATCTCGATCGTCTCCTTCTTCAGTCCGACCTTGTCGAGCACGTCCTTCAGCCGCGCGCCCTTCCAGCGCGCGCAGCCCATGGCGCCGTAACCCCATTCGACACCCGGCACGTGGGGTTTCGACAGGCCGCGACGGTTGCCCGAGCACTGATTGACGGCGACCACCTCGACCGCCGGCATCTTTTTCAAGTCGTCGAATGTCAGCTCAGCCTGGCCGTTGGCGCCTTCGCCGCCGACTGCGATCTTATACGTCTTGGGATCGACCTCCGGGATGTCGGACAGGTGATAGCGCACGAAAAACTGATCGTTGGGCGTGATCGGCGTACGCAGATATTCGAGCGGCGCCTCATAGTTCGGCGGGCGGTCGGCCAGTTGGATGAGCGGCTTCTTGCCCGGCAGCGTGCCCATAGTGACGTAGGTACTGACGCCGCTTGGCACTCCAGGAGTGAGCTTGTCCGCGGCGGATTGAGCAAAGGCGATTGACGGCAAGCCGCCGCTCGCCGCCAATGCTGCGCCAGCGCCCGCCGTCTGCAATAGATGACGTCGTGTGATCATCGTTCCTCTCCCTCGAGAGTTCGTGCACAGGCTGGCCGTCGCCAGCCCGTCAAATATTTTTATTTGAATATGATCCGACGATTTTCAGAGGGCGTCAATCGGCTGCAGCAACCGAGGATGGCCGCTTGCTGAAACGAACTCGGTCTCGTCGGATGGGATTCAATCACCGGCCGATGCGACGCGGCTCGGGCCGGGTCGCGAGCGCTTTCCAGAGCAGACGATACTTAGGCGTCGGCGCCAGGATCGGATCGTGCTCGCCGCAGAAGCTGCGGTGCAGCTCGGCCTGCGCAAACAACGCGCCGATTTTCGGATCGCTGCCGGCCGACAGCAGTGTCAGCCGGTCGAGCGCGCAGGCGAGCGTCGCACGCTCGATAAATTCGCCGCCCTGACAGAACCAGCCGGACAACTGCAGCCGCGGATCGTCATACATGCGCACGAAGCCGAGACAATGCCGCGGCGTGCCTTTTGCCGTATCGAAGGGCACGACCGTCACCGGACCGAATTTCGTCTGCAGCGGTTCGCCGGCACCGGCGAGTGCAGGCGCAAGTCCCGCGGCGGCAGCGACAATCTCCGCGATGGGATCGTCGAACGCGCGCAGCTCGGTGCCCGGCCGGTAAATCTCGATTTGCAGGTAAGGCGTCGCCGCGTCGGGATCTCCCAAGCTGAGAATGTCCTTGCGACCGCCGCCGGCGCGGTTGTGCTCGATCGCGTAATGGAATGGCGCCTCGGCCGCTTCCGGGATCGCAAGCGCGAAGGCCGGAAACGGTCTTTCGACCTGTCTCCATGGCGTTCGATCAAGCGGACTGATGGGCGCCATCGTTGGATGCGATTGGAAAAACTGTGCCGCGCCCAGCGAGAGCAATGTGATTGCGCTCAGATAAGCGAGCAGGCGCACGAAAGTGGCGGGCAACTGCTCGCGCCAGGAATAAAGGGCTGGATGCATGCGCCCTCATGCTGCCGTTGTCTTGTGGGCTGTTCTCGCTTAGAAGCGCTGCAATCCGGTTGTGCCGGGCCGTCGTTGGCCGGAGAAAGTTTTTGGAGCGTTAACAATGGGTTACAAAGTGGCCGTGGTGGGTGCCACCGGCAATGTCGGGCGCGAGATGCTCGACATCCTCGCCGAGCGAAATTTCCCCGCCGATGAGGTGGCGGCGCTTGCCTCGCGCAAGAGTCAAGGCACCGAGTGCTCCTTCGGCGATAAGACACTGAAGGTGAAGGCGCTCGATCATTACGAT
>DASRDF010000016.1:0-17255 GCA_035652735.1 Pseudolabrys sp. | reverse complement strand
TAAGTGCCGCTTGCTTTTTACCAGCGATCAAGAGCCGCCCTTGCTGAGCCTGTCGCCGCAGTTGGTGGATGATATGGCGGCACACGACCTTGCCGAGAACGTGGTCGCGGCTGTCCAGCCCCTTCGCATGAATAATGTGCGCGGCTAGCTCTCGCGTGGTCTTGGGGCCGCTTTGCAATGCCTCTTGGCAGAGACGGAAGCCCTCGCCGTAGCGAAACAGCCGCTTCATATCGCTGTACGCCGGCAGCTCGGTGTTCTGGCCCTTGTGGCCCTCGAAGATGGCAATGGCGGCAGCGATATGGGCTAGATCGGCCCTGGCCTGGTCCAGCTTCTTTTCGTAGTCGCGGATTGCTTGGCGGATTTGGTCGCGCTTTTTCCGCAGCGTCGTAACGGTTCTGATTTCACCCATGCCCACAGATTTATGTGCGGCAGGGATTCATGTCTTGTGGCGTTTGCGCCATAATACCGGGGTAATCGAGGCTTTCGATTGCCTCGAGCAAATCATCGACGCAGGCCGCTTCGCGATAGAGCGCCGCCACCACGCTGTAAGTTGGCAACTGATCATCAGGCCATCTGGGTGCGGGCTTCGCAGCGGTCCGATCGACACACGCGCCGAAAAGTCGCAAACCGGTCCATCCCAGGAAGACCGCCCCCAACGCGATCTCGAGCGCATAGAATGCGGTCGTGGGCGCGACGGTCATGGCAGCAAGTGCCGCCAGAACCGAAACGACGGCTACGGCCGCGGCCCGGATCCTATGCCGCTCGCCGCGCGCGGCGGACAATATCGGCCAGCGAGTCTTGAGGCCGTCACTTGCTTCGGCCGCAATTTTCTCGCGCGCATTTTGCAGGACAAAGCGATTGATGCGATCGATGCTGGTGAAGCGAACGATGCCCGCCTGAGCTCGATTGGTCTGGATCGATTGCATGAGGCGCCGCGCACCCGCGGCGCGTGGCGCAATCACCAGACATCGCACGCCGCCGATCACCAGCGGCACGACGCCGCGGGCGGCGGACACGATCAGGCGCTCGTCGCTCAGCGGGCACATTTCGCGTGTCCTGCCGTCCAGCGGCTCGAACAGCACGTCGAGATGGCGCGCGAGTGCGCGCGCATAGGCTTCTTCGCTGATGGCCCCGGATGCGATCAGAACGTGATCGGCCTCAACGTCGAGTGAGAACGCGCGCCGTTCTGCGTAATTTAGTGTGGCTTCTGAAAGCAGATCCCGGACGCAATCGAGCTCTGGAAGATGAGGTATCCGAGCTGCAGCCTCGGTGAGCTGCGGTGAGTGCGCGTTCGACGTGCGTCCAACGGTCGCGCCGAACGGTTCTCCCGAGCGGCCAGATGCCGCTTCCGCAACCACACCATACGCCATTACGCCGCCCCCACCGCGGCCGATGATAATCACGGGACAACTTTTTCGCGAGTCCGAAGACACGACGGTGCGGCTGGCCGGGGACAGCCGGGGGTGTTAGAAGGCCTCGGTGTCCGGCCTCATGTCGCATTATGTGGTACCGGCCGCGATCGCCGCGGTGGCGGTCGTGCTGTGCCTCGGCCTCGTCAATATGATGCGCGGCGGCTCGCCAAATCGCTCGCAGAAGCTGATGCGATTGCGCGTGCTGCTGCAATTTGTCGCCATCGTCCTGATCATGATCACGATCTGGGCGATGGGCCGCTGAGCGCGAAGGGAGCTATTTCGCTCCAGGGGGCATCGGCGCCGCGCGCATATACTCGACCTTCGGCTTCTTTCTCGCCGCCGCTCTCTTCTTGCTCGGCTTCTTTTTGGCAGACGCCGTGTCGGCCGCGGTTGCTTGCGCCAACGCCATTTGCCCATCGTCTTTCAGGCTGATCGCGGCAGCGGCATGGCCCTCGCAAGCGGCCGCCGGCCCACCAAATGAAAAGGCCACAAACACGGCGGCCAGACCGGTCGCAAGAAATCGCATGGTGTCACCCCATACCTTGAGCTCGAAAGCGGATAAGATAGAGATGAGAGCAGAATCCGAACCCGGGCGAAAGGCCGGCGTTGACCCGCATGGTGGTCCTCAACCGTATCTACACGCGAACTGGCGATGACGGCACCACGTCGCTCGGCTCGGGCGCGCGCCGCAAGAAATATGACCTGCGCGTGGAGGCTTACGGCACTGTCGACGAGGTCAACGCCGTCATCGGCCTGGTTCGCCTCTATACCGCCGCCGACAAGCTGCTCGATGCAGCGTTAGCGCATATCCAGAACGATCTTTTCGATCTCGAAGCCGACCTTTGCCTCGCCGAAAAAGGGCCCGGCGGCGCACGTCTCACCGTCACCGATACCCAAGTGGCTTGGCTGGAGGGCGAGATCGACCGTCTCAACGCAGAGCTGGCGCCGCTTAGGTCTTTCATTCTGCCCGGCGGCAGTCCAGCTTCCGCTTATTTGCACCTTGCGCGCACGGTATGCCGGCGCGCCGAGCGCATGATGGTGGAGCTGAAGGACAAGGCAGGCGAAGGCGTTTCGGAGCCATCACTCAAATACATCAACCGTCTATCGGATTACTTGTTTGTCGCCGGACGGCATGCCAACGACAAGGGCGCGCGCGATGTGCTTTGGGCGCCCGGCGAGAATCGGTGAGCCGCAGATTGCGACGTGGCATAAACGTTGACATGCCAACGGCACGGCCTTTAGCTTCCGGCCGCTTTCTCCCGCGGCCGCCCTGGGATGGGGGATCATGAAAATTCTTGTGCCCGTCAAACGGGTGGTCGATTTCAACGTCAAGATCCGCGTCAAAGCGGACGGCTCCGGGGTGGAGCTCGCCAACATCAAAATGTCGATGAATCCCTTCGACGAGATCGCCGTGGAAGAGGCAATCCGATTGAAGGAGGCCGGCAAGGCGACCGAAATCGTCGCCGTTTCGATCGGACCGGCGGCCGCGTCGGAGACGATCCGCACCGCGCTAGCGATGGGCGCCGACCGCGGCATTCTCGTGAAAGCGGAAGGCAGTGTCGAACCGCTGGCTGTGGCCAAAATTCTCAAGGGGATCGTCGAGGCCGAAAAGCCGGGTCTGGTCATCATGGGCAAGCAGGCAATCGACGACGATTGCAATCAGACCGGCCAGATGCTTGCGGCCCTGCTTGGCTGGTCACAAGGCACCTTTGCGTCCAAGCTGGTGCTCGATGGCGACAGCGTAGCGGTGACGCGCGAGGTGGACGGCGGCTTGCAGACGGTGAAATTGAAGGCTCCTGCCATCGTTACCACCGACTTGCGCTTGAACGAGCCGCGCTACGCATCGCTGCCGAACATCATGAAGGCAAAAAAGAAGCCGATCGATGAAAAGACGCCCGGAGATTACGGCGTCGACATCAAGCCCCGCTTGCAAGTGCTCAAGACCAGCGATCCGCCGGGACGCAAGTCCGGTGTGAAGGTCGGCTCGGTCGCCGAGCTTGTGTCCAAGCTCAAGGACGAGGCGGGAGTGCTATGATTCCCTGTGCCGCGTTTGCGACGCCCCTGATTACGCGCGAGATGACAGCGCGGCGCGCGCGGAGATCATGTAAATGACTACGCTCCTCGTCGCCGAGCACGACAACAAGACGGTTAAGGACGCGACCGCCAAGGCGCTGACCGCGGCCAAGGCGTTGGGCGGCGACGTGCATGTGCTCATTGCCGGGAAGGACTGCAAGGCTGCGGCCGAGGCGGCTGCAAAGTACGATGGCGTCGCCAAAGTGCTGGTAGCGGATGCAGCGCCCTATGAGCATCAGCTTGCCGAGCCGCTGGCCGCGCTGATCGTGTCGCTCGCCGCCAATTACGACGCCATTGTCGCGCCGGCCACGACGACGGGCAAGAATGTGATGCCGCGTGTCGCCGCATTGCTCGACGTGATGCAGGTGTCGGATATCACCAAGGTGCTCGGGCCCGACACATTTGAGCGGCCGATCTATGCCGGCAACGCCATCCAGACGGTCAAATCTTCGGACGCCAAGAAAGTCATCACCGTGCGCACCTCCACCTTCCAGGCGGCGGGGCAAAGCGGGTCGGCAACCATGGAGACCGTCACGCCAGCCGCCGATCCCGGCTTATCGGCCTTTGTTGGCGAGGAGTTGTCGAAGTCTGATCGTCCCGAGCTGACCTCGGCGCGCATCATCATCTCCGGCGGCCGGGCCATGCAGAGCCGCGAAAATTTTTCCAAGTACATCGAGCCGGTCGCCGACAAGCTGGGAGCGGCAGTCGGCGCGTCGCGGGCCGCCGTCGATGCGGGTTACGCGCCCAACGATTGGCAGGTCGGACAAACGGGGAAGGTCGTTGCGCCCGAATTGTACATCGCCGTGGGTATATCCGGTGCCATTCAGCATCTGGCCGGGATGAAAGACTCCAAAGTGATTGTTGCTATCAACAAAGACGAAGAAGCCCCGATTTTTCAGGTGGCTGACTACGGCCTCGTCGCGGACCTTTACCAGGCCCTGCCGGAATTGGCGGCGGAACTTGGGAAGCTTGGGCGTTGACCACGTCGGCCAAAACGGCTGGCGCGGCCGTGGCTTCGCTGCGCGGTTCGGCGTAGAAGATCGGACAAAGGCCGTCCGAGGCATAGAGTTGGGGCTTTGCATCGATCGGAAGCAACTATGGCGCTCACTATCAAAACTGTCGGACTGATCGGCGCGGGGCAGATGGGCAACGGCATTGCCCATGTTTGTGCGCTGGCCGGTTACCCGGTCTTGCTCAATGACATCTCCGGCGACCGCGTCAAAGCCGCTCTGGCGACCATTAACGGCAACATGGCGCGGCAAGTGACGCGAAAGGCGATCAGCGAAGATCAGAAGAAAAGTGCGCTGTCGCTGATCAAGCCGGCGGAAAAATACGACGATCTCGCCAGTTGTGATCTCGTCATCGAGACCGCGACGGAGAAGGAAGAAGTCAAACGAAAGATTTTTGCCGACTTGTGCGCGGTGCTGAAGCCAGAGGCGATCGTCGCCACCAATACATCGTCGATCTCGATTACACGGCTCGCGGCGTCAACCGACCGGCCGGAGCGCTTCATCGGCATTCACTTCATGAATCCGGTGCCGCGCATGGAGCTCGTCGAAATCATCCGCGGTATTGCGACCGACGACAACACCTTCGAAGCCAGCAAAGCCTTCGTCAGCAAGCTCGGCAAGACAATCGCGGTGTCGGAGGATTTTCCCGCTTTTATCGTCAACCGCATCCTGCTGCCGATGATCAACGAGGCGATCTATACGCTCTACGAGGGCGTCGGCAATGTCGAGTCGATCGATACGGCGATGCGCCTCGGCGCCCATCATCCGATGGGGCCGCTCGAACTTGCCGACTTCATCGGCCTCGACACCGTGCTCTCGGTCATGCAGGTGCTCTATGAGGGGCTCGCCGACTCCAAGTACCGGCCGTGCCCGCTGCTGGTGAAATACGTCGAGGCGGGATGGCTTGGCCGCAAGACGCAGCGCGGTTTCTACGACTATCGCGGCGACAAGCCGGTGCCCACGCGGTAGAACGCATAGCGCGCGGGCGCAGCAGGACGCTGCGGATGCGCGACATGGCCGGTCTCTGCGAAAAGTCGTTTCTCACGCCTCCGGCGTTTTGTGCATCGAGGAGTTCCGCTGCACCAGTCATGCCGCTGCGCCGCGGGGGAATTGCGGCGCCGTGTCTTTCCAGCACGGCAGCGCCGAGACGCGGCCGAACCAGTCCTGCAGATGCGAATAGGGCTGCACGGGCATTTCAGCCTCCTTGGCGTACAGCAAAGTCGCGGCCACCGAAAAATCAGCGAGGCTCAATTCGCGGCCGACCAGATAAGGCTGCTTGGCCAAATGGCCGTCCAGCACTTTGGCATCACGGTGAAATACCTCAGTCGCTTTAGCAACGGCCGCTTCGTCCGGCGGGCCGAGATTCAGCACCTTCTTCACCAGACGGTTGAAGATGAGCGGCACGCAGGCATCGCTGCTCCAGTGAGCGAGTTGCCAGCACTGCCAGCGCATTATGTCGGCGCGTGTGCGAGCATCGTTGGGCCAAAGCGAGTTCGGCTTTTTGCTGGCGATATACTGCAGGATCGCATTCGATTCCCACAGTGTGAAGTCGCCATCGACCAGTGTGGGCGTGCGGCCGGTCGGATTGAGGGCAAGGTAGTCGGGCTTGCGCTGCTGGCCCTGGCTTAAATCCACCAGCTCGAATTCGAGCGGAATTTCCAAATGGCCGGCGCAGGCGCGCACTTTCCATGTGTTCGGCGAGGGAGGAAATCCGTACAGCTTCATCGTCAGCTCCTTTATGCACGCCCGGAAAACCGCCGCATCAAACGCCGCAGCACCCCATTTTCAGCGGCGGCTGCTGATATTTCGTCGTGACGCTTGACCCAGGCCCTTTCAAGGCGACGTTTAGATTTCGTTTATGCACAGCCCCTAGACTTGCCGCCATGGATACGGCGGCATTGGCGGCGATGATGGCGAGTGCTCAGGTGATCCGGGCACAGCTCGCCGCTGCGGCCATGCTGGCGCGAATGACCAACGACGACGCGTCGTCGGTGGTGCAGGTGGTGAACGCCGCCGAGCACAACATGAGCAATCTCGCCGCCGGCGTCGGACAAAACGTCAATATCACCGTATAGCTGCTAGCTCTTGCCGAGAGCGGCCTCGATCAACTTGGTCCCATCTTGGCTCGCCCACTCGGCGGGACCGGCAATGGTGCCGAGCTCGCAGCCGCGCGGGTCGACCAGCATGGTCGTCGGCATGCCGAAGGCGCGGCCGATCGCCTTCAGGTCCTGGAAAATCTTTGCGGTGGGATCGGCATAGTAAGCGAGCTTATGCACCCCGATGTCCTGCAAGAACTGCTTCGGCTTGGCCGTGTCGCGGGTATCGATGTTGACGGCGACGACCTGAAAATCCTGACCGCCAAGCTCGCTTTGCAGCGCGTCGAGCGCCGGCATCTCTCGGCGGCAGGGCACGCACCAGGTCGCCCACAGGTTCAGCAAGATGGTGCGGCCTCGGAAGTCGGCGAGCGTCACCGCTTTGCCGCTGGCGTCGGTAAAGGTTACATCGGGGACTTTCAGCGGCGCCTTGGCAACGTTAATGGCGGCCACCTCGCCGCGTGCCAAAGGCGCAATTTTCCTGGCCATTTCGACCGCCGGCCGGCAGGACGGATCGCCGGCCAGATTGCCTGTCAGGGTGGAAACCCCGTATACCCCGGCGAGCCCGACGATCACGCCGACGAGCCCCCCCACCAGAACCATGGCGAGGCGCTTTGTCGCGTAACGGGATCGGGTCTCGGTCATTGGCGCAGCGCAACCTCGATGGTCAGATCATGAGCAACAAGATGTGGGGCGGACGCTTTACGTCCAGTCCCGGCGCCATCATGGAGGAGATCAACGCTTCCATCGATTTTGACCGGCACCTTTACCGCCAAGACATCGCCGCGTCCAAGGCCCATGCCGAGATGCTGGCCAAGCAGGGCATCATTGCGGCGGACGATGCGAAGAAAATCGCTCACGGTCTAGACACGATCCTGTCAGAAATCGAGGCGGGCAAATTTGCCTTCCAGCGTACGCTCGAAGACATCCATATGAACGTGGAGAGCCGGCTTGCCGAGCTGATCGGCCCGGCAGCCGGGCGGCTGCACACCGCGCGCTCCCGCAATGACCAGGTGGCGACCGACTTCCGTCTCTGGATGCGCGACGCCATCGACGGGCTCGATGCGACGCTCGCCGCCTACCAGCGCGCGCTTGCCGAGAAGGCGCTCGAACACGCCGCCACGGTCATGCCCGGGCTCACGCACCTCCAGACGGCACAGCCGGTCACCTTCGGCCACCATCTTCTCGCCTATGTGGAGATGGCCGCGCGCGACCGCGGCCGCTTGGCCGACGCACGCAGAAGGCTCAACGAGTCGCCGCTCGGCGCCGCAGCGCTTGCCGGCACCTCGTTTCCGCTCGACCGCGACATGACCGCGAAAGCGCTCGGCTTCGAGCGGCCGATGGCCAACTCGCTTGACGCTGTCTCCGGCCGTGACTTTGCCATGGAAACGCTTGCCACAGCCGCGATCGCCGCCGTACATCTGTCGCGGCTGGCCGAGGAGATCGTCATCTGGACGTCGCCGCTCGTCGCGCTCGTCGGGTTGTCGGACAAGTTCACCACCGGATCCTCGATCATGCCGCAAAAGCGCAACCCGGACGCAGCCGAACTGGTGCGCGCGAAGTCCGGCCGCGTCATCGGGGCGCTCAACGCGTTGCTCATCGTCATGAAAGGGCTTCCGCTTGCCTATGCCAAGGACATGCAGGAGGACAAGCAGGGCACGATGGATGCGCTCTCCGCCCTCACGCTGTCGATCACGGCCATGACCGGCATGGTGAGCGACCTCACGCCCGACGTCGCGCGCATGAAGAAGGCCGCAGGCGCAGGTTACGCTACTGCCACCGACCTTGCAGATTGGCTGGTTCGTGCGCTTGCCATTCCCTTCCGCGAGGCCCACCACGCCGCCGGCCGTATCGTCGCTAAAGCCGCCGAGCAGAACACGGCGCTGCATCGGCTGCCACTCGCGGCGATGCAGGCGATTGAGCCGCGAATCACTGATGACGTATTTTCTGTGCTGTCGGTCGAGCGTTCCGTCAAAAGCCGCACGAGCTACGGCGGCACCGCGCCTAAAAACGTGCGCGCGCAGGCAAAAAAATGGCTGCGCAAACTCGAAAAGGAGCGATCCTGACTTCGCCTTGAACGGACGATTTGCTAAGCTGGCTTAAATTGAAGGAGCCTTTCCGTGCCGCGTTTTGCGCCTCCGCTTTTTCTTCGCCCGGCGTTGATCGGCGTTTTTGCCGTGGCGCTAGGCTTGGCGGCATGCGGCCGCAAGGGTCCGCTCGACCCGCCGCCCGGTGCCTCGCTCAACGGCGTGGCCCAGCCAAACGCGCCGGGCTTGATCAGCAATAACGGTCGCGGTTCGATCGGCAGCAAAGCGGACACCGATAATCCGGGCGTCGATGAGAACGGGCAAGTTCGCGCGCCCAAGGGCCCGAACAAAAGCATTCCGCTCGACAATCTGCTCAACTGAGCCGTCACGATGCATCATTTTGCCTATCGCGACGGCGTGTTGAACGCCGAGGCGGTGTCACTCGACACGTTGGCGCAGCGCGTCGGCACGCCCTTTTATTGCTATTCGACGGCGACGCTTGAGCGGCACTACAATGTTTTCGCGGGCGCTTTTGCCGGCGCCGACGCGCTCGTCTGCTACGCCTTGAAGGCGAATTCCAATCAGGCGGTGATCGCAACTCTGGCGCGGCTCGGCGCCGGCGCCGACGTCGTTTCGGGCGGAGAGCTCAAGCGCGCGCGGGCGGCGGGGATTCCTGCCGCGAAGATCCTGTTCTCCGGCATCGGCAAAACCGCCGATGAACTTGCGCTGGCTTTGGACGAAGGCATCCTTTGCATCAATGTCGAGTCTGAGGCCGAGTTGGCGCTCTTGTCATCGATCGCCTCATCGAAGGGACGCACGGCACCGATTTCAGTGCGGGTCAACCCTGACGTCGATCCGAAGACGCACCACAAGATTGCCACCGGAAAGGCCGAGAACAAATTCGGCATTCCAATCAGCCGCGCGCGCGCCGTTTACGCGCAAGCGGCGAAGTTGCCGGGAATTAAGGTTGCCGGCGTGGACATGCATATCGGCAGCCAGATCGTCGACCTCGAACCGTTTGCCGATGCGTTCGCACTGCTCGCCGATTTCGTGCGCGACCTGCGCAGCGACGGTCACGACATCGGTCATATCGATCTCGGCGGAGGGTTGGGCATCCCCTATCACGACAGTAACGAACCGCCGCCCAGCCCGGATGCTTATGCGCAAATCGTTAAGCGCGCCACGCGCGGCCTCAACTGCCGCCTGATCTTCGAGCCCGGACGCCTGCTCGTCGGCAATGCCGGCGTGCTGGTTACCCGCGTCTTGTTCGTCAAGCGCGGCGAAGCCAAGCGCTTTGTCGTCGTCGATGCAGCCATGAACGACTTGATTCGTCCCACGCTCTATGACGCCCATCACGAGATCTGGCCGGTGCGGCCGCCCCATTCCTCGGCCGAGCGGATCCGCGCCGACATTGTTGGCCCGGTCTGCGAAAGCGGCGATTTCCTGGCGCTGAACCGCGATCTGCCGGAACCGAAGCCGGGGGAACTGCTCGCCGTGATGTCGGCCGGCGCCTATGGGGCGGTCCAGGCCGGCACCTATAATACGCGGCCTTTGGTACCCGAAGTGCTGGTTAATGGGGCGGAATGGGCTGTTGTGCGACCGCGCCTTGATGCCGACCAATTGATTGCGCTCGATCGCATGCCGGTTTGGCTGACCGCGCATAAATAGCTGCGTATGCCGGGGAACAGGCGGCATGGTAGCCTGTTGGCGAACAGAGATTCTTCCAGCCCCCTGCGACGGAGAGGCGTTTGGATGCCCTGAACGACCAGCCTCGGGATCACGAGCGGACCAAGCGGCTTATGCTGGCGCGAGCGCTGCAGCGGGCGCGGGGAAGCCTGTTCTGGGAAAGGCTGTGGCCTGCGTTGGCGATGATGGCGACGGCGCTCGGCCTGTTTCTCGCTTTCTCATGGGCCGGTTTGTGGTTGGTGCTGCCGCCTTTGGCGCGCGCCATCGGTCTCTTTATTTTCCTCGTAGTCGCGGCGGCGGCGGCGGCGCCGCTGGTCATGCTGCGCCTGCCCAGCATCTACGACGGCTTGCGGCGGCTCGACGGCAACAGCGGTGAACGGCACCGCCCTGCGACGGCTGTCGCCGACCAACTCGCCGCCAACGCGCACGACCCTATCGCGCAAGCGCTCTGGCGTGCCCATGTTGAGCGGGCACTCTTGTCCGCGCGCAAGCTCAAAGCCGGCTGGCCGCGGCCAAAGCTTTCGCTGCGCGATCCGATGGCGCTGCGCGCGCTGGTGTTGTTGTTGTTGGCGGTAACGTTCTTCGCCGCCGGCGGCGAGCGGGTCAAACGGATTGCCGCCGCCTTCGACTGGGAAGGCGTGGTGGCGCCGGCGAACTTCCGCATCGACGCGTGGGTGACGCCGCCGGTCTATACCGGGCGGCCGCCGCTCATGCTGCCGGGCTTGCGCCCCGGCGAGGCGGCCCAGGCTGCGGCACCGGTCGCAGTGCCGGTTGGCAGCCAATTGGTGGTTCGCGCGACTGGCGTCTCGCGCTTTGACGTCGCGCACAAAGGCGGCCTCGCGGAGGCCAAAGCCGATCCCAAGGAGCCGTTGCCGAAAGGCGCCGCAGAACGCCGCTTCACCATCAACGGCGACGGCACGGCAACGTTGCAGGGGGTCGGCAGCAATGTGGTCTGGGCTTTTACGGCAATTCCCGACCATGCGCCCAAAATCGAACTGATCAGGGATCCGGAGCGTCAGGCGCGCGGCTCGTTGCGCCTCGATTATCGCGTGGAAGACGACTATGGCGTCGTCGACGCGCAGGCGACCTTCGCGCTCAAGGACAAATCCAAGCCCGATGCGCATCCGTTGTTCACGCCGCCGGAATTCCGCCTCACCTTGCCGCAGGCGCGAACCCGCAGCGGCGCGGCGCAGACCACTCACGATCTCACCGAGCACCCTTGGGCGGGCGCCGATGTGGTCATGACGCTGATTGCGCGGGACGAGGGCGGAAACGAAGGACGCAGTCAGCCATTCGAGCTGACGCTGCCCGAACGCACTTTTGTCAAGCCGCTCGCGCGTGCGCTGGTCGAACAAAGGCGCATCCTCGCGCTCGACGCCCACGAGAAGCCGCTGGTGCTGACGGCGCTCGATGCGCTCACCATTGCGCCGGAGCAGTTCACGCCCGAGGCGCCCGTCTATCTCGGCTTGCGCGCGATCTATTACGATCTGCAGCAGGCCAAGAGCGACGATCAGTTGCGTGAAGTGGTCGCGCGCCTGTGGGACATGGCCGTGCAGATCGAAGACGGCAACATGTCGCAAGCCGAACAGGCGCTACGTCAGGCGCAGGATCGGCTGCGCGAGGCAATCGAGCGCGGCGCCTCCGACGAAGAGCTCAAGAAGCTGATGGAAGACCTGCGCGCCGCCATGGACAAATTCCTGCAGGCGCTTGCCGAGCAGATGCAGAAGAATCCGCAGCAGCTCTCGCGTCCGCTCGACCGCAATACGCGGGTGCTGAGCGAGCGCGACCTCAAGAGCATGCTGGACCGGCTGGAAGCGCTGGCGCGGTCCGGCAATCGCGAAGCGGCGCAGCGGCTGCTCGAGCAAATGCAGTCGATGCTGGAAAACCTGCAAATGGCGCAGCCGGGCCAGATGGATGAGGGCGACGACGACATGATGTCGGCCCTCGACGATCTCGGCGACATGATCCGCAAGCAGCAGCAGCTGCGCGATAAAACCTTCAAGCAAGGTCAGGATATGCGGCGCGATCGCCAGCGCAACCAGCAAGGGCAGCGCTCGCTGGGGGACTTGCAGAAGGATCAGCAGGCTTTGCGCGAGCGGCTTAACAAGCTGCTCGAGCAACTACGTCAGCACGGGCTCGGCAATCCGCAGGAGGATCAGGAGGGCCAGCAGGGCCAACAAGCCCAGAAGGGCAAGGGCAACCAGGCGGGCCAGCTCGGCGATGCGGGTAAGGCCATGGGTGAAGCCGAGGGCGAGCTGGGCGAGGGCGATGCCGAAAGCGCGGTGGACAGTCAGGGCCGCGCTCTCGACGCCATGCGCAAAGGCGCGCAGGGGCTGGCGCAACAGATGCAGCAGCAGGGCATCGGTCAGGGGCCGGACGGCCGCCCGGGCCGTAGTCAGCAGCGCGCGCAGAACAATACCGATCCGCTCGGCCGGCCGCTGCGCGGGCGCGAATATGGCGACGATTCGACGGTGAAAGTGCCGGGCGAGATCGACCTGCAGCGGGCGCGCCGCATTCTGCAGGAATTGCGCAAACGCTATGGCGAAAGCTACCGGCCGCAGCTCGAGCTGGATTATATCGAACGTCTGCTTAAAGGCTTCTGATACAGCACGCGGCTGTGATGATCGCCCTTGTATGGGCGTTGGGCCATTTCAATGCCGCACGATCAGCGCCTCGCGCACCGCGCTTTGGATCTGTTCAACCGAAAACGGCTTGTTGATCACCTCGTGCACCAGCGCGTCCAGCCCATGCGCACGCTCGCGCTGGTCGGCATAACCGGTCATCAGCATGATCGGCAGCTCGGGATGGTCGCGCCCTGCGGCCATCGCCAGTGCGATGCCGTCGAGGACCGGCATTTTTACGTCCGTCAATAATAAGTCGAATTCCGTGCGACCCAGCATTTCGAGCGCAGCGGCGCCGTCGATCGTGGCGGTAATCTCATGACCATCCTCGCCGAGCGCCCGCGCAATGAGCTCGCGAACGGCATCGTCGTCTTCGGCGATCAAGATCCGCGCCATCGCAGTCACTTCGCCTCGGCGGCCGCATCCTGCGCCATGAAGAAACGCACCATCACATCGACGGCCTCGGGCGGCGGCGAGGCGAGACGGCTGCGGAATTCGAGCTTTTCACCCGGTGCCAGAATGCTGCGGCTCGGCAACATGGTCCAAGTATATATTTCCTGCCCGGCCGCATTGCGGGCGGCAAAGCGAAGGCGCGGCACCTCTACCGGACGGCTCGCGGCCGAAACGATGGTGCCCTCGACGATCAAGATATTGACGTTGTCCTGCGTCTCTTTCGCAATGTGGACATTCTCGAACCGAAGGTGCCGTAGGTTGACCGGCAGTCCGATGGCCGCAAACAACGAGGCGGTTTGCGGCAAATAGCGCACGACTTCGTCGCGCGCGCCGATCAACGCGACGTTGGCCGAGAACAGCACCAGCGCAATGGCGGTCCAGCGCGACAAGCGCCGTGACTGCTTGCGGCGTTGGCGCATACGCTCGCGCCGGGCGGCGTAGCTCTCGATGTCATCTGCGTCGACCTCCGCTGCCGGAGCCTCCATCAGAGGCGGCTGTTCGATCGGAGGGACCAGCGAAGGCGCGTCCGCAATCGCGACCGGCTCGGCCGCTGCTTCGGGCGATGTTGTTTCCGGGGATGGTTCTGGCCCTTCCGCCCGCGCGACCGGGCTTTCCGCTTCTGCGCCAAAATCGTCTGCGGCCGCAACAGGGGCGGGCTGTGGAGGCTCGGAGGCGGGATGTGCGGAGGCCTCGCGAGGACGAACCGATTGCGCGTCCGCTTCCGCAATGACGCCATCGACGAAAGCGTCCACATCGGAAATTTGTTTGTGCGGGCTCGCGAACCAGGTCGCCTTGCAGCGGGCGCAGCGCACGGTGCGGCCATCCTCGCCAAGCGAGGCCGGATCGATCTTGTAAGATGTCGTGCAGTTCGGGCAGACGATCAGCATGGTTCGGGCGGCACTTTGCCGCCAGACCCTAGCAGCGGTCCGTTAATGGACCGGAAACCATGGGCAGGAGGCGGGCGCTTGGGGGAAACCGCGGTTCCGGCGGCCGGCCTGCTATGGCGGAGACGCAATAATCGGTAAAAAAGCGCGTTCTGGGCCTGCGCGTCGGCAGGCATAGCTTCGCCGCTCCTAGGCACGGCGCCGCCGGCCGACCCGGGGTCCGGTCTACGCCAGCATTACATCGGAGAGCCGGTTGGTCCGATTCGAGAACGTGGGCTTGCGCTATGGCCTGGGACCAGAGGTGCTGCGCGACCTCACGTTCCGCATCGAACCGCATTCGTTCCAGTTTCTGACCGGCCCCTCGGGCGCCGGCAAGACGTCGTTGCTGCGCCTGCTCTTCCTTTCGCTCAAGCCGACGCGCGGCCTCATCACCCAGTTCGGCCATGATGTGGCGACACTTTCGCGCGACGCCGTGGCGACGCTGCGGCGGCGCATCGGCATCGTTTTCCAGGATTTTCGTCTGCTGGATCACATGACGACTTATGAAAACGTCGCGCTGCCGTTGCGGGTGATGGGGCGGCCGGAGAATAGCTACCGCGACGAAGTCATCGAGCTGCTCAATTGGGTCGGGCTCGGCGACCGCATCTGGGCGCTCCCGCCGGTCCTATCGGGCGGCGAGAAGCAGCGCGCAGCGATCGCCCGGGCGGTCATCGCGCGGCCGCAATTGCTGCTGGCGGATGAGCCGACCGGCAACGTCGATCCTTCGCTGGCGCAACGGCTGCTGCGCCTGTTCATCGAGCTCAACAAGTCGGGGACTTCGGTGGTGATCGCCACCCACGACATCGCGCTAATGGATCAGTACGATGCGCGGCGGCTGGTTCTGCACGAGGGACGTCTGCACATCTATGATTGAGGATCGATGGCGGAAACTGCAACCGATAACTTGACAGCCTCGCGCATCCCCGGCGTGCCGCTGCCGCATTTCGACACCGCACTGGTGCCTCGCAACTCGATCTCGGGTCGCGCGCTCGTTGCCGTCGTCGCCATCATGACGTTTCTGGCTTCGCTTACCACGGGTGCGGTGATCCTCGTCGGCAGCGCGGCAAGCGCGTGGCAGTCGGATGTCGCGCGCGAGGTCACCATTCAGGTCATTCCCGCTCCCGGACGCGATATGGATGCGACGGTGCAGAAGGCCGCCGCGCTGGCGCGCAACTTTCCCGGCATAAGCGAGGTATTGCCCTATAGCAAAGAACAATCGACCAAGCTGCTCGAGCCGTGGCTCGGCAGCGGACTCACGCTCGATGAACTGCCGGTGCCGCGCCTGATCGTGGTGCGTATCGCGCCGGGTGCCGCGCCGGACATTCCGGAATTGCGTCGGCAGCTGATTGCCCAGGTGCCCGGCGCGGTGCTCGACGATCATCGCGGTTGGATCGAGCGGATGCGCGCAATGGCCGGAACGGCTGTGGCGGCGGGCATCTTCATTCTGGTCCTCGTGGTCGCCGCGACGATGCTGTCGGTGACGTTTGCTACGCGCGGCGCCATGGCGACCAACAAACCCGTGATCGAAGTCCTGCACCTGGTCGGGGCCAAAAACGGCTTCATCGCTGGACATTTCCAGCGCCATTTCCTGCTGCTTGGCCTGCAAGGCGGGGCGTTGGGCGGCGGCTTCGCCGTCCTCTTGTTCGCGATCGCCGGGATGCTCAGTCGCTGGTTTGCCGGCTCGGCCGCGGGCGAGCAGACCTCGGCGCTGTTCGGCTCGTTTTCTATCGGGCTGGTCGGCTATATCGCCGTCCTGGCGCAAATCGTACTCATCGCGGTGGTGACCGCCTTCACCTCGCGACATACCGTCAACCGCACCCTGGAGGCGATCGACTGATGATTGCCGGGCTGGCGCGCTGGATCGGGTTCCTGACCATGGCCGCGATCGCCGCGGCGCTCGTGCTGCTGGTGTGCGGCTTTTTCTGGTTTTGGCTGCAGATTCCCAACGAAGAGGTGCAGCTCGACCGCAAGGCCGACGGCATCGTGGTGCTTACGGGCGCGGCCTCGCGCATTCCCGACGCCATCGAATTGCTGGCGACCGAGCGGGGCAAGCGGCTGTTGATTACCGGCGTCAACCGCGCCACCAGCGCCCGCGAAATCGCGCGTATTACGCCGCTCTACACGAAATATTTCAGCTGCTGCATCGATCTGGATCGTTCCGCGCTCAACACTTTCGGCAATGCCCTACAGACCAGGCGCTGGGCGCGCGAGCACAACTTCAATTCGCTGATCGTCGTCACCTCCAACTGGCACATGCCGCGGGCGATGACAGAGCTCGAGCATCAGCTTCCCGACGTCACGTTGATCGCCTTTCCTGTGATTTCGGACAAATTCAAGAACGATCCGTGGTGGTCGAACAGCGTAACGGCGCGGCTGCTCATGGGGGAATACGTCAAATACCTGTTCGCGCTCACCCGTATGCGCATCGATCCGGACAGCGGCGATTGAGGCGCCAACATGACGCTCGTTCGCTCGCTGGTTTTCAACGCGCTGTTCTATCTCAATACGCTTTTTTGGCTGCTGGTGGCGCTGCCGACCTTCGTCATGCCCTACCGCGCGGTGATCCGTGTGGCGCAGATGTGGGGCCGCGTGAACCTCATCCTGCTGCGCATTGCCGGCATCCGCTATGAGGTGCGCGGCCGCGACAAGATCCCGCGCGGCGCGTTGATCGTCGCCGCCAAGCATCAGTCGGCCTGGGAAACATTTGCGCTGTTGCCGCTGTTTGACGATCCGCTGTTCATCCTCAAGCGCGAGCTGCAATGGATCCCGGTGTTCGGCTGGCTGCTGATCAAAGGCCGTATGGTCCCCGTCGATCGCGGGGGCGGCTCGCAGGCGCTCGCCGCCATGACCGAGCGCGCGCGCAAAGAGCTCGCCGACGGTCGCCAGCTCATCATTTTCCCCGAAGGCACGCGGCGAGCTGCCGGCGCCGAGCCCCGCTACAAATACGGTGTCGCGCA
>DASRDF010000015.1:0-6666 GCA_035652735.1 Pseudolabrys sp. | reverse complement strand
GCCGACCAGCTTTCGCGCGTCAACCATTCCGCCGGTTCGGGGACGCTGGTGACAAAGTAAACCTCGCTCTTCTGTCTGCTCGTATAGTAAATGACGATATGGCGGTCGCGTCCCCACCACTTGGTGCGTGAGGGACCGATGTCGAAGCCGCCCATCAGTGCCGCAGGAAATACCGCGCGATAGGCTATCCGGCCTTTGTGGATGGGCGCGTCCGGTCCAACGACGATGTCGCGCACGACCGAGTGAACCCCGTCGGCCCCAACAACGGCATCCGCCTTTGCCGAGCTGCCGTCCTCGAAGCGCAACGTGACCTCGCCGCTTTTCTGATCGAGCCCGACCAGCTTCTTGCCGAGATGCACAATCTCGCGCGGCACCGCGGAAGCGAGCGCCTCGTGCAGGTCGGCGCGATGCATGCACAGATAAGGAGCTCCATACAGAGACTCGGGCATCGGCAGCTCGCGCGTGACCTCCCCTGTATAGGCGTCGCGGTTGAGATGCGAATAGGGCGCAAACGACGTCTTGCGCAGGCGATCCTCGATGCCGATGCCCCGCAACACCTTCATCGAATTCGGCATCATTTGGATGCCGGCGCCAATGCGGGCAAAGCGTTGCGCCTGCTCGTAGATCTGCGCGTCGATGCCGACACGACGCAGCGTCGCGGCGGCCGCAAGCCCGCCCATGCCGGCACCGACGATTGCGACCGAGAGCTTTCGTTTCATTGGTCCGCCGTTTCGGCCTTTATTTTCGCGGAATGCCCGCCTTGTCGATCACCGCGTTCCACTTGACGATATCGGCCTTGAGCCTGTCCATCAGCTCCTGCGGGGAACTTGCCCGCGGCTCGACACCGACCCTGGCGAATTGCGCCTTCACGTCCGGCGCGGCGAGGACCTGGCGCATGGCCTTGTTCATGGCCTCGATCACGTCCTGCGGCGTGCCTTTCGGCGCGAACACGCCGTTCCACGAGCTCACCTCGTAACCCTTGATTCCGGCCTCCTGCACAGTCGGCACATTTGGCATTTCTGCTTCGCGTTTAGCGCCGGAGCTTGCAAGCACGCGCAGCTTGCCTGCTTTCACCTGCCCGTTGATGGCGGGCGGAAAGTCAATCAGCATCTGCACGTCGTTGCGCAGCACCGCGACCACGACATCGCCCGAATTTTTATACGGCACGATCTGCACGTTCACATCGGCCAGCGACTTGAACAGCTCGCCGCCGAGATTTTGGGTCCCGCCGACCGCGATGGTGCCGATGTTGAGCTTGCCGGGATTCGCTTTGGCGTCTTTGACGAAGTCTGCCAGCGTCTTGTATTTCGAATTGGCATCGACGGCGAACAGCAGGTTGAATTCGCCGAGCTCTGATACCATGGCGAACTGCTTCACCGGATCGAACGGCAGATGCTTGAAGGCGGCGACGCTGATCGCGGTGCCGTTGGTGACGAGGCCCATGGTGTAGCCGTCAGGTGGCGCGTTCACCACCGTGCGCGCGGCGTTGATGCCGCCGGGGCCGGGCATGTTCTCAATCACAACGCCGTGGCCACCGAATAGTTTGTCGAGCCTGTCGGCGAGCACGCGCGCGGTCACGTCGGCAACGCCGCCGGCACCGAATGGCAACACGATCTTGATCGGCTTTTCCGGCCACTTCGCCTGTGCTGGCAGCGGTGCCAAGACAAGCACGGCAGCGGCAAAGGCCGCCCTCGCCAAGCTTCTCATGCTTCAATCCTCCTCCCTGGATTTTTTTATCGTTGGGCAAAACCATAAAGCCTGGCCGGATTGTCGACCAGCAGCCGTTTTTGCGCCAGTGGGTCCGGCGCATACTGCGGCACAAGGTCGACCAGGTCGGCCTCATCCGCCTCGTGCGTCGCATTGGGATGCGGGAAGTCCGTCCCCCACAGCACGCGGTCGGGCGCGACCTGCATCAGCGCATGCGCGATCGGCACCGCCTTATCATATGGCGGAAAATCGATCCGTTCCGCGCCGCAAATTTTGATCCAGGCATTCGGGCGCCTGGCGAGTTCGATGAGCCGCTGCAGCGGCGCTTGATGAAGGCCATCCTTGGCCGGCACGCGGCCCATGTGATCGATCACGAACGGCAGCGGCAGCTGTTCGATCAGCGACGTCAGCGGCTCGATCGAGGCCGCATCCAGGTGCAGCACCACGTGCCAGCCTCGGCCTTTAATGCGGTCGATAACATGATTGAACACGCCCATGTCCGGCGAACCGCCGAGATGTCTGACGAAATTAAAGCGCACGCCGCGCACGCCGCCGGTGTGCAGCCTCTCGTAGTCCTTGTCGCCAAAACTGTCGTCGACAATCGCGACGCCGCGGTAACGCCGCGGATCGGACGCGATGCAATCAAGCATGGCCGCATTGTCGGTGCCGTGACAACTTGCCTGGACGATGACAGAGCGCTCGACGCCGAGATGATCGTGCAGCGCGCGAAGCATCTCCTTCGGCGCGTCCTCAGGCGTGTAGCGTCGGCCCGGGGCATAAGGAAACTTGGCCGCCGGGCCGAACACATGGCAGTGAGCGTCGGTCGCGCCGGGTGGCAGCTTGAAATTTGGTTTGCGGCGTTTGGCGAGAAACGAGGCGTGGATGTTCATGACCGAGCGTTTAGCGAAAGCAGCCGCGAGCGACAACCGCAATCGACGAGACGGAGACGAGCTAAAGCGCCGAAATGTCGCCGCGCTCCCACTCGGCGATCGTCGCCATGCGAAAATCGGCAAAGCGGCCGGCTTCAATCGACGCACGCATGTCCGCCATTAATCCCTGGTAATAGGCAAGATTGATCGTCGACAGCAGTACGGCGCCGAGCATCTCGTTGGCCTTGATCAGGTGGTGCAGATAAGCGCGCGAATAGGTGCGCGCGGCCGGGTGCGTCGCCTGCTCGTCTACCGGGCGGGGATCATGCGCGTGCCGCGCATTGGCCAAGTTGATCGCGCCGTAGCGCGTGAACGCCATACCGTGGCGGCCGTTGCGCGTCGGCAGCACGCAATCGAACATATCGATGCCGCGCGCCACTGCCTCGATGAGATCGTGCGGCGTACCGACCCCCATTAAATAGCGCGGGCGATCGGCCGGCAGCAGCGGCGCCGTTTCTTCGACGATTTTCAGCATCACCTCCTGCGGCTCGCCGACGGCAAGGCCGCCGATGGCATAGCCGTGAAAATCCAATTTCGTAAGTTTGCCGGCGCTCTCCCGGCGCAAACCAATGTCGTCGCCGCCCTGCACGATCCCGAATAATGCACGACCCTGGCGCGCCTCGCTCTCGAAGGCCCGTTTCGAGCGCTCCGCCCAGCGCAGCGACAACTGCATGGCGCGCGCGATCTCCTCATGGGAGGCCGGTAGACGCAAGCACTCGTCCAGCTGCATGGCAATGTCGGCGCCGAGCAGCGCCTGAATTTCGATGGCGCGCTCGGGTGTGAGCTCTATCATCGTGCCGTCGAGATGCGAGCGGAAAGTGACTCCCTGCTCTTCCAGCCGCCGCAGCGCCGAGAGCGACATCACTTGAAAGCCTCCGGAATCGGTAAGGACGGGCAGCGGCCACTGCATGAAGGCATGCAGGCCGCCAAGCGCAGCAATACGCTCGGCACCGGGACGCAGCATCAGATGATAGGTGTTGCCGAGTACGATCTCGGCGCCGGTCTCCCGCACCATTTCTGGCGTCAGGCCTTTCACCGTCGCCTGCGTGCCAACCGGCATGAAGGCCGGCGTCTGCACGCGGCCATGCGGGGTGACGATTTCACCGCGGCGGGCGCTGCCGTCGATTCTCAGCAGCGCGAAGGAGAAGGGCTCGGTCATCAGGATCTAATAGCAAAGAGCGCTGACTCGTGTCCCATGCGCGGCGCAGTGGTGCGCTGCAGATCCGGGATCGTTCCAAGCTCAGATTTGCGACGGTCCGGCTTAGCGATGCACCGCGCCCGGAACACGCGGCTGCGCCGGATAAAGCAAACACGCATCGCCGTAGGAATAGAAGCGATAGCCGTCCTCGATCGCGTGCGCATAAGCGCGCTTCATGGTCTCAAGGCCGGAAAATGCCGTCACCAGCATGAACAGAGTGGAACGCGGCAGGTGAAAATTTGTGAGCATCAGATCGACAGCGCGAAATTCATAGCCCGGCGTGATGAAGATCGATGTTTCGCCCGCGAAGGCGCCAACCTTTCCACTCGCATCGGTCGCGCTCTCCAAAAGTCGCAGCGCGGTCGAGCCGACGGCAACGATGCGGCCGCCTTGCCCGCGCACCGCATTGAGCGCTTCCGCCACTTCCGCCGGCACGATGCCGAATTCGGCATGCATCTTGTGGCCTTCGACCTCCTCGGACTTTACCGGCAGGAACGTGCCGGCACCCACGTGCAAGGTCACCTTGTGCAGACCGATGCCGCGCGCTTTGAGCCGCGCCAGTAGGTGCTCCGTGAAATGCAGCCCTGCCGTCGGCGCCGCGACGGAGCCCTCCTCGTGCGCGAAAACCGTCTGGTAATCGCTCTTGTCGTGTTCGTCGGGGTCGCGGCGTGAGGCGATGTAAGGCGGCAAGGGCATATCGCCGCGCTCGGCAATTGCCTGGTCGAGGACCGGCCCATGAAAGGAAAACGAGAGCGTTACCTCGCCGCCCTCATCTTTATGTGAAACTTGAGCATCGAGCTCATCCAAGAAACACACCCGCCCTTCGGCACCAAAGCGCAAAGTGTCGCCGACCTGCACTTTTTTGGCTCCGAGGATAAACGCTCTCCAGTGCGAACCATCGACGCGTTTATGCAGCGTTGCCTCGATGTCGGTCTCCGGACCGCGGCCGATGCGCCGCCCCCTCAGACGCGCCGCGATGACCTTGCTGTCGTTGACCACGAGACAGTCGCCGGGCTGCAGGAGGTCTGGTAGATCGCCGATCTTCCGGTCCTCGAAGCTATCTCCGCTCGTTCCACCGGAAGCGGAGACCCAGGGGCCGCGCGTACTATCCTCCGCTTGCGCGGAGGCCAAGGGAGGATGCGGCCGCACGACCAGCAGCCGTGCCGCATCGCGCGGGCTCACCGGCCGCAACGCGATGCGGTCGGGCGGCAGGTCGAAGTCGAAAAGGTCGGTTTTCATTCTGCTCGGCGTCATCACCGCAACAACGCAGTCCAGTAACCAGAGCTGCGAAGGCAATCACCGCCGCCGGTAGTCTACTGGATGCCCCGCGTCGCCGGGACATGACGGCAAATCGCGATTTATGCGCCCATGGTGGCCCGAACGATCTTGTCGGGATCGCGCACCGGCTCGCCGCGCTTGATCTTGTCGACATTCTCCATGCCGTCGATCACCTTGCCCCAGACGGTGTACTGGCCATCGAGGAAGCGCGCGTCGTCGAAGCAGATAAAAAATTGGCTATCGCCGGAGTCGGGACTTGCCGCGCGCGCCATCGACACGGTGCCGCGCACATGCGGCTCTTTGTTGAACTCGGCTTTGAGCTTCTTGCCGGAGCCGCCGGTTCCGGTGCCTTGCGGGCAGCCGGTCTGCGCCATGAAGCCTTCGATCACGCGGTGAAATACGATGCCGTCGTAGAAACCATCCTTCACCAGCTCCTTGATGCGCGCGACATGGCCCGGCGCCAGATCGGGGCGCATCTCGATCACCACGTTGCCTTTGGTGGTCTCCAGGGTGAGCGTGTCTTCCGGTTTGGCCATACGCAACTCCTTACGGGATGATCGTCGCCTTCTTCACGTAATCCATGCGCGGGAAGCTCTTGGCGAGATAGGCATTGCCTTCTGCCTGAAGGCGGCCCTGGTCGGGGCCGCGCCCGCGCGGCGCACCCTCGCCGTATTCAGCATTAATGGCATCCACCACGTTCATGCCGGACACGACCTTGCCGAAGGGGGCAAAGCCCATGCCGTCGAGCTGACGGTTATCGGCGAAGTTGATGAACACCTGCGTTGTGCGCGTATTGGGGCCGGCGGTGGCAAATGTGATCATGCCGCGCGTATTGCTTTGCGTGACCGGATCGTCCGGAATATTGGCCTCGCGCCAGCGTGCCGACACCTGAGGATCGCCGTTGATGCCGAATTGCACCATGAAGCCCGAGATGACGCGGAAGAAGCGCGTGTCGTTGTAATAGCCGTTCTTCACCAGATTGTAGAAGCGGTCGGCGCCGTTTGGCGCCCAGTCGCGATGTACCTCGACCACGAACGTGCCCTTGCTCGTGTCGAATTTCACCTTGTAGGTCGCGGGCGCTGTCTCGTTCAGGCTTGCCGGGTTAGAAAGATCGCCGGCCCCAGCCGGCGCCAGCATCGCAACGAAACCGAGCGCAAGACTCGCGCAGAACAGCATCAATCCGTGAATTCGCATGACACCTCCATGGGAAGGATCGACCGGGCTTCAGCCCGCGAACTTCTTCTTGAGCGCCTTGGCCACGACCTCCGGCACGAAGGCCGAAACGTCGCCGCCCATTGCGGCGATCTGGCGGACGAGACTCGCGGCGATGTGCCGTGAGTCGGGTGACGAGGCCAGAAACACCGTCTCGATCTCCGGCGCAAGGGCCTGGTTCATGCCCGCCATCTGCATCTCGTAGTCGAAATCGCCGGAATCGCGCAGGCCCCTGATGACGATGGTGGCGTTCGCCTCGCGCGCGGCCTCGACGGTGAGCGTGTCGTAGGTCTCGACCTCAAGCCCGATGCCGGCCTTCTTGGCCACCGGTTCGAGCACCTG
>DASRDF010000014.1:0-122688 GCA_035652735.1 Pseudolabrys sp. | reverse complement strand
GACTTCGGTCAGCCTCGGTACCGCGAGGCGCCGAGGCCCGCGGGTCCGGTTGGACCCATGGCGTCCCGCGCGCCCTCGGCATTGCTTCGAGAGCGGGCGGTCTGTCGCGCCGAAGCCCCCAAGGGCGGAGGCCGGCATTTGGAAATGCGCGGCTCACCCCGGGCCGAATAAAGAACAGGGGCGACGACGCGCGTCTGCTGTTTGACAATTGAATGAATTGGCGAGGGCCAGCCTTGGGACTCCACGCGGGAATTGCCGGGTCAAAGTTCGGGCAATGATTGGCGTGGGGCGCTAACCCGCGCCTCGCTACTCCGCCGCGACCGGGCGCAGCAGAGATTCTCCCGGCCGCACGCGCGTGAAGTCGACGCGTGTGCTCGTTACTTGCGGCCGATCGTTCTTGAGCCGCGCGATCGTGTAAACGGAGGCGGCGAGATCGGACGCTTGCGGGAAGTCCTCGCGAAAATGCGCACCGCGGCTGTCCTTGCGGAAATCGGCCGCCGCGCAGATGGCGCGGCTCACCAGCGTGAGGTTCTCCAGATTGAGCCGGTCCATCCAGGTAAGATTATAACGGCGGCTCTCGTCGGCGATTCCACATTCGGCGATGTCGCGCGCCAGCTGATCGAGCGCCGCAGCGCCGCGCGCCAGGCTCTCGGCGCTGCGCAGGATGCCGACGTCGTTCCACATGATCGAGTAAAGCCGTTCGCGCAATTCCGGCAGATGACCCGCGCGGCCGCCGAACGGCGCCAAGGCGCGCTCGCGCGCCGCGTCGATCGCGCGTGGATCGGGATCGGGCAGGGCGCCGCGCGGCTTTATACGCGTGCCCATAATGTCCCCGGCGATGCCGCCGAATACGGTGGAATTGGCGACGCCGTTGCCCCCGAGCCGGTTGGCACCGTGCACGCCGCCGGTGTCCTCTCCGGCCGCATAAAGCCGCGGCAATTCCGTGCTGCAGTCGAGCGAAAACTTGACGCCGCCCATCATGTAGTGCGCGGTGGGGATCACCTCGACGCGGCCAGCGGCGAGGTCGAACCCGCAATCGGCGCAGCGCTCGACCATACCCTTGAACTCGCGGCGCACGCGCTCGGGCCCGAGATGTCCCATCTCGATATAGACGCCGCCGTGCGGCGAAGCGTGGCCTTTGCGAATACGGTCCATGATCGAGCGGGAGACGATGTCGCGGGTGGCCCGTTCGCCGCGCTTGTCGTAGTCGAACATGAAGCGCTTGCCTTGCGCATCGGTGAGCCAGCCGCCCGAGCCGCGCAGGCCTTCCTCCAGCACCGTGCCGGTCATGCGCGTGCCTTCGCCGGCGAGCAATCCGGTCGGGTGGAATTGCACCATCTCGATGTCGCGCAAGGGCAGGCCGGCGCGCAGCGCCATGGCCAGCCCGTCGCAGGATTTGTCTCCGGAGGGCGTGTGATAGCGATACATCGTCGGGCCGCCGCCGGTCGCCAGCAGCGTCGCCTGCGCGCGCACCATCACAAGGTCCCCCGAGCGCATATCCAGCATCAGCACGCCGGCCAGTTCGCCGCCATCAGCCGAGCGGATCAGATCGAGCGCGCGGTGATCCTCCAGCCGCCGTACCTCGCGCCGCCACGCCTGCTCGGCGAGCCGGTTGATGATCTCGATGCCGGTGAGATCGCCTTTGTGCACGGTGCGGTCGAAGGTCTGCCCGGCGAAGGCCTTCTGATGCACGGTGCCGTCGGGATTGCGGTCGAAGAAGCAGCCGAGCTCCGTCTCCAGTTCGCGGATGCGGCGCGGGGCGGTCTCCACCAGCAGCCAAGCCAAGTCCTGGTCATTGAGCCAGCCGCCGCCCTCGATTGTGTCCATGAAGTGCCGTTCGACCGAGTCCTGTGGCGACAGCGCGACATTGTAGCCGCCCTGCACCATGCGCGTGCAGCCGCATTTGCCAAGCAGGCCCTTCACCGCGATGGTGACGTCGAGATCGGGGTTGGCCTTCTTCGCATGCAGCGCGGCGAACAGGCCGGCCCCGCCCGCGCCCAAAATCAGGATGTCGGTCTGGAGGGTGGTAATGGATGGCATTCGATTGCCCCCGCACTCAGATGCGCTCCCTCTCCCCGCCAGGGAGAGGCAAAACGCGGCGACCCGCTGGCATCACCCATTCACTCCGATCCCGGCCAGCACCGCGGCGCGGCGCGCCGCGGCTTCCGCATTGATCTGCGCATAGGTCGAGCCGCCATGCGAATCCATGGTCACGAGCAGGGGCCCGAAATGCTTGATGCGGAATTTCCAGAGGCTTTCGGGATTGAGATCGTCAAAGTCGACATCTTCAATCGCCTCGATCCATGTCGTCTGCAGCGCGGCCGCGCCGCCGATCACCGCAAGATAGGCGCCGCCGAGGTCACGCAGCGCATCGAGCGTACTTTGCCCCATGCCGCCCTTGCCGATGATGAGCCGCACGCCGTCACGCTCCATCAGGGGACGCGTGAAGCGCTCCATGCGCATCGATGTGGTGGTGCCGATGCAGACTGGCTCGTAGCCGCAGGAGTTGCCGGGCCGCGGATCGACCTTGCGCACGTTCGGCGCGGTATGAATGACGGCATGTCCCCTAAGATCGAAGCGCGTCCTGCGGCCACCATCGAACATGGCGATCAGCGTGGCGTCGCGGATGCCGAAGAGCGTCTTCTCCAGAGTCACGGTATCGCCGATGCGCAAGGCGCGCGCCTGCTGTTCGGTAATCGGCGTTTCAAAAGTGTGATGCGTCATTTCCAGTGACTCACTCGAAAGCGATGCCGCCTGGCGTGATGATAGCCGAAGCACGCCGTGCCGAATGGCATTGGATGTTCACTGCCACAGGATTCATCGTGATATGCGTTGCCGCCACTTCGACATGCACGCGGAACGATGTCGAACGGCCGCCCAGGCCCTGCGGCCCGATGCCGAGCTCGTTGACCGCGTCGGAGAGCTGCGCCTCGATCCTGGCGCCTTCCGGGTCGCTGCACGTGGTGCCGAGCGGACGAGTGGCGGCGATCTTGGCGAGGTGCATGCAGAGATCGGAGGTGCCGCCGATGCCGACACCAACGATGGTGGGCGGGCAGACGCGGCCGCCGCACTCGATGACCTTGTCAATAACGAAGCGTTTTACCGCGCCGACGCCGTCCGCCGGAATCAGCATCTGCAGAAACGAGCCGTTCTCCGAGCCGGAGCCTTTCGGGATCATCTCGATCTCGACAGTCTCCTCGCGCTCATCAAAATCGACGTTGACGATGGGCACGCCCGGTCCGCAGGAGGTCTGCTCGTTCTTGCGTGTGATCGGATGCACGACGGAGGAGCGCAGCGGGTGTTCCGTAGTGGCGCGTGCGCAACCGCGGCGGATCGCAGCCTTCATGCCGGCGCCGTCGAACTCGACATTGCGGCCGACGGTGACGTTGTAGATCGGGATTCCGGTATCTTGGCACAATAGGTTCTTCGTGCGCTCGGCTACCGCGATGTTCTGCACCATGGTGCCGAGGATGGCCTTGCCCGTAGCATCTGTCTCTTCGCGCAGCAGCCGCTCGAATCCCTGCTTGACGTCGCGCGGCAAAAGCTTGAGCGCGCGGATATAGAGCGTCTTGGCGAGCTCCTCGACTTCCTTCAGATCGAGCTGCATCGTTTCACCACCTAGAGCACCAGAGCCGCGCCAGACGCGATCAACAGAATGGCGAGCGCCTGGCGGAAGCGCAGATCGTTCATGCGTCCGTAAAGCTGCCAGCCGATCCATGTTCCGAGGAGAAGAGGCGGCAGCACCGCGACCAGCATTATCAGCCCGGCACGGTCCAAAGTCACCATGACGATGCCGATGAGAGCGATCGCCTGGATGATGATCACGTAAGGCTGGTAAACCGCGCGCGCGGTTTCCTTCGGCCAGCCGCGCAATTGCGTCCAGATCGTGGGCAGCACGCCGGAATAGCCGCCGATGCCGCCGAGAATGCCGCCGATGAAACCCACTGCGCCGTCGGCGCCGCGCCCGCCCCAGCTCACTTTGTGCAGCCGCGGCGCCAGCAGAGCATAAGTTCCGAAAAGCAAGAGGAAGATGCCGAGCGCGCTCTTCATGACGTTGGCATCTGTGTAGACCAGCAGTCGCACGCCGAGCGGGATGCCGACGAGCCCGCCGGCGATGAACGGCCACAGGCGGCCCACGTCGATATGGCGCCGCTGCGGCCAGATCGTCGTGGTGTGCAGAAGCACGCCGCAGCCGGTGATCAGGATTGCCGAATGCAGGGGATCGATGCGGTGCAGCCAGATCGAGGAGGCGGCCAATCCAAAGGCGAAACCGCTGCCGCCGGCGGCAATGCCGCCGACAAAGGCGCCGAGCCACAGAAAAGCGAGCGTGACGAGCGGCAGTCCCAGCATCAGCTAACTCAGATTGAGCGCGAGGACGAGGCCGATCGCGACGACGGCGGCGGCACAGGCGGAGAGCGCGGCCAGTGTTTTTTCGCGGAAGTCGAAAAACTCGACGGCGAGCACGCGCAGGCCGAGTGTTAAATGCAGCGCCAGCGCGACGACGATGCACCATTCAAGCGCCTGCACGAGGGGCTCTCGCGTCAGCGCAAGGAACGAGTCCAGCGCATTGGCACCATTGAGCGCGGTGGCGAGCGCGAGGAAATGCAGCGGCAGGAAGACGGCAAGCGCGATGCCGGACAGACGATGCAGCATGGCCGCGACAAAGCCGCGCTGCTTGTGCGAGGCGCGCATCAGGAACACACCGCGACGACGGCGCGCAGCCCGAGCACGAGAAGAAGGCCGGAGAACAGAATGAGCGCAAAATCGAGCGAGCGGCCGCGCCATGCCGTCCACTCGCGCACAATATTGCGCAGCCCGATGGGTGCGTGCACGGCAACCGCTAGCACGAATATGGCGTAGAACAATGCGAAGGCGACGTTGCCGTGCGTGCGCGCCAAAATCTGGGCGGCCGTCAGGCCGCCGCGCACGGCGAAAAGAATAGTGGCGAGGTGGGCGGCCACGGCGACTGCCAGAATGAATGCGGTCGTACGCTGCGCGACAAAAAGCATCACGCGCTCCGCAGGGCGCGTCTGAACAGCACGCGCTTCAAGCCGGCGATTGCGTAAGTCGGCGCGATCGCCTTGGGGCAGAAGTTGGTGCAGTTCATGTGCGTATGACAGGCCTGGCAACCGTTATCGTGCGACACCGCTTTGAGCCTTTCGGCTTGGCCGCGGTCGCGCACGTCGTTGACCAAAGTCCAAGCGCGGTTGAGCGCGGCAGGACCCAGATAATCGCGGTCCCAGGCCACAACGTCGCAGGCGGAATAGCAGACGCCGCAACCGATGCATTCGATGCCGGCATCGGCCGCTTGTCTTTCCTTCGTCTGCGGAGGAACGACGGCGAAATCCTGCTCCGGCGCGGTGCCCGGCTCAAAGAAGCCATGCGCCGCTTTCCACTTGTCGAAGAACTGCGTCATCTCCACCGCAAGGTCTTTCACCACGGTGAAATTGCGCAACGGCTCGAGCCGCAGGCGCTCATCACCGGAGACGACCTCGTTGACCCGCGTGCGGCAGGTCCAGCGCGGCCGCCCATTCACCACCATGGCGCAGGATCCGCACATGCCGACGCGGCAGGCAAAACGATAGGAAAGGGTCGAATCGTGCTCGCGCTGGATTTCGGTCACCACGTCGAGGACAGTCTGGTGCTGTCGGCGCGGAAGAGTGAAGGCCTGGAATTGGCCATTCTCCGCGCCGCGCCAAACGTCGACCGCGAGGACGTCACTCATCGTTGCATGCCCCAAAGATTGACGGTGCGCGCCTCGATGGTGCGGAAGATCACCGACTCAACCAGCAGTCCGATCAGGATCACGGTGAGCAGGCCGGCGAAGACGGTCGGCGTATCGAGGTCGTTGCGCGCTTCGAAAATGTACCAGCCGATGCCGCCGGAGCGCGATGAGACGCCGAACACAAGCTCTGCGGCGACCAGCGTGCGCCATGCGAAAGCCCAGCCGATCTTCAGGCCGGCGAGGATGGACGGAAAAGCGGCCGGGATCAAAATCAGCCCGACATAACGCGCGCCTTTAAGGCCGACATTGCGCCCGCTCATGCGCAAAGTCTCCGGCACGCCGCGGAAGCCGATCAGAGTGTTGAGTGCGACGGCCCACAGCACCGAATGGATGATCACGAACACCAAAGAGGGCGTGCCAAGACCGAACCAAATCAGCGCCAGCGGCAACAGCGCGATCGCCGGCAGCGGGTTAAACATCGCGGTCAAAGTCGAAAGGATGCGCGTGCCGATACCGCTCGCGACAGCAAGTGTTGTAAACGCTGCTGCGAGCGCGAGCCCGCAAGCGTAGCCGATGGCCAGAGTGCGCATCGACGTGATCGTACGGTTGACCAGGATGCCGTTGCTCAGGTCTCGCCAAAACGTTCCGATGGTTTCGGTGAAGCTCGGAAACAGCAAGGAGTTGTTGAGCCAGCGCGCGTAGGCCTCCCAGATCACAATGAGCACGACCAAGATCATCATGCGCTGGAAGGTCTCATTGTTGAGTATGCGCTCGCTGAAACTGAGCGGCCGCTCGATGTCGCCGACCGCGCCGGATTGAGCCGGCTCGCGCTCGAATTCCGGCCGCTCGCCGTTCCGGGACTTTGTTTGCGCCAGGCTCATGCGCTGACCTTTTCCGGCATGCGCTTTTGCCCGTCGTCAAACAGCAGCCCGTGGATTCGCTTCGACATGGCTCCGAATTCACTCTGATCGATATTGCCGAAATGGAATTTGGCAGTATCGAGCTCGGCGCGGACGCGGCCGGGATGCGGGCTCAGCACCAGAATGCGGGAGCCCACCAGGATGGCTTCCTCGATCGAGTGGGTGACGAACAGCACGGTGAACTTCAATTGGTCCCACAGCGACAGCAGATCCTGCTGCATGGCGCGGCGGGTCAGCGCGTCGAGCGCCGCGAACGGCTCATCCATCAGAAGAATGTCCGGCTCGAGCGCCATGGCGCGGGCTATGGCAACACGCATCTTCATGCCGCCGGAGAGCATATGCGGATAGATGTCGCGAAATTCCGCAAGATTGACCTTTTCGATTGCAGCATTGGCCCGCTCGACCGCATCCGAGCGCGAGAATTTCCGCGTCACCTTCATCGGGAAGAGCACGTTCTCGAACACGGTCTTCCAGGGCATCAGCTGTTCGAATTCCTGGAACACCATCATGCGGTCAGGCCCGGGCGCCGCGACAGCCTTGCCGCGAATGAGGATCGAGCCTTCGACCGGCGCCATGAAACCGCCGACAGCTTTGAGCAAGGTCGACTTGCCGCAACCGGACGGCCCAAGGATGACGTATCGGTCACCTTGATGAACGGAAAAGTCGACCTTGTACGTCGCCGTCACCAGATGGCGCGGCGTCTTGTACTGGAGCGTAACTCCGTTCACTTCGAGCAGGATCATCGGCCGCCCTGTTGTCAGCTGCCGGGCAGGTCGTGGATGGCATCGATGAACATGTCCTTCCAGCTCTTCGGCGTCACCGGTATCATTTTCGCCCGGCCCATATAGTCCGCGACGACCATGACCTTTTCGGGGGTCATCGTCCATTTGTTCTCTGGATCGCGGATGATTTTTTCCACTTCGGCGGGCGAGAGCTTCGACTGGTCGGCCTTGACCCACAGGGCCGCGGCCGCAGCGGGATCATCGTGGATTTGTTTGATCGCCTCGCGCATGGCTGCAAGGAAGGCTTGCACGACCTTCGGCTCGTTTTCGTAAAGCTTGGCCGCCGCCCACACAACAATGAAGGTGTGCGATCCGCCGAACACGTCGTAGCTGTTGAGCACGCGGTGCACGCGCTTGTCTTCGAGTTCCCGGTACATAAACGGCGCGGATGTAAAATGCGCGGTAATTTGCGATTTGAAGCTCATCATCTGCGCCAGACCGTCGGGATGGCTAAGCGACACGGTCCACGGGTCGAGCTTGTGCTCCTGGCCTTTGCCGAAGACTTTTTCCGCCGCCATCTGCAGAATCACCGCCTGCATGGACACCCGCACTGCAGGCAAGGCGATGCGGTCTTTCTCGGTAAAATCTTTGATGGTCTTTACCTCAGGATTGATGCTGTTGAGATAGAGCGGCATCGAATCCAGAGCGCAGATGCCTTTCACCTTGAGATTGTCGACGGTGCGAGACCAGACGGTGACGAACGGGCCGATGCCGCCTGAGGCAAAATCGAGGTTGCCGGAGATCAGGGCTTCGTTCATCGGCGGCCCGCCGGTGAAGCGCACCCACTTGGTCGTAAGATCAAGTCCGAGCTTTTTGCCTTCCGCTTCGAGCAGATGTTTTTCCTCCATGATCGTCAGCGGCAGGTAAGAGATGCCGTATTGCTTGGCGAGCATGACGACGCGGGCCTCGGCGGCCGTCGACGCGCACAGGGCAAGAGCGGCGGCCGCTCCCGCAAACATCAGGCGCAAAAGATGACGGCTTTGTTTTTGCATTCATTCCTCCCAGGGCTTGGCTCGTATTTCGGCTTTTTTGCTGGTCACCATCGTGGTCACTTTGGGCTAGCGTGGCAACCGCCATTTTTGCGCGAGGAGGCACCGGATGTCCGATGTGGAAACGCTCGAGGAGACTCTGCTTGCGCGCTTCGGCGAGCAATTCAAGGTTCCCGCGGCCATCGGCGGGCGCGATGAACTGCTACGTATGGCAAGGCGCCGTGTGCACCGGCACTTTCTGGCGCGTGACATCGAAGAGGACCTTTTGCGCTTGCTGTGTGCCTGCGCTTTGAGCGCGCCCTCAAAGAGCGATTTACAGCAGGGCGATATTCTCATCGTACGAGACCGCGGCAAACGCGCGCGTATTGCGGCAATGCTTCCAGGCATGCCGTGGGCGGGCGAGGCGCCGGTCTTTCTCGTATTTCTCGCAAATGGCCGCCGCCTGCCGCAGCTCGCGCAACTGCGCGGAAAGCCGTTCGCCAACGACCATTTCGATCTGCTTTTCAACGCCACGGTCGACGCAGCGATCGTGCTGGCGACGTTTTTGCGCGCGGCGGACGCGGTTGGGCTGGGCTGCTGCCCGATCAGTGTCATCCGCGACCGGGCCGGTGAACTCAGCGAACTCCTGGATTTGCCTGAGAAGGTCATTCCGGTCGCGGGGCTGTGCGTGGGCTGG
Organism: Pseudolabrys sp.; assembly: GCA_035652735.1. GTDB lineage: Bacteria > Pseudomonadota > Alphaproteobacteria > Rhizobiales > Xanthobacteraceae > Pseudolabrys. Next base: position 113,596 of record DASRDF010000014.1, on the reverse strand, counting down.
CCGGCGGAAGAGGGAGCGATCACGCCGCGGCTTTCGCTCGCCACCACCGTGCATCGCGACCGTTTCGCGGATGCCGATTTGGCGGATCAGCTCGAGGCTTACGACCGTCGCCGCGCTGCGCAGCGGCCCTATCGAGAACAGCGCGCGGTCGAGCGGTTCGGGCGCAAGGAGTTCTACGGTTGGTCGGAGGACAAGGCACGACAATACGCCGTGGCGCAACGCGCCGACTTCGGCGCATTCGTTCGCGCCAAGGGCTTTCATCTGGACTGAAGCCATTTTATAGATGGCGCCGAAGACGGAGGATCGCGGCATGGCCATTCCACAGTTTCTCGTTCACAACAAGAAGGACACGGTGGGTGTGGTCGTCGTCGAAGGGCTCAAAGCCGGTACGCTGATGCCCGGCGTCATCACGCAAAACAACGCCTCACTCAAGCTTAAATCAAAGATGGCGATTCCCATCGGCCATAAGGTCGCGCTCGTGGACATCAAGAAGGGCGATACGGTGTGGAAATACGGCCAGGATATCGGCAAGGCGATCGCCGATATCGGCAAAGGCGAGCACGTGCACGTGCACAATCTCAAAACCAAGCGGTGGTGATATGGCGAAGCGCAACGGCAAGGCCAAGCGGAACGGCCGATCGAATATGACGTTCATGGGCTGGCGGCGCGAGAACGGTCGCGTTGGCGTGCGCAATCATGTTGTCATCCTGCCGCTCGATGACCTGTCAAACGCCGCCTGCGAGGCGGTTGCCAACAATGTCAAAGGCACCCTGGCGATCCCGCACGCCTATGGCCGCTTGCAATTCGGCGAGGATCTGGAGCTGCATTTTCGCACGCTGATCGGGACAGGCTCAAATCCGAATGTTGCGGCGGTCGTTGTCATTGGCATCGAGGAAGGCTGGACCGGCCGCGTGGTCGAGGGGATCAAGAGGACCGGAAAGCCGGTTACCGGCTTTGGTATCGAGCTTAACGGCGACATCAATACGATTGCGAAGGCATCGCGCGTCGCTAAGGATTATCTGCAATGGGCATCCGAACTTGAGCGCGAAGAGTGCGATATTTCCGATCTATGGGTTTCGACCAAATGCGGCGAGAGCGACACCACGACAGGCCTCGCCTCGTGCCCGACCGTCGGCAACATGTACGACAAGCTGATCCCGAAGGGCATCTACGGTGTCTTTGGCGAAACCTCGGAGATCACGGGCGGCGAGCACATCGCCAAAGCGCGCGCCATTTCGCCGCAAATCGGCGAGAAATGGATGAGGACCTGGCAAGCGTACGAAAACGAAGTCATCCAGGCGCACAAGACTGACGATCTCTCGGAATCGCAACCGACCAAGGGCAACATCGCCGGCGGCCTCACCACGATTGAGGAAAAGGCGCTCGGCAATCTCGAGAAGATCGGCCAGAAATGCAGGTATATCGACGTGCTCGGGCCGGCGGAAACACCGGCCAAAGGTCCGGGACTCTACTATATGGACACGTCCTCAGCCGCCGCCGAATGCGTCACGTTAATGGCGGCAGGCGGCTATGTGGTGCACACGTTTCCGACCGGCCAGGGCAACATCATTGGCAATCCGATCGTGCCGGTCATCAAGATCACCGGCAATCCGCGTACCATGCGCACCATGTCGGAGCACATCGACCTCGATGTGTCGGGCATACTACGCCGCGAGATGACGATTCCCCAGGCAGGCGACGCCCTCATCAAGATGATCCTGCGCACCGCCAATGGTCGTCTCACAGCCGCCGAAGCGCTCGGACACCGCGAGTTCGTGCTGACCAAGCTTTATCGCAGCGCTTGATCATCCAGGCGGAGGATGGCTGAGATCATACGCATCGGCCGCCGTCTCATCGCGACAGTTCAGTCGCGCGCATGGCATCGGAAGCAGTCCTACAAGGAACGCTGATGCCGGTCCTCACGCTCACCGAAGCCGAAACCCTGGTGGTGCGCACGCTCACGAGCTGCCGCACGGAGGAGCACAATGCTGAAAGCGTCGCGCGGGCTCTGGTCGCCGCCGAAGCCGACGGGCAGGCGGGCCATGGCTTGTCGCGCCTCCCGACTTACGCTGCGCAAGCCAAAGTCGGCAAGGTCGATGGCTTCGCCCAGCCGACGTTGGAATGGCGCCGTCCCGCCGCTGCGCGTGTCGATGCCAAACACGGCTTTGCCTACCCGGCGATCGATCTCGCGCTCGATGCGCTGCCGGCCGCGGCACGACAGAATGGAATTGCCGCTGCTGGCATCACGCACTCGCATCATTGCGGCGTTCTCGGCCACGCGGTCGAGCGGTTGGCCGATCAAGGTCTCGCCGCCCTGATGTTCGCCAATACACCGGCTGCAATTGCGCCATGGGGCGGCGCCAGAGCGGTCTTCGGTACCAATCCGATCGCCTTTGCCTGTCCGCTGCCCGGCGACAAGATGCCGATTGTCGTCGATCTTTCACTGTCAAAGGTCGCCCGCGGCAATATTCTCGCGGCAAAGCAACGCGGCGAGGCAATTCCGGAAGGCTGGGCGCTGGACACCCAAGGGAAGCCAACCATCGACCCGGCGGCCGCGCTGGCCGGCACGATGCTGCCGTTGGGCGATGCCAAAGGCACCGCTCTCGCGCTTGTGGTTGAACTCCTTGCCGCTGGACTGGTCGGGGCGAATTTCGCTGCCGAGGCATCTTCGTTTCTGGACGCGAAAGGTCCGGCCCCGGGCACAGGTCAGCTGCTGATCGCGTTCGATCCGACCGTGTTCGGAAGTAACCTCGACCGCTTCGCTGCGCTCGCCGCGCAGATCGAAAGCCAATCCGGCGCACGATTACCCGGCGCCAAACGTCTTGCCCTGCGAGCCAAAGCGGTGCGTGAAGGGGTGATCGTCTCAGATGGCCTGCTTGCGGATATCGGCAAGATCGCGGAAATGCCATGACCGAGCCTGCAATCATCACTGTCGCCATCACCGGAGCTTTGCCGCGCAAGGCGCAAACGCCGGCGGTACCGGTCACGCCGGCCGAGCAGATCGAGTCGACGCATGAGGCTTATGAGGCCGGTGCGGCGCTGGTGCACATCCATGTACGCAACAAGGATGAAAGCCCGTCGTCGGACCCGGAGCTGTTCGCGCAGGTGCAGGAAGGGGTGAAAAAGTATTGCCCCGGCATGATCATCCAATTTTCCACCGGCGGGCGCGGGCGCAGCCGGAACGAGCGCGGGCGCGCGCTCAATCTGAAGCCCGACATGGCCTCGCTTGCGACCGGCTCGGTGAATTTCCCCAAGCAGATTTATGAAAATCCGCCGGACCTGATCGACGATCTGGCGCGGACGATGCTGGCCAACAACGTCAAGCCTGAAATCGAGGTGTTCGACCTGGCGATGCTCTACAATGCTCACGCGCTTGCCAAGCGCGGTCTGATCAAGCGGCCGCTGCACGTGCAATTCGTGCTCGGCATTCCCAACGCGCTGCCGGCAAGACGCACCGTGCTGGAATTTTTGGTATCGGAATTGAAGAGCGCCATGCCGGATGCGACTTGGGCGGCGGCCGGCATTGGGCGCCATCAGCTCGAGGTCAACGAATGGACGCTCGAACTTGGCGGACACGTCCGTACCGGCCTCGAGGATAACATCAAGTTCGACAAGGATCGGCTGGCCAAGAGCAATGCCGAACTGGTGGCGCGCCTGCGCGACCTCTGCGGCCGCTACCGGCGCCGCGCGGCGAGCCCGCAAGAAGCGCGGACGATCCTCGGGCTGAGCTGAAATCAGCGCCCCTGATAGGACGGCGTGCGCACGACCAAGCCGTCGAGCGCCTCGGTCACCTTGATCTGACAGGAGAGCCGTGAGGTCTCCGTTACCTCGAAGGCGGTGTCGAGCATTTGATTTTCCTCTTCCGACGGCGGGCCGACGACGGGAAACCACTTCTGATCGACGTGAACGAGGCAGGTAGCGCAGGTGCAGCCGCCGCCACATTCGGCCACGATGCCGCCAATGTCGTTTTTCAGCGCCGTCTCCATCACCGTGGAGCCAAGCTCGGCCTCGACCGTGTGCACGGTCCCGTCGTGCTCGATATAGGTGATCTTCGGCATCATATCCTTGCCGGCGCGAGGCGTTGCGCGATCGAGAACCTCACTCATGCGACGCCGAGCTTCTTCTGCAAGCTGGTGGACGATGTCGTGTATTGGAACACCAGCTTTTTCTCCGGATACACGTAATGATACGCCTTCTGCGACATCAGCGCGGCCTCATGGAAGCCGGACAAAATGAGCTTGAGCTTGCCAGGATAAGTGTTGATGTCGCCAATGGCGAATAGACCGGGAATATTGGTTTCGAACGTGCCGGTATCGACCGGGATCAACTCGTCATCCATCTTGATGCCCCATTCGGCAACGGGGCCGAGTTTCATGGTGAGACCGAAGAACGGCAGCATGGCGTCGCATTCGACACGCTCGACAGTGTTGTCCTTGCCTTTGATCGAGGCCGCCGTCAGCTGCCCGGCGTCGCCTTCCAACGCAGTTACCTGGCCAATCTTGAGGTCCATGTCGCCGGCGGCGACTAGCGCGCGCATCTTATTGACGCTGTCGGGCGCGCCGCGGAATTCGTCGCGCCGGTGCACCAGCGTCAGGCGCTGGGCGAGCGGCTGCAAATTCAGCGTCCAATCGAGCGCCGAATCGCCGCCCCCGACGATGACAAGCCGTTTGCCGCGGAAATTCTCCATCTTGCGCACGGCGTAGAACACCGACTTCTCTTCGTAAGGTTCGATCCCTTGAATCGGAGGGCGCTTGGGTTGGAACGAACCGCCGCCCGCGGCGATAGCAACGCACTTGCATTCAAAAATCTTGTCGCGATCGGTGGCGACGCGGAATTGCGCCTCGCCGAGTTTCTCCACCTTCGTCACCATCTCGCCGAGATGAAAGCTCGGTTTGAACGGCTTGATCTGCTCCATCAAAGCCTCGGTGAGACCGTGGCCGGTGATATACGGAATGCCTGGAATGTCGTAGATCGGCTTTTCTGGATAGAGCTCGGCGCATTGACCGCCGACCTTGTCGAGGATGTCGATGAGGTGCGCTTTGATGTCGAGCAGCCCGAGCTCGAACACCGCAAACAGTCCCACCGGCCCCGCGCCGATAATGACAACGTCGGTCTTGATCGTATCGCTCATCAAAAAATTCCGGCCGTGGGCCGGCTCCTTTGCTATGCGGATTGACGTGCCCGAGGTGCGCTGGTCGGTAGCACGCTCAATAACTCTGCGACGTTCTGTTCTGGTGTTTTGCCACTGGTCAGGAGGGACATTTCGGCTTTGGCATAAAGCGGCTCGCGGCTTTTGAGAATTGCAATCAAATCTTCCATGGCGCGGGCGCTGTTTGCCATCGGCCGCATATCGCCCTGATCGATGACCCGCCGCATATGGTCTTCTGGATCAGCGCGTACCCACACTGTGAAGCACGACGACAAGAGCAGTTCCAGAGTGCCCGGATCTGTCACGATCGAGCCGCTTGTAGCCATCACGAAGTGGCGATGGTCGCGCAACACGTCTTCCAACGCTTCGCGTTCGGCCCGCCGGAAGGTTTCTTGTCCAAACATGTCGAAGATCTGGCTCAAGGAGGCTCCGCTTTTGCGCTCGATCTCGCGGTCAAGCTCGATGAAAGGAACCTTAAGCCGCGAGGCGACCAGCCTTCCAAGCGTCGATTTGCCGCCGCCACGCAGCCCAATCAAAGCGATGCGCCGCCGCCGAAGGTCGTCTGAAGGCTCGCCAAAGTGGTGCAGCAGCATTTCGCGCGCCGCGTTCAACGCGGGCGGCGAGAGGCGTTCCAGGAATTGGCTCAGCAGAACGAAATCGAGCGGTGGGTCCGCGGCCTCCTGCACCAACTGTGTGACGGGCAGGCCCATGGCGCGCGCAATCCGCCGCAAGAGTACGATCGAGCAATTCCCTAGCCCCGCCTCCATCTGCGCCAGGTAGCGCTCCGAAACCTTAGCGTGCTGTGCCAGAACCTTGCGCGACATGCCACGCTGGTTGCGCAGCGTGCGCACGCGCTCCCCCAAGCGGCGCAGATAGAGGTCGCTGTCGCGAACCGGTTTGGCGCGGCTGGTTCCCATGGGCTTCTTTACACGAACATGCATTATATTGCCGAACCATTATGAGGTGCGGCTGCGGTAAAAGCAACCCGAGGCGCTGGGTTATTCGTCGAGAAAGTCAACGTTTTCAGGAATATCCGTGCTGCACGTGCGGGTTTTGGTGGAACACGCATTTTGTCACCGCCGGCGTGTTGCCGGCTTTCCAGATGAATGTTATCTTTATGCAAAATAATGCATAGGGAGAAGCGGGCGGCGGGTTCCGTGGCATGCAGCTAATCGATTACCAGACGGCGCCTTCGCGCTATCGACATTGGCGCCTCGAATACGACGGCGACGTCGCGTATCTGATCATGGACGTCGATCAGAATGGCGGGCTCGGCGACTACGAGCTCAAGCTCAATTCCTACGACCTCGGTGTCGATATCGAGCTGAACGATGCTGTGCAGCGGTTGCGCTTCGAGCACCCGGAAGTGCGTTGCGTCGTTATCAAGTCTGGCAAGGACAACGTGTTCTGCGCCGGCGCCAACATCCGCATGCTCGGCAAAGCGGCCCACGGGGCCAAGGTCAATTTCTGCAAGTTCACCAACGAGACGCGGCTCGCCATCGAGGACGCCTCCGAACATTCCAAGCAGATTTATCTTTGCGCCATCAACGGCAATGCCGCGGGCGGTGGCTATGAGCTCGCGCTCGCCGCCGACCACATCATGCTGGTGGATGATCGCCGTTCGGCGGTTGCTCTGCCGGAGACCCCGCTATTGGCTGTGCTTCCGGGCACGGGCGGCCTGACGCGCGTCACCGACAAACGCAAGGTGCGGCGCGATCGTGCGGACGTGTTCTGCTCCATCGAGGAAGGCATTCGCGGCGCGAAGGCTGTCGAATGGCGGTTAGTCGACGAGGTGGTGCCAAACTCGAAATGGAATGAGGCGGTATCAAAGCGCGCCCATGAGATGGCCGCCCGATCCGACCGGCCGAAGAACGCCAAAGGCATTCAGCTTATCCCTCTCGCGCGCAAAATCGATGACGACCGCGTCACCTATTCGCATGTCGAGGTCGAGATCGACCGCGAGCGCAGCCTCGCCACGCTCACAGTGCGCGGACCGTCGGATGACGTGCCGGCTTCGGTGGAGGCAGCCCACGCGCTCGGCGCTAAGTTCTGGCCGCTGACGGTGGCGCGCGAATTGGAAGACGCCGTTCTGCACCTGCGCACTAATGAGGCAGCCATTGGCGTTGTGCTGTTCAAAACCGACGGCAACGCACAAGCTGTGCTCGCACACGACGATTTTCTCGCCAAGGCCAATGGCGACTGGCTGATGCGCGAAATCCGTCACTATCTCAAACGCGTGTTGAAGCGCCTCGATGTGACCGCCAAGAGCTTCATCGCGTTGATTGAACCCGGGTCCTGCTTTGCCGGCACGCTTGCCGAATTGGCTTTTGCGGCCGACCGCTCCCTCATGCTGATCGGCACGCGCGAGGGCGACAATCGGAGCCCGGCGGCGATGATACTGGGCCAGGCAAATTTCGGCTTCTATCCCATGGGCAACGGTCTGACGCGCTTGCAGGCGCGCTTCCTCGGCGAGCCAGAGCAGGTCCAAACACTCAAGGGCAAAATTGGTCAACCGTTCGAGGGCGAGGAAGCTGCCGAGCTCGGGCTGGTGACGATGGCTTACGAAGATTTTGATTGGGACGACGAGCTGCGGCTCATGTTGGAAGAACGCACGAGCTTCTCGCCCGACGCCATGACTGGAATGGAAGCAAACCTTCGGTTTGCCGGCCCGGAGACCATGGAGACCAAGATTTTCGGACGCTTGTCGGCCTGGCAAAACTGGATCTTCCAGCGCCCGAATGCCATCGGCGAGCAGGGCGCGCTCAAGCTCTATGGCTCGGGCATTTCGCCGACATTCAACAAGGAAAGGGTCTGATATTTCCGCTCATTCCCGCGCAGGCGGGAATCCAGCGCCGCAAGTCTGGGTCTCCGCTTTCGCGGGGACGAGCGGCGAGAAGGATAAAGGGTGGTGCAAATGACTCTCGCTGCTGTCGACTATGATGGGTTGATTCCGAACAACGTCGCACTTGGCCAAGACCCGCGCGTTAAGCGCGCGCTGGAGAAGTGGCACCCCGGCTATCTCAACTGGTGGAACGACATGGGGCCGGACGGCTTTCAGTCGTCTCTTGTTTATTTGCGCACGGCAGTGAGCGTCGATCCCAAAGGATGGGCGAAATTCGACTATGTGCGCATGCCCGAGTATCGCTGGGGCATTCTGTTGGCGCCGCAGCATCAGGGGCGCAAAGTCAATTTCGGCGCGCACAAAGGCGAGGATGCCTGGCAGGAAGTCCCCGGTGAATATCGCGCCATGCTGCGCCGCCTGGTGGTGATTCAGGGGGATACCGAGCCGGCGTCCGTCGAGCAGCAACGCCACCTCGGCAAAACGGCTCCCTCGCTCTACGACATGCGCAACCTCTTCCAGGTCAATGTTGAGGAAGGGCGTCATCTCTGGGCCATGGTGTACCTGCTGCACAAATATTTCGGCACCGATGGACGCGAGGAAGCCGAAGCCTTGCTCGAACGCCGTTCCGGCGACCCCGATACACCGCGCATGCTCGGTGCGTTCAACGAGAAGACGCCGGATTGGCTGTCCTTCTTCATGTTCACCTATTTCACCGACCGGGACGGCAAGATGCAGCTCGAGGCGCTGGCGCAATCCGGCTTCGACCCGCTGTCGCGCACCTGCCGGTTCATGCTTACCGAGGAAGCGCACCATATGTTCGTCGGCGAGACCGGCGTTACCCGCATCGTTCAGCGCACTTGTGAGGCGATGAAGGAGGCAGGGATCACCGATCCGTATGAAATCGACAAGATACGCAAACTCGGGGTCATCGATCTGCCGACCATTCAGAAGAAAGCGAACCTGCACTTCTCGCTGACCCTCGATCTGTTCGGCAGTGAGATTTCCACCAACGCGGCAAACGCTTTCCACGCCGGTCTCAAGGGCCGTTTCCGCGAAGACCGGCTGAAGGACGATCATCTGCTTGAGGGCGGCACCTACCCCGTCCTTCGACTTATCGACGGCAAGATCCAGAAACAGGATGCGCCCGCTCTGTCCGCGCTCAATATGCGGCTGCGCGACGATTATGTCGCCGACGCCAATGTCGGCGTCGGCCGCTGGAACAAGGTGATCTCCGATCTTGGCATCCCGTTCGAAATCAAACTGCCGCACGTGGCGTTCCACCGGCACATCGGCGAGTTCTCCAGTATCCATGCCGACGTCGACGGCAACCTGCTCAGTGACACCGAATGGGAGAAAAAGCGTGGCGACTGGTTGCCGTCCGATGACGACAAGGATTTCATCGAGAGCCTGATGAAGCCGCAGTTCGAGCCGGGCAAATTCGCCGGTTGGATCGCGCCGCCCAAGGTCGGCATCGACAATAAATCGGGCGACTTCGAATACGTCAAAATCCACAACGCGTGAGCGGTGCGTACTGCTGTCGGCACCGTCCGCGTTCTCTGATCCCGCGTGCGCGGGAATGACCGGGCTTAGCCGCCGCCGTGCAGGTCTTCTTGCCGTAATTTGAAACGCTGGATCTTGCCGGTGGCGGTGCGCGGTAAGTCCTTGCGCAACTCGATCCAGCGCGGATATTTCCATGGCCCTGCTTGCTGCTTGACGTGAAGCTTGAGCTTTTCGAAGAGGCCGTCGTCTGCGGCATACCCGTTTTTCAAGACGACGAAGGCCTTCGGCTTCACCAGACCATCGGCGTCCTTCTTGCCGATGACGGCGGCCTCAAGCACCGCCTCGTGGGAGGCGAGCGCTGTCTCGACGTCGAAGGGCGAGACCCACATGCCGGACACCTTGAACATGTCATCGGTGCGCCCGCAGTAATAATAGTAGCCCTCGGCATCGCGGCGGTACTTGTCGCCGGTGTAAGTCCACTCGCCGACGAAGGTGCGTCGGCTCTTTGCGCGCTGGTTCCAATAGCCTTCCCCGGCGGAAGGCCCGCGCACGATCAACTCCCCGATTTCGTCAACGCCCAAATCGCGTCCGTTCTCGTCGACGATGCGGGTCTCGTAACCGGGCACCGGCTTGCCGGTCGAGCCGTAGCGGACGTCACCGGGCCGATTGGACAGGAATGTCTGCAGCATTTCCGTCGAACCCAGGCCGTCGAGCACATCGACGCCGACGACGTTACGCCAACGCTCGCCGATATGCGCCGGCAGCGCCTCGCCGGCCGAGACGCAGAGGCGCAAGCGATCGGAGCCGGCGCCCTTACCGATGTGCGGGTGCGCTAGAAGTGCCGTGTAGAGCGAAGGCACGCCATAGAAGATCGTCGGGCGATATTGCCGCATCATCTCGAACACGGCGTCGGGCGTGGGGCGATGCGGCCACAGCGCGGCGGTTGCGCCGACCGACAGCGGAAACGTCATCGCGTTGCCCATGCCATAGGCGAAGAACAGCTTGGCTGCGGAATGCACGACGTCGTCCTCGGCGATGCGGAGAATGCCCTGGCCGAACAACTTGGCGGTCGCCATCAGGCTCGAATGCACGTGCTTGACGCCTTTGGGATCGCCGGTCGAGCCTGATGTGTAGAGCCAGAAAGCCACGTCATCGGACGAAGTGTCGGCGACAAAGGGTGTCGCGTCGGCGCCATTTGCAATGAGGTCTCCAAATGCGTGAACTTTGCCGTCGTGCCGGGACAAGGCCAGCCATGACGATGAGGGTTTGCGGTTGTCGGCCACGACGATCGTCGCCCGTAAATGTGGCAGCGTGCCCACAAGCGGCTCAATCGTCGGAATGAGCGATTCAGCTATCACTAGCGCGGAGGCGCGCGAGTCGGTCAGGATATAGCGATATTGCTGGACGGTGAGGAAGGTATTGAGCGGCACCGCAATGGCACCCGAGCGGATCGTGCCCCAGAACGCGACCGGGTAGTCGATGGTATCGTGCAGCAGCAGCGCCACCCGATTTTCGTGCGTTAAGCCAGACGCGCGCAGCGCGTTGGCAAAGCGGATACTCCGCGCATGCAATTCGCCGTAGGTCAGCGAACGGTCGGGATCGATGAAAGCGATCTTGTCCGCACGCCCAAGCTCGGTATGGACGTCCACGAATTCCGAAACCGCGTTGTAAGGCCGACGCTCGCTGAATTGGTCCACCCGGCCCCCCGCGCGTCCTTCAGGCGTCGAACAATCGTCGCACCAGCCGGCGCGCCAGCACGCTGGCCACTCTCCGGCGGTAATGACCGGGCGTGAACGTCGTCTTCATCGGCATGATCTGATCGCGCACCAGCGCGTCGAGTCCCTCGATGACGCGGCGATCGAGCGGGCCGCCGCAAAGCTCTTTGGTGCCGGACAGAAGCACCGGACGCGGATTGGTGCCGGTGAAAGCGATACGCAAATCGGCCAGCGTATCGCCATCCCGTTTGATCGCGACGGCGACCCCGGCGACCGGATACTCGATCGAACGGCGGATGCGGATCTTGTCGTAAGCCGACCGCAGGCCTGCCGTATTGGCGGCGCGCACGGCAGTGACGATCTCGCCCGGGCGCAGCGATAGATAATATTTGCCGTCGCCTTGCGTCTCGGTGATCGGCACGCCCTGACGCGCGAAGCCGATATAAAGCATTTCCAATGGAATGGTGCGGCGGCCGTCGGGGCCGGCGATGTCCACCTCGGCCTTAAGCGTGAGTAGCGCAGCCGCAAGATCGCCCGAGAAGGTGGCAAAGCACACGCCGCGGCTCTTCGGCGCAACATGACAAATCGTACCCGTGGTTTTGAGGCAATGGTGGTTCGCCGAACGCCACCATTCGCTTTGGTTGTAATAAATGCAGCGCGTGTCGAGGCAGAGATTGCCGCCGACGGTGCCCATGTTGCGGTGGGTCGGCCCGGCGATGTGCGCGGCCGCCTGCGCAAGGACGGGATAGTGCTTCACGATGTCGGGATGTGTGGCGATCTCGCAGAGCCGCACAGAGGCGCCGATTTCAAGCGCGTCCGCATCTGCCTCGAGGGTATGCAGATCGCGCACGCGGTTCAGATCAATCAACACCGGCGGCGTCACGATGCCGCGGCGGATATTCACGACTAGATCGGTGCCGCCGCCGAGCGGCCTGGCCTCGGGAAACCTCGCGCGTGCCGCGATTGCCTCGTCGAGCGTCGTGGGAGTGAGCACGCGGAAATCGGGCAGCGCGTCCATCAGGCGACTCCCGCGCAAAAATGTCGCTCATTCCCGCGTAAGCGGGAATCCAGTTCTTTGGCCCTGGGTCCCCGCTTTCGCGGGGACGAGCGGAGATCGGGCTGCACCGCAATCATTGCGCGCCGCCCCCGTTGCCCTTACGCTTGCGCTTCTCGATCGCCTCGAACACGCGGTCGGGCGTCACTGGCAGATTGTTGAAACGGATGCCGATCGCGTCAGCGATGGCATTGGTGAGGGCTGGAAGGAACGCCGCCAGCGAACCTTCGCCGGCTTCCTTGGCGCCGAAGGGGCCGTGCGGATCGTTGCTCTCGATGATGCCGACTTCGATCGGCGGTGAATCCTGAATAGTAGGCACGCGATAGTCGAGCATGTTGGCGGTGAGCATCAGACCGTCGTGATAGGCGGCTTCCTCGCTCATGGCCTGGCCCATGCCCATCCACACCGAGCCCTGCACCTGGCCTTCGACCGTCAAACGGTTGAGTGCCTTACCGCAGTCATGCGCGACCCAAACCTTGTCCACGTTGACGACGCCGGTCTCCTCATCGACAGAGACTTCGACCACCTGCGCGGAATAGGAATAGCCCATGGTGCCGCCGATGGCGGCGCCGCGATATTTCTTGCCGCCGTGCGACTCCGGAATGGTCGAGTAGTTGCCGGTGACGATGATGGTGCCGGAATCCTTGAGCGCTTCCGCCACCACCTCGTCGAAGGTCGCGCCCTTGTCCTGCGCGCCGGCGCGGTAGATTTCGCCCAAGCATTCGATGTCCTCCGGCCGCGCTTCGAGCTTGCGCGCCGCCGCGGCGATCAGAACGTTCTTCAGATTGCGGGCGGCGTCGATTGCGGCATTGCCGACCATGAAGGTGACGCGGGACGAATAGGAGCCGTTGTCTTTGGGCACCACCTCGCTGTCGCCGGTAACGATACGCACGCGGGAAATATCGAGACCGAGCACTTCGGCAACGCTCTGCACCAGGATGGTGGACGAGCCTTGTCCGATATCGGCGGCACCCGACAGCACCACAACGGAGCCGTCGAAGTCGAGCTTGATCTTGACGGTGGCGTGCGGCTCGCCGGTCCAGTTCACCGGCTTGGAGGCGCCGGAGATGTAGTGGGAGCAGGCCATGCCCAGGCCTTTGCGCACGCCGCCGCGGCTCTTGAGATTGTTCTTGCGGCTACGCCAACCGCTTTCCCGCTCGACCCAGTCCAGGCACTCGGGCAAGCCGTATGAATTCACCATCAGATCGTTGTCGGTGAAAGTTGGCGCTTTGAGAAAATTCGCGCGCCGCACCGCGAAGGGGTCGAGGCCGAGTTCGGCCGCCATCTCGTCGATCAGGCTTTCAAAAGCGAAGCGGATATCGACCGTCCCGTGACCGCGAAAAGCGCCACAGGGGGGTGTATTGGTGAGCACACGGCGACCGACATATTTGACGTTGTGCAGGTCGTAGATCGCGTAAAGCATCGAGCCGGCATAAAGAATGGTCACCACGCCGTAGCCGGAATGGGCACCGCCGCGCTGGTCGCATTCGCACTCGACCGCGGTGATGCGGCCGTCCTTGCGCATGCCGATCTTCAGCTGGATATCCGTCTCAGGCCTGCCGCGATGCGTGATGAAGGTTTCCTCGCGGCTGGTGACCAGGCGCACCGTACCTTGCGCTTTGCGCGCCAGTAGCGCCGCGATCAGCTCTACGTTGAGCGCCTCAGTGCGGCAGCCGAAACCGCCGCCGACATGCGGCTTCACCACGCGGATGCGCGACATGTCCATGTCGAGAATTTGCGCCAGCATCAGGTGCACGTAATAGGGGACCTGCGTCGAAGCGTGCACGGTCATACGGCCGCGAATCGCGTCGTACTCGGCGAGCGCGGCATGCATCTCCATCTGGTTCTGGCAGACTTCGGCGCAATTATACGTGCCTTCGCGCACGAGGTCCGCCTCGGCGAACCCGTGCGCCGTCGAGCCCAGCTCAAACAAAACGTCCCGCTCGATATTGCCCGCCTTCTTGTCGTGCAGCGGTACGGCGCCGGGTGCCAACGCGTCGGCGGATGTGTAATAGGCCGGCAGCTCGCGCACCGTCATTTTGATGCGCCGGATTGCCTCCCGCGCCGTGGCATCGTCGACCGCGGCAACCGCCGCGACCGGCTCGCCGCGATAGCGCACCTTGTCGCGCGCCAACACATGTTCAGTACGCGCGATTGGCAGCACGCCGAAGCCTCGCTCGCAATCGGCCCCAGTCACCACCGCCCGCACGCCGGGCAGCGCCAGTGCCTCAGACACATCGACGGACAAGATATCCGCGTGCGAATAGGGGCTGCGGTAGATGCGCGCGGCGAGCTGGCCGGGTTGCACGATGTCGGCCGTGTATCTCGCGCGGCCGGACACTTTCTCCGGTCCGTCGATCATCGGCACGTAGTCGCCGATGCTGTGCGCCGGCACGAGCTTGTTCACGGCGCCACTCCTTGCTTGCCGAGCGCGACGGCGTATTTCACCGCCTCGATGATCTTCACATAGCCGGTGCAGCGGCAGATGTTGCTGCCGAGCGCTTCGAGGATTTCATCGTCGGTCGGATCTGGGTTTTTTCGGAGCAGCCCGACCGAGGCCATCACGAAACCCGGCGTGCAGTAGCCGCACTGGGAGCCGAGCTTTTCATGGAAGCCGCGCTGCACCGCCGATAACTTCCCGTCATGCCCGAGGGACTCCACCGTGTCCACGCGTTTGCCGGCAATGGTGGCCGCCAAAGTCAAGCACGACAGCGTTGGCTTATCGTCGACCAGCACCGTGCAGGCGCCGCATTCACCGCCGTCGCAGCCGGTCTTGGTGCCGGTCAAGCCGAGCCGCTCGCGTAGAAAATCAAGCAGCAGAAGGTTATCCGCAACCGCGTCAATGCGGTTGCGCCCGTTGAGTGTGAACTCGATCATCCGGGCCACGGCGTTTTGTCCCTCTGCTGCGCGTTGGCGTCGCGCTTGTTTGCGCTGACAGTACGACACCGGGCAAGCAGCCGCCTAAGCCCAATCCCGGGATTGACTGGAACAGTTTATCGGCGGCGCAGATCAGCCAAACTTGGCAATAACTTCGGGCGGAATGGCGGCCGCGCCGATCTTTTGCGGATCGTCTTTGTCGCGCACCGTCCAAACGCGGCTTTCCCCACCCTCGACAGCCAGTTCGCCGTCAAGGGTAATCTTGTGCTCCACGTCGAAACTGGAGCGGCGGAACTCGGACACGCGTGATGCGATCTCGATGCGGTCGCCGAATTTGGCCGGCTTGAGGAAGTTCGCGCGCGCGTCCACCAGCGCGATGCCGACGATACCGAACCGCCGTCCCAAATCCTCAGGTCTTACGCCAAGCGCTGCCTCGAACAGCATCCAAGTACTGGTGTCGAACATCTCGAAAAAGCGGCTGTTAAACACGATACCGGCCGGATCGCATTGGCCCCATTCGACGGTCAGTTGTCTGCGGAAAGTGAACGACGCCACGGCTTGTCTCGCTGCCAGACGCATATCACAGTCATCGCGTCCTGGCCACACGGCGCGACGCCGGCACCGGATGCTCGGTCACGTCCTGCGATTGCAGTTCGACGCGGGTGGAGCGGCGGCGACGCTCGAGCGCGTGCTTCGGCGCCAGCCGCTCATGGGGCGAACGGTCCAGCGCCTCCATCAGCCAATCGAGGTCCTGCTCCGCGACGACCCAGCGTTCAGGCGCATAGCGCGCAAGCGAGAAAGGCCTTGAATAAGCCAGCATCGATTTCTTGCCAAAGTCGAGATTGTATTCGTGTGCGTAGCTCATCGCCAATTCGCGCGGGCTGCGATAGATCGGATCGCGCCAGCGCAGGACCGCGTGATTGGTCTTGCTGATGGCGCCCCAAAGCCCGCGATCTTTGAACAGGGTGACGATGTGATCCTGGTCGCTCGGCAGCGAGCGGATGTTCATCAGCCAAGCCGCTTTGCCGTGATAAATCAGCAATGCGGCGGCAAGCAGCGCGCCTTCGGCGCAATGCACGGTACCGGCTGCGAGCGCACGGCGCGGCGACATGTAGGTGTCGCCCGTCAACTCGAAATTGGGCGGGAGCCTCTCAATGAAAGCCTGAATTTTCTGCGGCGCGTCGAGTCGCCTGAACGTCCGGTGCTCGGCCGGGGTCAGCAGGGCATGCAACGCGATGCGATAAGCCCGTGAGGTCATCTCGCCCGATCTTTTACCGACCGCGCTTTCGATTCGCGAGTGTCAGTGCACCTGCCGGGCGAATCGATCGCGCTCTGGTGCAGCAGCACGGTGTTGCGGCCGCGGCTGCGGCATGGGAACGGCCACGCGCTTTTGTGATATTGGCGAGGCGGCGACGGAGGTTGGTGCCCGTTCAGGGGCAGGTACCACGGCTTGCGGCGGCGGCGCCGCCAAGAGTGGCGGACTTGCGGGCGGGAAGGTATCAGGTGTGTAAGCATAGGCGTTGTATTGGTTGTTGCGGATCGCCGGGTTTGCATCTTGGACGATGCGATCGCCCTCACGCCTGTTTTCATAACTGCTGTGATAGGCGAGTGTCATGGCGAAGGTTGGTTTGGCGGCGAGCGCATCGAGTAGCGTGACTGTATTGTCGTAGTCGCGCCGGTCGTCATAGGAGTTGCCGCGGTCGCGGAACGCTGTGCGAAAATTCGGATTGAGCTTGATCGCGTCATCCATGTCTTGCGTGGCGCGTTCGAAATCGCGCTTGTCATAATAGGCCATCCCCCGGTTGTAGAGGGCCAGAGCATACTTCGGATCGACGCTGAGTGCGGCATTGTAGTCGGAAATGGCACGGTCGAAGTCGCCGCGATTACGATAGGCGAAGCCGCGATTGTTGTAGGCGCGTGCGTTCTTCGGATCGAGCCGAATGGTTTGACTGTAATCTGCGATTGCTAGATCGAATTGATTTTTAGTCTCGTAAGCCATGCCGCGGCCGTTGTAGGCTGCCACGAAATTGGGATCGAGCTTGATGGCGGCGTTGAAATCGGCGATGGCACGATCGATATCGCGTTTGGCCAGATAGGCGTTGCCACGGTTGTACAACGCAATCGTATAATTGGGCTGGAGTTTGATGGCCTCTGCGAAGTCGGCGATGGCGCGTTCCGTGTTGCCCTTGTTGTATTCGGCAAAGCCGCGATTGTTGAAAGCGACTGCGTTTTTGGGATCGAGCTTGATCGCGGCGTCGAAGTCGGCGATCGCTCGTTCAGTATCGCCGCGCAAGCCATAGGTTGTGCCGCGATCGTTCAGCGGGGTCGACGAATTTGGCTCGAGCCGCACCGTCTGATTGAGATCGGCAAGAGCCCGGTCGAGGTCGCCTTTCATGCGATAGGCGAGAGCGCGGCTCTCATATGCGGCGGCGTCACGGGAGTCGAGACGGATCGCTTGACTGAAATCGGCAATGGCGCGGTTATAATCGCGCTTGTCGTGGTAGGCGCGGCCGCGTGCGTAATAGGCCGCGGCGTAGCCGGCGTTCTCGCGGACAGCCGCGCTGAAATCGGCAATGGCCCGATCGAAATCGTGATTTTCGTAAGAGAGGGTGCCGTGCTGGTAGAAGGCGAGCGCAAGATGAGAATCGAGCGTCAGCGCTTGTGCGAAGTCGGTAAGCGCATGAGCGCCATCGCCTTTCATGCGGTAGGCGATGCCGCGATTGTAAAAGGCAAGCGCGTCCTTGGGGTCGCGTTGGATCGCTTCCCCAAAATCGGCAATCGCGCGATCGAGATCGCCTTTTGCGCCGTAGGCGAGCGCGCGGTCGTAGTAGGGCATCGCGAGGCCTGGGGCGATCTTTAGTGCTTGGTCAAAATCGGCGATGGCACGATTGTAGTCACGCCTGGCGAGGGATGCGTCTCCACGGTTGAAGTAGGCGGCGGCGTAATTCGGGTCGGCCTTGATTGCTTGGCCGAAGCTCGCAACGGCGCGATCGGCATCTCCTTTGTCGCGGTAGGCAAGCCCGCGGTTGTAGGACGCAATGCTGTTCTGCGGTGCATATTTAGCGGCCTGCTCGAAGTCGCCAAGGGCGCGGTCGATCTCGCCGCGCGCCGCATAGGCGACGCCGCGATTGTTGTAAGCCTGCGCATAGCCGGTATTGAAATGAATCGCTTGAGACAGATCCGCAATGGCGCGGTCAAAATTTCGTTCGTTGGCGTACGCATTGCCGCGGTTGTTGAGCGCTAGCAGGTCGGCGGGGTTCAGTTTGAGCGCGCTGTCGTAATCGGCGACCGCTTGTGCGTAGTCGCCTTTATCGTATTTTGCATTGCCGCGGTTGTAGTACGCAGCCGCATAATTGGCGTTGAGCTTGAGCGCCCGATCATAGTCCGCGATGGCGCGGTCAAGCTCGCGCCTGGCGGCAAAGGCGATTCCGCGATTGTTGAAAGCGGCGGCGTATTTCGTGTCGAGCGCCGCAGCTTTGTCGAAGTCGGCGATCGCGCGGTCGAGGTCGCCTTTGAGACTGAAGGCGACTCCGCGCTCATTGTACGCGGTCGTTTGCTTGTCATCAAGTTTGATCGCCTCGTTGAGATCGGCGATCGCCTTGTCGTAGTCGCCAAGGCCGGCGAAAGAAGAGCCGCGCGCGGCGAAGGCTTGGGCCAGCTGAGGGTTGAGCTTGATTGCCTCGTTGAAATCGGCGATGGCGCGATCGTAATCCCGTGCCTCGTGATGAGCGATACCGCGGTTGTAAAAGGCGCCGGCGTTGCGTGGATCGAGCTTAAGCACTTGATCGAAATCTGAGGCCGCGCGCTCGTAGTCCTCGTGCTCGTAGCGCGCCACGCCGCGATCGTAGTAAGCCATGGCGTCGTTCGGGTTAAGCCTGATCGCGGCATCGAAATTGACAACGGCGTTCGTGTAGTCGCGGTTTTGGAGATAGGCGTTGCCGCGATTGTAATAAGCAGCGCCTAAATTTGGATTGATTTTGATGGCGCGGTCGAAATCGGTGATGGCATGCACGAAATCGGCCTTGGAAGCGTAGGCGATGCCGCGCGTGTTATAGGCGAGGGCGAAAAGCGGGCTGACCTGCAGGCCTGGCTCGGCCTCACCAGTATCGCGGTCGAAGCCGCGTCGAGTGAGCTCCTCGCCGGTGCGCGGCCGTGCCGCGACCGTGAAATGTGGAACGAGCCTGATTGCCGCTTCAAAGTCAGCAATTGCGCGCGCGACGTCGTGTTTTTGATAGTACGCGAGGCCGCGGCTGTGCAGCGCAAAGGCATCTTTGGGGTCGAGCTTTATCGCCGTGTCCAGGTCGGCGATGGCTTTGCTATAGTCGCCGCCGTCAAAATAGGTCTCTCCGCGATTGTAATAAGCCAGAGCGTAATTTGAATTTATTTTTATTGCCTCGCTGAAATCGGCGAGAGCATGTACCGCATCGCCTTTGTTGCGAAAGGCAAGCCCTCGATTATTGAGCGCGATGGCGTTTTGCGGATCAAGCTTGAGCGCATGATCGAAGTCGGCAATAGCGTGATCGTTGTCGCCTTTGGTGCCATAAGCGATACCGCGATCGTAGTAGGCGCGCACATAATTCGGGTTGAGCTTAATCGCCTGATTGAGGTCCGCAATCGCGCGTTCGTAATCGCGCTTGTCGAAATAGGCGTTGCCGCGATTTGAGTAGGCCATCGCGTAGTTCGGGTCGATATGCGCGGCCGCGCTGAAATCGATGATGGCACGGTCATTATCGCCGTTCGCACGATAAGCTATGCCACGGTTGTTATAGGCGGATGCGAGCCTCGGATTCAATCTGAGCGCCTGATTGAAGTCGGCAATGGCCCGTTCGTATTCACGCTTGTTGCTGAGGGCCTGGCCGCGAGCGTCATAAGCCTGGGCATTGTTCGGGTCGGCCTTAAGCACTTGGTTGAGGTCGGCGATAGCGCGGTCGTGGTAGCCGATCTGCTCAAGCGTTTCGCCGCGATTAAACAGCGCCTGGATCGAGCCTGAGTTGATAGTAAAGGCCCGATCGAAATCTTTCAGCGCGAGCTCGAGCTTGCCTTTGGCCTTGTAGATCAACCCGCGGTTATTGAGTGCGGTATCGTAACGTGGGTTGGCGTTGATCGCCGCGTTGAAATCGGCAAGGGCGCGGTCAAGCTCGCCTTTGCGCTGATAGACCATGCCGCGATTGTTGAAGGCGGCGGCAAAATTCGGGTCGAGCTTGATGGCTTGGTCGAGATCGGCGAGCGCGTGCGCGGTATCGCCTTTGCGTTCGTAGAGCAGCGCGCGGCTGTTGAACACGCCGGCGTAGGTCGGATTGAACCTGATCGCTTGTTCGAAGTCTTGCAGCGCCCGGTCCACATGGCCGCGCGCAGCGTAGGTATTGGCGCGCTCGGTGAACGCAGCCGCATTTTTCGGGTCAAGCTTAATCGCCTGATCGTAACTCGCGATGGCGCGATCATAATCGCCTTTGTGCTGATAGGCGTTGCCGCGATCCACGTACGTCTGCGTCAGCTTCGGGTTTAGGCGCAGGGCCTGGTCGAAATCGGCGATAGCGCGGTCGTAATCGCCGTGATCGCGATAGGCGAGACCGCGACCCTGTAAAGCAAGCGGATCGCGAGGATCGAGCCTGATCGCCTGGCTTAGATCGGTGACCGCCTTTTCGAGCTCGTGGCGCTCATAGTGTGCCATCCCTCGATTATAGAACGCCGCATTAAAATTCGGATTGAGCTTGATCGCCTGATCAAAGTCTTCAAACGCACGCTCCTCGTCTTTCAAGCGCAAGTTCGAAAACCCTCGCGCATTGAACGCTTGGGCGTTGCGCGGGTCGAGTTTGATCGCCTGTGTGAAATCGGCGGCTGCCTTCTGATAATCGTGCTTATCCTGGTAAGACAGGCCGCGGCTGTAATAGGCGCCGGACGAATTCGGATCGATATTGAGTGCCGCGTCGAAATCGGCAACTGCGTGTTCGTAGTCGCCCTTGCGCCGGTAAGCGTCGCCGCGATCGCTAAGCGCCGCGGCATTCTTCGGGTCGATGCGAACCGCCTGATCGAAGTCGGCGATGGCGCGATCGATATTGCCCTTGGCCTCGTAAGCCAAGCCTCGGACGTCGAACGCTGCGGTATAATCCGGCTTGATGTTGATGGCTTGATCGAAATCAGCGATGGCGCGGTCGTACTCGCGCTTATCGTAGAGGGCGCGGCCACGCTCGTAAAACGCGTTGGCATTTTTCGAATCGATCTGGATGGATTGATTGTAGTCGGCGAGCGCACGCTCGATGTCGCCGCGGCCATGATAAGCAACTCCGCGGTTGAAATAAGCGTTGGCGTTTTTTGGCTCAAGGCGGAGCACCTGGCTGAAATCGGCGATGGCGCGTTCGTTCTCGCCTTTGCGGCGCAGCGCCAGTCCGCGATTGTAATAGGCGAGCGCACTCTTCGGATCGAGCTTGATTGCTTGGTCGAAATCATTGACCGCTTTGTCGAGCTCGCCGCGCGCGGCATAGACCACGCCGCGGTTATAGCGCGCCAGGGGATCTTTAGGGTCGAGCTTGGCCGCTTGCGAAAGATCGCTCAGCGCCTGATTGTAATTGCGCTTTTCGAAATAGGCGAGGCCGCGGTCATAATAGGCAAGGGCGTAGCTGGCGTCCAACTTGATCGCCTGGTTGTAGTTGTCGATGGCGCGGTCGTAGTCGTGTTTGTCGTAGTACGCATTGCCGCGATTGTAGTAGGCCAGCACGTAACTCGGATTGAGCAGAATAGCCTGATCGTAATCTTTGATGGCGCGCTCGATTTCGCCGCGATTGCGGTAGGCAAGCCCGCGGTTGTTATAGCCAAGGCCGTCGCGCGGATCGATCAGGATCGCCTGGTCGAAATCCTCGATGGCACGGTCAACATCGCCGCGCGCTGCATAGGCGATGCCGCGGTCATTGAGCGCAAGGATATATTTCGGATTGAGCTTGATCGCTTGATCGAAGTCGGAAATTGCGTGCTCGTAGTCGCGAATATCGCGATAGGCGAGGCCGCGGCTTTCGTAGGCGACGGCATCGGTCGGGTTCAGTTTGATGGCGCGATCGTAATCGGGAATGGCGCGGTCGGGCTCGCCTTTGGCCCGATAGGCCATGCCGCGATTGTAAAACGCCAACTCGTTATTGGGATTGAGACGGATGAGCAGGTTTAGGGCGTTGATCGCGTCCTCATAATCCTTCTTATCGTAGTAGATATGACTTAGCGTACTGAGCATCTCCGTGTTGCGGACGCCGTTTTTGGCCGCTTGTTCAAAATCTTCGGCGGCATGGCCGCTGTCGCCGCGGTCGCGATAGGCAAGGCCACGGTTGAGGTAGGCTTCGCCGTTCTTTGCATCGAGTGCGATTGCCTGGCTGAGGTCGGTGATCGCGCTGTCGCTGTCGCCCTTCGCGCGATACGCTTTGCCGCGCTCGATGTAGGCATCAGTCTTTTGCTTCTTGGATTGCGTCTTATCGATCACTGCCGAGCAATTGACGATGCGCGCCTGCGGCGCTGAATCCTGCTTGCCGAGACACAATCTGATCTCTTCGCGCTTCGGCGCAGCAGAATGCGCCTGCGGCGCCGCAAGCAGTATTGCGGTCGCCGAAGCGCCTATAATTGTGGCTCTTTGCGCTGCCCCGCTCATGCCGCCTCGTCGCATTTCCTGCGAGTGGCGCAAAGCTAACGCGCGCGAGCGGTATTTCGTGGATAAGCCCCGGTTAAGATTAACCGCGGGACGGCCGTTTTTGCGTGGCCATTAAGCTTACTTGCCGTTCTCGGCGGCCTGTGCCGCGGCAGCGCGCGCGGCCTTCGCCATGTCGTCGAGCACATATTGCGGCGGCATGACGTAGGCGAGCACACGGCTCTTGGGATAGACCGACTGCCGCACCGCGTTGCCGTGGTTGCCCGACACGATGATTGGGTTGCCTTGACCATCGGTGCCGCGGACCACGCCGACATGTCCGTTATTTGGCCCTTTGCGGTAGAGGATGGCGATAGCGCCGACCCGCGGTCCATCGAGCTTGGTGCCATATTCCAAAAACGAGCGTGCGGCCCGGGATTGCGTACCTTTGCCGCCAGCGCGGCGCAGCACGAAATTCATGAAGTCCGCGCACCACAGCTTTGTCGGGAGGCCGATTTGGCTGGCGCTGCGTCCGCGCCAGCGCAGAGCTTCGAGTAGGATGCCGGCGGCACCAGGCACTTGCGCTGCAGCTTCGATGGCATCGCTGCGGCTTCGCGCTATGGGTTCGGCTGGCTCGGTGTTGGCAAAGCGTTCGCCCTGCTTTGTGCCCGTCGCGTGTGCAGCCCCTGCTACGCTGGCGACCAAAGCACAGGTGATCACAATCGCGATGGATCGTTCGATGGCTCGCATGTTCAAACCCCGCCCGCTGTAGCGCGGACCCCACCATGATGTCTGTGCAGGCGACGCCGAACACCAAACGTCGACTGGACGACTATCTTTTCCAAGCCGGCATCCTGTGCGCAAGCAAACGGCGGCCCCCGAAACAGGGCGCTTGTCGCTATAGTTAACCGCTAAAGTTTTAATGAAACCGCTGCACGCTATCGCATGCTGTAGCGGATGGGAACCATGACCGCGATCTCAGCGCCCCGAAGTTCCGATGGCGGTGGAGGAAGCGGCTGCGCACGCTCGATGAGCGCCAGGGTCGCTTCATCCAGCAGGCGCGAACCCGACGACTGGGCGATGCGGGCGTGGTGCACGCGGCCGCTTCGGTCGACGCTGAACGCGAGTTGAACCACACCAGACGCGCCGCTTGCCTGCGCCGCGGCCGGATACCGCTTGTAGCGTTCGAGCCGAGCCACGAGCGCGGAGCGCCAATTGGGCAGCGCGTTTGGATTCTGGGAGACGGCGCCGGGTGCAGGTGCTCTGGCTTGTGTCGCGTTGTTATCGGCGCGGCTAGGGACGGCGGATAGGCTGGCGTGCTTGTGCCGCGCTCTCGGCTCTCTAGAGACCTCCGTCGGTCTTGGTGGTGGGAGCATGGCGGGGTGTGCTGTCTCCGGGGCGACGGCAGGTTTTTCGATCTGCTTTTCAGGTCGTACCTGAGCGGCGGCGTCAGGCTGGCGCCGGCCGATCGGCACATCGCTGGGCGTTGTCTCCGGGGCTGCCGGCAATGGCGCGAGTTCGACCATCATCGCAGGGGCGTTGGCGATGTCATCGAGACGGTCGGTCCACTGCACCAGCAAGGCGGCTGCGCCAGCGGCGTGGATGCCAAGCACTAGGGTGAAGCAAAGGCCCCACCGGATAATACTGTGTGCCGTCATTGCACCAATTTATTTGCGTCGAGGCCGACCAGCGCAACGTGCAGATATCCCGCCGCACGTAGTTCATTCATCAGCGCCATCAGCTCGCCGTAAGCCACGGTTCTGTCAGCTTGAAGATATACGGTCTGCTGCTTGTCGCCGCCGCCGGCGCGATCGAGTGCCTCGCCGAGGGTGTTGCGCGTAACAGCTGTCCCCGAAAGCTCAATAGAGAGATCGGCTTTGAGGGTAAGCGTCAAAGGCTTGTCGAGGTGTGGGCTCGGTTCAGCGTTGGCGGCCGGTAAGTTGACCGAGACGTCAACGGTGGCCAACGGGGCGGCAATCATGAAGATGATAAGCAGGACGAGCATCACGTCGATAAAGGGCGTGACGTTGATCTCGTGAAGCTCGCTTACCTCGTGGTCAGTGTGCCCGCGCATGGCATCACTCGGCTGCCGCGGAGTGCCGGCGGGCGAGCTGGTCAAAAGCGCCGCGGTCGAGGTCGCGGCTGACAAGGCGCATGATCGTGGCCGATGCGTCCGTCTGCAGCGCGCGATAGCCGGAGACCCAGCGCGAGAAGAAGTTGTACATCACGACAGCCGGAATCGCGGCGACCAGTCCCAGGGCGGTTGCAAGCAAGGCCTCCGCAATACCAGGCGCCACCACAGCCAGGTTGGTGGTATGCTGCTGCGAAATACCGATGAAACTGTTCATGATACCCCAGACGGTGCCGAACAGGCCGACGAAGGGCGCGGTTGCTCCGACCGTCGCAAGCAGGCCGATACCCCGGATCATCGCGCGGCCGCCTGCAGCTTCAATGCGCTCAAATCGTGAGGCGATTCGCTCCTTAACGTCGGCCAAAGCGCCAGCCGAGAGGCGCAATTCCTCCTTCGCGGCATGGATGAGCGCGGCCGCCTCCGTCCGGTCATTGATCGTGTTTGCCGCCTCCTCGAAGCTGCCCGCTTCGCCGAGTGTCCTGATCGCCCTACGCAGCTGCCCGCGGGCAGTCATCAATTCGACGCTCTTGGCGAGCCACACGGTCCAGGTCAGCACCGAGGCTGAAGCGAGGCCAACCATGACTGCTTTCACAACGAGGTCGGCGGACATGAACATGCCCCAAGCCGACAGATCTCGCGGCAGGTTGGTGGTGATAACCACCCGGTCTTGAGACCAAGCCGTCCCCGGCACGGCGATCGCGATCAGCGCGAGGACCCGCAACAGTTTGGAGATGAGCTGGGCACAAGTCATGTTGGGCACGTCAGGTGCGGTAGATTAGCACTGTGGCGGATTTTGTGTCCCTGCAGATTGCGCCGCGGCGCTCCGAGCGGCATTGTCCATGCGGCCAGCGTTCGGTCCGTCCTAGGTGCTGAGGAATGCCCATGCCCATTAGTGTGTCTATCGCTTCGCTGCCCGTGTTCGAGACCGGCCTTAATGCCCTTTCCGGCGTGCTCGACAAGGCCGCTGCCTTTGCGGCAGCCAAAAAGGTCGATGCCGCAGTGCTGCTCGGCTACCGGCTTGCGCCAGACATGTTCGCGCTTGCACGCCAGGTGCAAGTCGCTTGCGATCAGGCCAAGAATGGTGCAGCGCGGATCGCGGGGGTCGAACCGCCAAAGTTCGACGATAACGAAACCACGATCGATCAGCTCAAGGCACGCATCGCCAAGACGGTAGCTTTCTTGAAAACGCTTGATACCAAGGCGATGGATGCCTCAGCCGAGCGCGAGATCACCTTCCCGCTGGGCCAAGGCAAAGGTCACATGAAAGGGGTCGATTACCTTGATCACTTCGTGCTTCCGAATTTTTATTTCCACCTGACCGCAGCTTATGCGATCGTGCGCCATTGCGGCGTGGATGTCGGTAAGCGCGATTTCCTTGGCGCCATTCCTATCCGTCGAAGCTGAGGACGCTTTGCTGCAATAAAAAAACCGTCCCGCCGGCACACGCGGCGAGACGGCTTAAGCGTTTCTGCGTCAGTCGCGGTAAGAGACGACTTCGCCACCTTCGAAGCCACGGTGGTGGTCGAAGAAGCCCCTGTGCTCAAAGCCGCAGTTGCAATTCACGCCGCGAACTTCGCGTCGCTCAACCACCTGACGAACTTCTCCGGGCACAACGCGGTTGACCACCTCGTTGTGAACTTCCTCGCGGAATTTGTTCGTGGTGTTGACACGATGCAGCACAACGTTACGCACCACGGTGTTGACGCGGTGAACGACGACCTCGCGATTGATCACCGGGCGCACGTGTACGACCAAACGGTTTTCCTGGATCAGGTGCGTGTTGCCGCGGACGACGCGTGTTTCGTTGACGACACGCTCATGCGTGACGACGCGTGGCGGCGCACGCTCGACCCGACGCGTGTTGTATTCCGACTCCGGGCGCATGCAGTTACAGGCGGCATCGAAGTGACCGCCCGCGAGCGCAGGGACCGGAGCAATACCCGCCAGTCCGAGGACGAGCAGGGCACCGTATAACGCCTTGTGCAGATGTTTCATTGTTCAACGCCCCGTTAACCATCTAAGTGTCGATACCGAATTTATTCTTCCGTATTAACCACCTTTGTAAAGCGGAATCTTTTTCGCGTTTCCGATCTGTTTCTGATTCAAAAAATTTGCGCGCGCGACTCGTCTCATCAACAAATAGGCCTCGGCGCATTGCGCCGAGGCCTACATCGCAAGATGTAGACGATCGCGAAAATTTTAATCAAGTCTTCGGCGATCTTTATTCGATTATTTTTTCAGACGTGCGGCCGCTTCTTTCACCAAACTCAGGTCAGCGTGCTTCTTGATGTCGATCGGCTTTTTGATGAATCCCAGATCGCGTACGGTGTCGACGTTGTGCTGCAAAGCGTCGAGGTCGGGCAGCATGTTCGGATCGCGATAGTTGTCCTGCTTGGTGAAAAGCCAGCCGAAGCGTTCCGGCGGCGCCTTGGTCACCTTCGAGGCGATTTCTGCTACCTCCTGATGGTTCTTGGGATCGAGATACCAGTGTACGACGCGCAGCAAGTCCTCCATGTAGTCCACCATGGCGGCACGATGAGAGTCGATGAATGACTTGCGGGCCGTGAACACGATCATCTCGGTCTTGCCCAGCGCTTCGTCCTGGGTGAACAGAACCTTGCCTTCTTGTTTCAGCTTCGGATTGAGCGCGAAGGGGAGCACGGCGGGCACAAGGTCCGCCTTTTTTTCGAACAAGACCGCGGGCATCGTCGGCAACGGCGCCTCGATCGTGGTATAGTCGCGTTTGTCCTCGAGCCCGTGCTTTTTGAGCATCGCACGGATGGCAACATCCACCGCGCTGCCGCCGGCGTTGCTAGCCACCACTTTGCCTTTGAGCTGCTCGACCTTGTCGATGCCGCTATCCTTGCGGACGTAATACTGTTCGCTGAAATAACCCGGCACGCCGTCCTGGAACTCGTCGGAGATCACGCGCAGGTCATCGAGTCCCGCATTATCGATGGCAATCGCCAGAGAGGAATAGGCCAGGCTCGCCACCTCCAACTCGTTGTTGGCGATGGCCGTGATCATCGGCGGCGTGCCGTTGAAATGAACCGTCTCCAGCGCGTAGGACTTGCCGAGGTGCTGCATCAAGTCCTTCTTGTAGAGGACGATCGAGCCCCAATTGGCGAGCGGCGCCACCCACGACATTCGGATTTTAACCGGTTCGGCGCTTTGCGCTGAGCCGACGCCGAACAAGCCCAGCGCGCATACGCCGGCCAGAACAAGTTTGGAAAAGCGCATTGTTGTCCTCCCAGGTTTCGCGGCGCTTGCGGCTTCGTATCGGCAAGCTTCGCGGCGCGATGGGAGATTGTCGGGCCTCAAACCGTCTTTGGCAAGCGAGCGCGCCCGGTGCTATTTCCCGCAATGTGGTACAGGCGACGCTCAGACGGTTGTGGGCGCGTTGGCTTCCTGATGCCAGATGAGAAGCCTGCGGCGGATCAACGCCATGGCCTTCACGAGCGCGTAGCCGACGATCGCGATTTCGACAATGCCGGCAAAGACGCCGGTAGAATTCGCGAACCGAGAGGCCGTTATCATCGCGCCGCCAAGGCCATAGCCGCCCATCAGCATTTCCGTGACGACGGCGACGATGAGGGAAATCGGCAGCGCCACCTGAAGCCCGGTCATGATCTGCGGCAGCGCGGCGGGCAGCACGATCTGCCACAGCAATTCGCGCTCGTTCGCGCCCATATTGCGCGCCGACCAAATCAACTCGCGCTCGACCCCCTGGATTGCGATCACGGTCGCGGCCACGACGGGAAAGATGGCGTCGAACACGATCATGGTGATTTTGGAAATATCGAAAACCCCGAGCCACAGAATGACGACCGGAAGGAACGCGATTTTCGGCATCGGGAAGCCGACGGAAATGATCGGATCGAAAAACCACCGCGCGAGCGCGAGGCGCGACATTGCCATGCCGAGCACGATGCCGCCGGCGGCTGCGATGGCGAAGCCAACCATCGCTCGGTAGAGCGTGAGGCCAGTATTGATCCAGAGATCGCCGGACACGCCGTCGCTCCAAATGCGCTCGATCACCTCGCTCAGCGCCGGTAGTTGGAAATGCGTCACCACGCCGCTGCGCGCCAGCGCCTCCCACAATGCGGCGAGCAGCACGATGGAAAACACGCGGGCCCCAGCAAAGGATACCGAACGCAAGAACCGCAACGCGAGTTCGGGCAGGGTCATAAAACGGCCGGGTCCGCCGTTGGTTGGACGATCTATTGCCGCCATGACAGCATCCGTTGCACCAGCAGGAGATAAATGCGGTCGGCGGCGAATCCGAGGAAGGCGACGGTGAACACGACCGCGTACATCGCATCGTAAGTGCCGTTGGCCCCGAGAAAGCCGATCAGATAGCCGAAGCCGCTGCGAGCTACGATCAATTCCGAGGACACCAGTAGAATGAAGGAAAGCGCAATTGCGGTGCGGATGCCATTGAGCAGTTCCGGCAGCGCGCTTGGGACCACCACATCCCACAACATGCGCAGGCGGCCTGCGCCCATGCTACGCGCCGACCACACGAGCACTTGCTCGCTCGCGCGTGCGCCGTTGAAGGCGCCCAGCGTCACCGGCAGCATACAGCCGAGGAAGATCAGCAAAATTTTGGAGCTGTCGCCGAACCCAAGCCAGATCACCGTCACAGGAATCAAGGCTGACTTCGGCAGCGGGTAAAAGATTTCGACTATCGGCGCGAGCAGAATATTGACCGGCTTCCACCATGCCATGCCAATGCCAAGCACCGCGCCGATCGCGATCGACAAACCCAAGCCGGCGCCGAGCCGGATGAGCGATGCGGCACCGTTGCTGAGAATTTCGCCGTCCTTGATCATGTCGATCCAGGCGCGGATCACATCGGACAACGGCGGCAGGGCCGTGCTCGACACCAGATCGAAATAAGAAACGAGCTGCCACGCGGCGGCGAGCAACAGCAGCGGAGAGTAACGCCAGAGCCATTTCATGGCCGCGGGACCTTCAATTCGGCTCACATTGCTGGGGCGGACATGTTGTTCTAATCAAAGAAGGCGTCATCCTTTTGGCGCCTGCGCCTTTAGCGCTTCGACCTTCACCAGATTCCAGATTTCATCGACCTTTTCGATAAATCCCTTGCTCTTGAAGATATCGGGATCGTTCTTATCGAAGCGGGTGTTGACGATGGTCTTGATGCGCCCAGGCCGCGCCGACATCACCGCAACGCGGTCGGCGAGATAGACCGCCTCCTGCACATCGTGCGTGACGAAGATCACCGTTTTCGGTGTGCGTTGCCAGATGCGCAGCAACTCGCTCTGCATCAAGCCACGCGTCTGCGCGTCCAGCGCGCCGAATGGCTCGTCCATCAACAGAATGTTCGGATCGAAGGCGAGCGTACGCGCAATTGCGGTACGCTGACGCATGCCGCCGGAGAGTTGTGAAGGATAGCTGTCCTCGAAGCCGTGCAATCCGACGAGATCGATAAAGTCCATCGCGCGCTTCTCGCGCTCCTGCTTCGGCATGCCCTGCCGTTCGAGGCCGTAGAGGATATTGCCGCGCACAGTCTTCCACGGAAACAGCGCGAAGTGCTGAAACACGATGCCGCGGTCGGGACCTGGCCCACTGACGGGCTTGCCGTCGACGCTGATGGTGCCGGCTTCTACCGGCAGAAAGCCGCCGAGCAGATAGAGCAATGTCGATTTGCCGCAGCCTGACGGTCCGAGCAGCGCGACGAATTCGCGATTGCCGACTTCCAGCGAGACCTGGTCGAGTGCCAGCACTTCGCGCCCGCGCGGCGGACGGTACATGTGACAAACACCAGAAATCACGATTTGCGCGGGACCGGCCATTGTGAGCGGAAGCCTCGCAATTGCCGCTGCCAAGTCAAGCCGTATAGCTTTTTCGCCGCCACGTTGGCCTATAATGTGGGACATCCATACAAAGAGGGTTTCCTCCGTGCCGTCCCTTAACGAAATGCTTCGCGAGCTCGCTTTAGCCAATCGGGTCGCCGCCAATGAAGGCGTCGTCGACACCTTCGGTCACGTGAGCATGCGTCATCCCGACAAACACGACCGCTATTTTCTGTCACGGTCGAGCGCACCTGATATGGTCACGCCAGAGGGGTTGATCGAGTACGACCTCGACTCGCGCCCCGTCCGCGACCGCGGCCTGCCGCAATATTCCGAGCGTGTCATCCATGGTGAGATTTACAAGGCGCGGCCCGACGTGATGTCGGTCTGCCATCATCATTCGCCGGCCTTCATGCCGTTGATCATCGTCGGCGCCGACTATGTCCCCGTTTTTCATCTCGGCTCGGTCGGCGGCATCAAGCCGCCTTACTGGGATCAGCACGACGAATTCGGCGACACCAATCTGTTGGTGGTGAAGCCGGAGGAGGGCGCCTCGCTCGCCCGCGCACTCGGCGGCCACCAGATGGTGCTGATGCGCCGCCACGGCGTTACCGTCGTCGGCGGCAACGTGCGCGAATGCGTCTATCGCGCGATTCAGACCTGCCGCAACGCGGAATTCCAGGTGCGCGCCATGGCCATTGGCGGGCCGATCGCTCCGCTTTCGCGCGGCGAAACCGCACGCTGCGGCGAAATCGTTGGCAAGACCACGGGCGTCACTCGTTCCTGGGATTCGTGGGAACGGCGCGTCGCCAAGGCTGAACCGATGCCTGCGTCGGCAGCGAAAGCATCGGCCAAGCGTGTCAAAGCGCGCCGAGGCACGAAAAAGAAGCGCCGTTGACCATTTGCGCTTTGCTGACCGCCTGCTCTCGGTGTTGAATGCTGCCACCGGGGGCGAACCCAGGACACGAGCTAAAAGGGAGGACTGGATGACGAGGTTCAAGACGGCTGCCGCCATCCTCGCACTCGCGGCACCGCTGGCGTTGACCGCGGGCCCGGCTTCGGCTGAGGACACACTCAAAGTCGCTATCGGCCAGATCAACAATTGGGAAAATCAGGCGCCGACGCTGGGGCAGGAGGCCGGCATCTTCAAGAAGCATGGGCTGGTGCTTGAGAACGTGGGCACCCGCGGCGCCGGCGAAACGCTGCAAGCGGTGATTTCAGGTTCGGCGGATCTCGGCGCGGGCGTCGGCGCCGCCGGCGTATTCCGTGCCTTTGCGAAGGGCGCGCCGGTGCGCATTCTGGCGCCGATGTTCACCGGCACCGGAGACTTATACTGGTACGTGAAAGCGGATTCGCCGATCAAGAGCTTGAAAGACGCGACCCCGAACAACACCATCGCCTATTCAACCAACGGCTCAAGCTCGAATAACATCGTCGTTGCCTTCGTCGACGAACTCGGCTGCAAAGCCAAGCCCACGGCGACCGGCGGCCCGGCCGCAACGCTCACGGCGACGATGTCCGGACAGATCGATATCGGGTGGGCGGCGCCGCCGTTCGGCCTGCAGGAGATCAAGGAAGGTAAAATCCGCATTATCGCGCGCGGCAGCGACGTGCCGTCGTTGCGCGATCAGACGGTGCGTACGCTGATCGTCAATCTCAACTCGCTCAAGACCAAGCATGACGCCATTATGCGTTTCATGCAGGCGTACCGCGAAGCCGTGGATTGGATGTATTCCGACCCCAAAGCGGTGGAGATGTATTCGCAAAAGATGCACAAGCCAGTCGCGCTGCTGAAGGAATCGATGGAGAAATTCCATCCGAAATCGGCATTGCAAACCGACCATTTTGCCGATCTCGACGGAGCGATACGCGACGCGGTGAAGCTAAAGTTTCTCGAGAAGCCGCTAACCAAGGAGCAGCTCAGCGAGCTCATCCAGATCCCTCCGCGCAAATAGCGCGAGGGCTCTCATGCAAACGGGCCGCTGCGAGGGCAGCGGCCCGTTCGTTTGGGTCACGTGCGGAGCCGTTACATCTTCTTGTCGGTCTTCGTTTCCATCTTCTTCTCGGGCTTCATCGCTTTCTTGGCCGCCTTTTTGCTCTTCGCCTTATGAGCCCGATGCGCCTTGCCCGCCGGGCAAGCTTTGTGCCCCACGATGCTGGCACCGTCCTTATAGGCGGCGCAAGAATTGGCGTAGGTGAACTTGTGGCCCTTCAACGAACCGCACACCGGGCCCGGAGGCGCATAGAGGCACGGCAGCGGCTCCACCGGCGGAGCAGCGGCCGTCTTCTTGGCCTTCGCGTATCCGGTTGTCGCAGAGCCGATCGCAAATGCGGCAACGCCGGCAACGACCAACGCAGCGTAAGCAGTCGACTTGAACATCATCGCTTCCTCCCAGCATGGTGAACACAGCCGGATACTAGAGGCGCGCGTGGTGTTGTTACAAGAATTTTGCGCGCGAGGGCGCGAAGTCTGAACGGGCGTTCAGGAAGGCGGCTGGCGCCGTCCGCCCTTGATGGTACTGATGGCCTCAAGCATTGCCGGGCGGCCTTTGTCGAGCGATGACCGCACACGATCGTCTTTTCCGATCGCCCCCATCTCACGCTGGCGCCTGACGGTCGCCTCCACCATCATCGGATCGAGCCCGAGCTCGCGTAACGTCGCGGCAGATTCTTCCATCTCGGCGGCGCGCCGCTCGCCATGGCTGGCCATCCGCTCCAGGTTGTATTCGGACATTTTTCCCCAATCGAGCCCGGGGTAGTTGTTCTTGAGGGACGCCGTGACCTCGTCGAGCAGGCCGGCGCGTGCGGCAGCGAGGAAACACTCGAGCGTAAGCGCCTCGATGCCCTTGATCATGACCGAGCGGATCATCTTGATCGCCGCTGCGCCGCCATTCGTTGCGCCGGCGACCTTCAATTCCATTCCCATTTCATGCAAGAGCGGTGCGACCGCCTCGGCATGCGGCCCGGCAATAAGCAGCGGCGTGCGGTGGCGCTTGGGATGGATGGGCGCGATTACAGCGACGTCGACATAGCGAGCACCCGCGAGCACGCGTTCGGATTCCTGCTTGCGGCCAGGCGACACCGAATTGATGTCGAGATAGTACGGATTGCCTTTCAGGTGAGGCGCGACCGAACGCGCCGCATCCAGGCTCGAGGCCGCCGTCACCGCGGAGATTATCATGTCGGTTTCGGCAACCGCATCTGCGGCGGAGGTTGCCAGCCGTACGCCGAATTTTTCCCCCGCGGCTTTGAGCCGTTGCCCCTCGGGCTTGGGAAACAGGATGTCCCAGGCCGCGATGCGCTCGATGCCGCTCTCACGCAAGCCCGAAGCGATGGCTTGCCCGGCTTCGCCGAAGCCGATGAAGGAAACACGGGGAGTGTTGCGGCCATTCATTTGTCACGACTCCGGAACACCCGGCACAGGCGGCGTGCCGCGGGTATGAAATGAGCGAATGGTCTGCAGGCCCCACGCTTGGCCCTTCTTGCGCTCGGCCTCGGTCCAGGTGATAGGCTTCCAATCCGGCGCCAGCACCAAGCGTGCGCCGGGACAGGCGACCTCGACGCGGTTGCCGCCGGGCTCATAGACGTAAAGAAAGAACGTCTGCTGGATCGCATGCTTGTGCGGCCCGGTTTCGATGAACACGCCGTTTTCCAGAAAAATATCGGCGGCGCGCAGCACGTCTTCTCGTGAGTCGAGCGCGTAGGTAACGTGATGAAAGCGGCCTTTGGTGCCGGTGTGGTCTCGCGTATAGGCGAAATCGTAGGATTTGTTGGTCGCAGTCATCCACATGCCGGCTTCGGTGCCGTCGTCGAGCACGATCTGCTCGGTCAAGCGAAAACCGAGATAATTCTCGAAGAACTCGCGGTTGGCTTTGATATCGACGGCGAGCCCGTTGAAGTGGTCGATGCGGCGCACGTTGCAACCCCGCGCGGGGTAGCGTTGCGCCTGGTTTTTGAGCGCAGGCTTCTTGTCAGACGGGGGGGCGTACCATTCGGTTTCATAGTAGAGCTCGATGACGTGCCCGTCGGGATCCTTGCAGACGAAGGTCTTGCCATGGCCGAGATCGCCGTTGGTCCAGCCGATGTCGAAACCCGAACCTTTCAACGCTGCCGCACGCCGCTCCAGCGCTTGCGGCGAGCGCGTACGGAAGGCGACGTGCGCCATGCCGGAGGTTTTGGAAGCCGTGAGTTTGAGCGAATAGCGCTCGTAATCGTCCCAGCCGCGCAGATAAATACTGTCGCCTTTCTCGCCGCTCTGGGTCATGCCCATCACGTCGATGAAGAACGCGCGGCTCTCCTCGAATTTCGGCGTGAGCATTTCGAGGTGGCCGAGATGGGCGATGTCCATGATCGGTTCGGCTGGCATGTCGGTGCGCACCGCGGTTCGACGCAATCGCAAGTGCTTACCCGCTCTTGCTGGGCTGGGTCAAAGGCGCACGGCCGACAAATGGCGGACTACGCGGCGCAGGTTCGTTGTTTTTAGGGGGTGGATAGGGCAGAATCGCGAACGACGGCGAACGAATACGCCGAAAAAGAAAGCCAGGGAGGAATGAGAATGCGAAAAGTGAGCGTGCTGGCGGCGATTGCCGTCGCGCTGACGCTACCCGTGGGCGCGCAGGCGCAAACCAAGATCGTCATCGGTATTCCGACGTCGCCACCCAACATCGTGCATATGCCGGTGATCGTTGCAGCCGACCTCGGCCTCTACAAGAAGGCCGGCATCGACGCCGAGATCGTGTCTCTGGGCGACGGCACCAAGGTGTTCCGCGCGCTGCTCGCCGGCAATATCGACTTCGGTCTGACGCCAGGCGCGCCGACCATCATCGGCATCTCCCATGGGGCCCAGGTCAAGGCGCTCACTTCCAACCTTCCGAAGTTCGAAGCATCCATGGTGGTGCGCGACAACATCAAGACTATGGCCGATCTCAAGGGCAAGCGCATCGGCATTCAGGAGCCCGGCGGCTTCGCCGATATTTTGAGCCGCGCCGTGCTGCGCGCCGCCAAGATTGATCCCAAGGACGTGAACTTCGTCACCATCGCCAGCGAGGACGTGCCGGCTTTGGTCGCCGACCAGGTCGACACCGCTATTTTGCATGTCGAGCAGGAGACCTTCGCCAAGAGCAAAGTGCCGAGCCTGCACGCGATCGCGCGCATGTGGGAGCTGCAGCCGAAAACGCTCTACACGTTTCTGGCGACGACTGAGAAGGTCATCAAGGAAAAGCCCCAGGTCGTGCAAGCTGTGGTCAGCGCCAATATCGAGGCAACCCGCATCATGTATACCGACCGCGCCAAGATCATCCCGATCCTGGTCAAGCGCACCGGCTATCCGGAAAAGGTTCTGGCCGACAGCTTCGATTATCTGGTTAAGCAGTGCATTTGGGACGCTAACAGCGGCTTGAGCGCGGAGCGCATCAATTTCACTGCCAATTTGATGGCCAAGGTCGGCAACATCAAACCCGGTGAAACGCCGAAATACGAAGATATTATCGACGGGAGTTTCGCCAAAAAGGCGATCGAGCAGTTGGGCGAGTGGAAGGGGCCGATTTGCCCGACGCCCGCGTTCTAGCGCGGCATGGCGCCGGTCCCCGTGGACCGGCGCCATGCGGCAAGTAAAGGACCGATCGCAGTGACCATCGCGCATCAGGCCCACGGCGCGGCTGCGGGCAGCGTTGAGCAACAAGCTACCGATGCGTTCAAGCCCGCTTGGTGGGCGCGGCCGGCGCTGTTTCGCTACGGGTTCGTGGTTCTTATTTTGATTGTGTGGCAGCTGGTGGCTCCGTTCATCAGCCCCATCTTCTTCACCTCGCCGGCAAAGATCGCGCAGGCGTTCTACGACACGACGGTCTCCGGCGAGCTGCCCTATTTCCTCTGGCAGAGCCTTCAGGTGATGTTCTACGGCCTCGCCATTGCCCTCGTGGTCGGCATCGCGCTTGGCGTGGCAATGGCGCGCATTCGCTGGCTTGATTGGGCCCTCGATCTGCCGATCAACGCACTCTATGCGACGCCTTTGGTCGCAGTCGTGCCGCTGCTAGTGCTGTGGTTCGGCATCTACCTGAAAGCGAAGATCATTGTGGTGTTCTTGTTCGCGGTGTTTCCGCTGCTGATCAACACGTATCAGGGCGTGCGCGAGTGCGACAAGAACATGCTCGAGGTCGCGCAGTCGTTCCGCTCCAGCGAATGGCGGACGTGGCAGGACGTGCTGCTGCCGTTCGCGGTGCCGTACATCATCGCCGGTATCCGCCTTGCCATCGGCCGTGGCCTGATCGGCATGATCATCGCCGAGTTCTACACCACGATCTCCGGTCTTGGCTTCATGATCACCAAATACGCCAACGTATTCGCGATGGACAAAACCTTCGTGCCGGTGATCGTGTTGATGATACTCGGCGTCTCGCTCACCTCGCTGCTCAAATGGTTCGGGCGGCGCATCGCGCCCTGGAGCAGCGCTCACCGCTGAAATGGGAACTCAGCGCCGCCGCCGCGCCTTATTGGGCATGGCGGACGCCAAGCTCGATCGCAGCGCGGAAAAGCTGAAGGCCAGCGCTTCCAAAATGGAGCGCGGGACCCAGCGCCTCGAGCGCGGCACCGAGCGCATGGAGCGGGAAACCGCGCGCATGGAGTTGGCGGCCGACCGGCGCACAGAGCTAGCCGCCGACCGCACGGTCTTTGCCGCTGAGCGCACTTACGCGGCCTGGGTGCGTACCGGGCTGGTGTCGCTAGCGAGCGGCATCGGCGCCAAGTCCCTGCTTCAGCCGGTGCTGCCGCACTGGATCATTTTGCTAACCGGAACCGTGCTGGTGCTGTTTTCCGCGTTCTGCTTCGGCGCCGCGGTGTGGCGCAACCTCTATCCCGGCCCGCCACCGCCGATACCTGACGCCGGGCGGCTGCATCCGGCCATCCTGCTGCTGGTCAACGGCTTTCTTGGCGTGGTCGCGCTCGCGGCGCTCGTGGGCATTTGGCTCGGTCGCGCGATTTAGGACGCTCACACGTCTTCGGGATTGTCGACGTAGCGCAGCCCGGCTTTCTCGAGGCCTTCGCGCATCTTGTACATGTCGAGCGACAGCGCGCCGGATTCGAGTTGCTTGCGCTTGCCGTCTTCGTCGTCCTTGCGTTTCTGCGCCTTCTGCGCCGTCTCCATCGCAAGCCGCTTCGGCACTACCACCACGCCGTCGTCGTCGGCGACCACCACATCACCGGGCTCGACGTTCACGCCGGCACAGACCACCGGCACGTTGACCGCGCCGAGCGTCGCCTTGACCGTGCCTTTGGCGGAAACCGCCTTGGACCACACCGGGAAATCCATCGCGGTGAGCGATTTCACGTCGCGACAGCCGGCATCGATCACAAGCCCGACAACGCCGCGTGCGCGCAGCGCCGTGGCTAGCAATTCGCCGAACATGCCGTCGGTATTGTCGGCGGTGCAGCCGACTACCAACACGTCGCCCTTTTGGCACTGCTCGACGGCGACATGGATCATCCAATTGTCGCCGGGCTGCGCCAGCACTGTCACTGCCGGGCCGCCGATCTGCGCCCCGGCATAGATCGGCCGCAGATAGGGCTTCATCAGGCCGGAGCGTCCGAGCGCCTCGTGCGTGGTCGACACGCCGCAGGCGGCCAGCGTGCCGATGGCGTTTGGATCGGCGCGTTTGATGTTACGGACGACCACGGGCTTCATTTTGTTTTCTCCGACCTCAACCGAGTATTTCTGCGACGCGCGGGAATAGCGTCTGATAGGCCTCGCCGTAGGTCATTGGCACGCCGGTGTTGCGCGCGCCCTGGATGCCGCGGTTGACGGCCACGCGTTCGTAATAGCCCCACAGGTGCTTCTGCGCCGCGAGAATCTGGAAGGCTTTGTATTTCGTCTCCCAGACCTCGTCGATCTTGAGGATAAGGTCGGGCTTGAAATTGCACATCTCCGGCTGGTGCGGCTCGAAGAGATAAACGGGCGGCGCGGAATATTTGTATTTGGCGCCCGGCTTGTGGCCCATGGCTTGCGCCACCACGCGCGTCTCCTGCGCGAAATGCGCGGCGTTCGGGTGATCGAAATTGTACGGGTCCTCCAGTGCGTGGGTGAGCACGAAGGCGGGATTTTCCTCGCGGTAGATGTCGACCATGCGGTCGAAATGCGCGTCGGTGAGCTTGAGTGGATAGTCGCCGGCATCGAAGAACTCGATCTCGGCGCCGAGCAGTTTCGCTGCGCGTTCGGCCTCGTCCTTGCGGCCTGCCTTCACGTTTTCCAGCGTGGCGCCCGGCTCTTTCCAGGCGAACTGGCTTTCGCCGCGTTCGCCAAAGGACAGGCACACGATCTTGACGCGGTAGCCGCGCTTGACGTGCAGCGCGATGGCGCCGCCTGCGCGCCAGACGAAATCACCGGGGTGGGCGGTAATGACGAGCCCGGTCTTCTGTTCCGGCATACAAAACCTCTTCTCAAAACAACGTGCCCAGCGCTCGGATCCGGCCTCTGGCCGTTCCAGGCACAAGCCTTGTGCCGGGCAACCACGGCTTTATTAATCGCACAATAGTAAGACGTGGACGGCCGGGACAAGCCCGGCCGCGACAAGGATCATGCCAGCCCCGACCACTTTGCGTATTGCTCTTGGCGACTATCCGCACACGCTGCCGCTCAAGCGCCGCGAAATTACGTCGCCTTGGCTCACGCTCGACTTCGTCGAGGTCACGCCGATGCACAAGGCGTTCAAGCCCATGGTGCGCGAACATGCTTATGACGCGAGCGAAATGGCCCTGGTCACGGCCATCCAGGCCAAGGCCTACGACAAGGGATTGAAGCTGTTGCCGGCGGCGATGCTGTCGCGCTTTCAGCACGGGACCATGCTCTACAATGCAGAACGCGGTGCGATCGCGCCGGCCGATTTGCCCGGCAAGCGCATTGGCGTGCGCTCCTACAGCCAGACCACGGGCGTCTGGATCCGTGGCATCCTGGAAAACGACTATGGGATTGATATGTCGGGCGTGCAGTGGGTCACCTTCGAGGATGGGCACGTCGCCGAGGCGGAAGAGCCCGCGGGAGTGATCCGCGCCGACCCGGGAGCCGATATCACCGAGATGCTGCTCGCCGGCGCACTCGACGCGGCGATCTATGGCGCGGCGCTGCCAAAGGACGAGCGGCTCAGGAGCGTCGTTCCCGATCCGGAGACCGCGGCGCTTGCCTGGTACGAGAAGCACAGGCTGGTGCCGGTCAATCACATGGTGGTGGTGACGCAGGAGCTTGCGCGCGCCAATCCCGACGCGGTCGCCGAGCTTTACCGCTTGTTAGAGCAGGGGAAGGCCGCGGCCGCAAAGCAGGGACCGCTGGACACCACGCCGTTCGGCCGCGAGGCAAACCGCCCCTGCCTCGAATTGCTGATGCGCTATGCCGTCCAGCAAAAGCTGGTCCCGCGCGCATTCAGCGTCGACGAGCTGTGGTAGGAGCCAGCAGCTGAAGCAGACCAAGAAGGTCGACGGATTCTAAGGCCCAAAAAGCCATAACGGGCGAACCGTCGTCCGCCCGTCACAAGCTCTCGGATCCATTCCCGGCGCAAGCTTTCGCCCGCAGCGCGGGTACCAGTTACTGAGAGCCAGGGCCGGCAGTCATGGACCACGAACACATGGCTTGCCGTTGCCAGCACGCCTTGCACCCACGTTCCATGGCCGTTCCGGTCATGGCGGTTCATCCGTGTCCAGCAGAGCCAGATATGAATGACCTGCGGGGAAGCCTACGCCAATACGCGCCGCTGGCAAGCGGGCCGGCAGACCTGTTGATAATTCCGAGGATGAAAAGTGGCGCACGCCAACGCACACGTTGGCGTATCTAGCCCAGGATCGTGCCCTTGCCGCGTCCGTCTTTGCTCTGCTCGATCATCACCGTGTCGTGCTTGAGCGCCAGCTTGCGCGTGAGTTCGGCATTCATCAGCTCCTCCTGGGTGAGGCGGTGCATGTCGGCGAACATGCCTTCTGTCCCAGCGGGCGAATAAATCATCAGCATGCGCACGCCTTCGGGCGAGGTGACCTGATGCGGGACTCCAGGCGGTATATGGACGCAGGAGCCTTTGCTCGCGTGAAAGGTTTCGTCACCGACCTGAAAATCCGCGCTGCCTTCGAACACATAGAAGGTCTCGTAAGCTTTGATGTGATAATGCGCGCGCGACTGAAAGCCCGGCTTGCAGTTCTCTTCGACGACTTCGAACGTCTCATTGGTATCGCTGCCGGTGATCTTAACAATCACCTCGTTGGCCTTGGCGTAGATGTTGCCCTGGCCGGGCGGCGAATGCTTCCCCTTCGCTGTCATCGCCGTATCCCTATTTGCCGACGCGCCGCCAAGCCTCGCCGCCACAGAAAGCGCCGGCGCAGCCGTTGATTTGCAATTCGTCGGCGCCGCGCATGAGGAGCTTGCCTGTGTAAGTCTGTCCGTTATCGGAATTGTAGATCGATCCCGACCATCCGCCTTGGGCGTCGGCCACCATTGTGAAGATACGCAGACCGACGATTCTGCGATTGCGCTTGGCGGGATCGGGGTTTTGATCGTCGAGCGGCGGCTTGCCTGTTTGCGGGTCGACGGCGTCCTTGATCCAGACGATGGTGCCGCAAAGGGCCTTGCCGCAACGCGCGACGCGAATGCGCGCATCGCCCTTCTGCGTCAGCCACGTGCCCGTTGGCTCGGTGGCGCACGCCATGGTGGAGCTAACGATCAGGGCGGCAGTCAGCACGAACATGCGTGAGAGGCGCATGAAGGACCTATTTGTCCGGCTCGATGTGATTTTGACGGAGGGTTTCATGACACAGCGAAGCCCCGCTGTGAAGATGGCAGCGCCGCTGCGCTGCGCATTTGCAGGTTGAAAGCACTCTACCGGCGCGGAGGCGGCATCGCCGTCAGCGCAGCAAAGAGGCTGCCGCACAGATTGCTTTGCGCAGAGGTTGCCTCCACTATGCCGAAGTACGGCTTGTATTGCTGGTGGAGAGTCTTGTTCCATGTCCGGCGCGCGCGATCGATTAGAGGTGGCGCTTTCGCGCATTGCCGATCCCGCAGGTGAGGGCGCGCGGGCCTGCCTGACCGTCTATAGCCAGATCGCGCGAGCCGCTGCCGATGCCGCCGATGCGCGTGCTAAAGCGGGCATTTCCCTCGGTCCGCTGGACGGCGCTATCGTCTCCATCAAGGACCTGTTCGATGTCGCCGGCGAGGTGACGCGTGCAGGCTCGGCGATCCTCGCGGAGGAAGGCCGGCCGGCGACACGCGATGCGCCGATCGTGCAACGGCTGCGTGCTGCCGGCGCGGTCATCGTTGCCAAAACGAACATGACGGAGTTTGCGTATTCTGGCATCGGCGCCAATCCGCATTTCGGCACGCCGGGCAATCCAGCGGACCGCGCGCGTGTGCCGGGCGGCTCGTCTTCCGGCGGGGCGGTCGCCGCCGCCGATGGGATGTGTGAGATTGCCATCGGCAGCGACACCGGCGGCTCGACGCGCATTCCCGCCGCGCTGTGCGGCATCGTCGGCTTCAAGCCGAGCCGTCAGCGCGTCCCGACGCAAGGCGCCTTTCCGCTCTCCTATACGCTCGACTCCATCGGTCCCATGGCGCGCAGCGTGCGCGAGTGTGCCGACGCGGATGCCATCATGGCCGGCGAGGAGGCGGCGCCGCTCGAACCGGCACCGCTGGCCGACTTGCGTATCGGCCTCGCCCAGGGCGCGCCGCTCGACCGCCTCGACGAGACCGTCAGCAAACGTTTCCCGGCGGCGCTCAATCGCGTGGAAAAGTCCGGTGCCCGCCTTTCAGCGGAAAAGCTGCCGTTGCTGGATGCCATGGCGGAGGTGAACGCCAAAGGTGGCATTTTGCCGGTGGAGGCGCTTGCCATTCATCGCGAACGGCTCGCGCGCCGTGCCGCAGCCATCGATCCTAATGTCCGCGTGCGCCTCGAGCGCGCGCAAAAAATCTCGGCAGCCGACTACGTCGACATGCTGCGCGAGCGCACGGTCCTGGTCCGGGCCATGGATGCGCGCCTCGCCGATATCGACGTGCTCGCGATGCCGACGACGCCGATCGTCGCCCCACCGCTGGCCGATCTCGCCACGCCCGATAGTTTCGCGCGCCAGAATGCGATGGTCTTGCGCAACACCACGAGCTGGAATTTCTTCGATTGTTGCGCCATTTCCCTGCCGCTGCCGGGCGCCGGCTTGCCCTGCGGGCTGATGCTGGTGGCCCGCAACGGGCAGGACCGGCGCCTGTTTCGCATTGCCGCGGCCGTCGAACAGGCGCTGGCAGCCTGAAGTTGCGGCCTTGTGAGGGCGCCG
The DNA here is from genome assembly GCA_035652735.1 of Pseudolabrys sp. Classification (GTDB taxonomy): domain Bacteria; phylum Pseudomonadota; class Alphaproteobacteria; order Rhizobiales; family Xanthobacteraceae; genus Pseudolabrys. The sequence goes on along the minus strand of DASRDF010000014.1, from coordinate 70,624 downwards.
GAAAATCCGGCATCATTGTACTGACGGCCACCGGCCCAATGGGGAGGATCCGATGAACAGAAAAACTGACCGCACGCAGATGACGCGCCGCACCTTCAGCGCCGGTGCCGCCATTGTCGCCGGTACCGCGCCCTTCGGCATTGTGCGCGCGCAAGGCGCGGCTCTGAAAGTCGGCGTGCTGCTGCCCCGGTCCGGCGTGCAGGCGGGTATCGGCCAGGACTGCCAGCGCGGCGTCGACATCGCTCCCGACGTCCTTAAAGGCCTCGGTCTGCCGCCGCTGCAGATCATGAATGCCGATACGGAAACCAATGTCGAAGTCGCGCGCTCGCGCGCCGAGAAGCTGATCGCCGACGGCGCGCAGCTCCTGATCGGCGCCTTCGACTCCGGTCAGACGTCCGCAATCGCCCAGGTGGCCGAGCAAAAGGGTATTCCGCTCGTTATCAACATTGCGGCCGCCCCGCAGATCACAGAGCAGGGCTACAAATTCGTGTTCCGCAATTTCCCCACAGCCGGCATGATCCTCTCCGACGCGTTCGCCAATCAGAAGGAAATTTTTGCGCAGATCGGCGCTTCGCCGAAGACGGCTGTGTTCATGCACGTCAACGACACCTTCGGCACCGCGATGGCCAAGGGCATCGGCGCAGTGATGCCCAAGTTCGACATGCCCTACAAAATCGCCGAGGAAATCTCCTACGATCCGACCGCGCGCGATCTTTCGGTCGAGGTCGCCAAGGCCAAGGCGGCCAAGGCCGACGTTCTGCTGATGGTCAGCCGGCTCAACGATGCCATTCTGCTCACCCGGGAGCTGGTCAAGCAGCGGTGGTCGCCGCAGGCCATCCTCAGCATGGGGCCGGGCTGGTACGAGGATCAGTACCTCAAGACGCTTGGCAAGCTCTCCGATGGGCCGTTGAGCTTTGTGCCCTGGTACGACCCCAACAAGCCTCTGTCGAAGACGCTTGAGGCGGCACTGGCCAAGAAATACCCCGGCATCAATCTCAACACCAACCACGTCTACACGTTCGAAGCGCTGTTGATCGCCGCCGACGCCTACAAGCGCGCCGGCTCCGCCGATCCGACGAAGCTCGCCGAGGCCATTCGCACCACCAACATCACCAACAATGTCAGCCCCGGTCCCGGCATCCAGTTCAACGCCAAGGGGCAGAACGATAAGCTCAAGGACAGCGCGATCCAGAATCGTGACGGCAAGCTGGTGACGGTTGCCCCCAAGGAGGCGGCCAATGCCAAGGTGGAATGGCCGCTCAAGCCCTACGACAGGCGTGCGTGATTTGTTGGCACGTGTGCGTGTCGATCGGTCCGGCTGGGCCTGTGCCGATCATCCGGCAGAGAAACGCACAAGAGCTCGCGTCGCAGCGACTCCGCCGGGACCAGCCCGGCACTGATCAGTAAACGGTGGCCCGGTGTCGGCGGACGTCTATCTCAATGTCGCCATCGGCGGCGTCCTGACCGGGCTCGTTTACGGGCTGATGGCGCTCGGGCTGTCGGTGATCTTTGGCGTGGTGCGCGTCGTTAATTTCGCCCATGGCGAGATGATGACCATTGCAATGTATCTGGCGATCGCCGCGTTTTCCGCGTTCCATCTCGATCCGCTGCTGATGCTCGTTCCCATCGCGGTGACGCTGTTCGCCTTCGGCTATGTGCTGCAGGCAGGCTTGATCAATCTGTTCATTACCCGCGCCGAGCACAGCCAGTTCCTACTTTTGGTGGCGATCGCGCTCATTATCGTCAACGTGCTCCTCATCCTGTTCGGCCCCGATGCGCAGAACGTCCAAGTCGCTTACGCTTTCGATAGCTTTCAGATCGGTCGCATCATTATCGACGCCACCAAGCTTTATGCGGGCGTTGCCGCCATTGTCGTGACCGCCGTGTTGTTCGCATTCTTCCGCTACACGGCGACCGGCACTGCCATCCGCGCCTGTGCCGACAATTACACTGGGGCGCAAGTCGTCGGCCTCGACGTCAGGCGGCTCTACGCTCTTACGTTCGGTCTCGGAGCGGCATGCGTCGGGGCCGCCGGCACCATCCTGCTGTTGATCTTCGACGTAACCCCGGCGGCGGGCCCGGCTTACACGCTGCTCGCTTTTGTCATTGTCATTACCGGGGGGCTTGGTTCGATGCCGGGGGCGCTGGTCGGCGGCGTGCTGATCGGGCTTACCGAGGCGATGGCCGGACTTCTGTTCACGCCCTCCGCGAAGAGCATGTTCGCCTTCGCCATTTTGGTACTGGTGTTGCTGCTGCGTCCGCAGGGCATCATGGGCAGAGGCACGGCATGATTGTGCGTCTGGTCGATGGCGTGCCGCGCCGAGCGCTCTGGCTGGCCATCGGTTTGCTCGTGCTGGCGCTCGCCGCACCCGCCTTCGTCGGCGACTACCTGCTCACCGTCCTCATCCTCATTCTTTACTTCGCCTATGTTGGGCAAGCCTGGAACATCATGATGGGTTTTGCCGGGCAGTTGTCGCTCGGCCATGCGCTCTATGTGGGCCTCGGCGCCTACACCGCTGCCGCGCTCTACGTGCATTTCGGCATCGGGCCGTGGCTCGGGCTTCTGGTCGCCGCGCCGATTGCCGCGCTCGCCGGCGCCTTCGTCGGCTTTCTCGCCTTTCGTTTTCGGGTGGCGGGAGTGTATTTCGCGATCCTGACCATCGCCGTCGCCGAATTCGCGCGCATCGGCTTCGACCATTTGGGCTGGACCGGCGCTTCGGCCGGTCTTTTCCTGCCGGTCGCGCAATACGCCCGCAACGATCTGTGGCACCTGCGGGGTCATCCGGCGATGTTCTACTACATCCTGCTCGCGGCGACCGTGTTCGCTTTTGTCGGCTGTTACGCGTTGATGCAAAGCCGCGTGGGTTATTTTTGGCTGGCGATCCGCGAGGACGAGGAGGCCGCGAAAGCAAGCGGCATCGACACCTTCCATTACAAAATGGTGGCGGTCATCATCTCCGCGGGAATGACCAGCTTTGCCGGCGTGATCTACGCGTTTTACTACAACAACCTGTTTGCCGAACAAATCTTCGGCATCGGGCGCTCGATAGAGATCATTCTGGGTCCGATCGTCGGCGGCATCGGCACATTGTTCGGGCCGGTGCTCGGCTCGTTCGTGCTGACCGGACTCGCCGAGATGTTGACAGCGGCGCTCGCCGCCGTCGGCGTCGACGTGCCCGGCGCCAAGCAAGTGTTCTACGGGATTTGTCTGCTGCTGGTCATCATTCTCGTGCCGGACGGCATCTGGCCCTGGCTTGCGCGCAAGCTCGGACTGAAGGAGCGCCAGCCATGAGTGCGCTGCTCGAAGTCGGCAACGTGAGCAAGCGCTTCCGCGGCCTTGTCGCTGTGGACCGTGTCAGTTTCGCCGTCGAGCCAGGCACGATCTTTGCGATCATCGGTCCGAACGGCGCCGGCAAGACCACCTTGTTCAATATGATTGCGGGCACGTCTGCGCCCGATGGTGGCAGCATCGTCTTCGCGGGCGAGCGCATCGATGCACTGCCGGCCGATCGCGTGTGCCGCCGCGGTATCGGCCGCACTTTCCAGGTCGTTCGTCCGTTCCCCGGGCTTACCGTCGAGGACAATGCGATGATTGGGGCGCTGCTGCGCCGGCGTCACACCGAGACTGCGCGGGCGCACGCGCACGACGTTTTGCGGCGGCTCGATCTCTACGACAAACGCGCGCAGCGCGCCGCCGCGCTGACGCTGCCCGACCGCAAGCGGCTCGAGGTGGCGCGCGCACTCGCCACCGATCCGAAGCTCTTGTTGCTCGACGAGGTCATGGCGGGTTTGAGGCCCACCGAGACCGACCGCATGGTGGCTATCTTGCGCGAGCTCAATCGCGAACGCGGGCTGACAATTCTGCTGATCGAGCATGTGATGCGGGCGGTAATGGCGCTCGCGGCGCGTGTTCTGGTATTGCATCACGGAGCGGCGATTGCAGAAGGCCCGCCCAACGAGGTGGTCCGCAACGAGGCGGTAATCAATTCGTATCTCGGGGTGGAAGACGTCGCATGATGCTGAAGGTCGAAAACCTCGACGTGTTCTATGGCGATGCTCAGGCGCTGGACGGCGTTGCGCTCGATATCGAGCAAGGCGCGATTGTCGCCATCGTCGGCGCCAATGGCTCCGGCAAGACCTCGCTCATTCGCACCATTGCGGGCATGCTCAAGCCCGCGCGCGGGCGCATACTGTACCGCGGCGCCGACATTGCCGGCTGGCCAAGTCACAGAGTATGCAATCTCGGCATCGGCCAAGTGGCCGAGGGCCGTCAGATCTTCCCAACGCTTACGGTTGCCGAAAATCTCACAACGGGCGCCATGATCGGCCGCGCGCGCAGAGAACGGTCGCGCAATCTTGAAAAGGTCTACGCACTCTTTCCCGTGCTCGCCGAGCGCCGGGCCCAGGCTGCCGGAACGCTCTCGGGAGGCGAGCAGCAGATGCTGGCTATCGGCCGCTGTCTGATGGGGGCGCCGGAATTGGTGATGTTCGATGAGCCCTCGCTCGGCTTGGCGCCGGCCATCGTACAGAGCGTGCTGAAGACGGTGCGCGATCTCAATCGCGATGGCCTGACCTGCGTCCTGGTGGAGCAGAACGTCGCGGTATCCTTGAAGCTCGCGAGCCGTGCCTACGTGCTGGAAAACGGCCGCATCACGCTCACCGGTACCGGCGCGCAACTCCTGTCCGACGATCGGGTGCGGCAGGCCTATCTCGGCCTGTGAGGCGTCACGGCAGGACCTGGCAAGAGCCGGCAATGGCCTCAGCTATTTCAGCGGTGGCCCGATGGTCACCCTTAGTTTGCCGACCCCTTCCACCTCGCACTCGATCTTGTCGCCGGAGACGGTCGCAGCCACACCCGAAGGCGTGCCAGTCATGATCACGTCGCCCGCCTCCAGCGCGACCATTTCCGAGAGTTTCGAGATTGTCTCGGGCACGTTCCAGATCATTTGGCTGAGATCGCCGTCCTGACGGATCTGGCCGTTCACCTTGAGAGTGATACGGCCCTTGGTCGGATGGCCGATCTGGCTCGCCGGCACCAGCGGCCCGCAGGGTGCGGAATGGTCGAAAGCCTTGCCCACCTCCCACGGTCGCTTCACATCGCGCGAGGCGATTTGCAGGTCGCGCCGCGTCAGGTCGATACCCACTCCATAGCCCCAGATGCAATCGTTGGCCTTGGCTACCGGAATATTACGGCCGCCGCTTTTTAAGCCCACCACCAACTCCACCTCGTGGTGCATGTCCTTGGTGAGCGAGGGGTAAGGCACCGTGCCGCCGTCCGGCACGATGGCATCGGCAGGCTTGGCGAAGAAGAACGGAGGCGCCCGCTCATCCTGGCCCATTTCGCGAATGTGCTCGACATAGTTGCGGCCCACGCACCAGATGCGGCGCACCGGGAATTTCTGCGAAGAGCCGGCGACGGCGATCGTCGCTTGCGGCGGCGGCGGAATAACGTAGTCGGTCATAGGGATGGCTTTGTTGAAGGAAGTGTGGAGGAAAGGCGCCCTCGGGTAACGAAGGAACGTGCCGCCGTCAACGGTCAGGAGGAGGCCACCGCCGTGAGTGCCGGACGGGGCTCCTGCTCCTTCAGTTGCAAGCGGTAGAATGACGCGTAACGGCCGCCCTTGCGCAGCAATTCGTCATGGCGGCCCGACTCGACGGCGCTCCCGTCCTCGACCACGAAGATGCGGTCGGCGTGCGACACGGTGTGCAGCCGGTGCGCGATCACCAGCGTGGTGCGGCCTTGGCAGAGATGCTCGATGGCTTCGCGCACCGCCAGTTCGGACTCGGAGTCGAGCGCGGCCGTCGCTTCGTCGAGGAGGATAATTGGCGCATTCTTGATCAGTGCCCGCGCAATGGCGATGCGCTGGCGTTCTCCGCCGGAGAGCTGAAGGCCATGCTCACCGGCCGGCGTATCGTAGCCACGCGGAAACGACATGATGAAATCGTGCGCATAGGCGGCCTTGGCAGCCGCCACGATCTCATCCTCAGTAGCCTGCGGCTTGCCGAAAGCGATGTTGTCGCGGATCGAACCGCGAAACAGGAACACCTCCTGGCCGACATAGGCGATGTGCTGGCGCAGCGAACGTCGGGAAACCCGTGTGATGTCCTGGCCGCCGATTTCGATCTTCCCATGTTCGAAATCGTAAAACCGCAGCAGCAGGTTGAACACGGTCGATTTTCCGCCGCCGGAAGGGCCGACCAGCGCAGTCAGCTTGCCGGCCTCGGCGGTGAAGGTCATGCCGTGCAGGACGGATTCATTGCCGCGATAGGCGAAATGCACGTCCTCGAATGACAATTGCGGCGTCTTGACCTGCAAGGCGGGCTTCTGATCGTCGGCGGGCTCGCTGGGAGGGCCGTCGATGATCTCATAAAGGATGCGCACGCCGACCAGCCCGCTGTTCAGCTCGATGTTGAGTCGCGCCAGACGTTTGGCCGGTTCGTAGGCGAGCAGGAACGCGGTGATGAAAGAGAAGAACTGCCCGGGAGTCGCGCCGGTGAGCACGACACGATAACCTGCATAGACGAGCGCGATGGCAATGGCGCAACCGCCGAGGGTCTCCATCAACGGGCTCGCCCGGTTCGCCACACGCGCCATCTTGTTGGCCTCCTGCTCGACGGCCGCGACATTGCCGTCGAAACGCTCGCGTAGGATATTTTCGAGCGTGAAGGCCTTGACGATACGGATGCCCTGCAGCGTCTCCTGCAGCGTCTCCACGACCTGCGTGTTGCCGTGGAATTGGCTGCGCGCGATCGCGTAGATCCGGCGGATCAGCTTGCGCAGCACGAAAAAAGCGGGTGGCGCGACCACGAAACTGAAGAACGACATCAGCGGGTCCTGCCACACCATCACCGCGACCAGTCCAACCAGCGACAGCAAATCGCGGCCGACGGAGGTCACTAGCAAATTGACGACCTGCGTTGCCGCCGCCGAGCCCGTGGTCAGGCGTGCAATGAACTCGGTTGAATGGCGGTCGGAGAAGAACCCGATGCCTTCGTGCAGCAGCTTGGCGAAAACCGCGCGCTGATTGTCGGCGATGATGCGGTTGCCAATACGCGACAGCATCACGGTGAAACCGTAAGTCGCGAGTCCTTTGCTGGCGAACAGCACCACGGTCACCGCGCCGAGCAGGACGATGCCTGGGAAATTGCGGCTGATGTAGGCTTCGTTGACGACGGTGCCGATCAGATAAGCGCTTGCCGCGGTGCAGCCCGCGGCAACACCCATCAACACGAAAGCGACGGCATATTTGCGCCAATGCGGCAGGCCCTGCTCGAGCAGCAGGCGCTTGATCACGACCATGGCGCCGTAATTCTTGTCGGCGGCCGGCGACAGGATGTGCTCGTTCATTCGCCCTCTGTTGGCCCGATTATGCCACACCTATCGCGGTATGCGCGCCACGGCAGGCTTCCCATGCCTGCGCGATCGGCGATTTTCAAGGGAAAAGACCGCTACCGCCGTCAATTCGCGCGGGTTCCGCCGCCTAGGCGCCCGCACTCTTGCGCTTGGCGAGCAGATTTTCCCATGCCAGCGCATGGGCGACGATAGTATCGAGGTTGTCGTATTGCGGGCGCCAAGCGAGAGTCGCGCGGATGCGCGAGACATCGGCAACCAGCGCGGCGGGATCGCCGGCGCGGCGCGGAGCGAAACCGATCGGGAAGTCGTTTCGGCTCACGCGCTTGACCGATGAAATGACTTCGAACACCGAGGCGCCGCGGCCGTAGCCGCAGTTGAAGGTCGCGCTGTCGCCGCCGCGGCGCAGATAAGCAAGCGCCGCGGAATGGGCTCGCGCCAGATCGCTGACATGGATGTAGTCGCGGATACAGGTGCCATCCGGCGTCGGATAGTCGGTGCCGTACACAGAAAGCTTCGCGCGCTTGCCCAGCGCCGCCTCGCAGGCGACCTTGATCAGATGCGTGGCGCCGGCCGTGGACTGGCCGGTGCGCTGACTGGGATCGGCGCCGGCGACATTGAAATAACGCAGCACGACGAAGCGTAGGCCATGCGCGCGCGCGGTATCGTGCAGCATGATTTCGCTCATCAGCTTGGACGAACCGTAGGGCGAGATCGGCGCCGTCGGCGCATCCTCCCGCACCGGCACGTCGCGCGCATTGCCGTAAACGGCGGCGGTGGAGGAGAAGATGAAGTACTTGACGCCTGCTTCGACCGCGACGTCGAGCAGCGTGCAGGTGTTCATGGTATTGTTGCGGTAGTAAGCGAGCGGGTCGGCAACCGAGTCCGGCACCACGATAGAGGCGGCGAAGTGGATAATCGCCGTGACGCCGTATTGTTGCACGGTCTTGCTGACCATAGCGCGATCGCCGGTCGAACCGGCAACGAAAGGTACCGTGTTCGGGATCAGAAAGCGGAATCCGGTCGAGAGGTTATCGAGAACGACGACGCGCTCGCCGGCATCGACGAGGTCATGCACGGTGTGGCTGCCGATATAACCGGCGCCGCCTGTCACCAGGATGGTCATGGCCTGCTTTCTAGCCGCAACCGGCAAAGGACCGGTTAGGGGGCCTGCGTTACGGCTGTCAGCGTAAACGAATTGCTAATCGCTGTGGCGGGGCACGCGGACGCCCGCTATATGGGGCCGCGCAGGCGACATGACAGACATTCTTTTCATCAAAACATCATCTTTGGGCGACGTGATTCACCACATGCCGGCCGTGACCGAGACGGCCCGGCAGCGGCCCGAAGCACGCCTGAGCTGGCTGGTGGAGGAGGCCTTCGCGCCGCTGGTGCGCATGCACCCGGCCGTAAGCGAGGTCATCCCGGTTGCCTGGCGGCGCTGGCGCAAATCGCTTTACGCGCCGGCGACCCTGGCCGAGATCGCCGGCAGCCTGCGTGCCATGCGCGCCCGCCGCTATGATGAGATCGTCGACAGCCAAGGCCTGTTACGCTCCGCGACTATCGCGCGGCTCGCGCGCGGCCACCGGCAGGGCTATGACCGCGACAGCATCCGCGAACCGCTCGCGTCCATGTTCTATGACGTGCGTCACCGCGTCAGCCGCAATCTGCACGCGATCAGCCGCAACCGCATGCTCACCGCCCTGGCGCTCGGCTACGCGCCGCAAGGGGCGCCGGACTATGGATTCGACCGCAAGCGCTTTGCTGCGCCGGATGCGCGTTACGCTGTGCTGCTGCATGCGACCGCACGGCCGGAAAAGCAGTGGACGGAAGAGAATTGGCTTGCGCTCGGCGCTACGCTCGCCCGCCGGGGTCTCGATCTGGTGCTGCCTTGGGGCAATGAGGCCGAGCGCGCGCGCAGCGAGCGCATCGCCGAGCGCGTCGTCGGTGCGCGCGTCCCGCCGCGCGCGCCGTTGGACGAAGTCGCAAAACTGATCGCCGGCGCGCAACTCGTGGTCGGCGTGGATACCGGCCTCATGCATCTGGCCGCCGCGTTCGGCGTGCCGCTGGTCGCGATCTTCTGCGGCAGCAATCCCGGGCTCACCGGCCCGGTCGGCAGCGGCCCGCTCGCCGTGCTCGGCGGCGAGGACGAGACGCCCTCGGTTGCGGCGGTGAAAAAAGCGATTGCGACGATCGAGGGCTAAGCGGCGCCCGCGCGCAGCAGATCGTGCACGTGAATGATCCCCACGGGCTTGCCGGCCTCGACGACGAACAGCGCGGTAACCTTCATCTTGTTGAGCAAGTCGAGCGTCTCGCTGATGAGCTGATCCGGCTCCACGGTCTTCGGTCCATACGTCATCACGTCCTCTACGCTCTGGTCGAGCAGCCCGTTTTGCATGTGCCGGCGCAGGTCGCCGTCCGTAATGATGCCGACCAGTTGTCCACGCGCGCCCGTGATGCCGACGCAGCCAAAGCCTTTCGTGCTCATTTCGATGATGGCGTCCGCCATGCGCGTGCCGAGCGGCTTGAGCGGCACGGCTGCGCCAGCGTGCATAAGGTCGCGCACCAGCTTAAGCAGCGCGCCGAGCTTGCCGCCGGGGTGGAGCAGGCCGAATTGCGCTGCGGTGAAGCCGCGGCTTTCCAGAAGCGCAATCGCCAGCGCATCGCCGAGCGCAAGCTGAACGAGTGAAGAGGTGGTAGGGGCGAGATTGTGGGGACACGCCTCGCGAGCCTGGGGCATGGTCAGCACCACGTCGGCCGCCCTTGCCAGAGTCGAGTCGGCGTTGGCCGTCATGGCGATCAGTCCGATGCGGAAGCGGCGTGAATAATCCGTGAGGTTCTTCAATTCCGCGGTTTCGCCCGACCACGACAGCGCAAGGATGATATCGTTGCCCGCGATCATGCCTAGATCGCCGTGGCTTGCTTCGCTCGGGTGCACGAACAAAGCAGGTGTGCCGGTCGAGGCGAGCGTCGACGCAATCTTGCGGGCAACGTGGCCGGACTTTCCCATTCCCGTCACGATGATGCGGCCTTCCGCGCCGCGGATCAGGTCGACCGCGGCGAGGAAACTTGAACTCAACGGTCCGCGCAGGGCTGCGGCGAGCCCGTCGATTCCGGAGCTTTCCAGTTGGAGTGTGCGCAGCGCAGACTCGATGACGCGCGGCGTCTGCTCGCTTATTTCAGTCGTCTTGAGCTTGGCCATCGGCCCCGCGACCCCCTCGTTGATCGGCCCGTTGGTAGCACAAAAAGGCCATGCGGTCAGGTTGCGTCCGGCCCCAATCCTTAACGCGATTGCTCCGATAAGGGCTTGCCGGCGTTTTCCAGCGTTTTTCTCACCGCATCGAGCACGGCTTCGACCGGGACGTCACCGGTGCGCCGGTGACGCACGGCGGCGTTGCCGGCGGTGCGCGCGCGCTCGCGCGCGGCCACATCGCCCGGCGGTTCCAGAATGGCCGCGAGTGGATTGAGCGGCCGCCAATGCCACGGGCTCGTCGGTCCGAAAATCGCAACAGTCGGCGTGCCGATCGCGGCGGAGACGTGCATCAATCCGGAATCGTTGGTGACGGAGACGTCGGCGGCAGCGAGCGCCAGGATGGCGTTGCGTAGATCGTCGCTCGTCAAGTCGCGTGCCCGGCCACCTGCGCCAGCGACGATCTGCTGCGCCAGCCCCGTCTCATGCGGGCCTCCCAGCACCCAGACCGACATGCCTTCGCCGACGAGCGCGTGCGCGAGCGCGGCGTAATGCGCAGCGGGCCAGGCTTTGCCGTCGCCGACGGCACCGGGCGACAGCGTGACGATGGGCGGATCGTCGTCCGCCGAACCCTTCCGCGTGCACCAGGCGTCGACCTCGCGCGCCGGAACTTTCAATTCGGGCAGCGGCCACTCCTTCGGCAGCACCGCGCCCGGCGCGAGCGCTAGCGCGCCCATCTGGTCGATCATGCGCGGCAGTTCTCGCTCGCCGTAGCGGATATCGTTGAGCAGGCCGAAACGCATCTCGCCGATGAAGCCGGTGCGCGTGGGAATTCCCGCGAGCCATGGCGCCAGTGCCGCCTTCCACTTGCGCGACATGATCAGCGCCTGCCCGTAACGGCGCTCGCGCAGCTTTGCGGCGAGCGCGCGCTGCTGGGGGAGGCCGAGCCGGCGCCGCGGAATGTCCTCGACGATCGCCTGCCGCACGCCCGGCATATAGCCGGCGAGCGGCGCGCACAGCGTGCTCGACACCATGTCGATTTCGCGGTTGGGATTCTGCTGGCGCAGCAATTTGACCACGGAGTGCACGCGGACGAAGTCGCCGATCCAGACGTAGGGCACGATCAGGACCGGCGCGGCGCTGAGTGGGTTCATGGATAGGGACCCCGCCACAGGCGTTACCTTGCGGAGTTACGTCCTGTCCAGCCGGGACATTTAACCCTTTCCCGCACCATTTTTGCGGCCTCGGCGTCGGCCATTTGCGCCGGCGCTCGGACTGGGGCAAATGATGCCGTGCGGGACGCATGATCCGTGAAGTGGGCACAGGTTTCGGATGAAGATCATGCGCAGGGGAAGACGATTCCTATGTTCCTGGTCACCGGCGGTGCAGGCTTCATCGGCTCGAACGTGATTGCCAGCCTCGAACAGGCGGGTGCCGACATTGTCGTCAATGACCGGTTGGGTACGGACGACGCCAAATGGCGCAATCTCGCCAAGCACCGGATCGCCGATCTGGTGACGCCGTCAGATCTGACGGAGTGGCTCGACACGCGCAAACTCGATGCGATCATCCATATGGGCGCCATCTCGGATACCACGGCAACCGACGGCGACCTAGTGATGGAAAACAATTTTCGGCTGTCGATGCGGCTGCTCGACTGGTGCACAGAACATCGCACGCCCTTCGTCTATGCCTCTTCGGCGGCGACGTATGGCGACGGGCAGGAAGGCTTCGACGACGACTGGTCGCCCGCGCACTTGCGCAAGCTCAAGCCGATGAATCTGTACGGTTGGAGCAAGCACCTGTTCGATACGGTCATCGCCGAACGTCACGCGAAAAAAGACAAGCTGCCGCCGCATTGGGCCGGTTTGAAATTTTTCAACGTCTACGGGCCCAACGAGTATCATAAAGGGCACATGATGAGCGTGCTTGCCAAGGTGTTCGACGAGGCCAAGGGGGGCAAGCCGGTCAAGCTATTCAAATCGCACAAAGAGGGAATTGCCGACGGCGATCAGCGCCGCGATTTCATCTACGTGGACGACGCGGTTTCGGTGTTACGGTGGCTGCTCGATGCGACCGCGGTCAATGGCATTTTCAATGTCGGCACCGGCAAGGCGGAGAGCTTTCGCGACATGATCGGCGCGATGTTCAAGGCGCTCGGCCGGGCGCCGAACATCAGGTATATCGATATGCCGGAGGAGATCCGCGGCCAGTACCAATACTTCACGCAAAGCAAAGTCGAGAACCTGCGCCGCGCCGGCTACAACGCCGGCTTCATGCCGCTCGACCAGGCGGTCGGACAATACGTCACCGGCTATCTCGACAAACCGGACAGATATCGGTGAGCGATCGCAGGCCATTGTCCGCTCGTCCCCGCGAAAGCGGGGACCCAGGGCTGCAGGCCGCAGCCTTTGTTATTGTGTTCTTGAATTCTCGCTTGCGCGGGAATGAGCGGGGGTAGGGATGTTTGATTTCGACAAGCATCTCGCCGATCTCGCCGGGCAGACTGTACTCTGCGTCGGCGATCTCATGCTCGACGAGTTCGTCTATGGCGAGGTCTCGCGTATCTCGCCGGAAGCGCCGACGCCGGTGATCGCGGTCAAGCGCGCCGAAGTGATGATCGGCGGGGCTGGCAACGTCGCGCGCAATCTGGTGTCGCTCGGCGTACGTTGCGTTTTTCTCGGCGTAATCGGCGATGACGAGGCTGGCCGCGAGTTGAAGCGCGAGCTTGCCGCCGTTCCGGCGATCGAAGCGCATATCGAAACCGTCGCCGGCCGTCGCACCACCCGCAAGGTGCGTTTTGTCTCCGAACATTTCTCGACCCACATGCTGCGCGCCGATTGGGAGGCGGACCACCCGGTCGACACCAAGACCGAGGACGCGCTGATTACGCACGCCGCGAAAGCCGTCGGTAAGGCCGGCGCGGTCGTGCTCTCGGATTACGCCAAGGGGACACTGACCCGGCGTCTCGTCCGCGCCGTGATCGACGCCGCGGCCAAAGCCGGCAAACCGGTCGTAGTCGATCCCAAAGGCCGCGACTACGCGGTCTATCGCGGCGCAACCTTGATCACGCCCAATCGGCAGGAGCTTGCCGAGGCGACGCACACGGCAGCGCAGACCGATGCCGAAATCGCCGCTGCTGCGGCCGCGCTGCGCAAGCAGGTCGACGCCGAGGCGGTGCTGGTGACCCGCAGCGAGGCCGGCATGACGCTGCTTGCCGGCGAGCATGCGGTTCACGTTCCGGCCTATCCGGTGCGCGTGCGCGACGTTTCCGGCGCCGGCGATACAGTTGTCGCCGTGCTTGCGGCCATGCTTGCCCTCAAGGCCGATTTCGAGTCCGCCATGCGCGCGGCCAATGCCGCGGCAGCGGTGGTGGTCGGCAAGCGCGGCACGGCGGCAGTGACCATTGCCGAGCTGCGCTCGCGCATTTTGCCGGCGGCGACGCTCGCGCCCGAGGAAAAGATCGTGTTCGACTGGTCGCAGCTTGAAGAGCACCTTGGCCAATGGCGTCGGCAGGGTCTGCGCATCGGGTTCACCAACGGCTGCTTCGACCTGCTGCATCCCGGTCACGTCAAGCTGCTTGCCGGCGCCCGCGCGGCCTGCGATCGGCTGGTGGTGGGATTGAACGGCGATGCGTCGGTGACGCGCCTGAAAGGTGAAGGTCGTCCGGTGCAGCCGGTGCAAGCGCGCGCCGAACTGCTGGCGGCGCTGGAGGCGGTCGACCTCGTTGTGGTGTTCGACGAGGACACGCCGGAAAAGCTCATCAGGCGGGTGAAACCCACGGTACTGGTCAAGGGAGCGGACTACAAACGCGAAGACGTAGTCGGCCGCGAGATCGTCGAGGCCGCGGGCGGCGAGGTCGTGCTCATCGATCTGGCGCCCGGCCACTCGACAAGCGCCATGGTCGAGCGCAGCCGCCGCGGCAGATCAGGCTGAAGGCCGCGTTTCGACGCGCTCAGCCAAAAGTCTCGGTATCAAACGCGACAGCAGGCGATCCGGCTTGATCTGATCCATTGTGGTACGAACGGCGGAATCGTCGCTTGCGCGGACGACATGAATATAGCGACTGTACTCGAGCGCGGGCGTTAAACCAAAAAGGCCATAGCTCTCCGTGCCAACGGCAGCAGCGATGTTTAGCGGTCCTGAATCGTTGCCGGCAAACACATTTGCGCGCTTGATGAGGGCCGCACACTGTAAGATCGACAAGTTGCATGCGTTTATAGCTCGACTCCCCGAGGCCGCAATCAAGTTGTCCGCTCGCGCCACGCAATCTTGGCCGCCGACCAAAAAGGTAGTGCGCCTCGTCGGAATTTCTTCCAGCTTTGACAGCAATGCACACCAGTGCACGTCCGGCCAATCTTTGCTCGGATGCGAGGCGCCGAGTCCGAGAACAACCCAGGGCTTTGGCAAGTCGCCGAAGCGGGCGTCGATTTCCGCAAATGCATTCGGTGGGAGCGCCAAATTTGGTTCGGTCGACGGCAGGGCAAGTCCCTCAGTCTGCATCAATGCCTTGAGCCAACCAATCGGATGAGCGTGAAAGTGCTTTTGATCGATGCCGCCGTTCGTAATCCAAAGGCGTTGTGCGCCGAGACCGATGCCAATGCGCTCGGGAATGCCCGAAAGCCAAGCGGCGAAAGCGGGCCGGGTGGTTCGATCCAAGATATAGATGCGCCTGAAACGTCTCCTGCGCAGCAAGCGCGCCAACCGAACAATGTTGATGGCGCGCGCAATTTCGTTTCCGTGATGGGCGAAATAGACGACTTCACTGACAGCGGGTTCAGCCGCCAACAATTCGCGGGCGTGACTACGGGGAGGAACAAAAAAACTAACTCTATGATCGGGAGCGGCTGAAGCGATCGCTCGAACGAAAGGCAAATGCCAGATGGTGTCGCCAATTCCTTGCTTGACTTGAATAACGGCGAATTTGCTCATCGTCCGGATTTGTCTGGGCGACGAATTGATTGGATCTCGGGCGCGCTCCATTTCTGCGTCTCTTCGAAGCGCTTCGCATAGCGGTAGAAAGTCCCCTCGAAATTACCGAAAGCGATGACGAAACCAGCCCAGCCGTCGATGAACCCTAGCTTGAAGATGTAATGCTTGAGGAACGACCAGGCGGCGTGGCCGAGCGCACTCGCCATCGTTACGCGCTTGTGCTTGAGCTTGGGCACGCCGAGCGAGGAATAGCGGTTCATCTTGTTGATGACTTCCTCGAGATTGCGGAACGGAAATTGCCAGACCGCATTAGCGAGCGTGCCGATCGGCTTGCCGCTCAAATTCTCGAAACCTTCGTGCACCGGCTCGAGCCGGTAGCGCATCGCGCCTTTGCGAAAGAGCTGCGGCTGCCGGAAATTCGGATACCAGCCAGAGCCTTTGATCCAGCGTCCCATCATGTAGCTGCGCCGCGGCACGCGATAGACATCGTGGGCCGGCGTTCCGGCAAGCAGTGTCAGGATTTCGTCGCGCAGTTCGGGCGTGCAGCGTTCGTCGGCATCGAGGCTGAAAATCCAGTCGTTCGTGCAATGCTCCAGGGCCCGGTTACGGAGATCGCCAAAGCCGCTGAACGGCACGCTCACCGCGCGGGCGCCGAGCGCGGTGGCAATCTCAGCGGTACGATCGGTGCTGAATGAATCGACGACCAGAACCTCGTCCGCCCAAAGCACGCTGGCGACCGCCGCTTCGATCTTTTCGGCCTCGTTGTAGGCAATGATGTAGGCGGTGATCTTCTGCATCGGAGGGTTGCTGGGCGATAGAGCGCGGCGAAATTAGCATTGTGTAGCCGTTCTGCCCTAGGGATTTGTCGCGCGGCGCGCCATCGGCTAAGCAACGGCGGGCGAGGGGAGCCGTAGAATAAGTGTGACAGAGCTGATTTCCGTCATCGTTACGACCTATAGGCGCGAGGATGCGCTGGAGGCTGTGCTGCGCTCGCTCGGCCGACAGACTGACGGCAATTTCGAGGTGATTGTCGCCGACGACGGCTCAGGGCCTGCGACGGCCGCACTCAGCCATTTCTGGCAAGGGAAAATCGGGCGTCGTGTCGCGCATGTCTGGCAGGAAGATCGCGGCTTCAGGGCGGCAGAGATTCGAAACCGCGCCGTGCTCGAGGCGCGCGGAACTTATTGCATTTTCCTCGACGGCGACTGCCTCGTGCGACCGAATTTCGTCGCGGCCCACCGCGGGATCGCCGAGCTGGGCTGGTTTGTCACCGGCAACCGCGTCCTCCTCTCACGCGAGGAAACAGAGCGCGTGCTGCGCGAGCGTGATGAGCCTGAACGCTGGAGCTTGTTGCGGTGGTTGGCAGCGCGGCTGTCGGGCCGCGTCAATCGGCTTTCCGCGGTACTGCAGGTGCCGCTCGGACCATTGCGCAAATTGCGTCCGCGCGCATGGCAGGGCGCACGCTCGTGCAATCTCGCGATCTGGCGTTCCGATCTGCTGCGCGTGGATGGCTTCGATGCGGACTATGCCGGCTGGGGCAAGGAAGACAGCGATCTCATCGTGCGCCTGCTGCACGCGGGCGCCCGGCGCAAGGACGGCAACTTCGCCGTAGGGGTGATCCACCTCTGGCATCCGGAAGCCGATAGGGAGAAGCTGAATGAAAATGAAGGGCGACTCGCCGATGCCATCCAGGCCAATCGCGTCCGTGCCCGGCGCGGCCTCTCCGGGCTCGCGCAAGCTCCGGGCTGACGAATGACAAGCCTGTCGCTCTCACGTGCCTTCGATCGCGCTCGCGTGGAGCGCTTGGCAGACGGGCTGGCGGCGGCGCTCGCCGTTTCGCTGCCGTGGTCGACATCGGCGAGCGGCATCCTCGCTGCGCTCTGGGCGATCGTTCTCGTTCCGACGCTGGACTGGCGTGAAGCTCGCCGAGTCCTGCTGAGCGCTGCCGGCGGACTGCCTGTGCTGCTCGTTCTGCTTGGCGTCGCGGGAATGTTCTGGGCCGATGTGAGCTGGGCGGAGCGATGGGGCGGCATCGGCTCGTTCGTCAAGCTCCTCGCAATCCCGCTGTTCTTTGTCCAGTATGCGCGCTCGGAACGAGGCAAGGACGTATTCGCTGCATACCTGATCTCCTGCGCCCTCGTGCTGCTGACCTCCTTCGCGCGCACGATCTGGCCGGACCTGCCGCACACGGCGCCGCATGATGGGGTCATGGTGAAAAATGGCCCGACCCAGAGCGGGGAATTCGCAATCTGCATCGGCGGGCTGCTCGCGGTGGCGCATGAAGCGCTCCGGCGGCGAGACTATCGGTGGCTGGCGGTATCCGCCGCCTTGGCATTGGCGATGCTCGGCGACATTGTGTTCATCGCGACGGGGCGCACCGCGCTCTTCATCGTCCTGACGCTGATTGCCGTCTACGCGGTGACGCGGTTCAACGCGCGCGGCGCCTTGATTGCGGCGGTGGTGACGGGGGCGTTTGTAGTCGCGGCATGGTTCAGCTCGTCGTATTTGCGCGATCGGGTCGACGAGATCTGGACGGATGCACAGGCCTATGAACAAAGCGACGCCCGCAATTCTTCCGGCGAGCGCATCGCATTCGCCAAATATTCGATAGCATTCATCAGATCGGCGCCGATCATCGGCCACGGCACCGGCTCGATCCACGACCTGTTCGTCAAGGCGACCGCGGGCCGCACAGGAGCGTCCGGCTCGGCAACGACCAATCCGCACAATCAGACCTTCGCGGTGGGCATCCAGCTTGGCTTTGTAGGCATAGCGGTGCTGTGGGCCATGTGGCTTGCGCACCTCTGGCTGTTCCGGGGTGCGAGCTTCGTCGCATGGATTGGGCTGCTGCTGGTGGTGCAGAACATCGTCGGTTCGGCGTTCAACTCGCATCTGTTCGATTTCGTTCAGGGCTGGACCTATGTGGTCGGCGTCGGCGTCGCCGGCGGCATGGTGTTGCGCGACCGGCGCCGCAAGGCCGCATGAATCCGCTCGCGCTGCCGCCGCGTCCGCGCATTCTGGTGATCGCGCTGCGCCGGCTCGGTGACGTGCTGCTCACCACGCCGCTGATCCGCAGCCTGCGGCGTGCTTACGCCGGCGCCGCCATCGACGTGCTGGTGTTTGCGGATACGGCCGGCATTCTCGAAGGCAACCCGGACATCGACCGCACGATCACGATGCCGCCGCAGCCGTCGGCATGGCAGAGTCTGATATGCGCGGCGCGGCTCATCGGCCGCTACGATCTTGCGGTCTCCACACAAAGCGGTGACCGGCCGACCGTATTTGCAATTCTCGCGGCGCGCGTGCGCCTCGCACCGATCGAGGCGCGTTTGAGTGGGCGCATCAAAAACGCACTGCTGCAGCGCTCGGTGCCGCACGATCAACACGCGCATCGAGTCGAGGCGGTGTTGCGGCTGGTCGATGCGCTTGGGCTGCCGCGCGCTGCTGAACTCGTGCCGCCGCGGGCGGCGTTTGCCGCGGAGCTTCCGGAGGGCGATTACGCGGTCGTGCACGCCGCGCCGATGTTCCATTACAAGCGCTGGACGGCGGCCGGCTGGCGCGCCTTGGCCGATGCGCTTGCCGCGCGCGGCCTGACCGTGATCGCGACAGGCGGACCCGCGGCCGCCGAGCGCGGCTATCTCGACGAGGTCTGGCAGGGCACACCTGTGCTCCGCCGCGACGGCACGCTGGGCTGGGGCGCGTTGAGTGGGCTGATCGGCAAGACGCGCCTATTCGTCGGGCCCGATACCTCCGTCACGCATCTTGCCGCCGCGATCGGCTGTCCAACGGTGGCGCTCTACGGCCCGACCGATCCGCGGCTATGGGGTCCTTGGCCAGCCGGTGGCTTGGCGGAAGCCTGGAATGCCACAGGCGCGGTGCAGCGGCGAGGCAACGTCTTCCTCGTGCAGAACGCGTTTCCGTGCACGCCGTGCCAACTTGAGGGCTGTGAGCGCCGGCTCGACAGCTATAGCGCATGTCTCGACGCATTACCGCTCCCGCAGGTGCTCACGGCGGTCGATGAGGCGCTCGCGCTCGCCCGTGCGTAGTTTCCGCGTTCGTTGCCGGAGCAGTGGCTTACGGCCTCTTGGCGCTCGCGAACGACCAAAGGGTTGCGCCGATCGCGGCGCAACCCGCAGCAAGCATCGCGAGGTGCACGGCCAGCGAGGGAATCGCGATGCAGATCGCGGCCAACGCGATCAGTATGAGATTGAGTAGCATGACGCGTGCGATCACCGCCTTGACCTCCAAGCCGTTGTCGACCGCTTGCTGATAAAAGTGCTGCCGGTGCGCCTGCATCACCGATTCGCCGCGCATGTACCGACGGATGAGCGTGATGGTCGCGTCCAGGACGTAGTAGAGCGGCAGCAGTACGGCCGCGGCGAGATGCCGGTCACCCAGGCGGATCAGCAGCCAGCCGGCGAGCAGCCCGATCGGGAGGCTGCCGACGTCGCCAAGAAAAAGCCGTGCCACGGGCCTGTTGAACGGCGCGAATCCCATCAGCGCGCCGCAGAGTGCAGCGGCAGCAAGCGCGGCATCCGCGGGCAGGGCGCCTGCCAAGCCGCAGAGCGCGAGCGCGCCGGTGAGCGGCACCATCTCCGCGGCAGTCATCCAGTCGATGCCATCCATGAAATTGGTAAGATTCACGAACCACAACAAGCCGATCGCGAGCAGCGCGCGCTCGAACCATGCAGGCAGGCTGGAAAAGACATGAAACTCGGCGGGAAGCAGTGCGATCGTCCCGCTGACGGCGAGCGCCTGCAAGACGAGTCGCGGCGTGGGATCGAGGGTGTGCAGATCGTCTAAGGCGCCGAGCGCACCGAGCACCAGCGCCGCCGCGCAGGCCGCGTAGAGGGTCAGTGTGGGTGGAATGAACACCAGCGCGCACGCAAAAGCGAGCAGCACTGCAATGCCGCCCCCTTGCGGCGTCGGTTGCTTATGCGACGAGCGCGCGTTCGGTTTGGCCACGGCGTAGTTGCGCCACAGCGGCTGCAGCAGGGCGATCGTGCCGTAGCTCAGTGTGAGCGCGAGCGCGAAGGTGGCCGCGAGGCGGATGAGGTCAGGAGGTTGCATAGACGCCGTTTGTCGTGCGGAGCCAGCAAGCCGGCGTGAGTCTCATGTTGCACGGCCCAATCCGAATGTGCGCGGCCAAGCTTTGTGGCCGCACTCTCCACATTGAGATGTACACCATAACGGCGTTGTCGATGGAACTCGGAACTTCTATAGTGGTTGTCTCCGAAATCGCCGGAGAACAACGATGCGCATGATCGCACTGCTTTTGGCCTTTACCGCCCTGTCGGCGCTTTCGCAATCCGCCGAAGCGAGGGACGGGTGCGGCCGCGGATGGTATTTCAACGGGTATGCTTGTCGTCCGATGGCCCGCGACTATGGCCCGCCGCCCTATGTTGAGCGGCGTTATGTCGGCCCGTCTTATGCAAGGCCCTTCATTGGGCGCGATGGCCGGCTGCATTGTCCGAATCCGCGTTGGACCGTCCAGGACGGCGTCTGCAAGCCATATCGCGGCTTCTAGCCTACGGTCAGGGGGCGGCAAGTTTGGTGGAGAGCAGCCAATCGACGACTGCTCTGGCTACAACCGCTGTCCCGGCTCGCGACAAGTGTCCGTTGCCCGTCAGGCGACCGTCGATGCGCTGAAGTAAATAAAGCCGTTCCGCCGGGTCCGCTTGCGCCCGCAATGCAGGCGTGAGGTCGAGATAAGGGGTGCCCGTTTCCTGCGTCAGTTCGCGGATGACCGGCTCCATGTCGGACACTGCGCTGCCTTCGGCTGTTTCCGCGTCGGGGATGAAGATAACTGCAAGCCGGATGCTGTTGGTCTTGAGCAAGGTTACGGTCTGACGAAAGAACTCGCTATATCGGGCTTTGTATGCGGGCGGCGGCGCGTTTGCTGAGTCTCGCCCCACTGTGGCTTCCCCGCGCGCCACGTCCACGCCGGCTGACGCAAGCTGCGCGCGGGTTTTTAAACTCTGCGCCAGGCTAAACAGTGCAGAACTTCTGACCAGAGCCTTCAATTGCACAAGGCCGCGCGATTGTACGCCGTTCACCGGCCGCTGAACCATTCCGTTCCGTTCTTTGGCGAAATCGGAGATGTCGTTCTCGAACACCCCGATGATGACGAGGTCCGGTTTGAGGTGAACGCCTTTTTCCCGAAGGTAATTGTATTCGTCGAGGATCGTGTAACCGGAGACGCCGGCATTGAAGACCTGGATCTTGCGCTTTTGTCCGTTTCGCTGGCGCAGGAACGTTTCCGACCATGCAGGCCACGTATCTTCGTTCGCCAGATAAGGACCGAATGTCTGCGAGTCGCCGACCGCTAGAATCTTAAAGGCGTCAGCTGCGGGCTCCTCCGTATTGCGCAATCCCACGCTGTTGGTCTGCACATGATAGGGCCGGTGCGACCAGATCATCCATAGCCCATTCTGGTCGGGAACGAGATCGCCGAGCCCCGTCGGCGAATGATAGTAGCGGAGCGACCCGATGCCGTCGGTCGGTGCCGCATCCCATGCTGGCGGCGTCCACGTCCAAAGTCGCGCCGCGGCTTCGGCTCCGACAATCGTGCCAAGCACGATCGCGAGGTAAACAGAGGCGGTTTTCAGCAATCCAGGCTCCAATTCTCGCTTGCGAGCCGTCAATTACAGGAGTCAGGGCCTATTGAACAGTTTGCGCTTGCCGGCCTTCCGATCACAGTTGACCGAGTCCTTCGCCGCAGGCAAGGAGGCGGGCACCGGGGGGATGAGCCGATGTCGTCTTACGCCTCAAAGGATATCCGGGCAGTCAGTTCCGACCGCAATTTTGGCCTGGTCATGGCCGGATTCTTTGCGCTCGTCGGCCTTGTGCCACCCCTGCACGGCGGTGACCTACGCGTGTGGGCCCTCGTCCTTTCCGCCGCCTTTACGCTCTGCGCTTTCCTGTTGCCGCGCGCGCTGCGACCGCTCAATTACCTTTGGCACAAGCTGGGGCTCGCGCTGCACGCAGTCGTCAATCCGGTCATAATGGCGCTCATTTTCTACGGTGCGATCGTGCCAATGGGGGTCGCGCTGCGGCTGCTCGGACGAGATCTTCTCCGCTTGAAGTGGGATCGAAGCGCAAAGTCATATTGGATTGCGCGCCGGCCGGGCCCGAACCCCCAATCCATGACCAAACAATTCTGACCGGGGGTTTCCGTGTCGTTCATCGCCGAATTCTGGGAATTCCTCCGCGAGCGCAAGAAGTTTTGGTTGCTGCCGCTCGTCGTGCTCATGCTGTTGTTCGGCGGCCTGATCTTCATCACCAAAGGCACGGCTCTCGCACCGTTCATTTATGCGATCTTCTAGCGTGCCATGATCGTTCTGGGCATCTCCGCCTATTATCACGACAGCGCGGCGGCAGTCGTGCGCGACGGCGTCATCCTCGCCGCCGCTCAGGAGGAGCGGTTCACGCGGAAAAAGCACGATCCGGAGTTTCCGGTGAACGCGGCGGGATGGTGCCTTAATGCGGCCGGCATCGCCCCGGGTGAGGTCGATAAGGTCGCCTTCTACGACAAGCCGTTCCTTAAATTCGAACGTCTGCTGGAGACCTATCTGGCGTTTGCGCCGCGCGGCTTCACGTCGTTCAGCAAGGCCATGCCTTTATGGATTGGCGAGAAGCTCTTCCAAAAGGATATGTTGCGCCGCGAGCTGAGGAGGATTGACGAGGCTCTCGCCGACCCATCCAAGCTTCTTTTTGCCGAACATCATTTCAGTCACGCTGCATCGGCGTTCTATCCCTCGCCATTCACAGATGCGGCCGTGCTGACGATGGATGGCGTCGGCGAATGGGCGACGACGTCCGCCGGTGTCGGCCAAGGCCAGTCACTGCAGCTAACGAAGGAAATTCATTTTCCCCATTCGCTGGGACTGCTCTATTCAGCATTCACCTACTACACGGGGTTCAAGGTCAATTCCGGCGAATACAAGGTGATGGGCCTCGCGCCGTATGGCGAGCCCAAATACGTTCAGACGATTCTCGACAATCTCATCGACTTGAAAGAGGACGGCTCGTATCGCTTAGCGCTCGACTATTTCGACTACTGCACAGGTCTGACGATGACCAACCGGCGCTTTGGTGCGCTGTTTGGCGCTCCGCCACGCAAGCCCGAAGAATTGCTTGAACAGCGGCACATGGATCTTGCCGCGTCCATTCAGGCCGTGACCGAGGAAGTGGTGCGCCGCACGGCCAAAGCGCTGAAGGCGGAAACCGGAATGAAGAACCTATGCCTCGCCGGCGGTGTGGCTCTCAACTGTGTCGCAAACGGCAAGGTGCTCCGTGACGGGCACTTCAATCAAATATGGGTTCAGCCGGCTGCCGGCGATGCGGGCGGCGCGATCGGCGCTGCGCTTGCGGCGTGTCATCTGCATGCCGGGCAGCCGCGTGTCGCCTGCGCGGGCACCGACCTGATGCAAGGGTCATACTTGGGCCCATCGTTCCCGCAGGGCGAGATTGAACGAAGATTAGCGGCTGCCGGTGCGCGCTTCAGCGTTAGAGACGACGCTGTTCTGATCGAAGATACCGCTCGCGCGCTCGCGGACAGCAGGGCCGTCGGGTGGTTTCAGGGGCGGATGGAATTCGGGCCGCGGGCGCTCGGCGGCCGTTCGATCTTAGCCGATCCGCGCTCACCCGGCATGCAGAAAACGCTCAATTTGAAAGTGAAGTACCGCGAGAGCTTCCGGCCCTTCGCGCCCGCGGTGTTGCGCGAGGATGTCGCAGATTGGTTCGAACTCGACGTCGACTCTCCGTACATGCTCATGGTGGCACCCGTCAAAGCGGCGCGTCAGCGGGCGATGACCGCGGCGGAAGCCCAGTTGTTTGGAATCGACAAGCTCAACGTGCCGCGCTCCGACATACCCGCCGTCACGCATGTCGACTATTCGGCGCGCATTCAGACCGTCCACCGCGAAACCAATCCACGATTCCACGATCTTATTTCGCGTTTTAAGGCGATCACCGGCTGCCCGGTGCTGGTCAACACCTCGTTTAACGTGCGCGGCGAGCCGATCGTGTGCACGCCCGAAGACGCATTCCGGTGCTTCATGGGTACGGAGATCGACGTGCTCGTCGCCGGCAACTGCATCCTCTATAAGCACGAGCAGGATCAGGCCTTGAAGCTCGACTACAAGGGCAAGTTCACGGACGACTGAGCGGCGTTCGGTGCGCCGCTCTGGATGAGCCGGAGATAGAGCGCGGTGATTTCGTCGCCGATCCGCGCGGCGGAAAATTCCGTCTCGACCAGATGACGGGCACCTGCGCCCAAACGGCGGCGCAAATCCGCATCGGCGGCAAGCTGCGCGAGTGCATCGGCGAGCGCCGGCGGATCGTCCGGCGCGACAAGCAGCGCGCTCTCATTGGCGCGGGCGATCTCGCGACATCCTGGCACATCGGTCGCGACCAAGGGGCGTGCGCAGGCTGCCGCCTCCAACAGACTGAGTGGCAGTCCTTCCCGGCGAGAGGGGAGGACCGCGATATGCGCTCGGCGCCAAACGTCGCGAACGTCGGCGTGGCCCAGGAATTCGATGCCTTCGAGCCGCTTCCATTCGGTCAGCGTCGATGCCGAAATGCTTGCCGGGTTGGCAGGATCGGCCTCTCCGGCGATCAGAAGCTGAAGCGGATTGCCGCGCTCTCGTAGTAACTGATGCGCGGCGACCAGGGCTGCCACGCCTTTGTCGTGCAGCAGCCGTCCGACGAAACCGATGGTGATCGGACCCGGCCGCTCGGGAAGCGGCTGCAAATTCTCCGTATCAACCCCCGATCCCGGAACAAGCACGATTTTATTTCCTGGGACTCCGATCGTCTGCAGCGCCTTGCGATCATCAGGATTTTGGACGAGCACAGTTGCCGTCGGCCGCCGCAGAAGACCCCGCAGCAACATTGAGAACACCGGGCGGACGACGCGCGCCTTGGGCCCGCTCGATGTGTAGGCAAAACCTAGCCCGGCGAGCGCATTGAGCTGAGGAAATTCCATGCCAAGCGCGGCGAGCGAACCAACGATCGTCGGCGCAAGCGCGACGTGGTGGGCCAGCGCCGGACGCAACGAGCGATACAGCTTTCGCACGTCTCTCACGATGGCGGTCAGGTGAAGCGGATCGAGGCTGCCGCGCTGCCATGTCAGCGGATGCAGAACGAATCCCTCGCGCTCGATCGCGGCGCGGTGCTTCGCCACGCGCGTGGCCACGTGCACCTCGAAGCCGGCACGGGCGGCGGCACGCGCCATCGGCAGCCGGTGCGAGACGAAATACCAGTCTTCGGTGACGAGATAGACAAGCCTGGGCGGCATCGGCGCACTAGAGCATACGGCTCCGATTTTGCCAGGCAGGGACGAGACAAAACGGTTCGCCATTGCGCCGGACTGTTAGTATTCTGATTTCTCAGCAGAATCCGCGTTAAGCCTGCAAATCGATCGCGTTCATAATCTGAACATGACGCTTGACGTTCACGCTGTGAACGGCGTATCGAGGTTCTGTTCGGGGGAAGCGTATGCGTCGTCTGGCGGACGAGAACGCCGAAGCGTCACGTATCATGCTGGGGCTGCTCGATGCGGTCGAGCAGGATCGCGCCCACTCGCAGCGTCATCTCGCCTCCGAACTCGGCATAGCCCTCGGGCTCGTCAACGCGTATTTGAAACGCTGCGTGAAGAAGGGCCTTGTGAAGGTCCGCGGGGCGCCGGCGCGCCGATATGCCTATTACCTCACCCCACAGGGCTTTGCCGAAAAGTCGCGGCTGACCGTCGAGTATTTGTCGTACTCGTTCGGCTTCTTCCGCCAGGCCAAGACGGACTGCTCGGATCTGTTCCGGGCAGCCAAGGCGTCGGGGGTCAGCACCGTTGTGCTCGTCGGTCAGTCCGATCTCGCGGAAATCGCCGCGCTCTGCGCGATGGAGCAGGCGATCACAATCGTCGGCGTGGTGGACGCGAACACGGCCGGCGAACGCTTCATCGGGCTGCCGGTGTTTGCAGATTTCGATGCGGTGACCGAGCCGTTCGACGCCCTGCTGATCACGGACGTCGCCAATGCGCGCGCAACCTGCGAAGCGGCGGCCGCCCGTTTCGGCTTCGAGCGCGTCCTGGTTCCCGAGCTCTTGCGTGTGCGCATACGGCAACAGGGGGGAGCCGCCGAATGAACGGCCAGCGTTGGTACGTCGTGCAATCGCATCCCAACGCCGAGCACAAGGCGGCGGCGCATCTCGAGCGCCAGGGCTTCTCCACTTATCTGCCGCGCTACCTGAAAAGGCGGCGGCATGCGCGCCGCATCGACATCGTGCCGGCGCCGCTGTTCCCCCGCTACCTGTTCGTCGGCATCGATCTTGGCGCCCAGCGCTGGCGGTCGATCGTCTCGACCGTCGGCGTGTCGCGGCTCGTCTGCAATGGCGATCTGCCGGCGCCGATCGCCGACCAGGTCATCCATGAGTTGCAGGCGCGCGAGGACGCGAGCGGCTTCGTGCGCCTGCTGGATCGCCCAAACTTCCACGCGGGCGACAGGATCCGCATTCTCGACGGCGCCTTCGCCGACTGCCTCGGCCTCTACGAAGGCATGCGGGACAGCGACCGCGTGGCCGTGCTGCTCGACTTGCTCGGCCGCAAGGTCCGGGTGACGGTGGACGTGGAGAGCGTTGCGGCGGCGTGAGGCTGCCGTCGTGCGAGGAAATATGCTCCGGGTGGCGAGTCACCCGGGGTGCGGTAGCGTGTCCGGTTCCATGGAGACGATGAGGCTTGCGATGAAGGAAGCGACTCTTGTGGGCGAGCGCGTGCTCGTCATCGGAGGCACGGGGTCGCTCGGCCGCGCCTTGCTCGCCCGGCTGACCGCAAAGAACAGCGTGATGCTGTTCTCGCGCGACGAGGCCAAGCACTGGACCATTCGCAATCAATACGGCGCCAAGGGCATCGATTACGCCGTCGGCGACATTCGCGACTTCGCGCGCGTCGAAGAAACCATCCTCCGCTTTCGGCCGACCGTCATCATCATCGCCGCCGCGCTCAAGCAGGTCGATACCTGCGAGATGACGCCCTACGAGAGCATTCAGACGAACGTGCTCGGCATCAGGAACGTCATCGACGCGGTGATCCGGCAGGTCGACCGGCTTCCCGAATTGAACTGCGTTCTCATGGTCTCGACCGACAAGGCCTGCGCGCCCGCCAACGTTTACGGCATGTGCAAGGCCATCGCGGAACGGCTGGTGACGAGCCAATGCCTCGCGCTGCCGCGGCCGAAATTCGTCGGCGTGCGCTACGGCAACGTGCTCGAATCGCGCGGTTCGATCATTCCGCTGTTCCGCTGGCAGGCGGAAAACCATCGCTGCCTCACCGTGACCCACCGCGACATGACGCGCTTCGTCATGACGCTCGACCAGAGCATCGATCTGATTTCGGCCGCCGTACTCGGCGCAGCGTCCGGGGAAATCTGGCTGCCGCGGCTGCACTCGATGCGGATCATCGACCTTGCGGAAATATTTTCCGAGCACTCCGGCAAGCCGATCGAGATCGTCGGCATGCGGCCGGGCGAAAAGCTGCACGAGGACCTGATCAGCCAGCCGGAATCCGTTCGCGTGAAGTTCAAGGACGGCTACTACCGTATGGCGCCCGCGCACATCACCGTAGAACAAGACGCCAAAATCTTCGGCTATTCGTCGTCGGAAGATGTGCTGAGCAAGCGCGATCTTGAAACATACCTGCAATCGATCGGCATTTTCCAACGCAAGCTTTCCGATTTCGTCGGACGCGAAATCGATGAAATTGCAGCTCCGACTCTGAAGAGGACCGCGTCGTGACCGCCTATCCGATGTTCAAAGTGCACGTCGAGACCGAGAGGGCGCTCGACGGCCTGAGAACGGTGTTCAATTCCGGCTTCGTCAACGAAGGACTGCAGGTCACCGAGTTCAAGGACGCCCTCTGCGACTATCTCAAGGTCAGCCAGCTCGTGCTGATGAATTCATGCACGAGCACGCTCACGGTGGCGCTCAAGCTCTGCGGCGTGGGGCCGGGCACAGACGTCGTCACCACGCCGATGACCTGCATCGCGACCAATACGCCGATCGTCAATCTCGGCGGCAGGATCGTCTGGGCCGACATCGATCCGAATACGGCCTCGATCGATCCGGCCGACGTCGAGCGCAAGATTACCCCCGCCACCAAGGCGATCATGTGCGTGGCCTGGGCGGGAACGCCGTGCGATCTCGACGCGCTCGATGCGCTGGCACGCCGCAAGGGCATTCCCCTCATTCATGACGCCGCGCACGCATTCGGCGCCACCTGGCGCGACCGGCCGCTGTCGGAGTTCGCCGATTTCACCTGCTATTCCTTCCAGGCGATCAAGCATCTGTCGTCCGGCGACGGCGGCGCTCTGATCTGCCGCGATCCCGATCAGTTCGTCCTGGCGCGCAAGCTGAAGTGGTTCGGCTATGACCGCGATGCACACAAGGATGCGCGCGGCGAGTGGAAGGGACAGCGCTGGGACGCGGACATTCTCGAGGGTGAGGTCGGCTACAAGTTCAACATGAACAACGTCTCGGCGGCGATCGGCCTCTCGCAGATGCCGCACATCGACCGCATTCTCGGCCAGCATCGGAAGAATGCCGCGGTCTACGAAGACGCGTTCAGAAACTCGCGATCGATCCGCTCGCTCACGATCCCGCCGCAGGCCAAATCGAGCTATTGGGTCTACACGGTCCTGACGCACGACGGCGTCGATCGAAACCGTCTGCTCGAAAAGCTCAATGCCGAAGGCATTGCCGCCGGTCTCGTGCATCAGCCGAACGATCTCTATACCGCCTTCAAGCCGTATAATGCCGAACTCCCCGGCCTGCGGCGTTTCGCCGACCGTCAGATTTCGCTGCCGTGCGGCTGGTGGCTTTCCGAAGCCGACTGCCGGCATATCGCCGATCGCGTACAGGCTCTGGCCGACGCCGGTTGAGATGTCCGCGCTGCCGAGGATATTCGTCGGTACGCTTGCGTGCGGGGAGGCCGAGCTCGAGGAATGCCGTGCCGCCGTCGCGGCGCAGGAAGGCGTGAGTGCAACGCAAGTCGTCATCAGCAATTTGCGGGAACGCGAGGCGCACCACGCATTGTGGGATGTCTGGGACAAGCACAAAGCCGATCACGACATTTTCGTTAAGATCGACGCCGATACGGTACTCTCGCGGCGCACCGCGCTACGCGAGATCGCGGATTTGTTCGACGCTCCCGAAGTGACCGGCGCGCAAATCCCGTTGCACGATTATTTCACCGACCGGCTGATCGCCGGGCTGAATGCCTTCTCCAAAGCCGTCGTTTTCAGGAAGGGCAGGAGCCGGCTGATGCCGGACCGGGTCGATATCGGCCATGTGCGGCTGTTGAAGGGACCGGCGGTGAGCCATCTCGCGCCCATCGGGTGGCATTGCCGGGCGCCGCATGCACGGCAGGCCTTCCACTTCGGTCTGCATCGCGCACTGAAGAAGCAGCATGATGTGATCGCGCGCTGCGCCGAGGTCTGGCTGGCGCGCCGCGATGAGCCGCGGGGCTGGGCGCTCAGCGGTGCGATGTCCGCGAGGTGGCGGATGCGCTTCTGCTTCGACTACGCGCAGCGCGGTTTTGAACGCGCGTTCATCGCGCAAGCCGCCGATGCAGAGCGGCTGACGAAGCTGGAAACCTTCGCGCGAAACTGCTTGTGCCGGAATTGACGACCATGGATCAAAATGGCTCGCGGCGTCTGTCGATCCGCGTTCTCGAGCGGCGAGACTTGGAGGAGGTTCGTCTGCTGCACAACGAGGACAGCACGCTATCTCGTCTCACCGACATCAGGCATGTCTCTGAATCCGAGCAGGAAGCCTGGTTTCAGTCGATCTCGACGTCACGTACGTCGCGCCGCTATGTCGCGCGCCTTCGCGAGACGGGAGAGCTCGTCGGAATTTTTCGCATCGATCGCATCGATTCCGTCAATCGGAATGCGCTCGTCGGTGCCGATGTCGTTCCCAAGTTCAGGCGGCAAGGCTATGCGAAGGAGATGTTCGAATACTTCTTTGCCTATCTGTTTCAGCAATGGGGATTGCACCGGTTGGGCCTGGTCACGCTGGAGACGAATGAAACCGCGATCGCGCTTTACAAAAAGCTGGGCTTTGTGGAGGAGGGGCGTGAGCGCGAGGCCATTTTTCGCGACGGCGAATTCCGCGACCTGATTGCGATGAGCCTCCTGGCCCGCGAGTGGGCCGGCCCGAGGCAATGAGACCGGCCTCGACACTCGCAGTGCTCGTCACGTGTTCGCGCGAGGAGAGCCGCCGCGACCTTGCATTAGCGGTAGCCCGGAATCTGGCGCGCGTAATACCGGACGCAGGGCTCGAGCAAAGCTTCGTGCTGTTCGACAACGCCTCGACCTGTCCTGAGCACATCGAGCTCATGCCGCCCGGAACGCTGGTGTGCCGAGCGGACCGCAACGTCGGCTATTGGTCTGCGATCAAATGGGTCCTCGATCACCGGACAAGTCTGTTCGATCGCGAGTTTGAATACATCTACCTGATCGAGTCGGACCTCTATCATGTCGACCTGAAGGGGCTTGCCGCCTGCGAGCGCTTCCTCTCCGCCGAGCCGAGGGCGTCTTCTGTCCGGACGCAGGAGTTCTCGGTCCGCGGGCGCTGGCGCTACGACAAGCGGCTTCAGATGTTGCCATTTCATGTGCTGCGGTCGGAGATCAGCCTGAGCAATGTGATTACCGGCGAGCGCGCCTGGTTCCAGAGGGCTAGAGGGCACGAGCCGATTTACCTCTCCAATCTGCATCCGAAACTGCCCGCGTTGAACAGAGTCGAATCCATGCAGTCCGTTTTTGACGCGCTGGAGGCGGCGGACCAATTCACTGAGTCAGATTTCTTTCGGCTGATGATGCAACGGCATCCTCTCACCGGCGTGTATGACGGCGGAATGTTTCATTCGCTTGTCTCCTATAGCGATCGCGGCAACGCGGTCATGAGCAGCTACGTCAATCTGCGTGAACTCACCCGGTTCGGCTACGAGGCGACGCGCAAGGCATGCATCGACCTCGATGGCGTTTCCGTGGACGTGAGCCGGAGCCAGTAAGTGGCCGCCAAGCCCAGTTTATTGCTGCTCGTCGATAGTCGCTCTTACATTCGCTCGAACTGCTACCAGAGTCAGCTCGCGACGACCCTGAAGAGAAATTTCCGTATCCGCATGATGTCGCTGCGCGAGCTTCGCTATGCGCCACTCGCAAATCCGCGAGCTTATGATGTCGTTTTGAGCGTGCTGAAGCTTCGAAGTTTGCTGGCGAAGCTCGATTTGCTCAAACGTTTTCTGCGCGACCGGGCGATTCATGTCTACGAGCAGGATATCTGGCAGGCTTACATGGACGACTCTCCGCAGCGGGGAAGCTATGAGGCAATCGCGCGTACTTTGAATCTCAAAAAGCTGTTGCTGACATCACGCTGGTGGACGCAATTCGCCCGCGAAAAGGGCTTGCCTGCCGTCTTTGTCCGCATGGGTATGCTGCCGGAATTGTGTGATGCGGGACCCGATTGGGAATCTCGGCCGATCAAGGTTGGTTTTCAGGGCACCCTGCATCCACATCGGAAAAAGTTTTTCGGTGAGTTGCGCAGCCGCGGGCTCGACGTCACCGTTCTTCCAAGCGGATCTTACGCGGCATATCTGCAGAACCTGCATGCCATGGGCGTTTTCCTGCATACGGAAGATGCGCCGTGGCGCGTGAACGGCACGCTGCTTCCGCGCAATGCCTTATGGATCAAGGAGACTGAAGTCGCCGCGCGCGGCACATTCGCAATCCGCGATCATGAAGACGAAGCCGAGGCCTACGAAATCTCCGAACTTCCGACCATCATGACCTTTCGTTCCGTGAGCGAGGTTCCGGACCTCGTCGCGCGCATCGAAGCGATGTTTCCTGCGGAGCGCCGCGAGCGAATGGTCGCCAGTGCTGAAGCAATGCGGCAGCGGAACGACTGGATGACGGTCGTGCGAGAACTGCAGTGATCCCGCGAACCATCATCGAACTCGTGCAGTTCGTGTCGGCCGATCGACTCCGGCGCGTGGCCGCTTTCATCGGCCGGCAGGCGGCCATCTGGGGAGCGATCACCGCCGCGACCGGGCTCGCTTTGTTCGCATGCGACATCGGCTTTGCGCTGTTCCTGCAGCGCTTTCTCTTCGCCATCGGGCTGATCTCATCGGCGCCGTCGCAGCTTCTGGGGCCGCTTCGCGATGCGGTGACGGAAGGCATGCTCTTCGTCGGCTTCGGCTTGCTTCGCGTTGCGGTCGGCTGGGTCAATGCATCGACGACGGGACTATGCCATGTCGCCTTCGAGACGCGGCAGCGCTGCAACCTTGTTCGCTGGGCCCTGCATTCCGGAAAGGCGTCAATCGGCGAAGTTTCGACCCTGTTCAATGATGTGGCGTTGGGTTCGGCGGCAGCGGTCGCGAATTGCTTCTATCTCGCCAGCCGCGCGTTCCTGGTCGGCGGCATCGCCATCGTGCTTGTTTATTCGTCGTGGCGATTGACCCTTCTGCTGGCGATCGCAAGCCTGATCGTCTGGCCGTTGTATCGGCTGCTCGATCGGCGTCTGACCTCGAGCGCCAAGGTGGTTCAGAAGTCTCTCGCCGGCGCGCTCGACCGTCTGACCAGCGGCATCAAGAATTCGATTTTTCTGCAGCTGCACGGACTGGCCGCCGTGGAGGCCAAGCAGACGATTGTGCAGATCACGGGCTATGCGCACGCCTCGGCGGTCTACTATCAATTGGCCTCGTTGCGCGCAGCCGTTCCGCAGCTTGTGGCGATTGTCGTCATTGCCGGAATCGCCAGCAACGGGTCGGCGCTGCTGGCCACCGACAAGAGCCATATCCTTGCCTATCTTTATCTCGCGTTGCGCTTGCTGCAGAGCTTCGGGGAGACCTCGCGCGTCGGCGCCAACTTGCGGCTGAATGGCCCCCGCTTGCAGACGCTGTACAAGTGGTGGCGCGAGCGCTTCGATCCGGCCAGGCAAGCGATCGACCGCGATTTCCGCACCAGCGTAGATGAACCGTTCGCTTCTCCGGTCGGGTGGCGTCTGCAAGGCGTTTCGTTCCGGTGGAGCGAGACCACACCGCTCATCGAGCGGCTCAATCTGACGATTCCGGCCGGCACGATGACGGTCATCTCCGGCGAATCGGGGGTCGGAAAGACGAGCGCCCTGTTGCTGCTCGCCGGGCTCCTTCGTCCGCACGAAGGCGAGGTGCGCCTGATCGGCCCGGGCGGCGAGGAGCAGCCGCTGCAGCACAATGTCGGCAAGCTGCTTGCGAGCGCATCGTATGTCGGTCCGGAAATCTACACCGCGCCCGGCACCGTGCGAGACTTGCTGCTGGCCGGCGCCCGCAACGCGCCAAGCGCGTCCGAGATCGACCGCGCCTTGGCGGCCGCACACTGCGATTTCGTGCGCTCCCTCGCGCTCGGTCTCGATCATCCGATGAGCGAGCAGGGGGCGGGGCTTTCCGCCGGCCAGAAACAGCGGGTCGCACTTGCCGGGGCGCTGCTGCGCAATCCGCGCGTTCTACTGCTGGACGAGCCGACGGCGAATCTCGACTCCGCCACGGAGGCCGAGATCGTCCGTACCTTACACGAGCTGAAGGGCCGGATGACGATCGTCGCCGTCACGCATTCGGGCGCAATCCGCAAGATCGCCGACCAGGTCGTCTATTTCGTCGCGCCCGGCCGGCAAGAGACGACGCCGCCACGCGTCGACGACGACCTCAATGTGGCTCTCTCTTAGGGCAAAGTTCGTTCGCGATGATGCGTACCCCCATCCGTTCATTCCCGCGCAAGCGGGAATCCAGAGCCACTGCACAGAATTCTCAATCTGTTACTCCTGGGTCCCCGCTTTCGCGGGGACGAACGGAATGGAAATGCCGATCCAGCCTGATCGGATTCTGCTCTAGCCGGAAACCAACATGACCAAGATTGTCGTTCTCGGCGCCTCGGGAATGCTCGGCTCGATGCTGGTCGAGTATTTCGCCGCCAGCCGCGAATTCGCGCTTCGTGCAACCGTGCGCGACGCGAACGCCCGCGGTTTTTTGCATTCTCTTCGTCCTCGCGTCGAGCTGGTCCGGCTCGATGCGGAGACGTGTACGGTCGAGGATGTTCTCGCTGCGACGCATGGAGCGGCCTGGGTCATCAATGCGATCGGCCTGATCAAGCAGCGCATCGTCGACAGCGATCCCACACTTGTGGAGCGCGCGATCCGGACCAATGCCGTGTTTCCGCATACCTTGGCGCGGGCCGCGCAGATCGCCGATTTCCGCGTGGTTCAGGTCGCGACCGATTGCGTCTATTCCGGCGCAAGCGGCGGCTACTCCGAATCCGCAGCGCACGACTGTCTCGACGTTTACGGCAAGAGCAAAAGTCTTGGCGAAATTTCGGCCGGCTGCATGCTCAACCTGCGGTGCTCAATCGTCGGGCTGGAACGCGGTTCGAACCTGTCGCTGCTCGACTGGTTTCTCAGCCAGCCGCAAGACGCCACCGTCAACGGTTTCACCAATCATCGCTGGAACGGAATTACGACATTGCATTTCGCCCGGATCTGCGCCGGCATCATCAAAACGGGGCTGCGCCTGCCGCCGCTGATGCATGTCGTTCCGGCCGATGAGATATCGAAGGACGGCTTGTTGCGCTTATTCGCCGAGGTGTTCGGCCGCCGCGACGTCGAGATCGTCCCGGTCGAAGCCAAAACCGCTGTGGATCGGACGCTGACGACCGAGCACGCGGAGGCCAATTCGCTCATCTGGCGCGCAGCCGGGTATGCGCAGCCGCCGTCGATCGCGCAGATGGTCGAGGAACTCGGGGCCTATCGGACGCAGAACGCGCGCGCGGGCGCCGCCTCCGATTTGCAGGGAGTCTGACGATGCTCGGACGTGCCATCGCGCGCGGTCTTCGCGCTTTGCAGGTTCCGGTCATCGACATTTCGCCGGACCGGACTTGGGATTCCAAGTGGCATCAGGACTTCATTTTGCACCTGGCGAGCCTGTTTCGCCCCAATGTCTATGTCGAGGTGGGAATTCACCACTGCGGATTGTTCAACCGGATGATCCCGTATGCGTCGCGGCTGATCGGCGTCGACGCCAATCCGGACTCCGCCAAGTACATGAAAAGATGCGCAAAAACGGAGTTCGTCTGCGCCACCAGTTCCGACTATGTCCGCCGCCTGCGCCAGCAGCCGCTATTGATCGATCTGTTGTTCATCGATGCCGACCATTCGGAAGCGGCGGTCGAGAGTGATTTCAAGGGCGTTTTCAATTTTGTTGCGCCCCACGGACTCATCCTGCTGCACGACACGCATCCGCTGGACGAGCGTGCCACGAGCCAGGAGCGCTGCGGCGATGGCTATAAAGCCATCGCGCGCCTGTCGGCGCGAACCGAACAATACGAGATGATGACCCTGCCCAAACATCCCGGCCTCACGCTCTGCAGAAAACGGACTCAGCAGTTGTCGTGGCAGGAGCAGGGCGCCTGAGAAATCCGAATGAAGATCAACATTCACGCGACCGTCTCGGCAAATTCGCTCGGCTATTACCGTTACATGCAGCGGAACTACAGGGCGCTGGCGAGCGGTGAGAACGCGGTTCAGTTTTTCGTCTATTGTCTGGATCGGGGCAGCGCAAACAAGCTGAAAGGCGCGGCAGATATAGAAAAGCTGTTCGCGCTTCCCTGGGGACGCGGCTCCGGCGGACATGCCCAGGCGATCGAAACGGCGCTGTCGACTATGCCGAAGGGCGACCTGAACATCATCGCCGATACCGACGCGGTCCTGCTGATGCGCGAGTGGGACCGCAGGCTCGTGCAGGAGATGGTCGTTCAGAAGAGGTGGGGGATCGTGGGTACGAGGCTGGAGGACATCGGGGGATTCAGCACGGGCGAGACGAAATACCAGCAGTACAAGAAGAAACCGTCCACCACGTGGATGGCGCTTTCGCCCGATTACGATTTTTCGGCTCTGCAGGTGCGCCCGGACAAGAAGAACTTCATCGAGGTTAAGGATCAGCATACGTCCGAGATTTACAATCTGCCTGTCGGCTACTTTGTCGTCAAAGATACGGGGTGGCAGATTCCGTCCTATTTGGACGAGCGCAAGATCCCCTACATGGCTTTCGACATCGTGAAGCCGACTGCGCCCGAAGCCAAGGCGCTGCGGGACACCAATCCCTACCATGATGAATTTCAGTGGGACGGAGTGCCGTTCCTTGCCCATCAGCGCGGGTCGATGACGCATCGCTTCCGCATCGATCCGCTGTCAGTCGATTTTTATGACGCTTGCGACCGGTACCTGGGAAACCCCGATTGGTCGGTTCATCCCGATCTCGCCGACCGTGGACTGGCGCAGATGCAGAACGTTGCAAGGGCCGGGAAGCGCGTCCTTCGGCCGTTGGTGCGCGCTTTGCGAGGGAGCTGATCCTCGGATGCACCTACAAGCCCCGCGCGCAAGTCTCTCGCTAGAATGATCTTCTTTGACCGCGAGTTCGCATGCGTCTGACGATCGCGCTTGGAAGCCGGCCGTATGACGGACCTTGGGGCGGAGGCAACCGCTTTATTGCGGCTTTGAGCGAAGCGCTGGCCGGGGCTGGCCATGAGGTTGTTTACGACCTGCGCCGTCGCGATCTGGACATCATCCTGCTGACCGACCCGCGTGTCCGTTCGCCAAATGTTTGCTTTGGAGCAGGCAATATCGTCCGTTATCGTAGTTTTGTGAATCCGCGCGCGATCGTCATTCATCGCGTCAACGAATGCGACGAGCGAAAGCAGGAAAAATTCATCAACGGCCGGCTGCTGCGCGCAAATTACTGCGCCGACGCCACGGTATTCGTGGGCGAATGGCTGACCCGTCTCCCGCTATGGAGGGAGCGGCTGCACAAGCCTTACTACGTGATCCGCAATGGAAGTGACGAGCGCATCTTCAACGCAGAAGGATTCGCGCCGTGGGACGGTAAGGGGCCGTTGAAGCTGGTGACGCATCATTGGGGCTATCACCCCATGAAGGGTTTCGACGTGTACGCCGCGCTCGACCGAATGCTGGCCGATTCCCTTTGGCAGGGCCGGATCGATTTCACCTATATCGGGAATTTGCCGCGGCAGTTCACTTTCACGAATGCGACGTACATAGCGCCTCTCGACGGCTCCGAACTCGCCGCGGCGTTGAAGCGCCATCACGCCTATTGTACCGGGTCGATCAACGAGCCGGGCGGCAACCACCAGAACGAGGGTGCGCTCTGCGGGCTTCCGCTCCTCTATCGCAACTCGGGCTGCCTGCCCGAATACTGCATCGGCTACGGCGTCATGTTCGACGGGCCTGCGGATCTTGCAGAAAAGATCCAGTACCTGATCGTCAATTACCAGCGACTTGTACCCAAAATGGCGCATTGGCCGCATCGGGCCAGCCGCATGTGCGCGGAATGGATCGAATTGTTTGAGCGCCTCGTTGCGCAACGCGAAAAACTGCTCGAATCTCGAAAGCAGCATTCGAATTTTCTCCGCGCGCTAGCGGCGCAATATCAATACTAGATGTCTGCGCTGAAGTATCGCTTGGCGGCGGCGCCGTTCCGAATGCTTGACCGGGTCGGGTGGCTGCCGCCGCCTGTAGCCAAGATCGAGTATATCGTCGAGCGAATTGCCTGGTCGATTGCATGGGATGGCCAATACATCTGCAACGGTGTCAATCGCATCGAACCGAATACAATGGCCGTGAGTACGCGGCCTGAGCGGTTCGCCAATTGCATCGTGCATTTTGGTTCGCACTACCAGTGGCTCTCATGGAGAGATGTTCTGTCGCCTTCGAACCGCTATGTCGCAACCTTTTATCACGGCAAACGAGAGGACGGCGATCGCGAAGCGCGCGTCATCGATGCGTTTGTCGCATCGGCCGAGAAACTGGAAAAAGTCGTGACGGCCTGTGGAATCGTCCACGATCGACTGTTGCAGTGGGGTGTACCCGCTCACAAAATTGCGCGCATTCCGATTCCCATCGACGTCACCCTGTTCAAACCGGTTTCACCCGAAGCGCGAACTGCGGCGCGCCGCCGTTTTGGCATTCCCGAGGACACTCTTGTGGTCGGCTCGTTCCAGAAGGACGGCAATGGTTGGGGCGAAGGCCGCGAGCCAAAATTGATCAAAGGACCTGACGTTCTGGTTGATGCCGTAGCGCGGGTTCATCGCGAACAGCCCGTTTTCGTCGCGTTGTCTGGTCCCGCGCGCGGCTATGTCAAGGCACGGCTGGATCAGCACGCGATTCCCTACGTGCACATCTATGAAAGTGACTACCGCAAACTTCCGGAGCTCTACGCGGCGCTCGACATCTATATCAATCCTTCCCGGGAAGAGGGAGGACCGAAAGGCATTCTGGAAGCAATGGCCTCCGGCATCCCGGTTGTCTCGACGGAGGTCGGCATGGCGCCGGACCTGATGACCGGAATTGCAGTTCGTGCGCTCGTGCCGCCTGGCAATGCAATCGCCTTGGCAAACGCGGTGCTTGATGTCGCTGCTAACGCTGACTTCCGCTCTCAATTGATCGTGCATGGGCACAAGGCGGTCGTTGATTGCGACTGGCCCGTGGTCGCTGCAGAATACTACGAGCTCGTCTACCGACCGCTTTTGCAGACGAGGTCCGCATGAAAAGCCATGCGGGCTGACCATCGTGCTGGGAAAGGACGTGCTACGGGCGGGCTACCGCGCCTTGGTCGGCGCCTCGGCTGTCGTCGCGCTGCCGTTTCGTCCGCGCGATGCTGCGCTCCGCGTGTTTTACGCCGGCGCGCGCGGGGGGGATTTCGGCGGTACCCTGGTGAAAGTGCGGCTGCTGCAGCAGCGCTTTCCGGAACGTCGGATCGGCTTCTCGCTCATCTACATGCTGTCAAATGCGATCTATCTGCCGCTTGTTGCTGTCGAGCGGTTACGCGCGCGGGGAATTCCATTGGTGCTCAACCAAAACGGCGTATTTTATCCAGGCTGGTATCCACGGGGCTGGCAACGCGAGAACGCGCGCATGGCCGAGATGCACGCTGCGGCCGATTACGTCTTCTATCAAAGCGATTTTTGCCGCCGATGTGCAGGTAAATTTTTGGGCGCGCGGAGCGGGCCGACCGAGATTCTGTACAACGGCGTCGACACAGCGCATTTTACTCCGGATGATCTTCGCGAGCGTAAAGGGCCGTTCACGTTTCTGGTGACCGGCAAATTCGGCGCATCGACGGCTTATCGGCTTGTCTCCTCAATCGAGGGATTGGGAGCGGCCCGTAACGGCGGGCTCGACGTGCGTCTGCAAATTTTCGGGTTGATTGAACCTTCAGTCGAGGCCGCCGCCCGCGCCCTGGTCGAACGGTTGGCGCTGACCGATCTCGTTTTATTCGGCGGGCCGTATAACGCCGCTCAGGCGCCGAATATCTACCGCTCGGCAGACGCGTATCTGATGACCAAGCACAACGATCCTTGCCCGAACGCCGTGCTTGAGGCGATGGCCTGCGGTTTGCCGGTGCTTTATTCCGCGTCTGGCGGCGTGCCAGAGCAGGTTGGCCCCGAGGCTGGCATAGGCCTCCCCGTGCCTGATACCTTCGAGCGCGATGTGGCGCCCGCGCCCGGTGCGATCGCCGAAGGTATGGCGCAGATCATCGCACACTGCGCGCGCATGGGCGCGGCGGCGCGACAGCGCGCGCTCGAGCGCTTTGACCTCTCACATTGGCTGGCGCGGCACGAAAGGGTGTTTCGCGCACTCCTTGGAAAGACCGCATGAAGAAGCTGGTCCTGAAGATCGCCGATGTGTTCGGCGCGCTGTGGCAACTCCTGCCGGCGCGCGCGCGGCTGATCCTCATCAAGGGTCTATTCGTCTTGGAATCGCGCGGCGTCGATACGAAAAAGGGTCTCGCACGGCTGTTCGCTTTGCAGGATGCGCTGGAGCATGTCGTGAACGAACGCGCAATGGTCCACGGCAAAGGCGAACACCCGAAACACCGCCTGACCAACTATCATGAGTTCTTCGTCACCCACATTGCCGACGGCGAGCGGGTGTTGGACGTCGGTTGTGGCTATGGCGCGGTTGCACGTTCCGTGGCGCAGGCGCATCCGAACGCGCAGGTCGTCGGGGTCGACTACGACAAAGGTCGCCTCGGCCAGGCGCATGCCAGTGACAATCCGCCCAATCTTTTTTTCGTCGAATCCGATGCGACAAAGTCGGTCCCTTCAGGTCCGTGGGACGTCGTCATTCTCTCAAATGTGCTTGAGCACATCGCGGACCGTATCGGGTTTCTGTCCGCATTGATTGCGACCACCAAAGCGCGGCGCTTTCTCATTCGCGTGCCGCTGTTCGAGCGCGACTGGAAGATGCCAATGCGTCGCGCCGTGGGGGCGAACTACTATTCCGATCCCGACCACAAGATCGAGCCGATGCAATCCGAATTCCGCGACGAGACCAGTCGGGCGGGCTTGGTGATCGATGAACTGATCACGCCGTGGGGCGAGATCTGGGCCGTGCTACGGCCGAGGGACGTCTCGGCGTGAGTCAGCCGAAGGTCAGCGTTGTCGTGCCCTGCTATAATGCGGGGCGCTTTCTGCCGGGTCTCTTCGCCAGCCTTGCCGCACAAACATTTCGAGACTTTGAAACCATTGTTGTTGACGATGGCTCGACCGAATCCGCCACCTTGGCAGTACTCGATGCATTGCCTCCGGACGTGCGACTCGTGCGGCAATCGAACCAAGGGCTTGCGGCGGCGCGCAACAGCGGTTTTCGCGCGGCGTGCGGAGAGTTTGTGTTGCCGCTCGATTGTGACGATGCGCTTGAACCGAGTTTTTTGCACCGCGCCGTGATGCTTTTGGATAGCGCGCCGCCGGATGTTGGTTTTGTCTTCACAGACATGCGCCTTGCCGGTGCCCTTGGCGGCGTACTCGAGCGGCAATTCAATCGCTTCAACCAGCTCTTCCACAATCGCGTGCCGTATTGCCTATTGATGCGCAAAGCGGCCTGGCGGAAAGCCGGGGGCTACGATGCTTCGATGCGTGACGGCTACGAGGATTGGGAGTTCAATATCCGGCTTACCCTTGCAGGGTTCAAAGGTGTACGCATCGCTGAGCCGTTGTTCGTCTATTGCGTAAGCCCCGACGGAATGCTGATGAGCAGGTCCGCTCGAAGGCATGGTCGGCTTTGGCGCGCGATCCTCAAACGGCATCGGTCGGTCTACAGTTGGCGCAATTTACGAAGACTCGACCGCGTGTGGGATGACGCTGGCAAACATTACACGCCATTCGTCGGGATGTTGCTGGTTTGGGGCGGCCGCTTGCTGCCGGCGTCGGTGGTCAGCGCGATCTTCTACAACTCACTGCAGACGCTGCATCGTCTACGCGTGCGCCGCGGACTTCTCAGTTCGCCGCGCGCCGAGATCAACGCCAGAGGACTACGAAATGAATGAAAAGGCGGCGCCGATCACCCCCTCGGGGGGCCAGGACAGTGCAGGCTTGGCCGAGCTTCTGCTGCGCAGGGGCTACGCAAAGGCGCATCCGGCGAACTCGCGCAGCGCGCGCGAGCTGGTCGATGAGGGCCTTTCGTCGGCGCGGGCTGGCGCGGTGCGCTGACCCTGAGACTGACCGCATCTCATGTGCGGCATCGCCGGCCTGGTCGATTTTGGAGGTCTTGATCCTGAGCCGATCAAGGCGCGTCTCGATGCCGCATTGCTCCGTCTCGACCGGCGCGGTCCTGACGGCCGCGGACGATGGTGCGATGCGCATTGTGCGCTCGCGCACACGCGGCTGGCGATCATCGAACTCTCGCCGCTCGGCGCCCAGCCGATGCGGCGTGACGATCTTGTCATTACCTTCAATGGTGAGATTTTCAATTATTCCGAACTGCGCGCCGAGTTAACCGCGCTTGGGCATACATTCCACTCGCGGTCCGACACGGAAGTGCTGTTGGCTGGGTGGCGGCAATGGGGCGCATCCCTGCTTTCGAAGCTCGTCGGCATGTTCGCGTTTGCGATCTGGGATCAACGAAGCCGTACGCTTTATGCCGCACGGGACCGATTCGGCGAGAAGCCATTTGTTTACGCTGAAACGCCGCGCGGATTCGCCTTCGGGTCGGATCTTCTTGCCTGCGAAGCGATGCTGGGGGAACAGCGTTCGCTTGACCTCGAAGCGCTGCGGGCGCTGTTCACGCTTCGCTTCATTCCCGACCCGCTCACGATCGCGCACGGTGTGCGCAAGCTCGAACCCGGGTGCATGCTGCGCGTGGACGAACGCGGCCTCGCGGTCACTCGCTGGTACGATCTAGCGCGCGAGCATCCACAGCTGGTCGCCCCAACAGGCGAGAGCTTCGCCGAACTTCGTCGCCGTTTCGATGCGGCGGTCGCAGCCCGCTTGGTCGCCGACGTGCCAGTTGGCGTGTTTCTCTCTGGCGGCATCGACTCGGCCCTGGTCGCAGCCTCGGTTGCGGCGAGCGGAGCGAAACTTAAGACCTTCACCGTGGGGTTCGATGGCGCGGGTGGCTATTACGAAGAGCGGCCGCTCGCTGCAGCAGTCGCGCGGCATCTCGGAGCCGAGCACATTGAGATTTCGGTCAGTAGCGCGCGGGCGGGTGACGTTCTCGATGCTGTCTTCGAAGGTCTGGACGAGCCGTTCGGCGACTCTTCTGCCCTGCCGACCTATCTCGTGGCCGAAGCGACGCGCAAACAAGTCAGTGTCGTTCTCACCGGCGACGGCGCGGATGAGATGTTTGCCGGGTACCGCCGCTATTGGTCGGAGCTGTACGTGAAGCCGTGGCAGCACGTTCCGTTTGCGCTGCGTAGCTTGCTCTCGCGATTTCTTTCGCGGTTGCCGGAAGGCAAGCAGCATCCGCTGCTGGAAGCGGTCCGCCGTGTTCGCCGCTTTGCCGCGACGGTGAGCGCCGACCCCGTTCAGCGTCAGGCTGCATGGATGCGCCTGATGCCGGTAGCTGAGATCGATGCGCTGCTTGCCCCGGCGGCTACGCCACCCTTTGCGCTCGAAGCAAAGGTCTCGCAATTACGCAAGAAGAGCGGCGAGGAGGAAGCTCTCAATGCGATGCTCGCGTGCGATGTTGCTTTCGAGCTTCCTGGCGACATGCTCGTTAAGTTGGACCGCATGAGCATGACCCACGCGCTGGAGACGCGCGCGCCGTTCCTCGATCAACGAGTAGCGGAGTGGGCCTTTGCGCTGCCCGGCGGGAGCAAGCTTTCGCTGGTCAACGGCAAGCCGGTCGGCAAGCGTGTCTTGCGGGAGGCGTTTCGCGATCGACTGCCGCCGGACGTGTTCACGCGGCCGAAGCGCGGGTTTGAATTGCCGGTCGCGCAGCTCTTATCAGGTCCCGCTGCCGAGAAGCTCGATGCTGCCTCCGATCCAGGTGCGGTCAGGGCGCAAGGTCTGTTCGCGCCTGAGCTCGTGCGGTCGTGGCGCGGCGAGATGAAAAGCGGGCGCCGCGATACGTCTTGGCACTTGTGGACGTTCCTGGCTTTTCAAGAATGGGCGCGGCTGCATCGCCGGGCTGAAGCACTGGCGTAAGGCAATTCGATGCGTCGCGACGAAAGACCCTACGATACGAGCGAAGGAGATGACGAGATCGCCGCGATCGAGTCGCAGTGGACGCGCATCTGGGAGCAGGCCGGCGG
Source organism: Pseudolabrys sp. (assembly GCA_035652735.1). Classification (GTDB taxonomy): domain Bacteria; phylum Pseudomonadota; class Alphaproteobacteria; order Rhizobiales; family Xanthobacteraceae; genus Pseudolabrys. The sequence goes on along the minus strand of DASRDF010000014.1, from coordinate 26,533 downwards.
ACCTAAAGGAAGGGCTGATCGCGTGCCGCGCAAAGCGGAGTTTAAGATCATGTGGCCCTACCTGCAGAAGCTGCCGAAAGGCAGTCGCGTGCTCGACGGCGGCTGCGGTCTGGGCGACTGGGTGGTCTGGCTCACGCGGGCCGGCTATCCGACGGTCGGACTGGATGTCTCACGGCTGACGATCTCAAAGCTGCAATCGATGTTTCCGGAAATGGAATTCGCCGTCGGAGACATTCGCGCAACAGGTTTCGCGGGCGGGTCGTTCGATGCATACTTTTCTTGGGGGACGTTCGAGCATTTTGAGGAAGGGTTCGATGGCGTCGTGGGAGAGGCATTCCGCGTCCTAAAGCCCGGCGGCCTGCTGTTCACATCGATGCCTTTCGTAAACCTCCGCCACGCTCTTCGCGACATTCTGCTTGAGCCATGGCGCCTTCCGCCCCAGTCGGAGCGGCGGCGCTTTTATCAGTGGCGCCTGACGCGAGCGGAGCTTGCCGGAATTCTGTCGCGGCACGGTTTCGCGGTTGAAGACGTCAAGATCATCGGCAAGCGCCAGGGGCTGCAGCGCTTCATTCAGCATGCAATCGGTTTGTCTCCGACATCGACATTTGTACGCGGACTGGCACTCGTCCTGGCGCCATTTGTGCCGAAAGTTGTCATCGGACACATGATTCTTGCTATCGCACGCAAGCCGCAAGGCGCCACGTGAACAAAAGTCGGCGCGCCAGCGCGGCGCCTGACGCGGCCTGCACCAACTGCCTTGCGAGAAATAGGCAACTGAATTAGTCGAACCATCATGTCGCACTCCCGCAAGATCGCGGTCATCGGCCTTGGTTACGTAGGCCTGCCCGTTGCCGTTGCCTTTTCCCGCTCGGGTGTCCCGGTGATCGGGTTTGATGTTGACCGTCTGCGACTCGAAGAGCTGAAGACCGGTCATGACCGCACGCGTGAGGTCGAGGAGCGTGACCTCAAACACGCGACGCTTCGCTACGAACATGATCCGGCACGTCTTAGGGAAGCGGATTTCTACATCGTCACCGTCCCGACGCCCATCGATGATGCGCGGCGCCCTGATCTCCGCGCCATACTCGCGGCATCGGAAACCGTCGGCAGCGTGCTTAAGAAAGGCGATATCGTCGTTTATGAGTCGACGGTCTATCCGGGCGCAGTCGAAGAAGACTGCCTGCCGGTGCTAGAAAAGAAATCAAGCCTCGTAGCCGGCCGCGATTTCACAGTGGGCTATTCGCCTGAGCGCATCAATCCCGGCGACAAGACGCACCGCTTCGAGTCGATCACGAAAGTCGTGGCGGCTCAGGATGCGCGCACGCTCGACATCATCGCCGATGTCTACGGCTCGGTCGTGAAGGCCGGCATCCATCGCGCCCCGTCGATCAAAGTGGCGGAAGCGGCCAAGGTCATCGAGAATACGCAGCGCGACCTCAATATCGCCTTCATGAACGAACTGTCCGCGATCTTTCATCAGCTCGGCATCGACACCGGCGACGTGCTCGCCGCCGCTGCGACAAAGTGGAATTTCCAGAAATTCGAGCCGGGGCTCGTTGGCGGTCACTGCATTGGCGTCGATCCCTATTATCTGACATTCCGAGCGGAAAAGGCGGGCTATCACCCGGAGATCATTCTCGCCGGCCGTCGCATCAATGACGGCATGGGCGAGCGCATCGCACGCGAGTGCACGCGCGCCCTGCTGCAGCGGGGCGCGCGCGAACCGACCGTGACCATTCTCGGCATGACGTTCAAGGAGAACGTGCCGGACATCCGCAATTCCAAAGTGATCGATGTGATCCGCGAACTCGGCCGCGTCGGCATCGGAGTGCAGGTGCACGATCCATTGGCGCTGCCGCAGGAGGTCGAGCATGAGTACGGTGTCCGGCTCCATCCGCTCGACAAGCTCGACCCCGCAGACGCGGTGATCCTTGCCGTCTCGCATGCCGACTATCTCGCGGGCGGCTGGCCGCTGGTGAAGAAGCTGCTTAAACGCGGGCAGGGCATTGTTGTGGATGTCAAATCGCGGCTCGACCGTCGCTGCAAGCCCGAGGAAATCGATCTATGGCGGCTGTAGACGATCCCATCCTCGTTACCGGCGCCGCCGGATTCATCGGTTATCACGTCGCCCGCCGTCTGGCGGAGCAGGGACGCGCTGTGGTCGGGCTCGACAATCTGAATGCCTACTATGATCCCAAGCTGAAAGAGGCGCGGCTCGCCGAGCTCGCAAAGCTCAAGTGTTTTCGCTTCGTCAAGCTCGACCTCGCGGACCGCGCCAGGATGGCGGGGCTCTTTGCCGAGCACCGCTTTCCTTATGTCGTACATCTCGGGGCGCAAGCCGGCGTGCGCTATTCGCTGGTCGATCCCTTTGCTTATGTCGATGCCAATCTGATCGGCTTTACCAACATCCTCGAAGGCTGCCGCCACAATGGCTGCCGCCATCTTCTATTTGCATCGTCGTCATCGGTGTATGGCAGCAACACGAAAATGCCGTTCTCGGTCCACGACAATGTCGATCACCCCCTCAGTCTGTACGGCGCCTCGAAGAAAGCAAATGAACTGATGGCGCATGCCTATTCGCACTTGTACGGGTTGCCTACGACGGGCCTGCGTTTCTTCACGGTCTACGGTCCCTGGGGCCGTCCGGACATGGCGATGTGGATTTTTACCAGCGCGATGCTCGCCGGACAGCCGATCAAGCTATTCAATCGCGGCAAGATGCGCCGGGATTTCACCTACATCGACGACGTCGTCGAATCGATCGACCGGCTTGTCGACCGTGCGCCGACGTCTAACCGGAATTGGTCACCCGCGAGCCCAGATCCCGGCAGCAGCAGTGCGCCGTGGCGCATCTACAATATCGGCAATAACAGCCCGGTTGAAGTGCTCGAGATTGTGCGCTTGCTTGAGGAAGCAATCGGGAGGAAAGCCAAGCGCGAACTTTTGCCGATGCAGCCTGGCGACGTGCCGGCAACCTATGCGGACGTCGATGCGCTCATGCGCGATGTCGGCTTCCGCCCGACGACATCGATCGGAGAGGGCATCCGCCGCTTCGTCGAGTGGTACCGGATCTACCATGGGCTGTAATCAATCGAGCGGCTGCGCTGCCGGCATGGCTTCGTCTTTGGTTTTCTGGCCGCTGAGAATCCAGACCCCTCCGCCGATGATGCCGCTCGCGAGATATGTCGCACCGTAGAGCAGAGATACGATAAGTCCGTCGCCGGGCGCCAAGCCTGCGTAGCCGAACGCTGCAGCCATGGCGCCTTCGCGGACACCCCAGCCCGCCACTGATACAGGAACGACGGCAATCAGGATTACAGGCAGGACCAGAAATATCGCGTAGAGAAACGGCATCTCAACGCCGACCGCGCGCGCCGCAATCCATGCGCTGATCGCAGTCAACAAGTGGATGATGATCGAATTGACGAATATCCATGCCAGTGGCCGGGGCGAACATAATATGTCGAGCGCAACACGCGCGACGGCCGCGAGATGTCTGGTCGGCGCCCAGCGCTGCAGCAAGGTCAGGCGGCCCCAGGCGAGGCTCACGAACATGACGCCCGCCGCAATACACCCCAAACCGATGGCGAGAAGCGCCGAGCGGCCGATCGGATCTTGCACGAGTCTCAATGTCCACGGCAGACAGGCGGTCACGATGATCGCGAGTGCGACGACCCCGACCACGCGGTCAATGAACACCGAGTAGGCAGCAGTGCGCCAATTGGCTTCCTTGCCCAGGAGCCAGATGCGCATAGCGTCGCCGCCGACGCTGGAGGGCAGCGTCTGGTTGAAAAATAGCGCCACCATGCTGAAGCGGAAAAGCTGGCGCACCGGCAGATCGGCGCCGCAGGCAGAAATGAGCGCTTGCCAGCGCACCGCGAGAAAGAAATTCTGAACGACAGGAACCAGCAGTCCGGCCGTGACCCAGCGCGGATCGATTTGCGCAAAGCGGCTCGCCACGGTGCCAAGGCTTACCCAATTCAGGGCGAGATAGAGCACGAGGGCTGAGACCGCAAATTTGGCGAGAAAGGACGACGCCTTGCGCATCGGCTGGGTCTCGGCTCTCGCTGCGGCTTCCCTAGCAGAGTAGAGCTACCAATTTTGTGGGAGAAATTACCCGTTTCGCGCCAGCCGCGTTGGACACGCAGGTCGCGACCCTATAATGGAAGACGAAGCTAAAAGGAAGCATTCGGCCATGACATCCCGTGCGCTGGGAACCCTAAAGGTCAAGCTGTTTACCGACGGCGCCGATAAGGCACAGATCGTGGACATGGCCCGGCAGCCCTGGATCGCCGGCTTTACGACCAACCCCTCTTTGCTGAAGAAGGCGGGGGTCGTCGACTACGAAGCCTACGGGCGCGAGCTGGTCGCCGCCGTGCCCGACCGCCACATCTCCTTCGAGGTGTTCTCCGACGATATTCCTGAAATGGTCGCGCAGGCGCACATCATCGCAGGCTGGGGCAAGAATGTTTACGTCAAGCTGCCGGTGACAAACTCGCGCGGTGAGGGGCTGTTCGATGCCGTGCGTTCCCTGTCGCGCGACGGAATTAAAGTCAATATGACCGCCATTTTCACTGCCGAGCAGGTCGCCCGCGCCGTGGACACGCTGAGCGGAGGCGCCCCCGCCTGCGTGTCGGTATTCGCCGGCCGGCTCGCCGATTTCGGCATCGACTATAGGCCGCTCATGCGCGATGCCGTCGGGCGAGCGCGCAAGACCGAGAACGTGGAGATCATCTGGGCATCGACGCGCGAGGTCTTCAACGTGATTGAGGCGGATGATATGGGCTGCCACATCATCACGGCGCCGCCGGATGTCCTGAAAAAGCTGCCCGCGATCGGCACCAAGACCGACGCCGAATTGTCGCTCGCTGCCGTCAAATCGTTCCGCGACGATGCGCTTGCGGCGGGCTTGCGCCTCGCCGTCCCTGCCTCGCGTGCAGCCGAGTAAGGTAAATGTCTCCAGAGACGCGTCTGTAACGCTTTGACTCAAAACGTGTTCACTGTGTTCTCCCGCGTCCGTCGCACGCGCAACCGGCGCGTGCTAGTGATGGAATGACGGCCTCGCGCGGCCGGGGGGATTTCGAAGCATCATGACGCAGTCGGTCAGTCCGGACGCGGGGCGTTTGTTGCGTGTCGGCGTAATCGGCGTCGGCGTCATGGGGAGCAATCACGCCCGGGTCTTTGCCGGTCTTCCTGGGACCGAGCTTGTCGGTGTCGCTGATCCCGACCGCAGACAGGCGGACTTTGTCGCGCGCACGCTCGGCTGCAAAGCCGTTGCGGGTGTCGCCGAACTGCTCGATCTCGGCGTTGACGCCGTCACCATCGCTGCACCGACGCATCTGCACCACGATATAGCGCTTACGTGCATCGCGCGTGGTGTCCACATCATGGTGGAGAAACCGATCGCCTCATCGGTCAGCGAGGGTCGCGCAATCGTCGATGCCGCCGCGCGCGCTGGCGTGACCCTGATGGTGGGCCACGTTGAGCGCTTCAATCCCGCGGTGGAAGCGGTGAAGGAAGCGCTGCGCAACGAGGATATTCTCTCCATCGCCATCACACGCGTCGGTCCGTTCCCGCCGCGCATGTCGAACGTCGGTGTTGTCATCGATCTTGCCGTACATGACATCGATTTGATCCGCTGGTTTACCGACTCCGAGATTGTCGAGGTGCAGCCGCAGCTTTCCAACGCGGTCGCCGAACGTGAGGACATCGCGCTACTGCAGTTCCGCACAGCATCAGGCGTGCTTGCACACATCAACACCAATTGGCTCACGCCATTCAAAGCCCGCACCGTCGTCGTCGCCACCCGCGGCAAATACATTACGGGTGACTTGTTGACGCGTCAGGTGACCGAGTGCTTCGGCTTTCAGCCCGACGGCAGCTATTCGATGCGCCATCTTTCTGTCGGCCATGCCGAGCCGCTGCGTTCCGAGCTGCTTGCCTTCCTCCGCTCCGTTCGCGCCGGAACACCGCCGGCCGTCACCGGAGAGGAGGGCGTCGCCAGCCTCGAGATCGCTGCGCAGTGCTTGGCCGTTCGCCCGGCGGCAGCGCCGAAAGCGACACGGCCGACGCCGCGTGTGGTTGCCGGATAACATGACCGACGGTCCGGCCGTGCGATGAACCAGCACACTCAACTGCCGCCGATTCCTTTCATCGATGTCGCGGCGCAACGTCGTCGACTCGGTCGCGCCGTCGACGACGCTGTGGCGCGCGTCATGGCGCATTGCCAATTTATCCTCGGCCCGGAAGTCAAACGGTTCGAGACGGAGCTGGCGAGATTCTGCGGGGCGCGCCATGTCGTCAGCTGCGCCAGCGGTACCGATGCGCTGATGCTGACCCTGATGGCGAAAGGCATTGGAGCAGGCGACGCCGTGTTCTGCCCCTCGTTTACCTTCTGTGCCACCGCCGAGGTCGTGGCGCTGGTCGGCGCGACGCCGGTCTTCGTGGATGTCGAAGCGGACACGTTCAACATTGATGCCAAGCAGCTCGCCGCCGCTGTAGAAACTGCCAAACGCCTCGGCCTGCAGCCCAGGGCGGTTATTCCGGTCGATCTGTTCGGTCTGCCGGCGGACCACGATGCTGTCGCAGCGGTCGCCAAGAGCGTGGGTCTGTTTGTGCTGGATGACGCAGCGCAAGCGTTTGGTGCGACCTATCGCGACCGGTCGCTCGGCACCTTCGGGCACGCTACCGCGACGAGTTTTTTTCCCGCCAAGCCGCTCGGGTGCTACGGCGACGGAGGCGCTGTATTTACCGACGATGACGCGCTTGCCGAAACTCTGCTCAGCCTGCGTGCGCACGGTCAGGGCAGTGACAAATATGACAACATACGGATCGGCACCGCCTCGCGCCTCGACACGCTACAGGCGGCGATTCTCATCGAAAAATTGAAGATATTCCCGGAGGAGATAACGGCCCGCGACCGCGTCGCCCGCCGCTATGCCGAAGGACTTGGCGATATCGCGGTGGTGCCGACCGTGCCGAAGGGACGTGCTTCGGTCTGGGCGCAATACACGATCCGCATTGGCAATGGACGGCGCGACAAAGTCGCGGCGCAGCTCAAAGCCGAGGGCATTCCGACCGCGGTCTATTACCCGATCCCGCTGCACCGTCAGCAGGCTTACAAGCATTACCCTGTCGGCGAAGGAGGCATGACCGTCAGCGATCGGCTGGCGGACGAGGTGCTTAGCCTACCGATGCACGCTTACCTCGACGTTGGCACCCAAGACCGCATCATCGCCGCAGTAAAACGCGTGCTGGCGCCGTAGCGGCACGGAGGCGGATTTTTCCGCCGCGGCCGCGAAATTGGAAGCGCAGAGTCTCCCGTGAATCGCGAAAATGCAGTAGCTCTGCCGCTAGCGGAGAGCGGAAACAGCATGGATTGGCGCGATCACAACATCAAGCTGCGCCGGCTCGAAGCCGAGGCCATCGCCATCATGCGCGAGACGGTGGCGAGTTTTGGCAACCCGGTGATGCTGTACTCGATCGGCAAGGATTCGAGTGCGATGCTGCACATCGCGTTCAAAGCTTTTGCGCCGTCGAAGCCGCCATTTCCGCTGCTGCACATCGACACGACATGGAAATTTCGCGAGATGATCGCGTTTCGCGACGCGACCGCGGCTCGCCTTGGCATGGAACTGATCGTCTACGTCAACCAAGAAGGCCTCAGGCGCGGCATTTCGCCCGTCAGCTCTGGCTCGGCGATCCATACGCAGGTCATGAAAACCGAGGCGTTGCGGCAGGCGCTCGATAAGTGGCGCTTTGACGCCGCCTTCGGCGGAGCCCGGCGCGACGAGGAAAAAAGCCGCGCCAAGGAACGCATCTTTTCGCACCGTTCGGCCAGTCACGGTTGGGACCCGCGCAACCAGCGGCCTGAGCTCTGGCGTATTTTCAATACGCGCATCAAGACTGGCGAATCGATGCGCGTCTTTCCGCTCTCCAATTGGACCGAGCTGGACGTGTGGGAATACATCCGCGCCGAGAACATCCCGGTGGTGCCGCTCTATTTCGCCAAAGAGCGCCCCGTGGTCGAGCGTGGCGGCGCCTTGATCATGGTGGATGACGATCGTCTGCCGCTCGCACCTGGTGAGAAGCCGCAAATGCAGCGCGTGCGCTTTCGCACCCTCGGCTGCTACCCGCTCACCGGCGCCATCCGTTCGCAGGCCGCAACGCTCGACGCCGTGATCGCGGAGATGCGCGCCGCCACCAGTTCGGAACGCGAAGGCCGCATTATCGATCACGACGAAACAGGATCGATGGAAAAGAAGAAGCGCGAGGGCTATTTCTGATGGATGCGCCCGCGGACCTTGCACGGCCTGCCGCAGCATCGCCGCCTGGCGCCGACGCGCATCCGGCACTGCGCTTTCTCACCTGCGGCTCAGTCGATGACGGCAAGTCGACGCTGATCGGGCGCTTGCTGTACGAGCAGAACCTTATTTTCGACGATCATCTCGTCGCGCTGGAGCGTGACTCCAAGAAACACGGGACCACAGGCGCCGAGGTCGATTTTGCGCTCCTTCTCGACGGTCTCGAAGCCGAGCGCGAGCAGGGTATCACCATCGACGTTGCCTATCGTTATTTTACCACGCGCAAGCGTTCCTTTATCGTCGCCGATACGCCGGGGCATGAGCAGTATACCCGCAATATGGCGACCGGAGCCTCGAATTCCGAGCTCGCCGTCCTGCTGGTCGACGCGCGCAAGGGCTTGCTGGCGCAGACGCGCCGTCACGCCGTCATTGCGAGCCTCCTTGGCATCCGTCATGCCGTGCTCGCCGTCAACAAAACCGATCTCGTCGATTTCGACCGCGCCGCGTTCGAGCGGATTACACAAGCCTTCCGTGGCTTTGCCGAAAATCTCGGCTTCAAGGCCATCGTTTGCATACCCATATCGGCGCGCTATGGCGACAATGTTTCGTCGCGCAGCGCCCGTACACCCTGGTATGCGGGGCCGTCGTTGCTTGAGTATCTCGAGAGCGTTGACGTCGAGGACAGCCGCGCTGCCGGGCCATTGCGCATGGCGGTGCAATGGGTCAACCGCCCGCATCCCGATTTCCGCGGATTTGCCGGGACGATCGCCGGTGGCAGTCTCAAATCGGGCGATGAAATCGCGATCCTCCCCTCGGGACAGATCGCGCGCGTCAAGGAAATTTTCGGTCCGCGGGGCGAAATCGGCCGGGCGGAGGCGGGCGACGCAGTGACCGTCACACTCGTCGAAGACATCGACGTTGCGCGCGGCGACATGCTTTCGAGCTCGCGCGCACGGCCCCAGGTCGCCGATCAGTTTGCCGCGCACCTAGTGTGGATGTCGGAGGAGCGGTTGCTGCCTGAGCGGTCTTATTTGATCAAGATCAACAACGCCGTGCTGCCGGCGACCGTGACGGCTCTCAAGCACCAGATCGACGTCAACACCTTCGCCCAGCTTGCGGCAAAGACGCTGGCGCTAAACGAGATCGGCGTCTGCAATTTGTCGCTCGCGCGGCCAGTCGCATTCGATCCATACCGCGAAAACCGCGACACCGGCGCATTTATCCTCATCGACCGCTATACCAATCAAACGGTCGCCGCCGGCATGATCGATTTCGCGCTGCGCCGCGCGACCAATATTCACCACCAGGCAATCACCGTCAGCAAAGCGGAGCGCGCGGCGCTGAAGCATCATAAGCCGGTGGTGCTCTGGTTTACCGGGCTTTCTGGCGCGGGAAAATCGACGGTTGCCAACCTGGTCGAGGCCGGGCTGCACGCGCGCGGCGCGCACACCTTGTTGCTCGACGGCGATAACATCCGTCACGGCCTCAATCGTGATCTCGGCTTCACCGAGGTGGACCGCGTGGAAAATATTCGCCGCATCGGCGAGGTCGCCAAGCTGATGACCGATGCCGGACTGATCGTGCTGTGCTCGTTCATTTCGCCGTTTCGTGCCGAGCGGCGCATGGTGCGCGAGCTGCTGCCTGAAGGCGAATTCATCGAAATCTTCGTCGACGCTCCGCTTGAAGTCTGTAAGGCGCGGGATCCTAAAGGCCTCTACAAGCGCGCGCTGGCGGGCGAGATCAAAAATTTCACCGGCGTCGATCAGCCTTACGAGATGCCGGAAAGTCCAGAAGTCCATCTCGACGCCGCGGGCAAGAATGCCGAGCGGCTTGCGCTCGAGGTCATCGACGACTTGACGCGGCGCAAGATCATTTAACGGCGCAAAGACGGGTGCTTCGCGCGCCTTACTCGCGCTTATAGATATCGTCGAGGCGCACGATGTCGTCCTCGCCGAGATAGCTTCCGGTCTGCACCTCGATCAATTCAAGCGGAATTTTACCATGATTCGCTAAGCGGTGGACGCTACCAATCGGAATGTAGATCGACTCATTCTCGTGTACCGCGCGTTTATCGTCGCCGAGGGTCACTTCCGCGGTGCCCTTCACTACCACCCAGTGCTCGGCACGATGCCGGTGCTTTTGTAGTGACAGCATGCCGCCAGGAATGACAACGATGCGCTTGACCTGGAAGCGGTCGCCGGCGTCGATCGATTCGTAATAACCCCAGGGCCGATGTACCCGCTTGTGTACGCTCGCTTCGGTGCGGTTGGCAGCCCTCAGTTCGGCGGTAAGTGCGCGCACGTCCTGCGCTCGCGCGCGTGGCACCACCATCACGGCATCGGAGGTGCTCACCACCACGAGGTCCTCGACGCCGAGCAGCGCCGTCAGCTTGCCGTCGGAATGCACGATGCAATTCTTTGCATCCATGGTTACCACGGAGCCTTGCACCACGTTGCCGGATGAGTCGCGTGGCGTAATATCGAAGAGTGCGTCCCAGCTGCCGATGTCCGACCAGCGAAAATCACCGGCGATGACGGCGGCACGGTCGGTGCGCTCCATTACCGCGTAGTCGATCGACTTCTGCGGCGCGCGAGCGAAAGCCTCGGGCGCGAGGCGCAAAAAGCCAAGATCGGTCGTAGCGCCGGCGACCGCGTCGATAATCGCTGCAGCCATGTCCGGTTCCAGGCGTTTGAGCTCCGCGAGCAGGACATCGGCGCGGAACAGGAAGTTGCCGGAATTCCACAAATAGCCGTCGCGCACGTATTTCTTCGCGGTCGCCGCGTCGGGCTTCTCCACGAAGCGCTTGACGCGATGCACCTCGGTGCCGTCGATACCTTCGCCCGGCAGAATGTAGCCATAGCTCGTCTTCGGCTCGCCGGGCGTAATGCCGAAAGTGACGAGGTGGCCTTGCTCGGCGGCCTTTTGGCCAGCGAGGCAAGTGGTACGAAATTTATCGGCATCGAGGATGATGTGATCGGCGGCCAGCGCAAGCACGACAGCCGCAGGGTCGCGCGCCGCGGCCACCGCCGTTGCCGCCGCGATCGCCGGCCCCGAATCGCGCCGCATCGGTTCGATGATGACAGTCGCCTCGACGCCCACTTCCTCGGCCTGGCGCCGGGCAAAAAAGTGAAAGTCCGGCCCGGTGATGACGATGGGTGGCGCGAACACGCCGTCTTTCACGCGCAGCAGCGTCTCTTGGTAGGTCGAGCGCTCCCCGACCAGCGGCAGGAACTGCTTGGGCAGCGCGTCGCGCGACACCGGCCACAGCCGCGTCCCGGCGCCGCCGGCCAGCAGAATGGGGATGATCGGGGAGGGCATCCGCGCTTAAGTCTCTATTGTTCCGTCCAAGAATCGTCTTAAGGCAGACCGTTCGCTTGGGCTATTGCTAGCATTTGGCGGCGCTGAAATCAGCAAGTTGAGAGAGCCCCTTGCCTGAGGTTTGGTAGCACAGGGCGATGATCAAACGCATCCTCACCGTCGGCGGCTACACGCTGCTCTCGCGGGTGACTGGCTTCTTTCGCGACATCATGCTGGCGGCGGTGCTCGGCGCCGGGCCGGAGGCCGACGCATTTTTCGTGGCCTTGCGTCTGCCCAATCATTTCCGCGCGATCTTTGCCGAGGGCGCGTTCAATGCCGCGTTCGTCCCCGCCTACGCGCGCATCCGCGAGCAAAGCGGGCCGGAGCGCGCCGCGCTCTTCTCCAGCCGTATCTTCGCGCTGCTGCTGGCGAGCCAAATTGTGCTGCTCGCCCTGGCGCTGATCTTCACCCCGACAGTCATCGACGTATTGGCGCCGGGCTTTCGCGCCCATCCGACGCGCTTCTCGCTCGCCGTCGATCTGACGCGTATTACCTTTCCTTATCTGCTGCTGATGACCCTGGTGACGCTCTATGGCGGCATCCTCAATGCATTGCAGCGCTTTGCCGCGGCCGCAGCCGCCTCTATTTTTCTCAACCTGGCGATGATGGCGACGCTGGCGGTGGCCTGGGCTTTTCCCACCCCTGGCCACGCCGCCGCATTGGGCGTGCTCGTCTCCGGCGTCCTGCAGGCGCTCCTGGTCGGCGGCGATGCGTGGCGTGTCCGCGCGTTGCCTAAATTGAGTTGGCCGGAGCTCGACGGGGACGTGCGCAAGTTCTTCCGTGCGCTCGGTCCGGCGACCGTCGGGTCGATGGGCGTGCAGCTTGCGCTGTTTGCCGACACGATCATCGCGAGTTTTTTGCCGACGGGTGCGATCTCCGCCCTCTATTACGCCGATCGCATCAATCAGTTGCCGATCGGCGTCATCGGCATCGCCGCCGGCACGGTAATCCTGCCCGAAATGTCGCGGCGGCTCGCAAGCGGCGATCGAGCCGGCGCCGCCCAGGCGCAGAACCGAACCATCGAGTTCACGCTGCTGCTGGCAATTCCGTGCCTGGCTGCTTTCTTCGTCATCCCGGATTTGATCATGCGGGCGCTGTTTATGCGCGGCGCGTTTACCGCCGCGGATGCGGCCGCCGCCGGCCGCACGCTCACGGCTTACGGCTTCGGGTTGTTGCCCTTTGTGCTGATCCGTAGTGCGGTGGCCACGTTTTTTGCTCGCGGCGATACCATGACGCCGGTGAAAGCGGCGCTGATCGCCGCCGCTGTCAATATTGTGTTCAAGATTTTGCTCATGGGGCCGTTGGCGCAAGTCGGGCTTGCCCTTGCCACCTCGATCGGCGCTTGGATCAATCTCGGCCTTGTCGTCTTTTTCGCTTGGCGTGCCGGGCACGCGCAAATCGACGAGCACTTGCGCTTGTCCGCTATCAAGCTTGCGGCCGCCGGTCTTGCGATGGCTGTCGTGCTGTGGCTGGGCTATGCGCCGGCGACACGCTCGTTTTCCACGCTCGCGCACGGCCGCGACGTGGTGACGCTGATCGTACTCGCATCGGCCGGCGGCGCTGTGTATTGCGCTATCGTTATTGCTCTGTTCGGCCGCGCTTGGCTGGCAAGATTTCGTGCCGCGGCCCGCACCTGAAATGAAGTTGCATTCTCGTCTTGCAGCGGCCCTAAGGTGGACATAGTTGCTCCCCGTGCTATGGGGACGGTCTGATCGACAGGCGTCCCGCAGGGATTCCATGAACGGCACACGGGCAATTCCATCATTTTCGTTGATGCGGGTGCTGCATGCCGCTGTCGCGCTGGTGCTTGCGACTTTCGTCGCAGCTTGTGGGCAGGGTCAGCAGCAGGCCGGCGCGCCGCCTCCGCCCGCGGTAACGGTCGCAACGCCGACCAAGCGCACGGTGTTCGATTTCGACGAATATGTCGGCCGCTTCGCCGCCGTCGATTCAGTCGAAGTTCGCGCGCGCGTGTCTGGTTATCTCGACGGCGTGCATTTCAAGGACGGACAGATGGTCAAGCAGGGCGACCTGCTGTTCACCATCGACAAGCGCCCGTTCCAGAATGCGGTCGACCAAGCGCGCGCCAATCTTGCGACGGCGAAGTCGAATCTCTCTTACGCCGAAGCCGATCTTAATCGCGGACGCGAGCTGGTCGGGCAAAGGACCATAACCGAGCAGATCTTCGAGCAGCGCTCGCAGGCGTTCCGCAACGCACAAGCCTCCGTGAGCGGCGCCGAAGCCGCCCTCCACAATGCGGAGCTCGATCTCGAATGGACCGAATTGCGCGCGCCGATCAACGGCCACATCGGCGATCGTAGAGTCTCGCAAGGCAACTTGGTGACCGGCGGCAGCGGGACGACAACGCTGCTGGCAACTATCGTCTCTACCGACCCCATCTATTTCGAATTTACTTTCGACGAGGCGTCTTATCTTCGGTACGAACGTCTTGCCAAAAACGGCCGCGATGTTGCTAGCCGGGATGCCGACGTCAAGGTCGCGCTCAAATTGATTGATGAGCCGGATTACGAGCACGACGGCCATATGGATTTCGTCAACAACGTCATCGACAGCGGCACCGGCACCATTCGCGCCCGCGCCGTATTCGCCAATCCGAACGGCGTGTTCACGCCCGGCATGTTCGGCCGCATCCGTGTGCCGGCTTCCCCGCCTTACGAGGCGCTGCTCGTGCCGCAGGCGGCAATCGGCACCGAGCAGACGCGCAAATTCGTCTATGTTGTCGGCGCCGATAACACCGTGTCCGAGCGGTTCGTTACCCTCGGACAGGCGACCAACGACAACCTACAGGTGGTCAAGGCCGGGCTCGGGCCCGACGATCGCATCATCGTCAACGGGCTGCTGCGGGCACGTCCGGGAGCAAAGGTGACGCCACAGCAGGAGGGCGCTCAGCCGCCGGCCGCTCCCGCGAACGCACCGCCGAAACCGTCCGCAAAGAACGAGTCCTCCGCCAAAACGCAGGCGAAGGACTGAGGCGGCTTGCCTTCATGCGGATCTCGCACTTCTTCATCGACCGGCCGATTTTCGCCTCCGTGGTGTCGATCATCTTCTTGATCCTGGGCGGCGTCGCCTTCACGCGCCTGCCGATCGCGCAATATCCCGAGATCGCGCCACCGACCATCACCGTCACCGGACAATATCCCGGCGCCAGCGCCGATGTCGTTGCCGCGACGGTTGTTACGCCGATCGAGCAGCAGATCAACGGCGTCGAGAACATGATCTATATGTCGTCGAACTCGACCAGCGACGGCAACTTCACCATCTCGGTGACCTTCGATATCGGCACCAACCTCGATACCGCGCAGGTTCAGGTGCAGAATCGCGTTTCGGTGGCCCAGCCGCGGTTGCCTGCCGACGTGCGCAATATCGGTGTCACGGTGAACAAGAGCTCGCCCGACATCATGATGGTCGTGCACCTCTATTCTCCGGACCAGTCGCGCGACACGCTTTTCCTGTCGAACTATGCCAAGATCGAGATTACCGATGCGCTGTCGCGCATCGACGGCGTCGGCTCCATCATCGTCTTCGGCAGCCGCGATTACGCTATGCGTATCTGGCTCGATCCCGATCGGCTACAGTCGGTGGGCCTGACCGCGGGCGACGTCGTCATCGCTTTGCAAGGACAGAACGTTCAGGTCGCTTCCGGCGTGCTCAACGCGCCTCCGGTCGATCACCCGCGCCCGTTCCAGATTTCGGTGGAGACCCTCGGCCGCCTCAAGGACCCCGGCGAGTTTTCCAATATCGTCGTGAAGCAGACGGCCGACGCCGTGGTGCGCCTCAAGGACGTGGCAACGATCGAGCTCGCCGCGCAGGATTACACGACGAATTCCTACCTGGACAAATATCAGGCGATCGCGCTCGGAATTTTCCAGCGCCCCGGATCGAACGCGCTATCGACCGCTACGAACATCGAGAACACGATGGAGCAGCTGGCGAAGCGATTCCCGCCCGGTGTCAAATACACGATCGTTTACAATCCGACGCAGTTCATCCAGCAATCGGTCGAGGCGGTCGAAGGCACCATCGGCGAGGCGATCGTGTTGGTCGTGCTGGTGGTCGTTCTATTCCTGCAGACCTGGCGAGCGGCCATCATTCCCATCGTGGCCATTCCGGTGTCGCTGATCGGCACATTTTTCGTAATGAGCCTGTTCGGCTTCTCGCTGAACAATCTGTCGCTGTTCGGGCTGGTGCTGGCCATCGGCATCGTGGTGGACGACGCCATCGTCGTGGTGGAGAACGTCGAGCGCAATATCGCGACGGGATTGTCGCCGCACGATGCCGCCGTCAAAAGCATGAACGAAGTGGGCGCCGCGCTGATTGCCATCGCGCTGGTGCTGTCGTCGGTGTTCATCCCTTCAGCCTTCATCACCGGTATTTCCGGCCAGTTTTATCGGCAATTTGCGCTCACCATTGCCGGCGCCACCATCATCTCGCTGATCGTGTCCCTGACGTTGTCGCCGGCGCTGTGCGCGCTACTGCTCAAGCCGCACACCGACCGCGGGGCCCGCCGCTGGTGGAATGCGCCGGTCAGGGATTTTTTTGGTTATTTCAACCGCGGCTTCGATTGGATCACGCGCTTCTATGGACGTTTCTCGGCGCGGGTGGTGCGCATTTCGGCGCTGATGTTGCTCATCTACGCCCTCATCATTGGCTTCGGCCTCAACGAGTTTCGTCTCACGCCGGTTGGCTTCATTCCGCAGCTCGACCGCGGCTATCTGATCATCGTCACGCAGCTGCCGCCGGCCGCCTCACTCGACCGCACCGACGCGGTGAACAGGCGCGTGGTCGACATCGCCCTGCAGGTGCCAGGCGTCGAGCACGCCGTGAACATCGTCGGCTTCTCCGGCGCGACCTTCACCAACGCGCCGAATGCCGGGGCTGTCTTCGTCACTTTGTCGCCCTTCGCGGAGCGCGCCAAACATCGGAATGAATCGGCCGCCGCGATCCAAGGTGAATTGTTCAAGCGGCTGTCGGTCATCCAGGATGGCCTGGTGATCGTGGTGGCGCCGCCGCCGGTATCCGGTATCGGCAATGCCGGCGGCTTCCGCATGATGGTGGAAGATCGGGCGGACCACGGCGCGCAGGCGCTGCAAGGCGCGGTCTATGCGATGATGGGCGCTGCCGCCAAAACGCCCGGTCTGACACAGGTGTTTTCTTTGTTTGAAACGTCGACGCCGCAAATCTACCTCGACATCGACCGCACCAAGGCGCAAATGCTCGGCATCAATATTCCGGACGTATTTGCCGCGCTGCAGATCTATCTCGGTTCGGCCTATGTGAACGATTTCAATCTGCTCGGTCGCATCTATCGCGTCGTGGCCCAGGCGGCGAGCAGCTACCGCAGCGACCCCAAGGACGTACTCAACATCCGCGTGCGCAACAACAGCGGCGGGACGGTGCCGCTTGGTGCCTTCACCACGGTGCAGAACATCTCTGCCCCATACCGAGTACCGCGATACAATCTTTATCCCGCCGCCGAGCTCGACGGTGCCGCGGCCCCGGGTTACAGCCAGGGCCAGGCCATCCAGATCATGGAGCAGCTCGCCGCCAAAGTGCTTCCCGAGGGCTTTGGTTACGAGTGGACGACCCTCGCGTATCAGCAGATCAAGGCCGGCAACACTGCCATTTTCGCCTTCGTGCTCGCGGTGGTGTTCGTGTTCCTGGTGCTGGCCGCGCAATTCGAAAGCCTGACGCTGCCGCTCGCCGTCATCTTGATCGTGCCCATGTGTTTGATCGCCTCGATTGTCGGCGTGGTGCTGCGTGGGATGGACAACAACCTGCTCACGCAAGTCGGCTTCATCGTGCTCATCGGATTGGCCGCCAAAAACGCTATTCTGATCGTCGAATTCGCCAAGCAAGTCGAAGACCGCGGGAGCAATCGTTTCGATGCCGCGGTCGAGGCCGCGCATTTGCGTTTGCGGCCCATTCTGATGACCTCCTTCGCCTTCATTCTCGGCGTCACCCCGCTGGTATGGGCCGTTGGCGCGGGCGCCGAACTGCGTCAGACTTTGGGCACGGCGGTGTTCTCCGGCATGATTGGCGTCACGCTGTTCGGCCTGATCTTCACGC
This sequence comes from Pseudolabrys sp., assembly GCA_035652735.1. Taxonomy (GTDB): domain Bacteria; phylum Pseudomonadota; class Alphaproteobacteria; order Rhizobiales; family Xanthobacteraceae; genus Pseudolabrys. The sequence continues at coordinate 8,789 of DASRDF010000014.1, read as the reverse complement.
CGGTCTTTTATGTGGTGACACGCTGGCTGGCGCTGCGCTTCTCCGGAAAGCGCAACACGACGGCACAGGGCCAGCCGAGTGCAGAGCACTGATGCAGTTCGGGTTTGGCCAAGCGCTGACGCGCAAGGAAGACGAGGCGCTGCTGCGCGGGCAGGGACATTACGTCGCAGATTTCGGTCCCGAGGGCGCTTTGCATGCGGTGGTGCTGCGCTCTCCCCACGCACATGCGCGGTTTTCGTTCGGTGAGCTGGCCAAGGTGCGCGGCATGCCGGGTGTCCGGCTGCTGCTGACCGCGTCCGACATCGCCGATCTCGGCCCGCTGCCGACGCCTGGCGTGATCCCTGACGTCGACATCAAGGTCCCACCTTACCCGATCCTCGCGCGCGATGAAGTCCGCCATGTCGGCGACGCCATTGCATTCATCGTCGCCGAGACCCTGCCGCAGGCGAAAGACGCCGCAGAGGCGGTTGCCGTCGACTGGCAACCGTTGCCGCATGTGATCGGTGCCGAGACCGCGCTCGATCGGGTCGCGCCGCGGGTCTGGTCCGACCGGGCCGACAACGTCGCCTTTGAAGTGGAGGCCGGCAATGCCGTCGCAACCAAGGACGCCTTCGCGCGGGCCGCGCACACGACGACGCTAAGCGTCGTCAATCAGCGCCTGGTCACAAATTATATGGATACGCGCGGGGTGGTGGCCGAATATGACGGCGAGCGGTACACGCTGATCCTTGGCAGCCAGGGCAGCCACATTATCCGCGACATCATCGCGGTGGACGTGCTGAAAATCCCACCCGAGAGGATGCGGGTCATTACGCCGGATGTCGGCGGCGGCTTCGGCACCAAGCTGTTTCCGTATCGGGAATATGCGCTGGCGGCCGTCGCTGCCGAGCGGTTGCGCAAACCGGTGAAATGGGTGGCTGAGCGCACCGAGCATTTCCTCGGCGACAGCCACGGCCGCGACAACGTCACCACCGCGCGCCTCGCGCTGGACGAGAAGGGCAAATTTCTCGCGCTTGAGATCGATTTGGTCGCCGATATGGGCGCTTATCTGTCCTGCTACGGTCCGTACATTCCGTGGCTTGCGGTCGGCATGGCCACCGGCGTCTACGACATTCCGACCGCCCACGTGCGCCTGCGCGGCGTCTACACGAACACCGTGCCAGTGGATGCTTATCGCGGCGCCGGCCGCCCGGAGGCCTCCTACCTGATCGAACGCTTGGTCGATGTTGCGGCGCGCGATCTCGGCGTCGCATCCGATGCATTGCGGAAGCGCAATTTCATCAAGCCGAAAGCCATGCCCTACGCCACGCCGGTCGGAAAAATCTACGATTCGGGCGATTTCGCCGGCGCCATGGCGCGCGCGCAGGAGCTTGCGGACTGGGCAGGCTTCAACAAGCGCGCAGCGCAATCTAAGCGTTCCGGGAAATTGCGCGGGCTCGGGCTTTCCACTTATATCGAAGCTTGCGGCGGCAACGGACCGGAAACGGCGACATTGCGGCTCGATCGCGACGGCGGCGTCACCGTGCTCATCGGCACGCAGTCGACCGGGCAGGGGCACGCTACTTCGTATGCACAGATTGTCGCCGAGCGGCTCGACCTGCCGCCGGACAGGGTGCGCGTGGTGCAGGGCGACACCGACGCAATGGCGACAGGCGGCGGCACCGGCGGCTCGAGCTCGATCCCGGTTGGCGGCGTCGCCGTTGACCGCGCCGGCCGCAAGCTCGCCCAGCAGATCAAGGAGCTTGCGGCGGAGCGGCTCGAAGCGTCCACCGGCGATCTCGAGCTTGCCGGCGGCGCGGTACGCATCGCCGGCACCGACCGCGTCGTTTCTTTCGCCGATCTCGCCGCGAGCGCCGATGCCGAACGTCTGCGCGCGGCAAGCGACTTCAATCCGGACCAGCCGACCTTCCCCAATGGCACTCACATCGCGGAAGTCGAAATCGATCCGGCAACCGGTGCGACAGCGCTGCTGAACTATGTGGTCGTCGACGACTTTGGCGCCACGCTCAATCCGTTGCTGCTCGCCGGCCAGGTGCACGGCGGCACCGTGCAGGGCATCGGTCAGGCGTTGATGGAGGATACCGTGTACGACGGCGCCTCCGGTCAGTTGCTCAGCGCCTCGCTCATGGACTATGCGCTGCCGCGCGCCGCGCATGTGCCCGATATTATCTTCGAGACACGCAATGTCCCGTGCAAGAACAACCCGATGGGTGTGAAGGGCGCGGGCGAAGCCGGCGCCATCGGTTCATGTCCGGCGGTCATGAATGCGGTGCTCGACGCCTTGTGGCGCGGCTTCGGCATTCGTCATCTGGACATGCCGGCCACTCCGGAAAAAATCTGGCGAGCTATCGCCGCTGCGAAAAAGGTCTAATGTAACGCTTGGTGGCGCGATCACGGTTTCGTGAGGAGGTGTCCGGCCGCTGCCGAAAAACGTCGCGCCGGGATGAATAAACAATTGGCACCAGGGTTTTTCCATTGCCTCAAAGCCGAATGGGTGAATCGATGCGACGACGAATAGCGCTTGCGCTTCTTGGTCTGACCATCAGCGTCGGAGCGGTGCTCGCACAATCCGATCCTGTAAAAGAGCGAGAAGACCTGATGAAGCAGAACAACGAACACGCAAAAACGGTGGTCGCCATGATGAAGGGTCAGCGGCCATTCGATGCCAAGGCTGTCGATGCCGCTTTCGCGCAATGGGCCGACACGGCACAAAAATTGCCGAGCCTGTTCCCCGAGGGCTCGCAACGCGGCGGGGATAACCGCGCCTCGCCCAAGATTTGGCTGAACAAAAAGGACTTCGACGCCAAGGCCGCGGCCTTTGGCAAGGTGGTGGCGGAGAACCGGAGCAAGGCAGTGGGCTCGCTCGACGGTCTGCGGGCCGCTATTCCCGCGGTCGGCAAGGCTTGCGACAACTGCCACGACGAATACCGTCTCGCCCGGCACTAGCCGTCCTGCACTATGTTTCCAACACGCCGGCGCGATGCCATCGCGGCGGCGTTTTTATTTGGCTAGTCTGCGGCCGTCTCGGGGATTCGAATAATGTTGCGAATACTGGCCTGGCTTGCGGCTGCGGCCGTTGTGGTGGCAATCGGTCTATTCTGGATCCTCACAATCCCGCACACAGTGCCGGCGAGCGCGCTGCCGCCGCACCAGGCCGATCTTGGCAATGGCAAGACACTTTTCCTCGCTGGAGGCTGCTCCTCATGCCATGCGACGCCCGGACAAAAGGATCAGACCAAGCTCGGCGGCGGTATGGCACTGAAGACCGATTTCGGCACGTTCTATCCGCCGAATATTTCGCCGGACCGCGACGACGGCATCGGCGCCTGGAGCGAGGCGGATTTCCTGACTGCCATAACCAAAGGCACCTCCCCGCAGGGCGAGCATCTCTATCCGGTTTTCCCCTACACGTCCTACCAGCGCATCACCTATAACGACCTGCGCGATCTGTTTGCCTATCTGAAGACGTTGCCGGCGGTGAAGAGCGATATCGACGACCACGAGCTGTCGTTTCCATTCAGCGTCCGGCGGCTTGTCGGACTTTGGAAATTATTATTCCTCGACGGATTGCCATTCCAGCCTGACCCGTCCAAGCCCGACGATTGGAATCGCGGTGCCTATCTTGTGAACGGGCCGGGACATTGCGCCGAATGTCATTCGCCGCGCAATTTTCTCGGTGCCATTATTCCCAATCTGCGCTTCAGCGGCGGTCCTAGTCCCGACGGCGAGGACTGGGTGCCGAACATCACGCAATTCAAGTTGAGCAAGTGGTCGGAGGCCGATTTCGCCGAGGTCTTGGCGACCGGCATGACGCCTGACGACCGCGTCAGCGGGCCTATGCGCGAGGTAGTGCGCAACACCAGCCAGTTGACGCCGGAAGACCGTCAGGCGATGGCCGTCTATCTCAAATCGCTGCCGCCGGTCGAAGGCCTCAAACCGCCCGGACGGAAGTGACCGATGCTTTGATGCCGTTTGGGCCCGCCCATCGGTCGCTATTGGCCCGCTTGTTCCTCTCCCGCTTGCAGAGGCTGGGCGATCGAACCGAAGGACGGATGCGGCGGTTTCTAGTCGCGGACTCAGTGTAAAACACCGGCAATGAATCTCTTCAAGGGCATCGGCCTCAAGCTCGCCTCGGCCCTGCTGTTTACGGCGATGTCGGCTCTGGTGCGCGACCTCGGTAAGGTGGCTCCGGTTGGGCAGATGGTGTTCTTTCGGTCTGCGTTTGCCATCGTGCCGGTGGTGGTGATCTATGCGCTGCGCGGCGAACTCGGCACCGCGGTGCGCACATCGCGCCCGCTCGGGCAACTCGGCCGCGGTCTGCTCAGCGTCTGCGGCATGTTCACAAATTTCGGCGCACTGGTGCGCATTCCGCTCGCCGACGCCACCGCGATCTCCTTCGCCTCGCCGCTTGTCACCGTTGCTCTAGCGGCAATCGTACTCAAGGAGCGCGTCCGTATCTATCGCTGGTCCGCCGTTCTTGTCGGCTTTGCCGGCGTCATCGTCATGCTGGTGCCGCATTTCGGCGTCGGCCATTACGCCGGCATCGGCGCGACTACGGCCGCCGTCGGGTCGGTGCTCGCGCTGGTTTCCGCCGCGTGCAACGCCGGCACCGTGATCCAGACGCGCAGGCTCACGCAAAGCGAGACGACCTCGTCCATCGTCTTCTATTTTTCCTTGGTTTGCGCCATCGCTGGCGCGCTGACATTGCCTTTCGACTGGTATACGCCGACAGCGTCCGAGCTCGCCAAACTCATCGGCCTCGGTGTGCTGGGCGGCCTCGCGCACATTCTGCTCACCGAGAGCTACCGCCATGTCGCGGCGTCCCTGGTCGCGCCCTTCGATTACACGGCAATGTTGTGGGCGCTGCTGCTGGGCTACTGGCTGTTCGGCGAATTGCCGCAGCCTCCGGTCTATCTAGGCGCCGCGATCGTCGCCGCCGCCGGGCTTTTCGTCATTTTCCGCGAGCGTCAGCTCGGCCTTAAGCGCTTGCGCGCAATGGAATCGCCAGCGGTCGCCTAAGTCTGAAACGCCTTGAAGGTGATGATCGTGTGGGTGTCCTTGATACCCGGGATGCACTGCACCTTTTCGTTGACGAAATGCCCGATGTCGGTGCCGGCATCGACGTAGAACTTCACCAGCAGATCGTAGTCGCCAGCGGTGGAATAGATTTCAGAGGCGATCTCGGCTTCCGCCAGCTCGTTGGCGACTTGGTAGGACTTGCCGAGCTCGCATTTGATCTGGACAAAGAAGGGGGTCATCACTGCCTCCGGAGAGCGGGCAATCCAGCAAAAAGCGTTCAGGCTGGCAAGACGCCGTTGTCCTTGCACTCGGTCATTCGAAATGGCGTAAGCGGCCATGCCTTGGAACGAGTAGCCAGACTGCGCTCTTGCTTTGCTGACGCCTGAGCACTAGCTTGTAAGTGCAATCTCGTGGGGTGTCCGGTTTTCGCCGGGCTGAGAGGCTTACCAAGCCAACCCAACGAACCTGATCCGGGTCATGCCGGCGGAGGGATGAGAGATGCACCACCCAACACCAGCACGCGACGACGCGATCGAGGCCGCCTGCGGCGTGCTGCAGCGGTTGCGGGCCACACGCCCGCGCGTGCACTGCATTACCAACACGGTGGCGCAGAATTTTACCGCCAATGCACTCTTGGCGATGGGCTGCGTGCCATCGATGACCTTGGCGCCGGAGGAGGTCGCCGCCTTCGTCACCGGCGCGCAGGCACTCATGGTCAATCTGGGCACCTTTGATGCCGAGCGCCGCGCCTCGATTGACATCGCCGTGCGTGCTGCCGCCGAGCGCAAATTGCCGTGGGTGCTCGACCCGGTGTTCATCGACCGCAGCGCCGAACGCGCCGCGTTCGCGCGCCAGCTGGTGGCGCTCCGGCCGGCGGCGTTGCGTCTCAATGCTACGGAATTTGCTGCACTTGGCGGGACGGAAACGGCGCCCGGTACAGTTGCGGCTTTTGCCCGTGCCAACAAGTTGGCCATCGCTTTGTCGGGCGAGACGGACCTGGTCGCGGACGGTGTGCGGACGCTGCGCGCCGAAAACGGCCATCCGTTGATGGCTCGCGTGACGGCGATGGGCTGCGCCGCCTCGGCGCTGGTCGCTGCCAGTCTTGCCGTCGAGGCCGATGCCTTCTGCGCGGCGGCGGCAGCGCTCATCGTCATCGGTGTCGCCGGCGAGCGCGCTGCCACCAAGGCGCGTGGGCCGGGTAGTTTTGCTGTCGCCATCCTCGATGCGCTCGATAGCCTCGACGACGAAACACTGCGACGGCACGCGCGAGTAGCGCCATGACACTTGATCTGCGCCTCTATGCTTTGCTCGATCCCGCCGTATCGGGCGGTCGTACGCTCGATGAACTCGCCGCCGATGTTGCCGGCAGCGTGACCTTGGTGCAGCTGCGGGACAAAAAAAGCGAGACGCGCGCGCTGGTCGAACAGGCGCGCGCGCTCATGGCGGTGCTGCGCCCCAAAGGCCTGCCGCTGCTGATCAACGACCGCGTGGATGTTGCACTCGCGGCAAAAGCGGACGGCGTGCATATCGGCCAGCAGGACATGTCGCCGCAGGATGCGCGAGCGCTGCTCGGGCCGAAAGCCATCATCGGCCTTAGTCTGCGCACGCTCCACCATGTACGGTCGGCGCCGCTCGACATACTCGATTATGTTGCCGTCGGCGGTATCTTCGGCACCACGTCCAAGGACAGCGTGGCCGAGCCGATCGGCCTTGCCGGATTGCGCGAACTCGTGCGCGCGATTCGCGCGCGCAAGGCCGGCTGCCCGATTTGCGCTATAGCCGGTATCGACCGCAGCAATGCCGGTGCTGTTGTTGCCGCCGGTGTTGACGGCGTCGCCGTCATCTCCGCGCTGTCGCTCGCCGCCGATCCGGCGCAGGCGGCGCGCGAATTGCGCGGCATCGTCGATACGGCGCTCGGCGAGCGGGCGGCGTCATGACCGCGGTCGCGCTCGCCATCGCCGGCTCGGATTCCTCGGGCGGCGCCGGCATCCAGGCCGACCTGAAGACCTTCGCCGCGCTCGGCGTCTACGGGGCCAGCGTCGTTACGGCCGTCACGGCGCAGAACACGCAGACGGTCGCCGCCATTCACGCGGTGCCCGCCGGCATGGTGGCGGCGCAGATCGACGCCGTCTTTGCCGACCTGCCGGTCGGCGCGGTGAAAACCGGCATGCTGGGAAACGCCGACATCGTCCGCGCCGTGGCCGAGGGGCTCGCCCGTCACGGCGCGCGCAATCTGGTCGTCGATCCCGTGCTGACGGCCTCGACCGGCGCCGCGCTCATCGCCGCCGACGCTCTCGACGCTCTGCGCCGCGAACTCATCCCGCGCGCCTTGATCGTCACCCCCAATCTGCCGGAGGCCGCGGCGCTGACCGGCGCCGCGCCCGCGCGTGACGAACGGGACATGGAGCGTCAGGCCCGCGCTATTCTTGCGATCGGCGCGCGCAATGTCCTGATCAAGGGCGGCCACGGCGAAGGCGAGCACAGCGTCGATCTGCTGCTCGGGCAGGGCGAGGCGGTGCGCCTCTCGGCCAAGCGCATTGCCACGAAGAACACGCACGGCACCGGCTGCACGCTCTCATCGGCCATCGCCGCCGGTCTCGCGCAGGGGCGCGATCTCGCGACCGCCGTGCGCGACGCCAAAGCTTACGTCAGCGCCGCCATTGCCGCTGCCGACCGGCTTGCCATCGGCCGCGGCAACGGCCCGCTCAATCATTTTTACGAACGATGGAGTGCACAATGACCACGCGCCGCAATTTCACCGTCGCCGCCGCCGCCAGCCTGCTCGCCGCGCCCTCGATTGCCCGCGCGCAGACGATGAAGTGGCGCATGGTCACGTCCTGGCCCAAGCGCCTGCCGGGGCCCGGCATGTCGGCGGAGCGCATCGCCTCGCGCATCAGGGCGCTCTCCGGCGGCCGCATCGACATCACCGTCTATGCCGCGGGCGAAGTGGTGCCGGCCTTCGGCGTGCTCGACGCGGTGGGCAACGGCGTCGCCGACATCGGCCACACCGCCTCGTTCTACTGGCAGGGCAAGATGCCGGCGGCCGCCTTTTTCACCACGGTGCCGTTCGGGCTGACCCCGTCCGAGCATGTCGCCTGGGTCGATGCCGGCGGCGGCCAGGCGCTGTGGGACGAGCTGTACAAGCCGTTCGGCGTCAAGCCGTTCATGGGCGGCAATACCGGCGTGTGCATGGGCGGCTGGTTCCGCCGCGAAATGAAATCGCTCGCCGATGTGCGCGGCGTCAAGATCCGCTCGCTGGGCCTCGGCGGCGAAGTCTATCGCCGCCTCGGCGCCACGCCGCAGACCACGCCGCCGGCGGAAATTCTCACCTCGCTGCAATCCGGCGTGCTCGACGCCGCCGAATTCGTCGGCCCCGGCACCGACATCGCGCTCGGGCTCTATCGCGTGGCGCCGTTCTACTATTACCCCGGCTTCAACAAGCCCAACGGCGCCGGCGAATGCATCGTCGCGCTCAAGGTGTGGGAGCCGCTCAGCGCGGAGCTGAAGGCAGCGGTGGCGCATGCCTGCGCCGCGGAGGCGAGCTACGCGCTGGCCGAGATGGAGCGGCTCAACGCCGAAGCGCTCGACGCGCTGGTGAAGCAACGCAACGTCAGGCTCACGGCGTTCCCCGGCGACCTTGTCGCCGCTGCGCGCAAGCAGGCCGACGACGTGCTCGGCGAGCTGGCGCAACGCAGCAAGGAGACGGCGAAGGTGCACGATTCCTACATTGCCTTCCGCGCGTCGACGGCGCCCTGGTCGCGCATCTCCAT
>DASRDF010000013.1:0-12900 GCA_035652735.1 Pseudolabrys sp. | reverse complement strand
CCGAGATAATCGATGGCGCTGTCGGGAACCGAGAACGTCCACCCGACCGTGCCGGTGCCGCTGCCGGTCGAGTCGGCGCCAGTGGCAATGCTCGGCGTGAAGGTGCCGACATAGCCGCTATCTTGCGGTGTCGCCGAAACTGTGTGCGTGTCGCTTAGGTCGACGTCGGCAAAGTTGACGGTGCCGGAGGTGCTTTCCGTGCCGCTCTCCCCGCCGGAGCCGACTTTCCCGTCATCCTCTGTCACCGCATTGTCGGTGTGGGCGCTGATGGTTGGCTTGTCATCGGTGCCTTTGACCGTGATGGTCACATCCTGCGAGGCGGTGCCGCCGTTGCCGTCGCTGGTCTGCACCGTGTAGGTCAGCGTCACAACGTCATTGGCGCCGAGGAAGTCCAGCGCGCTGTCGTCGATGTTGTAGTGCCAGCCGATGGTGCCCGATCCATCCGCCGTCGAATGCGTCGCCGCGTCGATGCTGAACGCATTCAGCAGGGCATCGTGTTGCGCCGTGGTCAGCGTGTAGCCGTTGGCCAGGCTCGCCGACAGCTGCTTGTTGGTGATCGAGCTCGTCTCGATGTCGGAGAGATCCACGTCGGTGAACGTGATCGTCCCCGAGGCGCCTTCCGGCCCACTCTCGCCGCCGGAGCCGACTGTCCCGCCATCCTCGGTGATCGTCGCCGCCTGCGTCGATGACGTGATCGTCGGCTGGTCATTCGTGCCCGTGAGCGTCACCGTCACTGTCTGCGTGCTGGAGGCGAGGTGCGAGTCGGTGACAGTGACGTCGTAAGTAAGCGTCAGGGTTTCGCCGGCGGCGAGGAAGTCGACCGCATTGTCGGGAAGCTGGAAATTCCAGTCGATCGTGCCCGGCGCGCTGTTGGTCGCATCGTGCGCGAGCCAAGCGGCAAACGTCGCCGACGAACCTTGCACGTTCGCCGTTTGCGCAAACAGCGCAACAGAATTGAGCAGGTTTGCATTCTGCGGCGTATTGAAGTCGCCCGCGCTCCACGCGCTTGAAGCAAGCTCGGCGGTCACAGTGTGGCTATCGCTCGTATCGACACCCGCCGCGTTGAAATCCGTAAATGTGAAGGTGCCGCTGGCCGTGTGCGCGTCCGCAGGGCTTGAATGCCCTGTCTGGCCGGGATTTTCCGTAAAGCTGTCGTTGACTGCCCCTTGGGCAATCACCGGCACCTCGTTCGTGCCGATCACCGTGACCGTGACGTTCTTGGTCACGACGTTGCCGCCGCTGTCGGTCAGCGTCAGGGTGAACGTGTCGCTGTGGGTCTGGCCGATCGTCAGGCCCGCGGCGGCGCTGGGATCGACTTCATAAGCCCAATTGACCGTGCCCAGATTGTTGCCATTGGTCGTATCGGTGCCGACCCAGGCGACGAGATTGCCCCAATCGCCATCATGCGCGGCGACGGCGACTGTATGGGTATCGTTGGTGTCGAGGAACGAAACGACGCCCGTGGTCGTCAGCGCCGGGGCAAAGTTCAGTGTCGCCGGTGCCGGCGTCGTCACCGAACCGCTCGCGATGACCTCCCAGACATATTGCTTGCCCGGGTCGACCGGAATGTTGAGTGCACCAAGCGAGAAATTGGTGATTGGGGCCTGTGTGACGGGGTCAAACAGCGATTGCGTATCGCTGGTGAAGATCGCGGGCCCGCTGGCGTGGGTACCGTCCCACGCAAACAGCGCCAGCTTGAATGTCTGCGCTCCGCCGGTTGCCCCCGAGCCAATGGTGAATTGGGCCGATTGCAAGACGCCTTCGACGTTCGAGGCATTGTTGGGGACGCTGAAGACGAAGCCGGGCGTCTGCGTCGAAGGATTGCTGTCGACGTCGGGATAGACGATGCCGCTAGCCTGCGCCGCCTGATAAGTCAGCGCCTTCGGATCGTCGAGCACCGCGCCGGCGGTGCCGCCGGAGCTGTCGACGGCATAGACATTGGACGTGACGGTGTCGATCGGCGGGCCGGTGACCGGATTGCTGAGGCTGTTGTTGAAATTGACAACCTGGGTCGCGCCGTCGCCGGTCGCGTCGACGGCGTTGAGCGTCAGCGCATCGAGGCCAGTATAGCCGCTCGCCGGCGTGTATTTGACGCCCGCCTTGAGCGCGGCGTCGATATCTGTGAGCGTGCCGGTGACTTTGAGGATGCCGGTGCTGCCGTTGAGTGTCGGGTCGACGGTGAGCCCGGCGCTCGACACCGCCTGCAGCGTGCCGTGTGCGACGCTCACGGTTAGCGTGATCGTCCCGGCGTCCACGTTGAGGTCCGAGAGGCCGGAATTGGCAAAGGTGATGACGCTGCCAGACTTCGTCGCCGTGCCCGAATGATTGAATGCGAGCGCGATGCCGCCGAAGGCGCTGACGAAGCCGCCCGAATTGATGCCGTCGCCGAGCGATTCGTTGGCAAAGCCGATCTGCCCGGCGGTCTGCGACACCAACGACACCTGCTGTGTCCAGCGGTCGTAGACATAGGTATCGGTCTGGCCGTTGGTGTCGGACGCGACCAGCGCAGCGTCGCTGGCAAAGATGATGTAGCGGCCGTCCAGACTGATCTCGGGGCGGTAACTGTTGGCGTTCACCTGCGTTTGCGTGCCGGTGAAGAGCTGGCCAAAAATTCCGGAATCGCTGCCGTCGCCCGACTGCCAGGTCACCACCACGTCGCCGCTGGCGAGCGCGGTGGCAATGGAGTGCGAGTCGGTCGATGCACCCGAGTTTACCTGGAACGCGCTTCCAACGGTCGTGCTGTCGGCTGCGAAGCGTTGGCCGTAAACGGCGCCGTCGCTGCCCGTCCATGTGACGACGAAGCCGCCGTCCAGCAGCGGCAGTTGCGCAACGGACGAATTATTCCCGGGGTGGCCGGCATTGACGGTGAATTCGGCACCGATCTTGCCGCCGGCTGCCGAGAAATGCTGACCTTCGATCGAACCGTTGGCACCGTCCCAGGTGACGACAAAGCTGCCGTCGGCGAGCGTCGTCACCGCCGCGTTCGTCTGATCGCCGGCGGTCGCGGTGTTGACCGCAAACGCCGAGCCCACGGCGGCGCCAGTTGCGTCGAACAGCTGAGCCCAGACACCGGCGCCGCTCGCGTCGCTGCCGGTCCAGGTGACCACAAACCCGCCGTTGGCCAGCGCCGCCACCGCGGGCGTGCTTTGCGATTGCGCGGCTGCCGTGTTGACCGCAAATTCCGTCGTGCCCGCGGGCTGCCCAGAAGCGTCGTAGAGCTGTCCGTAAACATTCGTTCCGGACGACCACACCACCACAAAGCCGCCATTCGACAGCGCCGTGGCAGACGGCGTGCCCTGCCCGGCGTGGCCTGCGTCGTTCACCGCGATCTGATTGCCGCTGGCTGCCCCTGTCGCATCGAACTGCTGCGCAAGAACAGAACCGCCTGACGTCCAAGTGACCAGATAGCCGCCATTGGAGAGCGCCGTCGCCGCGGGTGCACCGACAGCGGATGCGGCGATCTGGAATTGAGCGCCGATGGTGTGGCCGTCGCCGTCGTAGCGTTGGCCAAAGACGCCGGACGTTCCGCCGTCCTGCGCGTCCGACGCCCAGACGACGACGTAACTGCCGTCATTCAAAGCCGCCGCCGCCTGGCCGGTCTGGTTGCCCGACGTCGCACTGTTGACGCGGAACTGATTCGAGAATGTCTGCGCGAAGGTGAGCGGGCCGGTGGCGACGGACACGTCCTGGATCGTGTGATCGACCGTGTCGTAGACAAAAACGTCCGATGATCCGTTGCTGTCGCCTGGGATCAGATTTGTCGCATCGCTTTGGAACACGACATAACGGCCATCGGCGCTCAACGATGAGGACCAATCGCCGGTGCTCGTTATCCCGCTGCCGGCATTGCCCGCAGCGCCCGTACTGGAGACGGAGATGAGATCGACTTTGCCGGTCGACTGATCGTAGCGATAGACCTGCGGCTGCCCGTTGCCCTCGTACGGATTATTCGCGTCGCCGATGGGATTGCCGTTTACATAAACAGTCGAAACGATCTGTCCGTTAATCTCGACTTCCTGCGCCGCCGTTTCGAACGTGATGTAGTGCCCGTCGGAATTGATCTCGGGACTCCACACGCCGGCGCTACCGCCCGAGAAGTCCGCAACCACCGCGGCGGAGGAAACCTCGTTGCCGGTCGCATCGAACGAGAACGTCTGGCTGTGGAAGCTCAGGCCCTGCGCCTGAAATGCAGCACCGTCGGCGCTGAGCGTGAGCGTGTCGGCAACGCCGGTGCCGGTGTAGTCGAAGCCGTTACGCAACGCGTCGTTGATCGCCGTCAGGCTGCCGGTGACGGTGAGCACGAAATTGCCGGACGCCGCCGAACTCGAAACGGTGAGCCCGTCGATATCGGGAGCCGCCAGCGTGCCGTGCTCGACCGCCAGCTTGAGCGTGACGGTGGGATTGCCCGCGGCAGCGAGCAGGTCCGACGTAAACGTGATGTGATTGTCGGAATGCGGCGCTGCGGCGACCGTGCCGGTATTGGCTGCGACCAGCAGCACGTCCAGACCCGGCGACGACGATGTCGGCAGATGGCCTTCCATCACGACGAAATGGCCGCTGCCGTCGACATGGGCATTGCCAGCACCGGGCATCAGCAGTTTCACGGTGCCGTCGAGGCGGCTGTAAATGTAAACGTCGGAATGTTGACCGCCGGAAGAGTCGCCCTGGAACACCACTGTATTGCCGTCGAGGCTGATGGAGGCGCCTTCAAACGTGCTGTAGGTGGCCGCGCCATTGGGAATAAGCGCGCTGATGTTGGTGTAAGCCCCGCTCGTCTGGTCGAACAGCCAGACGTTGCCATTGCTGAGATCGCCATTGCCCGAACCGGGCAGCGCCGCGGAGGTCTCGAAGACGACGCGGTGGCCGTCGGCGCTGACGTCCGGCGCTAGCGCATTGTTCGCGTCCGGATTGTGCAGCACGACGCCTGGGTCCTGCGGCGCAAGTCGAGTGCCGGTATTTTGCGTGGCGACGTGGACGACGACAGGCCCATTATCGAAGATCGGCGGACTATTCGTGGCGGGCGGCGGGATGAAAGTACTCGGGCCATTGATAGCGCCTTGCGGCTTCGGGCCCGTGTCAGATTCAGGCGCCGTGGTGGTCGCCGAAGAGACGGTGGTGATCTTGGTGAGATCGTTCCCCTCTTTCTGAACGAACACCTGGAAGAAACTGCTCGAGCCCTGGCTCTGGGTCGAATGGACATCGCCCTGGAGCTGCTGAATGATCTGTTGCCCGACGGTTTGCAGATTGAGCAACTGTTGAACGACCTGCAGGTCCTGGACGAGGTTGGTCTGCCGCGCGATCTCCTGCGCGCCGCTCGCCGTGACCACCCACGTCCCGCTTTGGTTGGTCGCCTGGCCGACGACAACGCCGTTGACGCTGATGGCAATGGCGTGAAATTGCCCGTCGCCTTGGTCGGCGACTGTCAACTCCAGGTGATCGCCATACGACGTGATGCCCACGGTGCCGCGGATGCCCATCGTGGCAACGGGGCTCACAATCTTCATGTCGCCGGTATGAGCGACCTCGCCAGCGATGAAGCTGAGCTGGCCGCGAATAAGATTGACGACCGAGCTGTTGTTGACGCCGTTCTGCTCGTACACGAACTCGTTGAGAACGATGCGCGCGTTCACGCCGAGGTTGAAGGTCGACCCATCGTTGAAGGTGACAGCCAGAGATCCGTCGCCGCCCGTCTGCAGGACGTCGCCTTTGAGCACGGCATCGCCGACATTCAGTGTGACGCTGACGCCATTGCGGATGGCAACAACATTGCCAGTGACGGTGACCACGCGGCCAATCGGCTGCTGTTGTCCTTGCGGCGCGGTTGCTTGAGCGTATTGACCGGGCGCCTGCGGCCCGGCGAGGGCGAGCACGACATCCGGCGTCAGGGTGCCGCCTTTGGGCGAGCGCAAAGTGGGATGTTGGTCGTGCAGGAAATAATCGTGGACGATAAATTCGTGTTTCTCGTCCGAAATCGTAAGATCGTTACCGGCGCGTTTGAATTCGCCGTAATAGAGCAGATGCGAATCTGGGATGGTGATCGCGTCGGTCGCGCTGTCGGCGTTCGCCTCCTGCACGACCGGCGAGTCGAGTCCGCCGCCAAAGTGCGGATCCGACGAGGTTCGTAACACCTGTCTCCCCCTATTTTGACGCGAGCTGCGGCAGCCGGTCGCGCTTAACGGACGCTCTTTCTCACCCGCTCAGCTCATTTGCCGTCCGAACGGCAGCCTGGCACCTCAGGCCGTTAAGGTAATAGCATCTGCTTATGGGCGATGTGAGCTATTTCACTTTCGGACCACTTTATTTCGGCCCATATCCCTCATTTTTATGGTAAACAGCGGATCCCTCCAGACGCAGGTTTAGCGTTTTTGGTCCCCGGCTTCCTTCAAATTTTACATAGCTTGAATCGTGTTGTTTCACCCTAGCGATTGAAATCGCTCGGCTTTTCATTTGCCTGCAACCGCCCTGCAAGGACCCGCGAGCTACCGGTTGCCCGCTCGCGAGGGGCAAGACCGGTGCGTGAACGCCGGCATGAGGCTCCCCGCGACCGGGGAGCGTCGGGATGCCGGGTCAAGCGAACTGGCGCGCGGCGGCGCGCATGAGCACCGTGGTTGTTGCTATCGTTTTCTGCGCGGGGGCGACGCTTGCGCGGGCGCCCTCGCCCGCCGCAGTGGCGCCGATTGCCGTTCCGGTGCCGGCACCGCCCATGGGCAACGCCTCCACCGATACGATGACCGTTCTGCCGCCGTTGCGCGGCATCGACGGGCCTTTCGGCCTCGCGCCGACCACCAGCGGCGGCTTCGCCGCGCGCTGGCGCAGCCTGCAGCCGGCGATCGTCGCCGAGCGGTATATCCTCGCGCGGTGCCGGGAGAATCCTGCGGCGTGCACACCGGAGGCAGCCAAGTTTGAAGCCGTTGTCGCCGCTGGACGCAGCCGCAGCGGGCGCGCTCGTGTCGGCGAGATCAATCGCGCCGTTAATCTGGCTGTCCGAGCGATGAGCGACATGGCGCAATATGGTGCGGCCGATGTGTGGGCATCGCCGCTGATGACCTTCCACGCCGGGGCCGGCGACTGTGAGGATTACGCCATCGCCAAATACGTGGCGTTGCTCGAAGCCGGCATGGCGGCCGACGATGTGCGGCTGGTGGTCGTCTATAACCGGCCGGCGCATGAGGGCCACATGGTCGCCGCCGCACGCGTCGACGGTCATTGGCTCATTCTCGACAATCGAAAAATGGCGCTGATCGAAGACCGGGACGTACCCGATCTGGCGCCGCTCGCCCTGCTCGACAAAGCCGACCCCGTTCCTGACCTGCCTGTTTCGCCCGCGGCGTCGAAATTGGCGCCGCCGGCGACTCTCGCGGCCAGATCATGGCCGCATGCCGCGGCCGTGGCGGCGCTCTAGTTCCCGAGAAGACCGCGCGCGTTAACCATGCGCTCGCCGCCGGTGGCTCGCGGGACGGCAATGGCATAATCTGCGCTCGCACTACATGGGGAGCCGGCTCGTGGGGAGCTGGCGTCGATTTTCAGCATGGCCATGATCCGGCTGCTCAAGAGCGGGACGCTCACAGCTTTGGAATTGGTCGTGCTCGCGGCAGGTCTGCTGGCGATGATCGTCATGACCATGCCGGGCCTGCCCGAGCCTGCGCGCCTTGCCACCTTGGTCGTGTTGTGGCTGTGCCTCGCCTATTACGTTTGCGAGCTCGCGATCAAGCTGCGTCTGCGACGCGGCGCCGATACAAGATATCTCCACTCGACTGAGGGCATCGTCGACCTGCTCGCGGTCGTGCCCATTCCAATCGCGCTTGTGAGCGGCCTTCCGGCAAATGTCGCCTGGCTGCTCGCATCGCTTTGGGTCCTCAAACTCGCGATGATCGTACCCGGTTTGGGCATGCTTGGGCGCGTGCTGAAGCTGGAGGCGCGCGCGCTCGCCAGCGTCGTCGTTATTTTCCTGACCATCCTTATCCTCGCCAGCGTCGCGCTCTATGCGCTCGAAGGCGCCGCCCAGCCGCAGCAATTCGGCAGCATGCCGCTCGCCTTATGGTGGGCAGTGACCACATTGAGCAGCACCGGCTATGGCGACGCCGTGCCGGCCACCTTCCTCGGCCGTCTGATCGCCGGCATCGTAATGATCAGCGGCCTTGGCGTGTTCGGCTTGTGGACCGGCATTCTGGCGACGGGATTTGCCGCCGAGCATCGCCGACGCGACTTCATTCGCAATTGGGATCTGGTCACGCGCGTGCCGTTCCTGAAAAATCTCGACCCGCCCACCGTCATCGAGCTCACGCGCATGCTGCGGCGGCTCGATCTCGCGGAAAAGACCGTCGTGGTGCGCCGCGGGCGGCCCGGCGACTGCATGTATTTCATCGCTTCCGGCGAAGTGGAGGTGAAAATCGAGCCTCCGATCAAGCTCTCCGCCGGCGCCTTCTTCGGCGAGATGGCGCTGCTCACGGGCGCGCCGCGTACAGCGAATGTGGTGACGACCGAGGCGACCACCCTGCTCGCGCTGGAGGTCGCCGACTTCCATCAGCTCACGGCGCATCACCCGGAGCTGGCGCGTGCGGTGGCCGCAGAGGCGGCGCGCCGCGGCAAGCCAGGCGAGAACAAGATCGCACGCGATACCGAGCACAAGCCGCGCGACGTCGCCTCGCGTTGAAGGCGCCGTGATGCCATACTGCTCCACGGCAGCCGCTAGACTGCTTGCCTGGGAGGAGCAATGGACGAGTCGCCTATTCTCGTCGAGGCGCGCGAGGGATTTCGCATCGTCACCCTCAACCGGCCGCAGCGGCTCAACGCTTTCAATGAAGCCATGCACCTCGCGCTCAAAGCCGCGCTCGAGGCGGCCGAGGCCGAGCGTTCCTGCCGCGCTTTGCTGTTGACCGGCGCCGGGCGCGGCTTCTGCACCGGACAGGATCTCGCCGACCGCCTGGCCCAATCCGATTTCAAGCCCGACCTCGGCGGCTCGCTTGGCGCCTTTTACAATCCGCTGGTGCGCAAGCTGCGTGCGTTGCCGTTTCCGGTGATCGCCGCGGTCAACGGCGTTGCCGCAGGTGCCGGCTGCAATATTGCGCTGAATTGCGACATCGTGCTCGCGGCGCGTTCGGCAAACTTCGTGCAATCCTTCGCCAAGGTCGGGCTGCTGCCGGACTGCGGCGGCACCTGGCTGCTGCCGCGGCTGGTCGGTGCAGCGCGCGCCCGCGGCCTGGCGCTGTTGGCCGAACCGCTGCCGGCAGAAAAAGCGGAAAGCTGGGGCCTGATCTGGAAAGCGGTCGAAGACGACGCACTGATGGGGGAAGCGATCAAGCTCTGCGAGCATTTCGCCGCAGCGCCAACCTTTGGACTTTCCCTCATCAAGCAGGCGCTCAACGCCTCCGCGGGCAACACCTTCGAGCAGCAGCTCGATCTTGAGCGCGATTGGCAGCGCGAGGCGGGATCGACGTCGGATTACGCCGAAGGCGTCCGCGCTTTCATGGAAAAGCGCCCGCCCCGTTTCACCGGCCAGAAGGCGTGAGTCGGTCTCTGGCCAACGCTCAATTGAGAGGTTTGCCGCGCTTCCAATGAGGAAACCGGCCCGCGAATCCGGTAGATTCGGCGCAAGCGATTCGCCCCACCGACAAGCGGAAAGGCAGGTGAACGATGCGTCAGATCATCACGGTTGCGACCATGAAAGGCGGCAGCGGCAAGAGCACGCTTGCGAGCTGTCTTGCGGTGCATTGGCATCTGTGCGGCCGGCCGTCGACCATCATCGATGCCGATCCGCAGCGCTCGATCGCGCGCCTCGCTGCGCGCGAGAAGGGTCTTGGCGGCGTAAAAGTCGTGGAAGATGCCTCCGAGAACGCGTGGAAAACGGCCCGCAGCCTGGCGTCGAGCGGCCCGATCATCATCGACACTCCGGGATTTCGCTCCTTGTCGACGCTTGCCTGCATCGCTGCCGCCGATTTTCTGCTGGTGCCGGTGAAAGCCTCCCCGCTCGACATCGACCGCATGCTCGACACCCTGACCTCGCTCATCGAGGGCGATGAGGGCCAGCGGCGATTCTTCCGCTGCGTCCTGACGCAAACGACCCGCGACTCCGTCATCGCCAAGCACATCCGCGCCGAGCTCATCGAGAACGGGTTCCCGGTGCTCAAGAACGAGATAACCAACCGCGTCGCCTATGCCGAAGCGGGTCTCTGGGGCGCGACTCCCACGATGATCGATAAGTCGGGCGCCGCTGCGCGCGAGATCGCGGCCATCGCCGATGAAGTGGACAGCCTCGTCGGCATGCGGCAAGCTGCGTGATCATCAACAGCCGGCCATCGCTTATCCATGAACAAAAAGACGCTTCCCAAGGCCATGCGGCCGTTAAGCGCGGAGCCATCCGCTGTAACCGAGCGAGCCGCGCCTGTTGCACCGGCGTCACCGCTTGCCGTCGAGGAACCTAAAGCTGCGCCGGCGGATGCGGACGCGCGCCGCGCTCGGGCGATGAAGATGGTCGAATACTTCTCGTCCTATGCCGGTGTCGCCGGGCTGATTCCCGTGCCGTTTCTCGATCTCGCCGCCATCGGCGGGCTGCAATTCCAGATGCTGCGGCGGCTATCGCATGTCTACGAGGTGCCGTTCTCCAATAATCGTGGCAAGGCGCTGATTGCGGCGATCGCAGGAACCATGATTCCGGCAAGCAGCGGCATCGGCGCCGCCAGCGCCACCAAAGGTGTGCCGCTCGTCGGCAGCGTGGTATCGGCTTTCGTGGTGCCGACGCTTGCCGCCGGCGCCACCTATGGGATCGGCATGGCTTTCATCAAACACTTCGCGGGCGGCGGCACGCTGCTCGACTTCAATCCGCCCGACTATCGCGAATTCCTTAAAGTGGAAGCGGCCAAGCGCCGCGCTGGCGGCAAAGCCGCCGCGTCACAGACCGCCTAAGGTTCGCGCGGCGTTATTGCCGCGTGCCGGTCTTTGCGACCTTCGCCTCGTCCCACCACCACAGTGCAGGGAAAGCGGCCATGCCGTATTTCGGCATGTTCTGCGGTCGGCTGAACCTGTTCCAGCGCGCTGTGCGTACCTTGCCGTAGGTCCATTGCGGCACGACGTAGTAGTTCCACAGCAGAATGCGGTCGAGGGCACGCGCCGCCGCAACCAGCTCCTGCTCGCTCTTTGCCGCCACCACTTTGTCGATCATGGCATCGACGGCGGGGTTTTTGATGCCGATGACATTGTCGGAGCCCGCCACATCGGCCGACTGCGAGCCGAAAAAACCGCGCAGCTCGGCGCCGGGTAGCAGCGATTCACCCCAGGCATAAACAATGACGTCAAAGTCCCAGCTGCGCAGCCGGTTCTCGTATTGCGCCTCGTCCACTGTGCGTACCGACACGGTGATGCCGAGCCGCTCGAGCGACGGCTTGTAGAAAAGGAAGATGCGCTCGAACAGCGGCGCGTTGGCAAGAAATTCGACGGCGAACGGCTCGCCGGTCTTGGCGTTCACCAGCTGCTGCTCGCGTACCTCATAACCGGCCTGGCGCATCAGCCGCAGCGCCTCGCGCATATTGGCCCGGCTATTGTCCGGCTGGCTGCCGCCGGACGCGGCCGGCAAGCCGCGCGTCGCCAGCAGCACCGGCCTCCCCGGATTGGAGTAAGGCTTGGTGAAAACTTCGGGCGGGATTTTGTCGCGTACGGCCTGCAGCAGCTCGAGCTCGCGTCCTTCCGGCAATCCTCTTGCGGCAAGATCGGTGCCCTCGAAGTAGCTGGTGATACGTTTGTACTGACCGAAGAACAGCTGCTTGTTCAATTCGTCAAAATCGAAAGCGTAGTTGAAGGCGAGCCGTACGCGCGGGTCCTTGAACTTGTCGCGGCGGATATTGAAGCAGAACGCCTGCATGATCCCGATATTGCTGATCGGGAATTCCTCGAGGATGACGCGGCCGTCCTTGACGGCGGGGAAGTCGTAGGCGGTCGCCCAGTTCTTGGCACTGTTCTCCGTGCGCCAGTCGACCGTATTGGCTTTGAACGCCTCAATGGCGACCGTGGCGTCGCGAAAATATTCGTAACGCACCTCGTCGAAATTATCGCGGCCAACATTGACGTTGAGGTCCTTGCCCCAATAGTCCTTGACGCGCTCGTAGACGATGTTGTGACCGGGCGAGAACTCCTTGATCCGGTACGGGCCGCTGCCGAGCGGCGGCTCCAGCGTCGTTTCGCCGACGCTGCGCTTTTTGCCGTCCTTGTCCGCAGCCTGCCACCAATGCTGCGGCAGAATCGTCAGTTGGCCGACGATGTGCGGCAGTTCATGGTTGCCGCCCTCAAACGTGAACTTGACATCGCGCGGGCCGATCTTTTCGGCCTTGACCACGTGCTTGTAATTGGCTGCCGCTTGCGGGCTGATCTTTTTGAACGACTCGAAAGAGAAGATAACGTCGTCCGGCGTAATCGGCTTGCCGTCGTGCCATTTGGCGTTGGCGCGCAGCCGGAAAGTGGCGGATGAGACATCATCCGGATAGCTGACCGATTCCGCGATCAGGCCGTAGGCGCTCGACACTTCATCGAGCGAGGCCACGAACAGCGTGTCGTGGATCATGTCGATGCCTTGCGCAAGGGTGCCCTTCACGCCTGCAACAACCATGTTGAGGTTATCGAAGGTGCCGAGCGCGATCTGCGAGGCAGAGCCGCCTTTCGGCGCCGTGGCATTGACGTAATCGAATTGCTTGAAGCCCGCCGCATATTTCAGGTCGCCGAACTTCGATACGCCGTGGCGCCAGGCGCCACTTGCGCCGTCGGCCGCATCGGCCCACGCGGGTAAACCTACTCTTTGTGCCGTAAAAAGCACCGCAGCGGATGTAAGGAAAGCACGACGATTCATCTGGTGCTCCGGTGACCTCGCAACTTTGGCAAAGCGGCGATCGGATGCCGGCGCTGGTGAGATAGCAT
>DASRDF010000012.1:0-3798 GCA_035652735.1 Pseudolabrys sp. | reverse complement strand
AAGATTAGCAGAATCCGGCAATGCTCGCTGCGGCGCACGATAACCGGGCGCCACCAGCCGCCGACGGACTTTGATGAGCGGACGAACGTGCCTCGCGATCGTGCTCGCCGCCGGCGAGGGGACGCGCATGCGCGCGTCGCTGCCCAAAGCGCTGCATGTCATCGGTGGGCGCACGTTGCTCGCACATGTCGTTGCCACGGCAAAGGCGGCGGGTTGCGCTCAAATAGCTGTCGTGGTCGGGCCAGGTCAGGAGTCCCTCGCCGTGGAGGCGCGTGCCGCGGCTACAGCGACTGAAGTTTTTGAGCAACGCGAGCGGCGCGGCACCGCGCATGCAGTTCTGGCGGCGCGAAAGGCGATCATGCGCCGGGCGGACGATATTCTGGTGATGTTTGGCGACACTCCGCTGGTGCGGCCCGAGACGCTGATCAAACTGCGTGAGGCCCTCAGACAGGGCGCGGCAGTCGCCGTGCTCGGCTTTCAAGCCGCCGACCCGACGGGGTACGGCCGGCTGCTCACGCGCGGCGGCGAATTGATGGGAATTCGTGAGGAGGGGGATGCCACGCCACAGGAGCGCAAGATCGCACTCTGCAACGGCGGCCTCGTGGCGCTCGCCGGCGGCCATGCGCTCGCCATCCTCGAGCGCATCGGCAACACCAATGCCAAAGGCGAGTACTACCTCACTGACGCGGTTGCCATCGCCCGCGATATGGGCTTGAAGGCAGTCGCCATCGAAACCACGGAGGACGACGTGCGCGGCATCAACACCAAGGCACAGCTTGCCGAGGCGGAGGCCGTCCTGCAGCAGCGCCTGCGCGCGGCGGCGATGGAGGCGGGGGTGACGATGACAGCGCCGGAGACCGTATTCCTGTGCGCTGACACCAAACTGGGCCGCGATGTCACCATCGAGCCAAACGTCGTGTTCGGCCCCGGTGTCACAGTGGAGGACGGCGCCACCATCCGCGCCTTCTCGCATCTGGAAGGCACGCGCGTGGGCAAAGGGGCACGCATCGGTCCTTACGCGCGGCTGCGGCCCGGCGCGGATATTCGCGAGGATGTCCATATCGGAAATTTCGTCGAGGTGAAGGCGGCGACGGTCGAAGCCGGCGCCAAAGCCAATCATCTGGCTTATATTGGCGATGCCCGTGTCGGTGCCGGTGCCAACATCGGCGCCGGCGCCGTCACCTGCAACTATGACGGCGTCGCCAAGCACAAGACCGACATCGGCAAGGGCGCCTTCATCGGCACCAACGCCTCGCTGGTGGCGCCCGTCAAGATCGGCGACCACGCCTACGTCGGTTCCGGCTCGGTGATAACCAAAGACGTCCCGGCCGGCGCCCTGGCCGTGGCCCGGGCGCGGCAGGCGATTAAGGAAGGCTGGGTAAAGCGCTTGCAGCAGGTCAAAGCCTTGGGCAAGACCCTGCGCCGGGCGCCGAAAAAGCGGGCCTAGCCGGTCCGTCACACGACGCAATGCGTTTTGATTTCCAGTCTGTTGGCGGCAACGGCTAAACCGGGTCCGCAGGTGTAAGGGGCTCTCCGCCGAATGTGCGGGATCGTCGGAATTCTCGGGCGCGAACCGGTCGCCGCCCATCTGGTCGATGCGCTCCGGCGCCTCGAATACCGCGGCTATGACTCGGCGGGCGTGGCGACGCTCGACCACGGCAAGCTCGCGCGGCGGCGCGCCCAGGGCAAGCTCAAGGCGTTGGAAGGCCGGCTCGCCCAGGAGCCGTTGCCGGGGGTTACCGGTATCGGCCACACGCGTTGGGCCACCCACGGCAAACCGAGCGAAAGCAATGCCCATCCGCACGCCACCGAGCGCGTCGCCGTGGTGCACAACGGCATTATCGAGAACTTCCGCGAACTGCGCGAGGCGCTGGCGCAGAACGGCGCCCGGTTCGGCAGCGAGACCGATACCGAAGTGGTGGTGCATCTCGTCACCGAGGAGATGAAGAAGGGCAAGACGCCGGCGCATGCGGTGCAGGCGGCGCTCAAGCAGTTGCGCGGCGCCTTTGCGCTCGCCTTCATTTTCGCCGGCGAAGACAATTTGATGATCGGCGCGCGCAAGGGCTCTCCGCTCGCCGTCGGCTACGGCGACGGCGAGATGTATTTGGGATCCGATGCGATCGCGCTTGCGCCCTTCACCGATCAGGTGAGCTATCTCGAAGATGGCGATTGGGCCGTGGTGACGCGCGAGAAGGCCGAAATCTTCGATTCCAACGGCAACAAGGT
Source organism: Pseudolabrys sp. (assembly GCA_035652735.1). Lineage (GTDB taxonomy): Bacteria > Pseudomonadota > Alphaproteobacteria > Rhizobiales > Xanthobacteraceae > Pseudolabrys. Next base: position 1,572 of record DASRDF010000012.1, on the reverse strand, counting down.
CGAGCGGCCGATCGTCAAGTCGGCAGCGTCGGGCCTGCTGGTCGACAAAGGCAACTTCAAGCACTTCATGGCCAAGGAGATTCACGAGCAGCCGGAAGTGGTCGGTCACACGCTGGCGCACTACATCGACATGGTCAACGAATGCGTAGCGCTACCGGGTCCGCTGCCGTTCGACTGGAAAAAGCTCAAGCGCCTGTCGCTGTCGGCCTGCGGCACCGCGTTTTATGCCGGGCTCGTGGCGAAATACTGGTTCGAGCGTTTTGCCAAGCTGCCGGTCGAAATCGATATCGCTTCGGAGTTTCGCTATCGCGAGGCGCCTCTGGAAGAAGGCGACCTTGCCATCTTCATCTCGCAGTCGGGCGAAACCGCCGACACCTTGGCGAGCCTGCGCTACGCCAAGGAACACAAGCAGCATGTCTTGTCGGTCGTCAACGTGCCGACCTCGACGATTGCACGCGAGAGCTCGGTGATCATGCCGACGCTTGCCGGACCGGAAATCGGAGTTGCCTCGACCAAGGCGTTTACCTGTCAGCTCAGCGTTCTTGCCTGCATCGCCATTGCGGCCGGGCGCGCCCGCGGCGAATTAAGCGCGGCCGACGAACAGAAGCTCGTGCATGCGTTGATTGAAGTTCCACGTTTGATGGCGCAAGCGCTTGCGCTCGAACCGCAAATCGAGGCGCTGGCGCACGATCTCGCCAAAGTGCGTGACGTGCTCTATCTCGGACGCGGCACCAGTTTTCCCATCGCGCTCGAAGGCGCGCTCAAGCTCAAGGAAATCTCGTATATCCACGCCGAGGGCTACGCGGCGGGCGAGCTCAAGCACGGGCCGATTGCGCTCATCGACGAGACCATGCCGGTCATCGTCATCGCGCCCTACGATCGCGTCTTCGACAAGACGTTGTCGAACATGGAGGAGGTCGCCGCCCGCGGCGGCAAGATCATCCTGATGACCGATCCCAAGGGCGCCAAAGAGGCGGCGAAAGAGCAGATTGTCACGCTCACGCTGCCCGACATGGCAGCCACGGTGACGCCGCTTGTCTATGCGGTGCCGGTACAGCTCATCGCCTATCACACGGCCGCGGCCATCGGCACCGACGTCGATCAGCCGCGTAACCTCGCAAAATCGGTAACGGTGGAATAGATAGGCTCCATGGTCGACATGGAACCCAAACCCGGCGACGCGCTCGCCGCCGACGTGCAGGCCGCGACAACCTCGCATACGGGGCCGGCCGCGCGCATCCGTAACTATTTCCTGACCGGCCTGGTGGTCGCGGGGCCCTTGGCGGTGACGCTGTGGATCACCTGGTCGGTGATCACCTGGGTGGACGGTTGGGTGCGGCCGCTGATCCCGCCGATGTACCGGCCGGAGACTTATCTGCCGTGGCCGATTCCCGGTACCGGCTTGGTCATTGCCTTTTTTGCGCTGACGCTGCTCGGTTTTCTCACCGCCAACCTGGTCGGGCGGACGCTGGTCGGGTGGGGCGAGAGCCTGCTCAATCGCATGCCGATTGTGCGGCCGATCTACAAGACCATGAAGCAGATTTTCGAGACCTTGTTTTCGAAGGAAGGCTC
>DASRDF010000011.1:0-30400 GCA_035652735.1 Pseudolabrys sp. | reverse complement strand
AGATGCAGAAACCGGAGATCACCGTGAAGGTCGCGCTCGGGCTCGGCAACGGCCGCGACCGCGTGCTCACCTGCGATCTCACCAAGGAATACGTCGCCATCAACGGCGACTACCGCTCGTAAGGATCAGTTAACCGACCGGCGAGTGCACTTGAGCGTCGAGCATCGGCAGCAAATCCCCTTAACCAAGCGCGCCTATCGTCGGAGTCGAAGGGCCGTGAGCACAAAGACCGTTCTTGTCGCCGCCTGCGCCCTCGTCGATGCCGACGGCCGCGTGCTCTTGGCGCAGCGGCCGGCCGGCAAGCCGATGGCGGGCTTGTGGGAATTTCCCGGCGGCAAGGTGGAGCAAGGCGAACGGCCGGAGCAAACGTTGATCAGGGAGCTCAAGGAGGAACTAAGCATCGTTGTTCGGGAGGATTGTCTCGCGCCGTTGACGTTTGCGAGCCACATCTATCCCGACTTTCACCTGCTCATGCCGCTCTATGTGTGCCGGCGCTGGGAGGGCACGGTCGGAGCCACGGAAGGGCAAAAGCTCGCCTGGGTCAGACCGAACAAGCTGCGGGACTACGACATGCCGCCGGCAGACGTGCCATTGATCTCGCATTTGATGACGCTGCTCTAGGATCGTGAGTAAAACGCGATGCACCATATCCGAGCCGAGCTAGGCCGCTTCGTTAACGCACAAGATGGCACCACCGCCATCGAGTACGCCATCATCGCCAGCGGCATCGCTGTCGCCATCATTGCGGCGGTGACCGGGCTTGGCGTGTCGGTGAAAGGCATGTTCACCGCGATAGCCAGCGCTCTCAGCTAACGTCCGGTCTTTTCCCCCGCTGAGATTTCCTTTGCGCCGAGAGCGTCGGCAAGGCGCCGTGTCGCCGAACCCGGCTTGAGCGGCTTCTGCTGGCTCTCATGCGGCGCCCAACCCGACAGCCAGACAATTTCGAATGTTGCGCGCAGGCGCCGGTCGGGATCGGAAAAGCGCTCGCCGTAAATCTCGGCCATGCGGAGAAGGGTAGCGCGCATGAGCGGGGAGCGGCGCCGCTCGAGGAGAACGTTGGTTGCACCCATCCGCCGCAAGTCGTGCATCAAGCCGAAGACGTCGCGATAACGCACGACGACCTTGTCGGAATCGACGACCGGGAGGGCGAAACCCGCCCGTTGCAACAGCGCACCGATGTCGCGCATATCGGCGAACGGCACGACGCGCGGTGACACGCCGCCTTCGATGTCGCTTTCGGCTTGGGCAAAGGCTTCGCGCAATTCCTGGAGCGACTCGCCGCCGACGAGAGCCGCAAGAAACAACCCATCCGGCTTGAGCGCGCGGCGGACCTGAATAAGCGTACCGGGCAGGTCATTGACGAACTGCAGCGACAGCCCCGAGACAACCATATCGAGCGAGCCGTCGCCGAACGGAAGCGCCTCTTCGTCGAACGCAATGTCACGGGCCGAGATCACGCTGGCGACTTTGCCGCTCGCAGCCAAAGCGCGCGCGACCGCGTCGGTCGGCGTGCCGAGATCGAGCGCACGGCCGAATTGACGCCGCACGAATGAGAGCCGCTCGGCCAGATCGTCGGCGACGCGGTCCATCAAGAACGCCGTCGTGCCGAGCCGCTGCGCCCGTCTGCGGCGGACGCACAGCAAATCGCGGTCGAAGATTCTCGGCGCCTGCGCCATGACACGTCCCGTTATGCGCCGCCTGGCGGGGCATTCCGCCGCCACCAAGCGCCGTTACGTGATGACGACCGGGCCGTCTGTGTATCTCGTTTATGTGTTAAACTCACGGCCATGGGCGAGCTTAGCACCTCTGGCAAGGAAGCCGTAGTTGCGGCGGCACTGCCGCTGCGCAGCGGATTGCGCGCCCTGTTGCGCCGCGTCTTGGACGTAGCGCTGCCGCCGCTCTGCCCGGCCTGCCGCGATCCGCTCGGCGATGGGGCCGGGCTGTGCGCTGCCTGCTGGTCGAAGCTCTCCTTCATCGAGCCTCCATTCTGTGCACGCCTCGGCATTCCATTTACCTACGACCCCGGACCGGGCCTGCTGTCGATGGAAGCGATCGCCAATCCGCCGGCCTATGCGCGGGCGCGGGCGGCGGTGCGCTACGACGAGACGGCGCGCGCTCTGGTGCACGCGTTCAAATATAGTGATCGGCTCGACCTCGCGCCGATGATGGGCCAATGGATGGCACGAGCCGGACGCGAGCTGCTGGCCGGAGCCGACGGACTGGTGCCGGTTCCGCTGCACTGGCGGCGGCTGTGGTCGCGCCGCTTCAACCAGTCTGCCGCGCTCGCGGGGGCCATTTCCCGCGAGTGCCGCGTGCCGGTGCTGCACGACGCGCTCAAGCGGGTGCGTGCGACCATGCAGCAGGTCGGACTATCGAAGGCGCAGCGCGCCGACAATGTTCAGGGCGCGTTCCGTGCGCCGGACAAGGCAACAGTTGCCGGCCGCAGGCTGGTCTTGGTCGACGATGTGCTGACGTCCGGAGCCACTGCCGATACTTGTGCGCGCGCCCTATTGCGAGCAGGCGCGGCGCAGGTCGACGTGCTGGTCTTTGCTCGGGTTGTCGCCCCGGTACGTACCCCCATATAAACGTCACGCGAAACAGCCGCCCCCGGATATCATGCCCCCGGTCGACATCTATACCACGCGCTGGTGCCCGTATTGCGCGATGGCCAAGGCGCTGCTTAAGCGTAAAGGCGTCGTATTCACCGAAATCGACGTCTCGGGCGACGACTCGCGCCGTCATGAGATGATCGAACGTGCGAATGGGCGTTATACCGTGCCGCAAATTTTCATCGGGCCGGTCCATGTCGGCGGCAGCGACGAACTGCACGCGCTCGAGCGCGCCGGCAGGCTCGACCTGATGCTCAAAGGCGAGGCGACCGCATGAGCCGCGCATTTGTGCATCCTCGTGTCCCGGGTGCGGCGCAGCGTATAACGCTGCGCCGCAGACCCGGGACCGTCGAGAATTCGGTACTTGCAAAGGTCCCGGATCAGCGGTGCACCGCTTCGCTGCGCTCGCGCTGCACCGCATCCGGGACGCGGGGAGCCTGATGACTGCGGGCACATTCAAGGCTGCCATGATTCAGATGCGCTCCGGCATGGCACCTGGGCTCAATATCGACGCGGCAGCGCGCATGATCAGCGAAGCCAAAGCGGCCGGCGCCGACTACGTACAGACGCCGGAGATGACCAACATCTTGGAGGCCAAGCGCGAGCGGCTGTTGTCGAGCGTGGTTGCGGAAGAGCAGGATGCCTCGCTCGCAACCCTGCGCGAGCTTGCGCGCAAGCTCCGCCTCTACATCCATGTTGGATCATTGGCGATCAAAGCCGGCCATGAGCGAGCCGCCAATCGCACCTTCCTCATCGATCCGCGCGGCGAGATCGCGGCGCGTTACGACAAAATCCATATGTTCGACGTCGACCTGGCTGGCGGGGAGAGCTATCGGGAATCGCGCACTTATCGCCCGGGGGAGTTGGCGGTGCTCGCCGACCTGCCCTGGGGCAGGCTCGGCCTTACCATCTGCTATGACCTGCGCTTTCCCGCTCTCTACCGGGCGCTAGCGGAAGCGGGCGCTATCATGCTCGCTGTACCCTCCGCTTTCACCCAGCAGACAGGCGAAGCGCATTGGCATGCGCTGTTGCGCGCCCGTGCGATCGAAAACGGTTGCTTCGTGTTCGCCGCCGCGCAAGGCGGCAAGCACGAGAACGGACGCGAAACCTTCGGCCATTCACTGATCGTTGACCCTTGGGGGCGCATTTTGGCAGAAGGCGGCACCGAACCGGGGCTGGTGATGGCGGAGATCGACATCGCAGAGGTTGCCAAGGCGCGCGCGCGCATCCCGTCGCTGGAACACGGGCGGCGTTTTGAGATCGTCGAGCCGCTTGCCGAGCCGACGCATCTGCATGTGGTGCCCGGAGCCGGCGAATGATCCGTTACGCGCTGGTGTGCGACAAGAGACACGGCTTTGAAAGCTGGTTTGCCGATTCCGCTGCCTATGACCGGCAAGCCAAGCGCAAGCTGGTGAGTTGCCCGCATTGCGGCTCGACTGCAGTCGAGAAAGCGATCATGGCGCCTCGGTTGGCATCGTCTGCGAGAGCCTCGATGCCGACCGAAACCGTCGTGCAGCCCGCGCCCGCTCCGGCCGTCCCCACACCACCGGCCGCTATCTCTCCTCAAGCCAGTCCGGTGGCCATGCTGTCGCCGCAAGAGCGCGAGGTGCGCGCCAAGCTCAAGGAACTGCGCGAGCACCTCATCAAGAATGCCGAGCATGTCGGACCGCGCTTTCCCGACGAGGCGCGCAAGATGCACTATGGCGAAATCGAGCACCGCTCGATCTATGGCGAGGCATCGCCGGACGAAGCCAAACGTCTCGCCGAAGAAGGCATCGAATTCCATCCATTGCCGGTGCTGCCGGACGACAAGAACTAGGGCGCGCGGCCCATGCGAGCGCGCTATTTGCGCCGGCCGATCGCCAGCCAAAGAATGAGACCGATCAGGGGGAGCAGCAGGATCACCAGGACCCACAGCAGCTTTCTCTCCGTGGGACCGCGGCCCTGGATGATGGTCACGATTGCCCAAATATCGAGGATCAGAATTATCAGGCCGACGATACCGCTATAGTCGAAATACATGGCGCGCCCCCCGAGGCAGAATGGCAGCCGGACTCTACACAGGCCCGCCGGGGCCAGCTAGTACGCCCAAACAAGCAACGCGACCCCGATCACGACCAGCACGATGCCGAGCCGTTCGCGGTTCGTGGTCGGTTGCTTGAAGATGAAGTGGGTCACGCCTTGCGCAAACAGCACCTCGACCAGCGCCAATGTGCGCACGTTGGCCGCGGTGGTGATGGCGAAGCCGAGAAACCAGAATTCCGACGCGAAGGCGCCCATGAAGCCGGCGAACAACGAGGGTTTCCAGGCCCGCATGATATCCGTCATGACCTTCGGCTCGCGCAGCCATAGATAAAACGACAGCGCGGCCGCCTGGATCACCAGGCCGACGGCCAGCGTGAACGTCGCCGCCAGCACGAAATCCTTCAGGTGCAGGTTTAAAATTGCGCCGCGATAGCCGATGGCGGAGAGCGCGAACAAGCCGCCCGAGACCAGACCGACGATCGTCGATCGCGCCGTGCGCGCCTCGGCGGCGCCCGCCTTGAGCGAGATCACGATGACGCCGGCGGTCGCGACCAGGATGGCCACGGCCGCCAGCGGCGTCACCGTGTCGCCGAGAAAGACGAGACCGAACAATGCGACCTGGACCGGCTCGGTCTTGATGTACGCATAGGCAACCACGAAGGAGCGCTGGCCCATCACCGAGAGCATGGTGGCGGTGGCCGCGATCTGCGCGAAGGCGCCCCAGAGAATCCAAGGCCAGAAGATCGGCGGCGTGCCCGGGAGCCCCTCCCCCGCCGCGGCGGCCACGCCGGCGAGAAAGACGAGCGCAAACGGGAAGCCGAACAGGAACCGGACATGCGTGGCGCCGACGGTGCCGAGCGTCGCGGTCAACTCCCGCTGCATGGCGTTGCGCGCGGTCTGCGCCGCCGCGGCGATCAACGTGAAGACGGCCCAGAGCATCGTGCGATCCCGACAAGGTCATGCGCGGCTTTGCGCCGGGCACCCTTGCTTGCGGGGGCGGCGGCGACAAGCCCGGCGGTGGCGAACCTGCTATGCCGCCGCCGCCTCGATCTCGGCCGCCTCGGGGAACTCGGCGACTGTGCCGTTCTCGTTGTCGATCAGCAGGAACAGGTCGAAATAGCGAATGGTCGGCGCGCCGCCGGTGCGTCTGATCACCGACTGGCGCCACTCCTCGTTATGCGCCCGCTGCGCCGCCTCGACCGAGCGCCAGATGTAGACGCCGGCGCCGGTCTTGCCGTCGAGCTCGAGCAGAAAATGCTTGCGCAACAACTCCTTGTTCGCCGTCCACCGCGGGATGACGTTACGCGCTTCCTCGGCCACCTGGCTGCGGCTCCACCCCTTCGGCGAATTGAACTCAACGAGCTCCAGAATCATGCGCCTTCTCCTGTTTTGTCGCGCGCGGCCGCCAGCATGTAGTTCACGTCCGTGTCCGACGACAACTGCCAACGGTCGGCGAACGGATTGTAGACGACGCCGCGCTCGCCGATGACGCGCAGGCCGCTGTTCTCAACCGCGCTCTCGAGTTCGCGCGGCGTCACGAACTTCTCCCATTGATGCGTGCCGCGCGGCAGCCAGCGCAAAATGTATTCGGCCCCGACGATGGCCAGCGCAAAACTCTTGAGCGTGCGATTGAGCGTCGCGGCAATCAGCAGGCCGCCGGGACGCACCATCGCAGCGCAGGTGGAGACGAACAGCGGCGCGTCGGCGACGTGCTCGACCACTTCCATCGCCAGAACGAGATCGAATGTCTCGCCCGCTTGCGCCAATTCTTCGGCGGTGCCGACGCGGTAGTCGACCGCAACGCCGTGCTCCGCCGCATGCGCGCGGCCGATGGCGATGTTCTCCGCCGACGGATCGACGCCCACCGCCTGCGCGCCGAGCCGCGCCAGCGGCTCCGACAGGATGCCGCCGCCGCAGCCGATATCGAGCACGCGCAGGCCTTTCAGGCAGTCGAGCATCCGGGCGTCGCGGCCGAACCGCTCGCACGCCCGGTCGCGGATGTAGGCGAGCCGCACCGGATTGAGCTTGTGCAGCGCCGCCATCGGGCCGCGCGCGTCCCACCAGTCGGCGGCATGGCGCGAGAAGCGCTCCACTTCCGCTGTATCGACCGTGCTTGCGCCGCTTTTGCGATTAACCATCGGAAGCCATCGTGCTGCCGTAGCCCGCCATTGTTGCAGGTGAGCAACCTCGCCGGTATGTATACGCGCCCTTTTACGCCTTTGGCAGGCCCGGGACCATCAATGGCACGGCTGGTGATGAAATTCGGCGGGACTTCGGTCGCCGACCTCGACCGCATCCGCAACGTGGCGCGCCACGTCAAGCGCGAATGGACCGCCGGCAACGACGTGGCCGTCGTCGTGTCCGCCATGGCGGGAACGACCAACCAGCTCGTCGAATGGTGCCGCCAGGCCGCCATGCTGCACGACACGCGCGAATACGACGCCGTGGTGGCGAGCGGAGAGCAGGTCACCGCCGGCCTGCTGGCCATCGTGCTCGAAGGCATGGGCGTCGAGGCACGCTCCTGGCAAGGCTGGCAATTGCCGATCCTGACCGACAACGCCCACGGTTCGGCGCGCATTGTCGAGGTCAACGGCGACGAGCTGCTCAAGCGATTCAAAGAGCGCAGGCAGGTCGCAGTGATCGCCGGCTTTCAGGGCTTGCACAAGGAGAGCGGCCGCATCACCACGCTGGGCCGCGGCGGCTCCGATACCTCGGCGGTCGCCATCGCCGCGGCGATCGGCGCCGAGCGCTGCGACATCTACACCGACGTCGACGGCGTCTACTCCACCGATCCGCGCGTGGTGCCGCAAGCCCGTCGCATGGACAAGATCGCCTATGAAGAGATGCTGGAGTTCGCCTCGCTCGGCGCCAAGGTCATGCAGGTGCGCTCGGTCGAGCTCGGCATGACGCGCAACGTGCCCATCTTCGTGCGCTCCAGCTTCGTGAAGCCGGAAGACATCGATCCCAAGCAGCCGCCTTCCGGCACGCTTATTTGCGACGAGAGTGAAATCATGGAACAGCAGGTCGTCACCGGCATCGCCTTCTCCAAGGACGAGGCGCAAATCTCCATTCGCCGCGTGCAGGACAAGCCCGGCGTCGCCGCCGCGATCTTCGGCCCTCTGGCGGACGCCAATATCAATGTCGACATGATCGTGCAGAACGTCTCGGCCGACGGCGCGACAACCGACTTGACCTTCACGGTCCCCTCGGCCGACTACGAGCGCGCCCGCGTGACGCTCGACAAGGCCAAAAGCGCCATCGGCTTCGAGCGTCTCGACGGCGCGACCGACGTTGCCAAGGTGTCGGTGATCGGCATCGGCATGCGCAGCCACGCCGGCGTCGCGGCGAGGGCGTTCAAGGCCCTGTCGGAAAAAAAGATCAACATTCTCGCCATCACCACCTCCGAGATCAAATTTTCCGTTCTCATCAAGGCGGCCCAAACCGACCTTGCGGTGCGCACGCTGCATGCGCTCTACGGGCTCGATAAGGCATAACCCGACAAGCTCAATAGCAATTGGAAGGAAGCACCATGCGTGTCGTCGCGCTCGAAGAGCACTTTTCGGTCCCCGCGGTGGTCAAGCGCATCGATCCAGCGGCCATCAAAGCTCGCGGCTACCAGCCGCGCCGTGCGCCGACGCAGGGACCGAACCCGATGGAGCTGTTGCCCGAAATCGGCGAGCGCCGCTTCCAATCGATGGACGAGGCCGGCATCTCGGTGCAGGTGCTGTCGAACAACGGGCCCGGACCGGACCTGCTGCCCGGCGCCGAAGGCATCGCCATGGCGCGCGAGATCAACGATTACCTCGCTGCCGCGGTTGCCCGCCGTCCCGACCGGCTCGCCGGATTTGCCGTGCTGCCGACGCAGTCGCCGGATGCGTGCGGCGCCGAGCTCGAACGCACGGTCAAGCAGCTCAAGTTCGTAGGCGCCATGGTGCATGGCACGACCGATGGGCGTTTTCTCGACCATGCCAGTTATGACGGCCTGCTCGCCGCGGCCGAGCAGCTCGACGTGCCGATTTACATCCATCCGCATCTGGCGCCGGCGCCCGTGCGGCAAGCCTACTATGCCGGGCTCGAGCAAGGCGCGGGCCGCGCCTTGGAGGCTGCCGGCTGGGGCTGGCATTCCGAGACTGCCATCCACGTGCTGCGCATGGTGCTCGCAGGCACCTTCGACAAGCACCCGAAGCTGAAAATCATCGTCGGCCATATGGGCGAAATGCTGCCGATGATGCTGGCGCGCATCGACGAGACTTTCGCGCTCGAGATCGGGCACCTCAAACGGACGATCAGCCAAACCATCCTCGAACAGGTCTGGATTACCACCAGCGGGCTGTTCACCGAACCGCCGTTCCTTGTCGCGCTACAGACGTTCGGCATCGACCGAATCCTGTTTTCGGTCGATTACCCCTATGCGCCCAATATCAAGGGCCGTGAATTTCTCGATCGCGTTTCGCTTTCGCCCGCCGACCTGGCCAAGCTCGCGCACGGCAACGCCGACGCGCTGCTGAAACTAAAAGCCTAGCGCGTTTCGCCGCTGCACCGCAGCGAACTCCAGTAATGCCGGCGTGTTGCCCGCGGCTTTGGCTTGCCCCTTGCATAGGCCATTCGCTATAGCCTGAGCGATGAGCGGCTGCGGGTGCCCGGTCCCGCGGTCGCTATTCGTACATGATCGGACCGTAAACGAGGCTGCGGAGTCGAGCCGCGGTCGTAAGGACTTCGATAATGCGTGGCGCGCTCGGCGGTCCGCGCGTGCTGTTGCGCCGGCTTCGCGAGGTGATGGCGGAGCCGGTCAGCGCGCAGGACCGCCTCGACAAGGTCGTGGTGCTGATCGCCGCCAACATGGTGGCCGAGGTCTGCTCCGTCTACGTCTTGGGCGCGGACGGAACCCTGGAGCTTTATGCCACCGAGGGCCTCAAACGCGAAGCCGTCCACAAAACCGTGCTGAAAGCCGACGAGGGCCTCGTCGGCTTGGTGGCGAGCGAAGCCAACCCGATCAACCTCTCGGACGCGCAAGCGCACCCGGCCTTCTCCTATCGGCCGGAAACGGGCGAGGAGGTCTATCGCTCGTTCCTTGGCGTGCCGATTCTGCGCGCCGGCAACACGCTCGGCGTCCTCACGGTGCAAAACCGCGCGCGCCGCACCTACACGGAAGAAGAAGTCGAGGCGCTGCAGACGACGGCGATGGTGCTCGCCGAGATGATCGCCTCGGGCGAGCTCTCCGCCCTCGCCCGCCCCGGCGCCGAGCCCGCTGCCGGCCACACGCTGCATATGGTCGGCACGCAATTGTCGGACGGCATCGCGCTCGGCCATGTGGTGCTGCACGAGCCCCGCGTCGTCATCACCGATGTCATTGCCGATGACGTACCCCGCGAGCTCAAGCGTCTCGACGCCGCGATCGCGACCTTGCGCGCGGACCTTGACCGCTTGGTCGAGCATCGCGATGTCGCCGACGGCGGCGAGCATCGCGACGTGCTCGAAGCTTACCGCATGTTCGGGTACGACCAGGGCTGGCTGCACAAGATGCGCGAAGCGGTGATGACGGGTCTCACCGCCGAAGCCGGCGTCGAGCGCGTGCAGTCCGATACGCGCGCACGCATGTTGCGCGCGTCCGACCCCTATTTGCGCGATCGGCTACACGATCTCGACGACCTCGCCAATCGGCTCCTGCGCGTACTGATGGGCCGGGATCATGCGCCGGCCAAGGAGCGATTGCCGGAGAACGCCATTGTGGTGGCGCGCTCGATGGGACCGGCGGCACTGCTCGACTACGACCGCAAGCGGCTACGCGGGCTGGTGCTCGAGGAGGGCGGACCGAACTCGCACGTTTCGATCGTCGCGCGCGCGCTCGGCATTCCCGCCGTCGGCGAGATCGCCAACGCCACCGGCCTGGTGGAACCGGGCGACGCCATCATTGTCGACGGCACCACCGGCCACGTGCATATGCGGCCGCCGTCGGACATCGAAGCGGCCTATGCCGAGCGCGTCCGCCTGCGGGCACGGCGCCAAGCGCAGTACCACGCGCTCCGCGACAAGCCGACGATCAGCAAGGACGGCCACAAGTTCACGCTGATGATCAATGCCGGGCTCGCCATCGACCTGCCGCACATCGAGGAGACCGGCGCAGCGGGCATCGGTCTTTTCCGCACCGAGTTGCAATTCATGGTCGCCGACAGCTTTCCGCGCACGCAGGAGCAGCTTGCGCTGTACCGCTCTGTGCTCGACGCCGCCGGCCGCAAGCCGGTGACCTTCCGCACGCTCGATATCGGCGGGGACAAGGTGCTGCCCTATATGCGCAACGTCGAGGAGGAAAACCCTGCACTCGGTTGGCGCGCCATCCGCCTCGGTCTCGACCGGCCGGGCCTGCTGCGCAGCCAGTTGCGGGCGCTGCTGCGTGCTTCGGGCGGGCGCGAGTTGCGGTTGATGTTTCCGATGGTCGCGGTCGTGGAAGAATTCGACAAGGCCAAGGCCATGGTCGAGGTGGAGCTGACACATTTGCGCCGCCACGGCCATCAACTGCCGGAACGCGTGGAGATCGGTACCATGCTCGAGGTGCCGGCGCTTCTCTTTCAACTCGACGAACTCTTGCAGCGGGTCGACTTTCTTTCCGTCGGCTCCAACGACCTCATGCAATTCCTTTACGCCGCCGATCGCGGAAATATGCGCGTTTCCGAGCGGTTCGATCCGCTGTCGGCGCCGGTCTTGCGTGCCCTCAAGGAGATCGCCGACTGCGGCAAGAAACATGGCAAGCCGGTCGCCCTGTGCGGCGAGCTTGCCTCGCAGCCGATCGGGGCTTTGGCGCTGGCGATCCTCGGCTACCGCTCGCTGTCGCTTTCGCCGTCGGCGGTAGGTCCGGTGAAGGCGCTGCTCATAGACCTCGACGTGCGCAAAGGCGAGCAAGCCGTGCTGCCGTTATTGTCGCAGCCGGTGGGCAGCGTCTCCATCCGCCACAAGCTCGAAACCTTCGCCGCAGCGGAAGGGCTGCAGCTTTAAAGGGCGTCGTGGCCGGGCTTGTCCCGGCCATCCACGCCTTTACAAGTGGACACCAACAACAGACGTGGATACGCGGCGCAAAGCCGGGCCTGACGAAAAATGATCGCCCTGCCTGAACAGAAGCTCGACGCCCTGCTCGCCCGCCACGCCATGGTGGAAAGCGAGCTGGCGACCAATCTCGCGCCCGAGGCCTATGTGAAGCTGTCGCGTGAATTCGCCGAGCTTTCGCCCGTCATCGAAGCGATCAGGGCCTATCGCGCCGTGGTCAAGGAAATTGCCGATCTCGACGCACTGATCGGCGACCCGAAAACCGATGCCGAAATGCGGCGGCTGGCGGAAGCAGAAAAGCCGGTGCTCAATACCCGGCGCGACCGGCTCGAACATCAAATCCAATTGGCGCTGATACCGAAAGACGCCATGGACGACCATGACGCCATTCTCGAAATTCGCGCGGGCACCGGCGGCGACGAAGCGGCCTTGTTTGCCGGCGATCTGTTCCGCATGTACGAACGCTACGCTGCCAAGCAGGGCTGGAAGGTCGAGATCGTCTCGATGAGCGAGGGCAGCAAAGGCGGGTTTAAGGAAATCGTCGCGGAGGTGCATGGGCGCGGCGTCTTCGCCAAGCTGAAGTTCGAATCGGGCGTGCACCGGGTGCAGCGCGTGCCCGACACCGAAGCTTCGGGACGCATCCACACTTCGGCCGCCACCGTGGCCGTGCTGCCGGAGGTCGAGGACGTCGACATCGACATCGACGACGCCGATCTGAAGATCGACACCATGCGCGCGCAAGGCGCCGGCGGCCAGCACGTCAACAAGACGGAATCGGCCATCCGTATCACCCATATCCCCAGCGGCATCGTCGTGCTGGTGCAGGAGGAGCGCTCGCAACACAAGAACCGCGCCAAAGCGATGCGCATGCTGCGCGCCAAGCTCTACGACGCCGAAAAGAGCAAACGCGACAGCGAACGCGCGGCCGAGCGGCGCGGACAGATCGGCTCGGGCGACCGCTCCGAGCGCATCCGCACCTACAACTTCCCGCAAGGGCGCGTGACCGACCATCGCATCAATCTCACGCTTTATAAATTGCCGCAGATCATGGAAGGCGAAGCGCTCGACGAGGTCATCGATGCGCTGGTGACGCAGCATCAGGCCGAACTGCTGGCGGCCGAAGGCGCAACGTGAGAATCATTCCAGGCCTGAAGGCGGGCGCCTGCGCGGCCGAGGCGGTGCAGCTGATCGCGCAGTCTTTCAGATTCGCCGGCATCGAGGCGCCCGAAGCAGACGCGCGTCTGCTGCTCGCCCACGCGCTTCGTCTCAACCGTACGCAGCTTGCCGCACAGTGGGACCGCATTCTGGAGGCGCGCGAGACCGACGCCGTTTCCGCTCTCGCCGCGCGGCGGCTTAGACGCGAGCCGGTGGCGCGGATCCTCGGCGTCAAGGAATTCTGGAGTTTGCCGCTCGTTGTTACGCCCGCCGTGCTGGTGCCGCGGCCGGAAACCGAGACGGTTGTGGAGGCCGCGCTCGACGCGCTCGGCCAGGACGGCACGACAATGGAAAGCTTGCGCATCCTGGATATCGGTACCGGCTCGGGCGCGTTGCTGCTCGCTCTGCTCAAGGAGCTGCCCAAAGCGATAGGCCTCGGCACCGATATCAGCGAGGCTGCGCTCGATGTCGCCCGCCTCAACGCCGAACGCAATGGGCTCAAGGACCGCTGCACTTTCATCGCCTGCGATATCGCCGCAGGCGTGCAAGGCTGGTTCGATCTGATCGTGTCCAATCCGCCTTACATTGGGCGTAACGAGATCGCATCGTTGGCGCCCGAGGTGCGCGAGTTCGAGCCGATGGAAGCGCTCGACGGAGGCAATGATGGACTTGCCGCTTATCGCGCGATCGCCCCGCATGCGCTGCGGCTGTTGACCGCCGGCGGGCGCCTGTTCGTCGAGCTTGGCGCGGGTCAGGAGAGCCCTGTCGCCGCGCTGTTTACCAAAGCCGGTCTGCGCGTGATCGGCACGCGCAAGGATCTGGCCGGAATTCCGCGCGTGCTGGGCGCCACGGCAGCCGCCATGGCGCCGTCGCATTCCGACTGCATGAAAATGCAACCCTCGTAAATCGCCGAAAAAAAACCCTTGGAATGTGCCGCGGAAACGACTAGCTTTCAGTTACGGAATCGACCCGTGATGCACCGCTTGATATCCCCGGAGCCCGCGGCTCTGTGTGGGTTGCAGTGCAAGGGCCAATGGAACGCCTGGTACGGGTCCGGATGCTTCACCGGTTGAGCGCATCGAACCTCGACACCTATGGGATGCGCGTAACGAGAGGTTGGCAGCGCCGCTAAATTGCGGCCATTGGGGTTGCCGTTGCAATCGCGCTAGGAAAATTCGAGGCATTCGCACGGAAATTGAGCGCGGGCAAAGCGCGCCGTAGCTTCTACGTGGCTTGAGTTACCTGCAAGCACTGAAACATGAGAGGTTGGCGAACGGGCAAATCATGAGAAACGGTCAAAAGCGCATGCGGGGACGCGGCGGTCACCGCAAAAGCCAGAATCCGCTCACGCGGGTCTATGAGTCGAACGGACCGGACGTGAAGATCCGCGGTACCGCGTCGCATATTGCGGAAAAGTACATTCAGCTGGCGCGGGATGCGCAAAGCTCCGGCGATCCCATCGCCGCAGAAAACTACTATCAACATGCCGAACACTATTTCCGCCTGATCGCCGCCGCCCAAGAACAATTCCGCCAGCAGAATCCGTATTACCAGCAACAACAACAGCAACAACAACAAGGCCAAATGCCGAGCGCCCCGCCGCAAGGTGCCGCGGATGACTACGACGACGAGGGCGATGACGGGCAGCCGTTCATGGGCCAAAACGAGCCGAGCTTTGTGCCGCGCGAGGCGCAGCCGCAGCCTTATCTGCCGCCGAATGCGCAGCCATTCCCTCCGCGCGATCAGGCTCAGCACAACCGCCCGCCGCAACAGCATCAAGGCGAAGGACAAGAGGTCGGCGGTCTGCCTGCATTCATCACCGGCGGCGGACAACCGCCGCAGCCGGGCATGGGCGGCAACGGCTACGACCAGGGCGACCGCAACCAGGACCGCTACGGCAACAATTTCCGCCGGCGCCGGCGCCATCGCGGTGGTTATCGTCCGGATCGCCCGGACTTCGGCGGCGGCCAGCCGCAAAATACCGCGCCGCAAGGCGAAGGCGGCGGCCCCGAACAGGGCGGCGAATAGTTATCTCCCCGGCGTCGGTGCCAATGCCGGCTCGAGGACGGGCACCAGCCGACGCTTCACTTTGCGCGCAGGAATGGCGCGGTAGACCTGCTTGGTCGCTTCGACCAGGTGAACGCCGGCGAACGGCGCGGACAAACTGGCGCCGGTGCGCTCCCAGGCAACGGCAGAGCGAAGAAACCAGCCCCGCGCAACCGGCGGCACATAGAGCGCCTCGCTCCATCCCGTCGGAGTGAACCACGTTTCGCGCAGAAGCTGGTTGATCTGCGAGCGCGAGTAAGGGCGGCCGTGTCCGAACGGCGTCGTGTCCATGCGCGCCCACAGCCCGCGGCGGTTCGGCACCACGGCCAGCAAACGTCCCCCCGACGCGAGTACGCGCCAGACCTCACGCAACAGCGTGGCTGGGTCGTTGGTCATTTCAATCGCGTGCACCAACAAGATGCGGTCGACGGCGGCATCCGGCAGCGGCAATTCATTTTCGTCGACGAGCGTTGACAATGCCGGCCGGGTGCTTGGCCATTTCACGACGCCTTGCGCCGCCGGCATAAAGGCGAGGCAGCGCTCGGCCTCTTCGCGAAACAGCCCAAGATACGGGGTCGCGTAACCGATGCCGAGCACACGTTGGCCGGCGGTATTGCGCCATAGCGAACGCACCCCGCGGCCGATGAAGCGGCGGGCCACGACGCCGAGCCGCTGGCCGTAAAAGTTACGCAGATCGACGACATCGATAGACATGGGTTCAAATTACCACGAAACGGCGCCGCAAAGGTTTACTCGCAAGGAACGTTGTTGCTGCGCGGCCATTCTTTGCTCATGCTACAGTTAACGCCCGAGCAACGAGGACGCTATGGCTGCGGAAATCCGTTTGTTTAAATGTTTGAGCGACAACTACGGCGTGTTGCTGCACGATTCGCAAACCGGGGCGACCGCCGCCATCGATGCGCCGGAGGCCGCGCCGATCGAGGCGGCGCTCGCGCAGACCGGCTGGACGCTGACGGACATCCTAGTCACCCACCATCACCACGATCATGTCGGCGGCATCGAGGCGCTGAAACGCAAGCACCGATGCCGTGTGGTTGCGCCCGCCAAGGGCAGCGATATTCCGGGCGTCGACGAGAGAGTCGCAGAGGGCGACAAAATCAGCATGGGCAATCTCGCGGCCAATGTGATCGAGACGCCGGGCCACACGTTGGACCATATCGCCTATTGGTTTCATAACGACGCCGTCGCTTTCGTCGGCGACACGCTGTTCTCTATCGGCTGCGGCAGGGTCATCGAAGGCAACCCGGACATGATGTGGGCATCGCTGAAGAAACTGCGCCAGCTGCCGGACGAGACGAAAATTTATTGCGGGCATGAATACACGGCGGCCAACATCCGCTTCGCTCTCACTATCGAAAAAAACAATTCCGCTCTTAAAACGCGCGAAACTGAGGCCAACCGGCAACTCGCGAGAGGCGAGCCCACAATTCCCGTGACCATCGGCGAGGAGAAACGCGCCAACCCGTTTCTACGCGCCGATGTGCCCGAGGTGGCCGCGGATATCGGCATGGCAGGCAAACCGGCGGCGCAGGTTTTCGCGGAGATCAGGCAAAGGAAGAATAGGTTCTAGCGCCGCCGCCTGAGCGCAAGCGCATTTGAGTCGGTCAACGCGCCCGATTTTTCTGCTTGCTCCGGTCACTCTCAGGATGAGGGAAGTTGCGTCAATGTCCCCGCCCACGGCAGCCGAGCTTATCCGTACGCTCAATCTCAAGCCGCATCCCGAAGGCGGGCACTATCGCGAGACGTTCCGGGACACCCGCACCCATGACGGCCGCGCCGCGTCGAGCGCCATTCTTTTTCTGCTGGCCCGCGGCGAGCGCTCGCATTGGCACCGCATCGATGCGGTCGAGGTCTGGCATTACTATGGCGGCGCGCCGCTCAAGCTCGAAATCGTGGATGGCTCCAAAGAGGAGATTGTCCGCCTTGGTGCCGACATCCATGCCGGCGAGGTCCCGCAGGTGATCGTGCCGGCGCGCGCCTGGCAGGCGGCCGAGAGCGCCGGCGATTGGACGCTCGCCGGCTGCACAGTGGCGCCGGCCTTCGATTTCAACGGCTTCGAATTGGCGCCGCCGAGCTGGCGGCCGAGATAAAAACGCCATGGCCGGGCTTGTCCCGGCCATCCACGTCTTTAGAACTGTCAACGAAGAATGCGTGGATGCCCAGCAGAAAGCCGGGCATGACACCTACCATCGGGAGAACCGGCCTTGCCAATGTCCGTCGATGAAGCGCGCGAGGTGCTCGCGCGCGCCAACCGCATGATCGCTCATGAAGGCGTGCTCGATGCCTTCGGCCACGTCACAATGCGACACCCAAGCAACGCCAACCGTTATTTGATGTCGCGCTCGCTCGGGCCGGAGCTGGTGCAGCCTGACGACATCCACGAATTCACTCTCGATTCACAGATTGTCACGCCGATCAAGGAGCGGCTTTACGGCGAACGCGTGATCCACGGAGAGATTTACAAGGCACGCCCCGATGTGATGGCGATTTGCCACCACCACGCGCCGTCGATGCTGCCGTTCTGCGTCACCAGCATGGCGATGAAGCCGCTCAACCACATGGGCGCGCTCATGGGTCCGAAAGTCCCGGTGTGGGACAGCCGCGACGAGTTCGGCAACACCAGCCTCTTGGTTATCAAGCCGGAGGAAGGCGCGTCGCTCGCCCGCGCCCTCGGACCGTACTGGACGGTGCTGATGCGGCGACACGGCGCGACCGTGGCCGGCCGCTCGCTCGAGGAGCTCACGTTCCGCACCATCTACACCGCGCGCAATGCCGCCGCCCAAATTCAGGCCGAGCTGCTGGGCGCAGGGTTCGAGCCCCTCAATGCCGAGGAAACCGAGCTTGCGGCGCAGTACAATCTGCAGCCGGGGCCGGTGATGCGTGCCTGGGAATACTGGAGCGTGCGGCTCGACAAGGCCGAAGGCCGCTCGGCCGCACCGGCAAAATCCGTGCGCAAGCCTGCGGCCTCGCCGCGCGCCGCCAAAAAGAAAAAGAAGGCGCGGCGGCGCTGAGCGGCACGATATGTCCGGCCTCACGGACGTTCGCGGCATGATCGCGGTCGACAAAGTCGGCTGCAAGGTCCTGTTCATCAACCCGGCGACCTACGAAACGGAAACCGCGCTCGACGGATTCCAGCGCACCGTGCATGAGTTGCTCGTGGTCCCGGAAACAGGACTCGCTTATGTGCCGATTTTCGGCGACGGCATTCACGGCCGCAATCCGAATCCCGGCCACACGCTGCACGTCATCGACTGCCGCAAGCGTGCGCGCCTGTGCGACATCGACCTTTCGCCCTACGTGGCGCCGCACACGGTGCGCCGCGGCACCGACGGCCTCATCTACATCACCTGCGAAAACAGCGCGAAAATCGTGGTGATCGACCCACAGACGCACACAGTTGTCGATGCGATCGACTCCGGCTCGACCAACGGCCATCGGCTGTGCATCAGCAATGACGGCAGCAGGCTCTATACCGATAACGAAGAGGATGCGACCGTTTCTGTGATCGATCTGCGCAAACGCAAGCTGCTGGGCAAGATCGACGCGCCGCAGGCCATCGCCGGTATCGCCGTCTCGAGCGACGGCCGGACCGCCGTGGCGGTGAGCGACCAGAGCCCGGTGTTGTTCCTGATCGATACGACGGAGGGCCGCGTCGCTCGCACGGTCCCGCTCGAAGGCGTGCCGAAGGCGGCGCAGATCGCACGCTATTCGCCTGACGGAAAGCTGCTCGTCGTCTCCAGCATGAACGGCGACACGGTCAGCATCATCGACCCGTCAGCGGACAAGCAGAGTGCCATCAGAGTCGGCAGCCAGCCCATGGATTTTGCCTTCCGCGGAGACGAAATTTTTGTCGCTTGCCAAGGCGATGGCACAATCCATGTCATCGATGTGCCGGCGCGGCAACACAAGCTGAGCTTCAAGGCGGGCGCCGGGTGTGAATCCGTCGGATTTTTCTAGTCGCGCTGGCGCCTTTTCAGGCCGCCCTGCACGACAGTTAACGTCCAAGGACATCAGACGAAATACTGCCCGCCGTTCGCCGTCAGCGTTGCGCCGGTGATCAGGCCCGCATCGTCCGAGGCGAGAAACACGACGCAGCGCGCGATCTCCTCCGGCTCGCCGAGGCGGCCGATCGGGATTTGCGGCAGGATCGATTTCTCCAGCACATCCTTGGGCACCGCCTGCACCATCTCGGTGTTGATGTAACCGGGGCAGATGGCGTTGACCGTGATGCCCGCCCGCGCGCCTTCTTGCGCCAGCGCCTTGGTGAAGCCGAGTTCGCCGGCCTTTGCCGCCGAGTAGTTGACCTGCCCCGCCTGGCCCTTCTGGCCGTTGATCGAGGAAATATTGATGACGCGTCCGAACTTGCGCTCGCGCATGCCTTCCCAAACCGGCCGCGTCATGTTGAACAGCGACCCGAGATTGGTGTCGATCACCTGCTTCCACTGCTCGGGCTTCATGCGGTGGAACATGCCGTCGCGCGTGATACCGGCGTTGTTCACCAGTATCTCGATGGGCCCGACCTCGCTTTCCACCTGCTTGATGCCGGCGGCGCATGCATCGAACGACGACACGTCCCACTTGAACACAGGAATGCCGGTCTCTGCCTTGAATTTCTGTGCCGCGTCGTCGTTGCCGCCGTAATTGGCGGTGACGGTGTAACCTGCGGCCTTCAAGGCCTTGCTGATCGCAGCCCCGATGCCGCGGCTGCCGCCCGTGACCAACGCAACGCGAGCCATCTCGTCCTCCCGTTCCGTCATGGCCGGCTTGTCCGGCCATCCGCGTCTTTTCATTCTACCTTAAAGACGTGGATGCCCGGCACAAGGCCGGGCATGACGCCGAGATTTGCCGATTTTGTAGGGATCAGCGCTCCACGCACATGGCGATGCCCATGCCGCCGCCGATACACAGCGTGGCTAGGCCCTTCTTGGCGTTGCGCTTCTGCATCTCGTAGAGCAGCGTCACCAGGACGCGCGTGCCGGAAGCGCCGATCGGGTGGCCGATGGCGATGGCGCCGCCGTTCACGTTGACCTTCGACGTGTCCCAGCCGAGGTCCTTGTTCACGGCGCAGGCCTGCGCGGCGAAGGCTTCGTTGGCCTCGATCAGGTCGAGATCCTCCTTTTTCCAGCCGGCTTTCTTCAGCGCTGCGCGCGAGGCCGGGATCGGCCCGGTGCCCATGATCGATGGATCGACGCCGGCCTGCGCCCAGGAAACGATGCGCGCCAGCGGCGTCTTGCCCAGCTTTGCGGCTTCGGAGGCCTTCATCAGCACTACCGCCGCGGCACCGTCGTTGATGCCGGAGGCGCTGCCAGCGGTGACGGTGCCCTCTTTGTCGAATGCCGGTCGCAGCTTCGATAGCGCCTCGATCGTGGTGCCATGCTTCGGATATTCGTCGGTATCCACGACGATGTCGCCCTTACGAGTCTTTACCGTGACCGGTGTAATCTCGTCCTTGAACCTGCCGGCCTTCTGCGCGGCTTCGGCCTTCTGCTGGGAGGCGAGCGCAAATTCGTCCTGCTGCCGGCGCGTGATCTGCCATTGCTTGGCGACATTCTCGGCGGTGTTGCCCATGTGGTAGCCGTTGAAGGCATCCCACAGTCCGTCCTTGATCATCGTGTCGATCATTTCGAACTGGCCCATCTTCACCCCACCGCGCAAATGCGCGCAGTGCGGCGCCATGCTCATCGACTCCTGGCCGCCCGCGACGACGATATCGGCATCGCCATTGGCGACCTGCTGATAGCCGAGGGCGACGGCGCGTAAGCCGGAACCGCAAAGCTGGTTCACGCCCCAGGCAGGGCTCTCGACCGGAATGCCGGCGGCAATGGAAGCCTGCCGGGCCGGGTTCTGCCCCTGCCCAGCGGTCAGGATCTGGCCCATGATCACTTCGTTGATGCGGGCAGGCTCCAGGCCGGCACGCTCGACGGCTGATTTGATCGCGGTTTTGCCGAGCTCATGCGCCGGCACGTTGGCGAAAGCCCCATTGAACGCGCCCACGGGCGTGCGGGTGGCGCTCACAATGACGATGTCGTCGGCCATCGGAAAACTCCTTTGCGGTCGGTTGCGCCCGCTGGACGGTTGTGGCGCTGCCGCATCCTCAGGCTCGCCGGGCAGCCGTGTCAACTCGCGGACAAGACGGGTTTGCCCTGAGAATTGGCCCTTTTTGCATCATTCCGCAAGGCTTGCCGCAACGCGTCGGAAGGTCTTCCGCGCCGCCACAAACGACTGGCTCCGTGCCGCCTATTGTGGCTATGCTCGCCTTCCGGGGCAGGGAGTTTTAGTCGACGCCATGGCGGAAGAAAAAAAAGAAGAGCCGGTCACGATCAAAAAATATGCCAACCGGCGGCTCTATAACACGGGCACCAGCACTTACGTCACGCTCGAAGACCTCGCCGCCATGGTCAAGAATGGCGAGGACTTCATCGTCTATGACGCTAAAACCGGCGAGGACATCACCCGCTCCGTGCTGGCGCAGATCATCTTCGAGCAGGAGAACAAAGAAGGTCAAAGCCTGCTGCCGATCACCTTCCTGCGTCAACTGATCCGCTTTTACGGCGACAGCATGCAGATGCTGGTGCCGCGCTATCTCGAACAGTCGATCGAGACTTTCACGCGCGAGCAAGGCAAGTTCCGCGAGCAAATGGCGCAGGCTTTCGGCGTGGGCGGCTTCGGTCCGCTGGAGGAGCAGGTCCGACGCAATATGGAGATGTTCGAAAAAACGTTCGCCATGTTCGCGCCCTTCGCGCGCGGACAAAGCAAGGGCGCCGAGAAGCCATCAGGCTCGGCTGAAATGGACGACCTCAGGCGCCAGATCGACGAGATGCAGCGGCGGCTGGATAAGCTCGGCAAAGAATAGCCGCTAGGCCCGCATTGTGCGGCCGTCGCCGGCAGCCCAGGGCCGCTCGCTGCGGGCGAGGCCAACCACGGCGCCTTGCAGATAGTCGCAACCCCACTCTGCAAGCGCCCGCGCCGCCTCCTCGTCCTGCACCCATTCGGCGACCGTCTTTAAGGACAACCGGCGTGACAGTTCGATCAGCGTAAGCACGAAAGCACGGTCGTCGCCCGACTGCATCACATTGTGGACGAACGCCCCGTCGATCTTGAGGATGTCGACGCCGAGCTTGCGCAAGCTGCGGAAGGATGTATGTCCGGCGCCGAAATCATCGATGGCGATGCGGCAGCCGAGGTCTTTGACGCGGGCAACGAAGCCGCGTGCATCGTCGAGGTTTTGAATCGCCGCCGTTTCGGTGATCTCGACGATCAAGCGCTCGGCGGCGCCGCGGTTGGCGCGCAACAACGCGCCGAGCCCCAACCACCAGTCGGGGTCGACTGCCGACGAAGGCGAGACATTGACGCTTGCGCAAAGATGCGGCGCCGCCGTGAGTTCCTCGACGACCAGTTCGAGCATGCGGTGATCGAGCATGCGGATGAGGCCGACCCGCTCGGCCACCGGAATGATCTCGTTCGCTTGCGCCATGCTGCCGTCGGCGCGCTGCACGCGCATCAGACACTCGTAAAAAGCAATGGCGCGGCTTTTCGCATCAACGACCGGTTCATAGGCAAGCGTGATGCGCCGCTCGTTCAACGCCGTCACGATTTCGTCCGTCGCGCGGATGCTTTCACGCCGAAAGGCCTCGCGCTCCACGTTTGGCCGGTATGCGAGGAACGAGCCGTGCCGCTTGCTGCGCGCGGCATGCAGCGCATCGAGCGCGCGCGAGAATACTTCCGTCACAGTCCGCGCGTGACGCGGCGCGGTCACGCCGCCAATGGTGACGGTGACCGCTATCGGGCCCGCCGATGTCGGAATCGGCTCGTCACGAATGCCGGCGAGCAGCCGTTCGGCCGCCACCGCCATTTCCTCCGGCGTGCAGGTCGTCAGGATCACGCCGAACTTGTTGCCGGAAAAGCGGCCGAGATGGTCCTTGCCGCGCAATCGCGAGCGGATGCGTCGGGCTACCCTAGCGATCGCCTCCTCCGCCGCGTCGAAACCGTAGGCTTCGTTGAGCCGGCCGAGATGATCGATCGATACCAGCAAAAAACCGCAGGAGCCGCGAAAGCGCGTCGCCGCCTCAAGCGTGGCGGCGAGTGCCTCGGTAAGTTGCGCCCGGTTCATCTCGCCGGTCACGGGGTCGTATTTGGCGAGCTGAGCGAGTCTGCGTTCGCGCTCGTGCCGCCCATCGATCGCGCGGATCACGCCATGCGCACGCAAGGGCTTGCCGTCGTCGCCGGCAAACCAGCGGCCGGTGTCTTCCAGCCAGGTCTTTTCACCGCCTTGGCGCTTGAAGGCGTATTGCACCTGGTAGGCGACACCCTCTCCCGCATCTGTGCCGGCCGATCGAGCGACCACGTCGGACCGGCTCTGCCCGGGTTCGGCGTCGACGTGCGCAGCGTATGCATGGCCGCTGGCGACGGCAGATCGTGCCACACCCAACACCGCGGCCGCGTTATCGCTCCAGCTCAAGGCGTCGGTATCAACCCGCCATTCATAGGCGGCTTCGCCGATCGAGGTGAGAATCTCCGCCGCATCCGGCGTCGTGGCTGGCGCGTTGAAACGGGTCACAGTCGCCCCTTTTTGGAACGCCGCACCGCTTGAGCGCTTTTCATCGAGAGCATGGCTGGCGGCAAGTTACGGAGAAACTTTAAATATTCGGAAAAACAGCAGCGGGACCCGGCTTCGGCCGGCCGGCACGGGTCTTGCGGCACAGACAGCAGGTCCCTGCGCCATGTGCCGAATTGAGACAACGCAATGAACGAAGACGAGGCCTGCCGAGCCGAGCAAAGCCGCGCGCTAGTCGCGCTGGCGCCGGTGCGCTCGCGCACGAGCCGCGCGAGCTACCGGGAGGCCGCGTTCCTCGCCCATTTGCTGGCCGTCAAGGAAGGCTCGCCACAGATGCGCGTGCGGCGGCGCGTATCCGCGCAGGAGGCCGTCGCGGCTTATCGCAACATCGCTCAGCTTCTCGGTTAATAGCCGAGCGCGCAGCCGTCCTTGCGCGGCTCCGATCCTGCGATCAGCACACCGCGCTCCCAATCGATTTTGATGGTTTGTGCGCCACCCCAGGGAGTCGCCGCGGGCACGACGGTGTGACCGCGTTGTTTTAATCCGTCGATAGTCGCTTGCGGCGTGCCGCGCTCGACGACGGTCTGCTCGCCTTCAAAGAAGAAGCGTGGATGATCGATCGCCTGCTGCACATCCATGCCGTAATCGAGCATATTGAGCATAATTTGCACGTGGCCCATCGGCTGATAGTGCGCGCCCATCACGCCGAAGCTCATAGCGCAGCGGCCGTCCTTCATCGCCAGCGCCGGAATGATGGTATGCAGCGGCCGCTTGGACGGTCCGAACGTGTTCGGATGCCCCGGCGCGAGCGTAAAGCAGGCGCCGCGATTGGTGAGCAGGATACCGGTCTTCTCGGTGCAGATGCCGGTCCCGAAATTGGAATAGAGTGAGTTGATGAACGACACGGCCATGCGGTCGCGGTCGACCACGGTGAGATATACCGTGTCATTGCCCGGGATCGGCGCCGCCGGCAGCTTGGCGCGGCGTTTCAAATCGATCTTGGCGGCAAGCCGCTTGGCAAAACCTTTGTCGAGCAGATCGTTGACCGGCACGCGCATATGCGCCGAGTCGGCGATGTGCGTATCGCGGATGGCATAGGCGAGCCGCGCCGCCTCGAGCACCAGATGAAAGCGCTCGGGGCCGAATGGGTCGAGCGCGGCAATCTCGAAATTTTCCAGAATGTTGAGCAGCACCAGCGCGGTGAGGCCCTGCCCATTGGGCGGAATCTCGAGAAGGTCAATGCCGCGGTAGTTGGTGGAGATCGGCGTCACCACATCGCCTGAGTGGCGTGCGAAGTCCTCGGCGGTAAGAAACGAGCCGCGCGCCGAGACTGTGGCCGCCATGTCCTCGGCGATCGCGCCTTCGTAGAAGGCGCGGGCGCCCTTCGCCGCCAGCGTCTTCAGCGTCGCGGCCAGGGCCGGCAGGCGCACGACATCGCCTTCCTTCGGCGCCTTGCCGTCAAACAGGTAATGCATGGTGGCGCCCGGATCGGCTTTGAGCTTGGCCACATGCCTGCTCCAGTCCCAGGCCACGCGCTGCGATACCGGAAAGCCATGCTCCGCGTATTTGATCGCCGGCTGCAAGGCGCGCGCGAGATCGAAACGTCCATAAGCCTTGAGGATCGCCTCCCAGGCATCGAGCGCGCCGGGCACAGTGACGGCATGGACCGAGGTCATGCCGATCGCCTCCATGCCTTTCGCGCGCAGCATCTCGTCCGACGCGCTGGCCCCGGAGCGGCCGGAGCCATTGTAGCCCCACACCGGCTTGCCCGGTTGCGACACCAGCGCGTAGCAATCGCCGCCGATGCCGGTGCTTTCCGGCTCGATCACGCACAGCGCCGCGCAGGCGGCAACCGCGGCATCGGCCGCCGTGCCGCCGTCCCGCAGCGCGTCGATCGCCGCGAGCGTTGCCAGCGGATGCGAGGTCGCCGCCATACCTTCGCAAGCGATGACGGGCGAGCGGCCGGGGAGTTGGAAGTCTCGGCTCATGCGATGGCGAATTAATCGATCACAAGGTGATGTGCGGCGCGCTGCCCTCGATGGTCAGGTCGCGCTGGGCGGTGCGCAAAGTTACGGCGAAGCCGCCGAGAACGTCGATGAAACTGATAACCAGCAGCAGAAAGAAAGTTGCCGTCGCCGTCTGCCTCACCAATAGGAATTCGACGAGCATGGCAAGAAAAAGAAGCAATGAGAGGCCGTGGTCGACGACGGTCCGGATGCCGATGCGGGTCGATTTCATCACCTCGCCGAACAGCATGAAAACGCCCAGCGCGACCAGCATGTCGCCCAGCGACATCGTCCAGTCGGCCCCGGACACCATGTGCACGCTGGTGAGCACACCGGTCCAGCTCACACCAGGCATCAGGAAGGCGACGATGTTGTAGATGGCGAAGGGGATCAGCAGCAGGGGGAAGCCGAGGATGAACATGGCGAGCTTCCCGTCGAGCGGTCACGCTTCCGACTTCACCTTGAGCACCTGACGGCCTTTGTACATGCCGGTCTTCAGGTCGATATGGTGCGGCCGGCGCAGTTCGCCGGAGTCCTTGTCTTCGATATAGGTCGGCTGCTTCAGCGCGTCGGCGGAGCGACGCATGCCGCGGCGCGACGGCGAAGTTTTTCTTTTCGGCACAGCCATGAACGGTAACTCCTCACATTCCGAGATGTCGTGGATTGCCGGGCTTATAGAGGATGGTTGTCGGCAAGGCTAGTGGGTCCGCCGCAGGCAGAAAGCCTCGCTTGGCGCGCGCTCGCCGCGGCTCACATAAAGTCCGGCGAGCCGCCTCAGCATCGGTCCAGGGTGGCGCGCGTCGCGGTCATGCGGGTTGGGCAGCACAGCCGCCAGCAAGGCCGCCTGATAACGCGATAGATCGCGGGCCGATTTGCCGAAGGCATAGCGGGCTCCCGCCTCGACCCCAAATTGGCCGCTCGGGCCCCATTCGGCAATGTTGAGATAGATTTCCAAGATGCGCCGCTTCGACAGGACCAGGTCGATCCACAGCGCCAGCGGGAATTCCAGCACCTTGCGCAGATAGCTGCGGCCCTGCCACAGAAACAGATTCTTGGCGACCTGTTGGGTGATGGTGGAGCCGCCGCGAATGTCGTCGAGGTCGTCGGCCTGGTTGATGGCGTCGCGGATGCCCGCGAAATCGACGCCGTAGTGCTCGCAGAAGCGGCCGTCCTCGGCGACGATCACGGCAAGAGCGAGATTGGGAGATATCCGGGACAACGGCACATAAATGCGCTCGACCCGCTCGCCCATAATGCGGCGCCAGATCATGACCGTCGAGACCGGCTCGCCGAACGAATAAAAAGGCGTAATCAGGTAGGGCAGCAGGATCAGTATCAGCACGGCGAGCCCCACAGCACCCAGCGGCCGCGGCACATGCGGCAGCCGCAGAATGTCATGGGCGACGCTCATCGGTTTCCCAGGCCGGTGCATGCCGCCGACACTAGCGCATCCGCGGAGCTAATTGCGGCGCCCGCGGTGGCGAGGTAAATGGCCGCATGGACGCCAGTTCCGCCCAGGACTTCAGCAGCCGGCTCGCGGCGACCGCGGCCGAGGCCGAGGCCGTGCTCGAGCGCCTGTTGGACGATCAAGCGCTCACCGGCGAGATCGCGCGCCCCGCGCGCCTCCTCGCTGCCATGCGCCACGCCGCTCTCGCCGGCGGCAAGCGATTGCGTCCCTTCTTGGTGGTGGAGAGTGCGGCCTTGTTCGGTGTCGGCCGCGCGGGCGCGCTCAATGCCGGTTGCGCGCTCGAACTGGTGCACTGTTATTCGCTCGCGCACGACGACTTGCCGGCCATGGACAATGACGATCTGCGCCGCGGCCGCCCGACCGTGCACAAGGCGTTCGACGAGGCGACGGCGATCCTCGCCGGCGATGCGCTGCTCACTCTGGCCTTCGATGCGATGGCGCGCCCCGACGTGCATGCCGATGCAGGCGTGCGCAGCACGCTGGTGCTGGAGCTTGCGCGCGCCGCCGGCATCGGCGGCATGGCCGGCGGGCAGATGCTCGACCTCGCCGCCGAAGGCCGCTTCGAGAAGAGGCGCGCGCTGAACACCGTCGAGATCGAAACTTTGCAGGCGATGAAGACCGGCGCGCTCATCCGCTTTGCCTGCCGCGCCGGCGCCATCCTCGCCCAAACCGATGCCGAGACGCTCAAGCGGCTCGACGACTATGGCGTTGCTATCGGGCGCGCCTTCCAAATCGCCGACGACCTGCTCGATCTGGAAAGCGACGCGGCCACTCTCGGCAAGGCGGCCGGCAAAGATGCCGCCGCCGGCAAGGCCACGCTGGTTGCGGCGCTCGGTGCCCAAGGCGCGCGCAAGCGTCTCGGGGAACTGGTTGCGGAAGCGGACGCCGCTCTTGCCCCGTTCAAAGACAAAGCCGACACCCTGCGCGCCACCGCACGGTTCATCGCCGAACGGCGCGCCTAAAAAGCGGCCACAGCGCCGGAAGCGAGAACCATGCCCAAGCATCGATCCGCAGCGCGCGTTCCGACACAGGGCGTCACGCGCCGCTTCCTTAGGTTGCATCCGAAGCTTGTCAGCGCCGCCGTGTTCGGCATCGTCGTCGCCGTGTTCCTGCCGTTCGCTCTGCGTCTGCCGACGCGCCTGCTGTTCGGATGGGACGCCGGCGTTGCGCTTTATCTCGTGCTGATCCACGCGATGCTCGGCCGCTGGGACATTTCGCGTATCCGCAGCCGTGCCGCCGAGCAGGACGAGGGCGCCGTCGCTATCCTGCTGCTGTCGATCGGCGCCACGCTGGCCAGCCTCGTCGCCATCGTGTTTGCGCTCGGCGGCTCGACACAAGCCGGCGACGGCCAAGCCGTGCTGCTGGTGCTGCTTGCCGCTGTCACCATTTTGCTGTCGTGGAGCTTCGTGCACACGATCTTCGCGCTGCATTACGCCCACGAATATTACGGGCTGCGCGGCGACAGCATGATCGGCGGGCTGAAGTTCCCGGACGACAAGGAACCGAACTATCTGGATTTCGTCTATTTCTCGCTGGTGATTGGAATGACCTCGCAGGTCTCCGACGTCGCCGTCACCAGCAAACACATCCGCCGTGTCGTCACGATGCACGGCGTGCTGTCGTTTTTCTTCAATCTGGTGATCTTGGCGCTGACCGTGAACATGCTCTCCAATCTTGTGAAGTAGCCGATGACCGCGGCCACGATGCAGACGCTGCTGTTCATGCTGGCCGTGCTGGCGGTCGTGGCGCTTGCAGCGAAAAGGCTTAACGTCACGCCCTCGATATTGCTCGTCGTCGCCGGCATCGGCATGGCGTTTATTCCCGGCCTGCCGCGCGTCGAGCTCGCCCCGGAAGTGGTGCTGCTCGTCATTCTGCCGCCGCTCATCTATTCGGCCGGCGTGGCCATGAGCTGGCGCGAGTTCAAGTTCAATTTGCGGCCGATCGGACTGCTCGCCTTCGGCTGCGTGATCTTCACCACCTGCGCCGTAGCAGCGGCCGCGCACTACTTCCTGCGTTTCGACTGGGCCGTCGGCTTTCTGCTCGGCGCCATCATTTCGCCCACTGACGTGGTGGCGCCGCTCGCCATTGCGCGGCAGCTCGGCGTGCCGCGGCGTCTCGTTGTCGTGCTGGAGGGCGAAGGACTTGCCAATGATGCGACGGCGCTGGTGCTCTATCGGTTTGCCGTCGCAGCTGTCGCGACCGGCACGTTTTCGCTGCCGATCGCCGGCGGCGAATTCGCGGCAATCGTGATCGGCGAGACGATCTACGGCATCGCTATCGGCTGGCTCAGCCTGCGCGCGCGGCAACTTGCGCAAGACACCCGAGTCGAAATCACGCTGTCGTTGATGACGCCCTATGTCGCCTTCTGGCTGCCGGCGCATCTCGGCGGCTCCGGCGTCCTGGCGACGGTCGCGTGCGGGCTCTACGTGAGCTGGAACGGGCCGCTGCTGATCTCCTCGGCGACGCGGCTGCAAGGCGTCTTTTTCTGGGATCTGATCGTCTATCTGATCGAGGGGCTGGTGTTCCTGGTCACGGGACTGCAGGCGCGCGTGCTCCTGGAGCAGACTCACCCCTTCACCATCAACGATCTGGTAACGGCGACGCTGTGGTCGACGGCGATCGTGGTTATTGCACGCTACATCTGGGTATTCCCGGCAACATACATTCCGCGCTGGACCTGGCCCGGCCTTGCCAAGCGCGACCCGTCGCCGCCGTGGCAGCAGGTGTTCTTTCTCGCCTTTACCGGCATGCGCGGCGTTGACTCGCTCGCGGTCGCGCTCGCCATTCCTTATGTGGTGGAAAGCGGCGCCGCCTTTCCCCACCGCGACCTCATCCTGTTTGTCACCTTCGGCGTCATCATCGTCACGCTGATCGGTCAGGGACTCATCTTGCCGGCGATGGCACGCTGGCTTGGTTTGTCGCGCGAAAGCCGGCGCGAGCGGCAGCACGAGATTCATGCGGAATTGCAAGCGCGCAAGGCGGCACTCGCCGCAGTGAGCAAACGGCTGAAAAAGGCGATCGAGGACCGCGAGCTCCCGGAGGAAATGGCCCGTCATCTGCGCACCCGCAACGAGGCGCGCGAACAGGTGCTGCCGACCAATCTCGACGACGGCCTCGAATTTACGCGGCAGACGGCGAAAGTGAAGCAGGAGCTGATCGATACCGAGCGGCGGTTCATCTACGACATGCTGCGCGAGGGCAAGATCAGTGACGAGGCGCGCCGGCGCATCGAATACGAACTCGATCTCGAGGAAGCCAGCGTCGCCAACCGCGCCAAAGACGGCGGCGGCTGGTTTTGATTCATCATTCCGCGACGGCCTTGGCACCCGCCCCGGAATGAGAGGCATGACGTGCATCATCGCCCGTGTTCTTTGTGCGGCCCCGGGAAGGCCGGCCCCTTTTTCCTTTCCCCGAAGGGAATGGAGCGCCGGGAGGCGCCAGGGGCTGGCGAGGCCCCTTTGAGCCGCCCTGGCGATCG
>DASRDF010000010.1:0-67039 GCA_035652735.1 Pseudolabrys sp. | reverse complement strand
TTCCGAGGGCGGGCCATGCCGTGTGCGTATTTACGTAGATTTTACGGAACGCATGAATTGCCATCCCTTATGAGTCCTGTCGGGACACGTACCGCCAAAAAGACGGACAGGGGAGGGAAGCATGGCAATGGCCGCGGGAGTCTCCGCAACAACACGCGCGTCCAGCGCGACGCGATGGTTTCAACTTATATTCTGCATCATCTGCATGATCATGATCGCCAACCTGCAATACGGTTGGACGTTGTTCGTCAATCCGATCAACAAGGCGCACGGCTGGTCGATCGCTTCGATTCAGGTCGCGTTCGCGGTCTTTATCGCGCTCGAAACGTGGCTCACGCCGATCGAGGGCTGGATTGCGGATGTCATCGGGCCGAAGCCCGTGATCGCCTTCGGCGGCATCATGGTGGGCATCGGCTGGGTCATCAATGCTTATGCGACGTCGCTCGCAATGCTTTATCTCGGCGCCGTCATCGGCGGGACCGGCGGCGGCGCGGTGTACGCAACGAGCGTGGGTCAGGCGGTGAAATGGTTTCCGGATCGACGCGGTCTTGCCGTCGGTCTCACCGCTGCCGGCTATGGTGCAGGCGCGGTCCTAACCGTTATCCCGATCCGCTACGTCATCTCCACCTTCGGGTACGAAACCGCCTTCCTCTGGTTCGGCATTCTCCAGGGCGCTGTCGTCTTTATTCTGGCCTGGCTCATTCACGCGCCTGCCCCGGGCGAGCTGGCTTCGGCACCGCCAGCAAAAGTGGAGATGACCAAGCGCAGCTACACACCGAAGGAAGTGTTGATGTCGCCGGTGTTCTGGCTGCTCTACGTCATGTTCGTCATGGTCTCGGCAAGCGGCCTCATGGCGACTGCGCAGGTCGCGGTCATCGCCCGCGATTTCAACATCGCCAATGTGGTGCTGTTCGGAAGCGCGACCGCGCTGACCGTCGCGCTCATCGTGGACGGCATATGCAACGGCGGCGCCCGCCCGCTGTTCGGCTGGGTGTCCGACCATATCGGGCGCGAATACACGATGGCGCTGGCCTTCGGCCTTGGTGCAGTCGCCTACTGGCTGCTCGGTTTGCTGGGGACGGCACCGTGGGGCTTTGTGATTTTCGCCGCCTTGATCTTCCTGACCTGGGGCGAGATCTTCAGCCTCTTCCCATCGACGTGCACCGATACCTTCGGCACTAAGTTTGCGACCGTCAATTTGAGCTTGCTCTACACCGCCAAAGGGACGTCGGCCTTCCTCGTGCCGGTCGCCAATATCATCAAGGCGCATACCGGCAGCTGGCATGCCGTGTTCGTCCTGACCGCCCTCATGAATATCGTTGTGGTGGCTTTGGCTTTGTTTGCGCTTAAGCCCATGCGGCGCAAGGCGATGGCGAAGAGCTGAGCCCAACGACGTTACGAAACAACCGCCCGTGGATTGCCAACCACGGGCGGTTTTTTATTGACCGCGCGGTTGCGTACGGGGACAGCCTGGCATATTGTATACCAGTGATGAGTAACCGTCGTCGTTCACGCCGGACACGCACTGTCCGCGAGAGTCCAGCCATGGCCATGGCTTCCGACGCGACCCAGCCGGCGCTGCCGCCCATCGATGTGACGCCGAGCTTCAAGCACAAAGCTTACGCGGCGCTGAAGAATGCGATCGTAACCATGGACGTCTATGGCAGCGCAGAGGACATCCGCCTCGACGAGCGCAAGCTGGCGCAGGATTTCGGCATCAGCCGCACCCCGGTGCGTGAAGCCATGGCGCAACTCGAGAGCGAGGGTTTCGTGCGCTCGGTGCCCAGGCGCGGCATTTATGTGGTGCGCAAGACCAAGCGCGAGGTGATCGAAATGATCACCGCCTGGGCGGCGCTCGAGAGCATGGCGGCGCGCCTGATCACACAAGTGGCGACGGATGAGGAGATCGCGGGACTACGCAAGATGTTCGCGACTTTCGAGAACGGACAGTTGCGTGCCCATCTCGACGAATATTCGGACGTGAACATCGAATTCCACCAGGCCATCATTCGCCTGTCGCGCAACGCCGTGCTCATCGACATGGCGGAGAACTTGTTCACCCATATGCGCATGATCCGCCGCAAGACCATCGGCGAGAAAGACCGCGCAGACAGGTCGATCCGCGACCATATGAACATTATCGAGGCTCTGGAGGCGCGCGCCATCGACCGCGCCGAGGATCTCGTGCGCGATCACGCGCTCGGTCTTGCCGAGCACGTATCGAAATACGCTCATTATCTGGATTGAGACCCATGCCGCGCCTCCTTCTCAAGCTGGTGCGCCGCGGCGGACTTTCGCGATGGACATGAAGCGATGATGCAGCAGTACTTTCTTTGCCGGAGCCGCCGAGAGGTAGTGTTCGGTCCAGTGATGGACCCGGCAGGTGCCTACCGCATGGGAGTCATCGAGGCGGCGGACGAGAGCGTCGCGCGCGCCATTGCCGCCGGCGATCCTGCTATAAAAGCCGGTTGCGCCTTTAAGTACGAAATTCACTCGATGCGCGCGGTCACGCGCGAAACCGTCAACTAAAGACCGGGAGGATTCCCATGGCTGATGCAGCAATAAAAGAGAAAAGCCAGAGCATTGCGCCCGAAGCGGAGCAGGAACTGACCGACGGATTCAACCTCATCATTGAGGCGCTCAAACTCAACGGACTGACCGAAATCTATGGCGTGCCCGGCATCCCCATCACGGACTTCGGCCGCATGGCACAAGCGTCGGGCATTCGCGTGCTCTCGTTCCGTCATGAGCAAAATGCCGGATACGCGGCCGCGATCGCTGGCTTCCTCACCAAGAAGCCCGGCATCTGCCTGACCGTCTCGGCGCCCGGATTCCTCAACGGCCTCACGGCGCTCGCCCATGCCAACACCAATTGCTTCCCGATGATCTTGATCTCCGGCTCCTCCGAGCGCGAGATCGTCGACCTGCAGCAGGGCGACTACGAGGAAATGGATCAACTCGCCGTCGCCAAGCCGCTGTGCAAGGCCGCGTTCCGCATCTTGCATGCCCAGGATATTGGCATCGGCATTGCACGCGCGATCCGTGCTGCAGTCTCCGGTCGCCCCGGCGGCGTTTATCTGGATCTTCCGGCGAAGCTTTTCGGCCAGGTGCTAAGTGCGGAGGAGGGCCGCAAGTCGCTGGTCAAGGTCATCGATCCGGCGCCGGCGCAAATTCCGGCCCCGGCCGCCGTGAAACGCGCTGTCGAGTTGCTCAAGGGCGCCAAGCGTCCGCTGATCATTCTCGGCAAAGGCGCCGCCTATTCTCAGGCCGACGATGCGCTGCGCAGCCTTATCGAGAAAACCGGCATTCCGTTCCTGCCAATGAGCATGGCCAAGGGCATCCTCCCCGACACGCATCCGCAGTGCGCCGGCGCCGCGCGCTCGACGGTGCTGAAGGACAGCGACGTGGTGATGCTGATCGGCGCCCGCCTCAACTGGTTGCTGTCGCACGGCAAGGGCAAGGCCTGGGGCGAGCCGCACTCCAAGAAGTTCATCCAAATCGATATTGAGCCTCGTGAAATGGATTCCAATGTCGAGATCGCCGCACCCGTAGTGGGCGACATCGGCTCCTCGGTGGCCGCCTTGCTTACCGAGATGGGCGGCAGCCCGCCTAAGGCACCGGCCGACTGGGTCGCCGCCGTGAGCAAAAAGCGAGAAGAGAACATCGCCAAGATGGCGCCGCGGTTGATGAACAACAACGTGCCAATGGATTATCACGGCGCTCTCGGCGTGTTGCGCACGATCATCAAGGAGCGCCCGGATGCAATCCTGGTGAACGAGGGTGCCAATGCACTCGATCTGACGCGCGGCATCATCGACATGTACCAGCCGCGCAAGCGCCTCGACGTCGGCACCTGGGGCGTCATGGGCATCGGCATGGGCTATTCGATCGGAGCCGCAATCGAGACCGGCAAACCGGTGCTGGCGATCGAAGGCGACTCGGCTTTCGGCTTCTCCGGCATGGAGATCGAGACGATCTGCCGCTACAACCTGCCGGTCTGCGTCGTCATTTTCAACAATGACGGCATCTACCGCGGCACCGACGTCAACCCGCTGGGCAACGATCCGGCGACGACCGTTTTCGTCAAGGGAGCGCGCTACGACAAGATGATCGAGGCGTTCGGCGGCGTCGGCGTCAACGCGACCACGCCGGACGAGCTTAAGCGCGCGGTGAATGCGGCGATGGACTCGGGCAAGCCGACCCTGATCAACGCCGTGATCGACCCGGCGGCCGGCAGCGAGTCTGGCCGCATCGGCAATCTGAACCCGCAGAGCAAACTGAAGAAGAAGTGATTGGACAGCTCGTCCCGCGCAAGCGGGACCTGAACCAAGTATGCAACGCCGTGCCAGATAGCCCGCTTGGGCGAGCATGAGCGGAAGAAAACGGAGGACCAAGAGATGGCTAAGAGGAAACCGAAGCAGGCGAAAGCTTCGAAAAAGTCCGCCCGCAAGGTGGTGAGGCTTGCGCCGAAGAAATCCGCCGCCAAGAGAGCGAACGGCAACGGCCACGTGAACGGCCTGCCGAAGCCTTCGAGCAAGCCCTACGGGCAGGCCGGCAAGGCGCTGAGCGGGGTGCGCATTCTCGACTTCACTCACGTGCAGTCGGGACCCACTTGTACGCAGTTGCTCGCCTGGTTCGGCGCCGACGTGATCAAGGTCGAGCGCCCCGGGGTCGGCGACATCACGCGCGGGCAATTGGTCGACGTGAAGGGCGCGGATTCACTCTACTTCACGATGCTCAATCACAACAAGCGCTCCATCACAATCGACAGCAAGCACCCGCAGGGCAAGCGTGTGCTGGACGAGCTGGTGAAGAGCTGCGATGTGCTGGTGGAGAACTTCGCGCCCGGCGCGCTCGACCGCATGGGCCTCACTTGGGAGCACATCCACAAGCTCAATCCGCGCATGATCGTCGCATCGGTTAAAGGCTTCGGCCCCGGCCCGTACGAAGACTGCAAGGTCTATGAAAACGTCGCGCAGTGCGCCGGCGGCTCGGCCTCGACGACCGGTTTCCGCGATGGTCCGCCGCTCGTCACCGGCGCTCAGATCGGCGATTCCGGCACGGGTCTACATCTGGCGCTCGGCATCGTCTGCGCGCTCTTTCAGCGCAATCGCACGGGCAGGGGACAGCGGGTGCTTGCGGCCATGCAGGACGGGGTGCTCAACCTCTGCCGCGTGAAACTGCGCGACCAGCAGCGCCTCAAAGCCGGCCCGCTCACCGAATATAGCCAGTACAGCGAAGGTATTCCGTTCGGCGATTCCACGCCGCGCGCCGGCAACGATTCCGGCGGCGGGCAGCCTGGCTGGATCCTGAAGTGCAAAGGCTGGGAGACCGATCCCAACGCCTACATCTACTTCATCACGCAGGCGCCGGTATGGGGCGAGATTTGCGACGTCATCGGCGAACCGACCTGGAAGACCGATCCGGAATACGCCACGCCCAAGGCGCGGCTGCCGAAGCTCAAAAAGATTTTCGAGCGCATCGAGCAGTGGACCATGACCAAGACCAAGTTCGAGGTCATGGAAATCTGCAACAAGGTCGACATTCCAGTCGGCCCGATTCTGTCGATGAAAGAGCTTGCCGAAGAGCCGTCGCTGCGGAAGACCGGCACCATCGTGGAAGTCGATCATCCGACGCGCGGCAAATACTTGACCGTCGGCAATCCGATCAAGCTCTCCGACTCGATCTCGGAAGTGAAGCGCTCGCCATTGCTCGGCGAGCATACCGACGAGATTCTGAAGGACGTGCTCAAGTTATCGGCAAAAGAAATTGCCGAGATCAAGAATTCTGGCGCGCTCTCGGCGCCGAAGAAGGAAGAGAAAGCGGCGTAGTTATTTGTGTCCCCGGCGCGGTGCAGCACGAAGTGATGCACCGCTGATCCGGGGCCGTCACACAGTGGCCGTTCATTAAGGCCCGGGTTCTGCAGCGCACCGCTTCGCGCTGCGCTGCGCCCGGGCACGAAGAAAAAGGCGGGGAGGAGTGTGTTATGCGTATCGTCGTCCACGGCCAGCAGGCATTCGGCAAGGCCGTGCTGGAGGCGCTGCTCAAGCGCGGCGAGAACGTGATCGCGGTCTATGTGGCGCCGGAGAAGCCCGGGGCCAAAGCCGATCCTCTGAAGGAGGCGGCGCTCGCCGCCAATCTGCCCGTTTATCAGCCCGCCTCCTACAAAGATCCGAAGGTGTGGGAAGAATTCAAGGCGCTTAAGCCGGACCTCCAGGTGATGGCCTTTGTCACTTTGTTTGTGCCGGAGGATTTCCTCAACATTCCCACGCACGGTTCGATTCAATACCACCCGTCCTTGCTGCCTGTCTATCGCGGTGCGAGCGCCATCAATTGGCCGATCATCAAAGGTGAAAAGGAGACGGGACTGTCGATCTTCTGGCCGGACAACGGGCTCGACACCGGCGATATCCTCATTCAGAAAAAAACGCCGATCTCTAACACCGACACGCTCGGCACAGTCTATTTCGACCGCCTGTTTCCGATGGGCGTTGAAGCCATGCTCGAATCAGTCGATCTGGTGAAGGCCGGCAAGGCGCCGCGCATCAAGCAGGACGAGGCGAAGGCAACCTACGAGGGCCGCTGCACGTCGGAGAATGCCAAGATCGATTGGGGCAAGCCGTGGGAGCAGATCGATCGGCTCATCCGCGGCTGCAATCCCGCGCCCGGCGCCTGGACCAGCCTCGACGGAAAGCAATTGAAGATTTTCGACGCCAAACCGCTTCCGGCGAAAGATCCCAAAGGAATCGGCGGCAAACTCGGCCAGGTCGTCGCCGTCGAAGCGGATGGCTTCACGGTGGTCTGTGCCGACGGTCGCTTCAAAGTGACACGCGTACAGCCGGAGGGCGGCAAGAAAATCGACGCCGGAGAATTCGTTTCTACCTTTAAACTTGCAAACGGAGTGAGATTTACATGACCCCCGCCAGTCCGCAGCGCAAGGAAAGTCCTGCGCCTGCTTCCTCGCAGCACCAAAATCCGAAATCCGACATTGAAATTTCCCAGGCTGCCAAGAAGCGGCCGATCATCGAGATCGCCAAGGAAAAGCTCGGCATCCCGCCTGAGAATCTCGAGCCTTACGGCCACTATAAGGCCAAGGTATCGATGGATTACATCAAATCGCTGCAGTCGAGGCCGAACGGCAAGCTCATCCTGGTGACGGCCATCAATCCGACGCCGGCGGGCGAGGGCAAGACCACGACAACGGTCGGCTTAACCGACGCGCTCAATCATATCGGCAAAAAGGCGATGTTGTGCATCCGCGAGCCGTCGCTGGGGCCCTCATTCGGCATGAAGGGCGGCGCGGCCGGCGGCGGCTACGCGCAAGTCGTGCCGATGGAAGATATCAATCTGCATTTCACCGGCGACTTTCACGCCATCACCTCGGCCAACAATCTGCTCGCCGCCCTCATCGACAACCACATTTATTGGGGAAATTCGCTGGGCATCGACTCCCGCCGCGTCACCTGGCGTCGCGTGATGGATATGAATGACCGCGCGTTGCGCTCGATTGTGAATTCGCTCGGCGGCGTCGCCAACGGCTACCCGCGCGAGGACGGCTTCGACATCACCGTCGCCTCGGAGGTAATGGCGATCTTCTGTCTTGCCCGCGACGTGGAAGACCTCAAGAAGCGGCTGGGCAATATCGTCGTCGCTTACACGCGCGACCGCAAACCGGTTCGCGCCAGCGACCTCAAGGCGCACGGTGCCATGACCGTGCTGCTCAAGGAAGCGCTGGCGCCCAACCTGGTGCAGACCATGGAAGGCACGCCTGCCTTCATCCACGGCGGTCCCTTCGCCAATATCGCCCATGGCTGTAATTCGGTAATGGCGACGACCACGGCGCTCAAGCTTGCGGATTATGTGGTCACCGAAGCCGGGTTCGGCGCCGATCTCGGCGCGGAAAAGTTCATCGATATCAAGTGCCGCAAGACGGGACTTGCGCCGGATTGCGTGGTCATTGTGGCGACGATCCGCGCCCTGAAAATGCACGGCGGCGTCAAGAAAGAAGACTTGAAGAGCGAAAACCTCAAAGCGCTGGAAGCCGGGATGGCGAATTTGCAGCGCCACATCGAGAACGTGCAAAAATTCGGACTGCCGGCGGTGGTTTCGATCAATCGCTTCTCCGCCGACACCGACGCGGAGATCGCGCTGGTCAAGGAGAAATGTAAAGCGCTCGGGGTCGAAGCTTTGATGGCGGATCATTGGGCCATGGGCGGCGCCGGTGCAGCCGACGTGGCGCGCGCCGTCGTCAAGGTCATCGACGAAGGCAAGGCCAAGCTCAAATTTCTCTATCCGGATGACATGCCGCTATTGGAGAAAGTGAGGACCATCGCCAAAGAGCT
Organism: Pseudolabrys sp.; assembly: GCA_035652735.1. Lineage (GTDB taxonomy): Bacteria > Pseudomonadota > Alphaproteobacteria > Rhizobiales > Xanthobacteraceae > Pseudolabrys. The sequence goes on along the minus strand of DASRDF010000010.1, from coordinate 58,697 downwards.
CTACCGCGCCAAGGACATTTCGGCCGACAAGTCGATCCGCGACCAGCTCGCCAACTTCGAGGCGATGGGCTACGGCAAGGCGCCGGTCTGCATGGCCAAGACGCAGTACAGCTTCTCAACCAACCCCGACGCCAAGGGCGCCCCGACGGATTTCACGCTGCCGATTCGCGAGGTGAGGCTCTCGGCCGGCGCCGAGTTCGTCGTGGTGATCTGCGGCGAAATCCTCACCATGCCCGGCCTGCCGCGCGTGCCCTCCGCCGACTCGATCGACGTGGGTCCGGATGGGCGGATCGTCGGCCTGTTCTGATTGTCATCAAGAGGATCTCATCATGATCAAATTCTATTACAGCGGCGCGCCCAATCCGATGAAGGTCGCGCTGATGCTGGAGGAATGCGGGCTGGCCTACGAGCCGGTGCCGGTCGATACCCGCAAGGGCGAGCAGCACAAGCCGGACTATCTTGCCATCAATCCCAACGGTAAGGTGCCGGCCATTGTCGACGGCGATGCAGTCGTTTTCGATTCAAACGCCATCCTGCTGTACCTGGCCGAAAAAACCGGCAAGTTCTTGCCGGCGAAGAGCGACAAGCTGCGCGGCGAACTGCTGTCGTGGCTGATGTTCGTCGCTTCCGGTGTCGGCCCGTTCTCCGGTCAATCGGTGCACTTCCGCCATTATGCGCCGGAGAAGATCGAGTACGCCATCAATCGCTACATGTACGAGACGCAGCGCCATTACAGCATCGTCAATGAGCGGCTCGGCAAGCACAAATACATGGTGGGCGATGCCTACTGCATCGTCGATATGGCGGTGTGGGGCTGGGCGCGGCTCATTCCCAATGCGCTGGGCGAGAATTTCTGGCCGAAGTTTCCCAATCTCAAGCGCCTGGTCGACGAGATTTCCGCGCGGCCGGCGGCGGCGCGCGCCAACGCCATGAAAGACAAACATAAGTTCAAGACCGAGTTTGACGAAGAGGCGCGCAACGCCATGTTCAAGCACCTGGCGGTGAAGGTCGCCTGAGGCGAGCTTTATCGAAGCTTCGACGGGCGGCGGGTGCCGCCCGTTTTTTATGATGCCTTGCCAATTTCGTTAAAATTTTTGCTTTTTTTTGCTTGGCGGGCACAAGGCATATTTGCAACTTGCCGTTATGACGTCTCCTCGCGCTTCTTGTTCCTGAAAGCATTGTGGATTTCGTCATGCTCGATGCCCTCCTCGCACACAGCGACTCCGACCGATCGGCAATCGACGCGCTCATCGAGGCCGTCGCCACCGGTGATGTAAAAGAGCGTCTGCGCGTGCTTCAGCGGGTTACCGACCTGTTCGTGGCCGGCTCGCGCGGCTATTCCGACCGGCAGATCGCGTTGTTCGACGACGTGCTGCAGCGCCTCGCCGCCGAGATCGAAACCAAGGCGAGAGCCAAGCTCGCGCACCGGCTCGCAAACGTGAGCGCCGCGCCGCCCCAGATTGTTCGCAAGCTCGCCTTCGACGACGAGATCGAGGTTGCGGCGCCGGTGCTCGTTCATTCGCAGCAGTTAAGCGATGCTGATCTCGTCGAGAATGCCCGCACCAAAAGTCAGGAGCATCTGTTCGCCATCGCCCAGCGCCTGAAGCTGAGCGAGGCCGTCACCGACGTGCTGGTCGAGCGCGGCAACGATCGTGTCGTGCGCAAAGTCGTGAAGAACAAGGGCGCGCGTTTCTCGCTCGCCGGCTATGGCAAGCTCACGGCCCGCGCCAGCCGCGATCGCAAGCTGACCTTGATGCTGGGCCAGCGCAGCGATATCCCCCGCCACTATTTCCTGAAGCTGCTGGAGACCGCGTCTGCCGAGGTCCGCGCCAGACTCGAAGCGGCCAATCCGCAGGCGGCGGCAGCAATCCGCGACAGCATCGACGACGTGGCGACTGCGATGCAGCGCGAGGCACGCGAGAATAGCGGCGAATATTCAGCCGCCGCACGCACTGCCGCACGCCGCTTCCGCCGCCGGTCCGTCACCGAGGCGAATGTCCACGGTCCCGCCCGCGCGCAGGAATTCGAGCGCACGGCAGCGGCGTTGGCGCGGCTCGGCAATTTCCCCATCGACCTGGTCGAGCGTGCGCTCATCGACGAGGGCGAAGACATGGTGCTCATTCTCGCTCGCGCCGCCGGGTGCTCGTGGAGCACCGTGAAGGAACTGCTGCAGATGGGCGTCGCCAAGCGCCGCCTGTGGCCGGACGACGTCACGCAGGCATTCGAGCGTTACCGGCGGCTGAGCCAGGAAACCGCCCGCAGTATCGTGAAATTCCATGAGCGGCGCGTGAAGCTGCGCTCGGTCGGGAACTCAAAGGCCGATTTGCTAAACGTGCGCGCGTAGGGCTTGGCTCAAAATCTCAGGCGCCGCCTCCGCTTGCGCGAAGGCGGCGCCCCGGTCTTGCGGTCCTTACTGGAAGAGCTTCATCGCATTGATGAGCGTCTGCAGCACCCCGAGCACGAGCGGGATACCGACGAAGCCCCACGCCAGCACCAACTGGATCGTGGTGGTGCCTTCCGCTTGTTTGGCCGTTGCCATTGATTGTCCTCCTTATGCCCGGGCCGCAACGGTGTCGTGGGCGCGCGGATCGTTGGCTTTCATGTGGTAGCGATCGGCCACCGCCTTGACGAGCAAGTTGCAGATGAAGCCGATTACCAGCAGGCCGGCCATGATGTACATGGTCGTGTTGTAGGCCTGCGCCTTCGGTACGCCATGCTCGACGTTGTACTGGCGAATGTAGTTGACCAGCACCGGCCCGAAGATGCCGGCCATCGACCAGGCCGTCAGCAATAGGCCGTGGATCGCGCCCACGTAGCGCGTGCCGAACATGTCCTTCAGATAGGCCGGCACGGTTGAGAAGCCGCCGCCGTACATGCTGATGATGATCAGGAACGCGCAGACGAATCCGGCGACGCTGCCGACCGCCCCGGTGTAGGGCACCAGGCAATACAGCACGAAGCCGAGCACCATGAACACGAAGTAGGTGTTCTTGCGGCCGATGTAGTCGGACGTGGAGGCCCAGAAGAAGCGACCACCCATGTTGAACAGGCTCATCAGTCCGACGAAGCCTGCCGCCGCCACCGGCGTAATGTGTCCGGGGAACATTTCTTGCGCCATGGCCGAGGCCTGCCCGAGCACGCCGATGCCGGCGGTCACGTTCAGACAAAGCACCCACCAGATCAGCCAGAACTGCGGCGTCTTCAGCGCGTCGTAGACGAACACGTCGTTCTTGGTGATGAGCTTCTGCGCCTGGACGGGGGGCGTATAGCCGGCCGGCTTCCAGCCGGGTGCGGGCACGCGCACGATGATTGCACCGATCATCATGAACACGAAATAGACGCAGCCGAGCACGATGAACGTCTCGGCGACGCCGATATGAGTGGCTGTGTTGAACTTGCTCATCAGCCAGACAGACAGCGGCGCCGCGATGAAGGCGCCGCCGCCGAAGCCCATGATGGCCATGCCGGTCGCCATGCCCGGACGATCGGGGAACCATTTAATCAGCGTCGACACCGGCGAGATGTAGCCGATTCCGAGCGCAATGCCGCCGATGAAACCGTAGCCGATATAAATCAGCCACAGCGTATGGGCATAAACGCCGATCGCCGAGATGAAGAAGCCGCCCGCCCAGCACAGCGCAGCGGTGAACATGGCGCGGCGCGGCCCGCCTTCCTCGACCCAGCGGCCGAACACCGCCGAAGACACACCGAGAAAGAAGATGGCGATGGAGAAGATCCAGCCGAGTTCCGTGAGCTTCCAATCGTTGGGCGTAGATTGCGTAATGCCGATCAGCTTGGTCATCGGCAAATTGAATACGCTGAATGCATAAGCTTGCCCGATGCACAAATGCACGCACAGCGCAGCCGGCGGCACCATCCACCGGCTAAAGCCGGGCTTGGCCACCGTGTGGCTGCGGTCGAGAAATGAAAGCACGCTCATCGCGCCATCCTCCTTGGTCCCCTGGTCCCCATTCTTGGTGTTCGCAGACATTGGAAAGCGCGCGGCTCCCAAAGCCCGAGCGCGCACAGTGCGGATGGGCGAGCACCGAATCAATAAACGATTGCCTATGGGCCGATAGAGAAATCAAATTTCGCAATAGCATGCGGCTATGGCTGCGCAGATAAAGTTTTATGAGTAGATCGTAGGTCGTACGACCAAAGGCGAAAGCGGTAGACCTAGTCCGAAAGAGACGGCGCGATGCGGCGCGCTTCTGCAACCAACGCTGCAGTAAGAGGTGTCATCGGCTCCCGCGCGGGCACGACCAGTCCGACGGTGTGTTGCGCTTGCGGCTCGACGATCGAGATTGCGCGCAACACGTCAGTCAGTCCCAAGGATGCCGCCAGCCGGGCCGGCATCACGCTCGCCCAGCGTCCGGTGCGCACGTGCGCGTATAGCAGGATCATGGAATCGGACTCGAGGGTGATGCGCGGCTCGATGCCGGTCTCGCGTAACAACCGCTCGATGATGCGCCGGTTCTGCATGTCCGGTGTCAGCAGGCAGAGCGGCACCTGCGCCACGTCGGCCCATGTCACCTGCTCGCGGTCCCCGAGTGGGGCATCGGCGGCGACCAGCAGCCGATAGCTCTCGCGATAAAGCGGGACGGCTGTGACGCGGCCCAGCGGTTCGTTGTCGAGATAAGTGAGGCCGGCGTCGATTTCGAGATTTTCCAGTTGCGCCAGCGTCTCCATCGATGTGCGTGACAGAATGGTGAACTGCACGTCGGGATGACGCGCACGATACGGCGTCGTCAGCATCTCGACGATGGCGAGGGCAGTGGGAATCGCCGCAATGGTAAGGCGGCCGGCCAGCCCGTGCTTGAAGGCATGGATCTCCTGGCGCATGGCGCGGGCGTCGCCGACGATGCGGCGCGCCCAGTCGAGCACACGGTCGCCTTCCGCTGTAAATCCCTGGAACCGTGAGCCGCGATTGACCAGCAGCACCCCGAACGTATCTTCGAGTTGCTTTACTCCGGCCGACAACGTCGGTTGCGTAACGCCGCAGGCGTCCGCCGCGCGGCCAAAATGCTTCTCGCGGGCCAGCGCCAGCAGGAACTCAAGCCGGTCGATCACAGGCAGCACCGACACATTGGCGGTCTTGTGCCAGTCGTCAGAGCCGCAGAAAATTCGCAGGAAAAAGCTCCAAGCACCCTATGATACCTATCAATCGGAAAAGCCGTATCTTAAGTACCATATCGATAGAAAGATGCTATCGACCGATTGCGCAGAAGGGCTTGCTAAAGGGCCTGCAGCGCGCATTTTAAAAGAAATAACAGGCGAAAAATGAGCATTTCCGAACAGGCGAGGGGAACAGGCGTGCAAAGCCCGACGGGCCGGCGGCGTCCCTTACGGACGCCCAAGGGGCGCCAGATCGATCCGCAGGCTCTCGAAGAGGTCCGTTCCCTGCTCACCGATCGGCCGCGGCGGCGCGACCTGCTGATCGAGCACTTGCACCTGATCCAGGACCGCTATGGCTACCTATCGGCCGCCCATCTGACGGCGCTCGCCGCCGAAATGAAGCTTGCGCTGACGGAGGTGTATGAGGTCGCCACGTTCTACTCACATTTCGACGTGGTGAAGGACGAGGCGCCGCCTCCGCCTGTGACCGTGCGCGTTTGCGATTCCTTGTCGTGCGCAATGGCTGGCGCCGAGAAATTGCTCAAAGAACTGCCGGGCAAGCTCGGTAAGAATGTACGCGTCGTGCGTGCCCCGTGCATGGGTGCTTGCGACCGTGCGCCGGTCTGCGCCGTTGGCCATGTGCAGACCTTCAACGCCACCGCGGACAAGGTGGTTGCCGATGCTAAGGCGCACAAGCATCCGCATGCATGGAAGCCGACCGTCGATTTTGCCGCCTACCAGAAGCAAGGCGGCTACGTGCTGCTGAAAGACTGCCTTTCCGGCAAGCGCACACGCGAGGAGATCATCAAAGTCATCAGCGATGCCGGCTTGCGCGGCTTGGGCGGTGCTGGATTCCCGACCGGACGCAAGTGGCAGCTCGTGCGCGCGGAGCCCGCGCCGCGGATGTTCGCGGTCAACGCCGACGAGGGCGAGCCTGGCACGTTCAAGGACCGGCACTATCTCGAGCGCGATCCGCACCGCTTCATCGAAGGCATGTTGATCGCCGCCTGGGTGGTCGAGGCGCCGGAGACTTATTTTTATATTCGCGACGAGTACCCTGAAATCCGTTTGATGATGCTGGCGGAGTTTGCCGCCGTGGAAAATGCCGGACTATCCCCGCACACCAAGCTGCATCTGCGCCGCGGCGCCGGGGCCTATATCTGCGGCGAAGAGTCGGCGATGATCGAATCGATCGAGGGCAAGCGCGGCCTGCCGCGCCATCGGCCGCCGTATGTCGCCCAGGTTGGCCTGTTCGGCCGCCCGACTCTCGAGCAGAACGTCGAGACCCTTTATTGGGTTCGCGACATTATCGACAAGGGCGCCGCCTGGATGACGGGACAAGGGCGCCGCGAGCGCAAGGGATTCCGCAGCTTCTCGGTTTCCGGCCGCGTCAAAAAGCCTGGCGTGGTGGTGGCACCTGCCGGCGTCACCGCGCGGGAATTGATCGAGGAGTTCTGCGGCGGCATGCAGGATGGCCACGTCTTCAAGGGATATCTGCCGGGCGGCGCGTCGGGCGGCATTCTGCCCGCCTCAATGGCGGACGAGCCGCTCGATTTTGGCACGCTCGAGAAGTACGGCTGCTTCGTCGGGTCGCACGCGGTTGTCATCCTGTCCGACAAGGACGACATGAAGGCGGTCGCCCTGAACTTGATGAGGTTCTTCGAAGATGAGAGCTGCGGCCAGTGCACGCCGTGCCGTGCCGGCACCGAGAAGGCGGTCAAGCTGATGGCCGACGGTCCATGGGACGCGGCGCTGCTGACTGAGCTGTCGGACGCCATGCGCGACGCGTCCATTTGCGGTCTTGGCCAGGCGGCGCCGAATCCACTGATGTGCGTGCTCAAGTATTTCCCCGAGGAGCTGAAGAAGCCTCTTGGGAGCTGGAATTGATGAATTCGTCCCGGCTGTAACGCAACGATGCGCAGAGCCGGGGATCGGTTTTGAAATAAGGTCGCCGCGGTTGCAAAGCGCCACAGCCGCGGCGCGAGAGGATTGGCACGATGACAGACACCAAAAAGCCGGCCGGTTACGGCCATGATCGCAAAGGGACTGCGGGCGGCGAAGTCAAGCACGCCGGCAAGCCGGGCGCGAGCCACAGCGGCCCCATCGACACGGTCGAGGGCAAGGGTCACGGGCCGAAGGCCATAACATTCTTGCTCGATGGCCGCGAAGTCAGCGCGCGCGAGGGCGAGACGATCTGGCAGGTGGCCAAGCGAGAAGGCATCGATATTCCGCACCTTTGCTACTCGCCCGAGCCCGGCTATCGGGCCGACGGCAATTGTCGCGCCTGCATGGTCGAGATCGAAGGGGAGCGCGTACTCGCGGCGAGCTGTATCCGCAAGCCGAGCCAAGGGATGAAGGTCAAAGTCGCATCCGACCGCGCCAAGACGGCGCGGCAGATGGTATTCGAACTGCTCATCGCCGATCAGCCCAAGCGCGACACCTCGCGCGATCCGCAGTCGAAGTTCTGGGCCTGGGCCGACCGCATGAATATCGGGGTCAGCCGCTTTCCCAAGGACAAGCGACCGGCAGCGGACCGCAGCCATCCGGCGATGGCGGTCAATCTCGATGCCTGCATTCAGTGCAATCTGTGCGTCCGCGCCTGCCGCGAGGTGCAGGTCAACGACGTGATCGGGATGGCGGGCCGTGGCCACGGCGAGAAGATCGTGTTCGATTTCGACGATCCGATGGGCGCATCCACCTGCGTCGCCTGCGGCGAGTGTGTGCAAGCTTGCCCGACCGGCGCGCTGATGCCGGCGAGCGTGATGAACGACAACAACCAGCGGGTCGGGTTTGCCGATCGCAAGGTGGACAGCGTCTGCCCGTATTGCGGCGTCGGGTGTCAGCTCACTTATCACATCAAGAACGACAAGCTGCTTTATGTCACCGGCCGCAACGGACCGGCAAACGAGAACCGGCTCTGCGTCAAGGGTCGCTTCGGCTTCGACTACGTCAGCAATCCGCAGCGCCTGATGCACCCGATGATCCGCAAAGACGGCGTGCCGAAGGTGCCGCACGAGCAGGTCGATCCGTCCAATCCGTGGACGCATTTCCGCAAAGCCACATGGGAAGAAGCGCTCGACCGCGCCGCCGCAGGCTTGAAGAAAATCCGCGACCGCGACGGTGCGAAGGCGCTGGCCGGTTTCGGCTCCGCAAAATGTTCGAACGAAGAGGCCTACCTGTTCCAAAAGCTGGTACGGGCCGGTTTCGGCACCAACAATGTCGACCACTGCACGCGTCTTTGCCATGCCTCCTCGGTGGCGGCGCTGCTGGAAGGCGTCGGCTCCGGCGCGGTGTCCGCCTCGTTCAACGAGTGCAAGAATTCCGATGTCATCATCGTCATCGGCGCCAATCCGACTGAAAATCACCCGGTCGCCGCCACCTTCTTCAAACAGGCAGCCAAGCGCCACGCCAAGCTGATCGTGATGGATCCGCGCGGCCAGGCCCTCAAGCGCCACGCCTGGAAAATGCTGCAGTTCAAGAATGGCACCGACGTGGCGATGCTCAATGCCATGCTCAATGTCATCGTCACGGAAGACCTCTACGACAAGCAGTATGTGCAGACCTACGTCGAAGGCTTCGAGGCCTGGAAGGAGAACATCAAGGACTTCACGCCGGAGGAGATGGAGCCGATCTGCGGCATTCCGGCCGACACCTTGCGCGAGGTCGCGCGCACTTACGCGCGCGCACACTCGGCGATCATTTTCTGGGGCATGGGCGTCTCACAGCATACACACGGCACCGACAATGCACGCTGTCTTATCGCGCTGTCGCTGATTACCGGCCAGATCGGCCGTCCCGGCACGGGTCTCCATCCGCTGCGTGGGCAGAACAACGTGCAGGGCGCGTCCGACGCCGGTCTCATCCCGATGTTCTTCCCGGATTACAAGTCCGTGGAGAAGCCCGAATTCCGCGACAAGGCCGAGAAGCTCTGGGGCGCCAAGCTTGATCCGAAGGAAGGCCTGACCGTGGTCGAGATCATGACCGCGATCCATAATAACGTGATCAAAGGCATGTACATCCTCGGCGAAAACCCGGCGATGTCCGACCCGGATTTGAACCACGCGCGCGAGGCGCTTGCGCACCTTGAACATCTGGTGGTGCAGGATCTGTTTCTAACCGAGACGGCGGCCTATGCGGATGTCGTGCTGCCCGCTTCTGCCTGGCCGGAGAAGGACGGCACGGTCACCAACACCAACCGGCAAGTGCAGATGGGGCGCCAGGCGTTGCCGCTGCCGGGCGAAGCCAAGCCCGACTGGTGGATCACGCAGGAGATCGGCCGTCGGATCGGCATGACGCTCAACTACACGCATCCGCGCGATATCTTCGCGGAAATGTCGCTGTTGATGCCGTCGCTGAACAACATTCCGTGGGAACGCGTCGAGCGCGAGAGTGCGGTGACTTATCCGGCAGAGGCGATCGACAAGCCGGGCAAGGACGTGGTGTTCGACAAGGGCTTTCCGCGCCCCGGCGGCTTCGGCAAGTTGATTGCGGCAAAGCTGCAGCCGCCCGACGAGACGCCGGACCATGAATACCCGTTCATTCTCACCACCGGCCGGCAACTCGAGCACTGGCACACAGGCGCCATGACTCGCCGCGCCAGCGTGCTCGACGCGCTCGAGCCGGGGCCGACCGCCGCAGTCTCGCGCGGCACCATTGCCAAGCTCGGCATCAAGCCCGGCGACATGATCCGGGTTTCCACCCGGCGCGGCACGGTCGAGCTCAACTCGCGGCAAGACGACGCCATCCCCGACGGCGTCGTGTTCATCCCCTTTGCCTTCTTCGAGGCGGCGGCCAACAAGCTCACCAACCCCGCACTCGATCCCTTCGGCAAGATTCCCGAGTTCAAGTATTGCGCGGCACGCGTCGAGGCGCTCGGGCCGCAGCGCGAGGCGGCGGAGTGAGTTGGCTGCCGTTAAGCGGAACTGCTGTAGGTAAACGGCGTTAGCTCCAGACACTCTCGATGTCATGGAGCGAGCATGAATAAGACATTTGCCGTCATCGCCAGCATTGTGTTCGCCGCCGCTTTCGGCGTCACGTCGGCCAACGCGAAGGGCTGCATCAAGGGCGCGGTCGTCGGCGGCGTTGCGGGCCATTATGCCGGTCATCACGGGCTGCTCGGGGCGGCCGCGGGTTGCGCCATCGGCCACCACGAAGCCAAGAAGCACGCACGCCAGCAGCAGCAGACGAACGGGTCAGCCAGCCATTCCGACAATCAGCAGAACAAATAGGCTCAAATGAAAATGGCCGGGCGGCGCCCGGCCATTTTCTGTGAGGCATTGGGCCTCAGTTGACGCTGACGCCGCTTGCCTTGATCGGCGCTGCCCACTTCACGATCTCGCTTTTTACGAACTGCCCGAGATATTCGGGCGTGGCGCGGTCGTCTGAAACCACCTGCGCGCCGAAGCTCTGCAGACGCTCGCGCACCGCGGGCGTCTTCATCGCCTGCACCATCGCCGCATTGAGTTTCTTCACGATCGGCTCCGGTGTGTTCTTCGGCAGGAAGATGGCGTTCCAGGTGTAGGCCTGCACATCGAGCCCTTGCTCCAGCGCCGTCGGCAGATTCGGTTCGACCGGCGAGCGCGTTTTGGTCATGATCGCGATTGCCTTGACGCGGCCGCCGTCGATCTGCGGTTTGGCCGTCGAAATGATCTCGCACAGGAAATCGATGCGGCCGCCGATCAAATCCTGCATCGCGGGGCCGGTGCCCTTGTACGGCACATGCGTGATAGTGGTGCCCATAGCGGTGTTGAGCACGACGCAGCCGAGATGAGTGGCCGAGCCGGCACCCGCCGAGCCGAACTGCATCTTTGCCTGGTTGGCCTTGGCGTAGTCGACGAACTCCTTGAGCGTGGTCACCGGAAGATCGTGACGCGTGATCAGCGCGATCGGCACATCGGCAATCAACCCGACCGGGGTGAAATCGGTGGAGGCGTTATACAGGGGGTGCTTGTAGAGCGTCTGGCTCTGCGCATGCGTGCCGACGGTGCCGAGCACGAAGGTATAGCCATCGGGCTTGGCGTCGGCGACGCGCTTAGAGCCGACCTGTCCGCCGCCGCCGCCGACGTTCTCGACCACCACCGTCTGACCGAGGATTTCGCCCATGCGCTGGGCGATCACGCGGCCAAGCAGGTCGGTCGGCCCACCCGCGGCGAAGGGAATCACCATGGTCATCGTGCGCGTCGGAAAATCCTGCGCCGCCGCCGGCGCCAACAAGGCCAATAGTCCGGCGAAGGCGCAAATTACTCTGTTCATTCCTTGCTCCCTTTCAAACGCGGGACGTCCCGCGTAATTTGGCGCGCAGGTGTAGGCTGGCGCGCAGGGCGGCACAAGCGCCCAGCGGTCCATTCAACCCAGCTATGAGTTTGGCCCGCAGGGAGGGGCGATGTCTGCGTCACAGATAAAGCGGGTGGCCATCGCCGGACTGGGGCCGATCGGCATCAAAGTCATGCAGGCGCTCGATGAGGGCATTCCCGGGCTTGCGCTGACGGCCGTGTCCGTCGCCCATCCGGAGAAACCGCGGCCGGAGATTGATCGTCTTTCGAGAAAGCCCGCAATGCTACCCATCGACGCGCTGGCACGCGTAGCCGACATGGTGATCGAGTGCGCGCCCGCCGCGCTGTTCGCCTCGATCGTGCGGCCCTTCGCCAGCGGCGGAAAAACCGCAGTCGTGCTCAGCGTTGGCGCCTTGCTGCAGAACTGGGAGCTGGTCGAGGAAGCGCGGCGCAGCGGCGGGCAGATCGTGGTGCCGACCGGCGCGTTGATCGGCCTCGACGCGGTGACCGCCGCGGCGCAAGGCGACATCCGCTCCGTGCGCATGATCACGCGCAAGCCGCCGGAGGGGTTATTGGGCGCGCCGTATGTCGTGCAGAACCACATCGATCTGGAAGGTCTGCGGGAGGCGCGCAAGATTTTCGACGGCACGGCACGCGAAGGCGCGCGGGGCTTTCCGGCGAACGTCAATGTCGCCGCGGCGTTGGCGCTTGCGGGCATCGGGCCCGACCGCACGCGGCTCGAGATCTGGGCCGACCCGGCGCTCGACCGCAACACGCACCGCATTGAGGTCGAGGCAGATTCGGCAAGCTTTTCCATGGCCATTGCCAATGTACCGAGCGACAACCCCAAGACAGGACGCATCACGCCGCTCTCCGTCATCGCCTATCTGCGCAAGCTCAACGCGCCGCTCCGGGTGGGAACGTGACGGAAGCGCGGATCACTCGGCGACGGAAAACCGCTAATTGACAACTTGCAACCACCGCAGTGCCGTGAAACGTCCAGCCAAGTCCAAAACCGCAAGCACTTTGTGGCGCTCCGCTCGCAGCGACTGGTTTCTCGGCATCAGCCTTGCCACCACGGCGATCTTTGCTGTCACCGGCGAGAGCCTGCACGCGACCCTATCGACGGTTGCCGGTTTTTCGCTGGTATTTCTGTGGCTGTTCGGGACTGTGCTCGGCTCCGCGCTGATGGTCGCGCGGCACGCCGACCGTGTCGCCGAAATTCTCGGTGAGCCTTACGGCACGCTTCTGCTCACGCTGTCCGTTACATTCATCGAGGTGATGACCATCACCGCCGTCATGTTGCACGGCGAGAACAATCCAACCTTAGTACGCGACACGCTCTTTGCCATCGTTATGATCATCCTTGGCGGCATGGTCGGCGCCTCACTGCTGGCGGGCGGTTGGCTGCATCGCGAGCAGCATTATAATCTGCAAGGCGCCAATGCCTATCTCGGCGTCATCATTCCGCTGGCGATGCTGAGCCTCAGCCTGCCAAATTTCACGGTGACGACGCCGGGGCCGACTTTGTCCGCCGCGCAGCAGGCCTTTGTGGTGGTGGTGTCGATCGGCCTTTACGGTGCATTCTTGGTTATCCAGACCGGCCGCCATCGTGGCTACTTCGCCGCAGACGATGAGCCGGGGGACGATTACCGGCATAAAGCGCCTAGACGGTCCCTCGGCTGGCATGCCGCGCTGCTCGTCGCTTATATCGTGCCGGTGGTGTTCCTCGCCGAGCAACTCGCGCTGCCGATCGACTATGTAATCGAAACCTTACGCATGCCGACGGCGATTGGCGGCGTCGTCATTGCTACGCTGGTCGCGACGCCCGAGGCGATTGCCGCGACGCGCGCGGCATTGTCCAATCGCGTGCAGCGCTCGATTAATGTGTCGCTTGGATCGGTGCTGTCATCCATCGGGCTTACCGTGCCGGTGATGCTGGCGATCAGCTATCTCACCGACCATGAGGTGCATCTCGGCTTGAGCAACGCCGACGACTTGTTGCTGGCGGTCACGCTCGCTGTCTGTGTCGTCACTTTCGCCAGCGGCCGCACCAATATTCTGCAGGGCGCGGTGCATGTGACGCTGTTCGCCGCCTTCGTCATGCTGATTTTCCAGGCGTGAACGCCGTTCTAACGGCGGTGCCGGCGGCGCGGGTAATAGGCGTAAGCGAGCTCGTCCCAAGGATAGTGGTACACGTAGCCGTGCCAAGCGTAGAGGCAGTAGTAGCCTTCCCATGCGCAACGATCGCGCCAGGTCCAGAAGCGCGTGACGCTCACGTGTTTGGTGTGCGGCGCCAAAAGCGGCGCGAGATCAGCCGCCCGTGACGCGAAAGGGATGGTGCCAAAGGCTGTGCAAAGCGCGGCCGCGACGATGAGCCGTTTCATAGGCCCTATGTGATCAGACAGGATCGCAAGAGCAAATCAAAATAGCGGGTGTGGTTAGCAATTGAATGAAGCGGCCTGCTGGCGGGCGCGTCTCTCGGCTGTGCCCACGAAAGCCGCGCATATATCCAGCGAATATTCGGGATTCCGCTTCTGCGGGCACGGGCAGTGCCTGAACCTCAATGCAGCAGCCTGTCCTCACCCACCAACCGCATGGTGCGGTTTTCGATCCACTCGTTGCGCAGCGCCTCGCTTGCGCTCAGCGCCGCTTCGGTCTGCGTCCAAGTCGTGGCGTTGGAACCGAGCAATACGATGCCGCCGATTGCCGCAGCGAGCGCCGCAAAGGTCGGCGCCGGCAGGTAAGGGACGATCTGTGTCAGTGTCAGCGCGATCCAGCCGCCGCCGGCGGCGATCATCACCTTGGCGAGCAGCGACAGCTTGCGGCAGCGCGCGATTTGCCCGCGCAGGTTCTCGATGCGCTCTTCGATGCGGGCGATGTCCTCGGTGGAGGCCTCATCCATGCCGCCGAACCTAGCATGCAACAGCCTGCGTGTTGCGGCGGTGTCCGTGAGCTACGATCGCTATTTTGCCTGGCTATTGTTCGAGCCGCGCATATTCGCCCACGGGTCGCTCTTAGCAGGGGTAACGTTGCGGTCGGTCTCCCGTAACGTTTTCTGATACTGCTGGTCGACCGCTTCACTTTCTTTCTTGATTTGCTCGCGCGTTTTCACATACGGATTTTCCTTATCTTCCGCATGCGCGACCGCGGCAAAAACCGCGAGCACCATTACGCCCATCGCGACTTTCTTCATGACGCGTTCCCCTAGGCTTATCTGCCTTCTCCATCGCGAAGGCTAGCACGGCGATGGAAGGCGGCTCAATTCGATGCGATTGCCTCGAAAATGGCATTCGCCCTGATGGCGGAGTTGCGCTATAGCTTCGCGCCGGCCGCGTCTTTTTTAAGGCGCGGAGGCGGAGGCTTTCGGTCATGGCTCTGGCGCACGACATAGGCGTAAGCGGCCCGGGCGCCCGGCGTCACGACTGGACACGGGGCGAGGTGGCGGAGCTGTTCGCGCTGCCCTTTCCCGAGTTGGTCTTCCGTGCGGCGCAGGTTCACCGCGAGAATTTCGATCCCACGGAAGTGCAGATCTCCACGCTGCTGTCGATCAAAACCGGCGGTTGCCCGGAAGACTGCGCTTATTGTCCGCAATCGGCCAAATACGACACCGGCGTGAAAGCGGAAAAGTTGATGAGCCTGGACGCGGTGCTGGCCGAGGCGCGCGCCGCAAAAACCGCGGGTGCTCAGCGCTTCTGCATGGGCGCCGCCTGGCGCGAGCCAAAAGATCGCGATCTCGACTCGGTCTGCGCCATGGTCGAAAGTGTCAAGGCGCTCGGCATGGAGACCTGCGTTACGCTCGGCATGTTGACAGCCGCGCAGGCGCGCCGGCTCAAGGACGCGGGTCTCGATTATTACAATCACAACCTGGACACATCGCCGGAATATTACGGCCGCATTATCACCACGCGCACCTACCAGGAGCGGCTCGACACGCTCGGTCATGTCCGCGACGCCGGCATTCACGTCTGCTGCGGCGGCATTGTCGGCATGGGAGAGGACGTCGAAGACCGCATCGGCATGATCGCAACCTTGGCAAGCCTGCCGCAGCACCCGGAAAGCGTACCGATCAACATGTTGATGCGCGTCGAAGGCACTCCGCTCACCGGCGCGCCTGCGCTCGACCCGCTCGATTTCGTGCGCACAATCGCGGTGGCGCGCATCACCATGCCGGGCTCGGTGGTGCGGCTTTCGGCGGGACGTGAGGACATGAGCGAGGAAACGCAGGCGCTATGCTTTCTTGCCGGCGCCAATTCGATCTTTTACGGCCCCAAGCTGCTGACCGCGCCTAATCCGGCGCGCGACCGCGACATGGCGTTGCTTGACAAGCTCGGCCTGCGGCCGATGGACTGACCCGCCGTCTTGAGCGAACCAGACCCTCCTCGTCCGCGCCGGCGCGCCTTCGATTGGTCCACGGCCGCTATTGCCGCGCTGGCCGGTACGGCCATGGCCGTCGTCTATTGGCGCGACGGAGCCGATCATTTCGTAGCGATCCTCGGCGGCGACGTAAGCCTATTCGCTGGCATGCTCCCGAAGGTGCTGGCTGGATGCCTGATCGCGGCCTTCGTCACCATGATCCTGCCGCGCGAGCTGGTGGCGCGTTGGGTCGGGCATGAATCCGGCGTCATCGGGCTTCTGGTCGCCGCCGTATTCGGCTTCATTCTGCCGGGCGGCCCGATCACGATTTATCCGGTCGCGGGGGCCTTCATTGCCATGGGTGCGGATGCCGGCGCCATCGTCTCGTTCATTACGGCGTGGACGTTGATCGGCTATACGCGCGCGCTGGTCTGGGAGTTGCCGTTCTTCGGTCCGCATTTCGTCATCTGGCGCATTCTCGAAGCCGTACCGCTGCCGCTCATTGCCGGGCTCCTGGCGCGCATCGCGGTCAAAACCGGACTCGTCCGCCTGTCGAAGCAATGACGCTCGCCATCAATATTCTGCTCTGGTCGATTGTTGCGGCGCTCATTGTGCTTGCCGGCATGCGCGGGCGTGTGCTGGTCCATGAGGGTCTGCGCGCGGGTCTCATCGAATTTCTGCGGCTGCTGCCGCGCATCTGTGTCGGCGTCATCGGCTCCGGGTTCCTCGCTGAGGTGCTGCCGAAGACGTTGGTCGCTCCGTGGCTTGGCCCGCAATCGGGGCTCCTCGGCGTCGTCATTGCCACCATCGGCGGTGCACTCACGCCCGGCGGTCCGGTGGTCGGCTTTTCCATCGGCGCCGCCGCATTAAAGAGCGGCGCCGGCGCGCCGCAGGTGATCGCCTATTCGACCGCTTGGGCGCTTTACGCCGTTCATCGCCTGCTGATTTGGGAGGTACCCTTGATGCCGGCGCGCGTGGTCTGGCTGCGCGCGGCGGTGTCGCTGCCGCTGCCCTTTATCGCCGCTGCGGCGGCCATGGTGCTGGCGCAGCCGTAATGGCTAGAGCTCGATCTTGCTGAAAATGGTGACGTCGAGGTCGACTTTCGCGTTCGACAAACTCACTGCCGCAGTGAGTGTCTCGCCGCGGTGCAGTTTGCCGGCGGCGATGGCGCTTTGGACCGCTTTTTCGACCTCGCGCCGCGCCGTAAAGCTCACATTGACGAGGAAGCGGTCGACCGCAGTTTTGACAGCCGCATCGTTCATGCGCGTCAGCTAAACCTGCGCCGCTGCGCCAATTCAAGCGCGAATGCGTCCGCCATGCCGATCTGGTTAACGCGGTCGGCGTTAGCGCTAATTGCTAATTCTATTTGGAAGGGGCGGCGAGATGATGAAAGGTGGCGCGCAAGCCCAAACAGGAGCGTGGCGTGTTTACCCAGACAAAGACCCAGCGCGACACCGTCGCTGCAAAAAGCATCGAACCTCGTCTCAACGGCGGCGCTGCCGATGTCATCTCCACCTTCGGCGTCGGCATGCAAATCACCGGCAACATCATTTGTCCGGGCGCGCTGCAGATTTTTGGCCGGGTCACCGGCGAAATTCAGGCAGCGCAGCTCGTGATCTGCGAGGGCGCCAAGGTCGAGGGCAAGATCATCGCCCAAGAGACGGTCATTCAGGGCAGCTTCAACGGCACCATCCACGGCAACAGCGTCAAGCTGCAAGGCAATGCCGCGGTCGACGGAGAGATTTTCAACAAGTCCTTGACCATCGAGCCCAATGTGCAGTTCGAAGGCGTGTCGCGGCGGCTCGACCGCACGGTGGACGTGCCGGGCGCCGATCACAGCGTCGGCCTTGTGCCCGGGCCCGAGGTCGTCGGCTAGGAGACTTTGCGCGCCGCCAGCGTCGCGAAATAGGCAGCGGCACTTAACACGGCGATGCAGAAGCTCACCGGCCAGTCGCTGTAAAACGCAATCGTCAGCCCAAGCCAGGCTTCGATGAGCGCAAGCACGGCGGCGAGCGCCAGTCCGCTCCACAATCCATCGGCCAGGCGCTGCGCGGCGGCAGGCGGTCCGACCATGAGCGTGAACACGAGGAGCACGCCGACGATCTGTGCGCATTCCGAGACTGCAAGCGCGACGACGGCAAGAAAGGCGGTGGAAACAAAGCGCAGCGGCACGCCCTTGGCTTCGGCGAGCTCGGGTTGCAGGCTGGCGAAGATCAGCGGGCGCATGATCAGCGCAAGACCCGCGAGTGTGATGAGGGCAAGAGCGGCAAGGGTTGCAATTGTGCCGCGGTCGACCGCCAGCACGTTGCCGAACAGCAGCGCCGCTGCCTGCGTGGCGAATGCCGTGTAGTAGTGCAGGAACAACAGCCCGAAGCCGAGCGCGAGGGCGAGCACGATACCGATCGCTACGTCGCGGTTGCTGATGCGGTCGCTGAGCACGCCCATAGTGATGCCGGCGGCGAGTGTGAAACCGACCAGACCCCAGAGCGGCGCGATTCCGATCAGACCGGCGCCGGTCGCGCCTGCAAAGCCGACATGCGAGAGCGCGTGCCCGGCGAAGGTCTGCCCGCGCATCACCAAAAAGTATCCGACAATGCCCGACACCACTGCCGCGATAGCGGCGGCGGTGAACGCGTTGGTCATGAATTCGTACTGGAACATGTCAATGGCGGTGATGGCCGTGATGATCGTGGCCATGTTCGACCTGCTCGGCGTCACGCCCCCGGGACATTACGAAAATGCGCCCCTGGGCGCGGACGACCTCGATGTCCGCGCCATAAAGCCGCGATAGCACGGGCGCGGTGATGACTTCGTCGACGGTGCCGAGCACGGCTTGGCCGTTGCCCAGATAGAGCACGCGGTCGAGCGCACCGAGCAATTGGTTGAGTTCGTGCGCGGAAAACATCACCGTGATGCCGCGCTCGCGGCAGACCCTGCGGACCAAATCGATCGCGACTTCCTGGTGGCGCGGGTCCAGGCTGATCAGCGGCTCGTCGAGCAGCAGCAGGTCCGGCTCGCCGAGCAGCGCCTGCGCCAACAACAGCCGTTGCCGCTCGCCGCCGGACATGGCGGACAGCGGCCTGTCGGCAAGTCTGCGGGCGCCGACGAGCGCCAGTGTCTCCTCGATCGTCTTGCGATCGGCGCGCGCGAGCCGCGGCAGCCCCCAACGCTCGCCATGCACCGAGGAGCCGATAAAATCGCGTCCGCGCAAGCGCAGGTCAGGCAACACCGTGCGCACCTGCGGCAGATAGCCGATGGCAGGATTGCCGCGTCGCGGCGGTGCACCGAGCACGCGCACTGTGCCAGCGCTCGGAGCGATCAACCCAAGGAGGGCGCGCATCAGCGTTGTCTTGCCGGCGCCGTTGGCTCCCAGCACGCCGATGAACTCGCCTGTGCGAACGGCAAAACTGGTTCCAGCAAGGACGTCGCGGCCGCCGATGCGTAGGGTGGCCCCTTCGAGTTCGACGGCGCTCACGAATTCGGCCCCGCCAACGCCTTCTCGGTGTCGGCAAGCTCGCTCTGTATCCATTGCTGAAACGTCATACCGCTGGGTACCGTCTCGGTTACCCCGACAACCGGTATTTTGCTCGCGCGCGCGATCTCGACCAGCTGCTGCACGATCTTGTCGAAGGCTTGCTTGTTATAAAACATCACGCGGACGCGGTGTGTCTTAAGGTCGGTTTCAAAACCCGCCACGTCGCGGGCAGACGGCTCGGTATTATTCATCACGGACAGCTGGAAGCTTTCGTTGTGCATCCTCAATCCGAGCGCAGCCGCCATATAGCCAAATACCGGCTCGCTCGCCGTCACGGCGATGCCGGCGTATTTCTTGCGTAGCATCTCGATTTTTTCCTCGATCGGCTCCAGTGAGGTGAGAAAGGAGGCGAGACGCTGACGATAATCGGATGCATGATGCGGATCGGCAGTTTCGAGCGCGGCTGCGAGAGCGCGCGCCACCGCCGGCATGGTTGGCGGATCGTACCAGAGATGCGGATTATCGCCGGCTTGCTTATGCATCAACTCGGCGGCGACAATCACTGCGCGGCGCGGCTTCGGCGTCGCCGCAAGTAGCTTCGGCATCCAGGGGTCGTAATCGGCGCCGTTGTAGATCACGATCTGCGCCTCCTGAAGCCGGCGCAGCACCGCAGGGGACGTCTCGAACAGATGCGGATCCTGGTCCGGATTGCTCAACACGCTCACCACTTCGACGCTGCTGCCGCCGATCTGCTGGGCGACACTCCCGTAAAAATTCTCCGCCGCGACGATCTTGATTGGGGCGGCCCGGGCTGAACCGGTCGCGCAAGCGAGCAGAACCATGAGAGCAACGCAGGATAGGTTCTTCATCGGAACTCCCCCGAAAGCCGAGCGATGGAATTTAACGTTATAATATTACATTTGTCTTAGCAAGCCGCTCGTTGGGCCAACACCCCGAAAAAACCGAGATTGCTGTGACTTGCGTCACAGTCCTGGTGGGACGGCCGCTGTAGCCTGCTATTTCGAAAGTCGGGGTTCGATTTCCGCGCGTTGGAGGCTTAGGTGCGTTTGTTCTGCATGATCGTGTTGAGCGCGGCCCTGCTGCTTCGCGTTGCCGCCTTCGCGTTGGACAATTCCGCGGAAGCGGCGGCCTCTGTACCCCAGGGTGCAATCCACAGCTTGCGCTGAACAGTGGCGCGAAACTCAGCCGCGCCCAACCCTTCCGTCCGGCCCGACCCTTCAGCTAGATTTCGCGTCAGCCGCCTACAACGCGGCGGCTTGGAAAAGGCAACGGGGGGACCCATGGATCTGACAAGACACGGCGATCATGCGGCATTGGTCGGCCGCATTTTTTATTCCTCGCTGTTTATCCTCTATGGCTGGTTCAAGCTCACGGCGTACACAGGCACTACGGCCTACATGGCAAACCATGGGCTGCCGGTGCCGGCGCTCGCCGCAGTCATTGCCATCCTCTTCGAGCTCGGCGGCGGCTTGCTGATGCTGGTTGGCTACCAGACTCGCCTGGTGGCGCTCGCGCTGGCTGTCTACGTTCTTGTTGCGGCGTTGATCGCGCATACACATTGGGCTGATGGCGCCCAGCTCGTCAATTTCTTCAAGAACATGGCGATTACCGGCGGCTCGCTCGCGTTCGTGGCGTTCGGCGCCGGACGCTATTCGCTCGACGCGCGGAAGAAACTCTAAGCTGGACGGGAGAAGGCTGGCTCGCGCGCCTTGCGTGCCGGATTGCCTGCACGCGTGTTGAGGTAACAGTCGGCATTGCATGAGCATTCCGCGGCCAGCCATATTTCTCGACCGCGATGGGACTCTCAATGTCGAGAAAGGGCATATCAAAAGGCCGGACGAGTTCGAGTTGCTCCCCGGCGTCGGCAGCGCCCTGCGTCGCCTATACGAGGCCGGCTTTCTCCTGATTGTCGTCACCAATCAATCGGTCATTGCGCGCGGCCTCGCCAGTGCAGCCGATGTGGACGCCATTCACATGCGCTTGCGCGAGACGCTCGCGACAGACGGGGTGGCGCTGGATGCGATTTACGTTTGTCCGCATTTTCCCGAGCGCGACTTGCCGGGCGGGCGGCCCGAGCTGCTCCGCGCGTGCGAATGCCGCAAGCCCGGCATCGGACTCATCCAACAAGCTTGCCGCGATTTCGCTATCGATCAGTCGCGGTCGTGGGTGATTGGCGACCAGGCCAGAGATGTCGAAATGGCGCGCCGCGCCGGGCTGCGGTCGATTCTGGTGCAGACCGGCGTCGACGTAAAGGCCCAGGCCTTGGCCGCAAAACCTGATCATGTAGCCGCGGACCTCGCGGCGGCCGCGGCAATCGTCGCGGCCGATGCGCGGACCTGAAGGCGTAGAAATTTTCCAAGGCTTGCCGAAGATTGCTTTGAGTGTGTGCGCGCTGTGAGCGGAGCGGAATGGGCTCGGTGCGCGTCGGTCCCGAACAGGCGCGGCGGACCGTTGCCTAAATTGAGGCGAAAAGGGATAACCTTGCCCGACCATGACCAAACCTGTCGCGCTTATCACAGGTATCACCGGCCAAGACGGCAGCTATTTGGCCGAGTTCCTGCTTGCGAAAGGCTACGAGGTGCACGGCGTCAAGCGCCGCTCATCCTCGTTCAACACCGAACGCGTCGACCATCTCTATCAGGACCCGCATCTCTCGGACGTGCAGTTCTACCTGCATTATGGCGACCTCACGGACGCCACCAATCTCATCCGCATCATGCAGGAGGTGCAGCCGAGCGAGATCTATAACCTCGCGGCGCAGAGCCATGTGCAGGTCTCGTTCGAGACCCCGGAATACACCGCCAACGCCGACGCGCTTGGCACGCTACGGCTGCTCGAAGGCATCCGCATTCTCGGCTTCAAGGACCTTGTGCGCTTCTATCAGGCCTCGACCTCCGAGCTTTACGGCAACGCGCCGGTACCGCAGAACGAGCGGACGCCGTTTCGCCCCCGAAGTCCCTATGCGGCCGCCAAGCTTTACGGTTACTGGATCACTGTGAACTACCGCGAGGCTTACGGCTTTCACGCCTCAAACGGCATCCTGTTCAATCACGAAGGGCCGCGACGCGGCGAGACCTTCGTCACCCGCAAAATCACGCAGGCTGTTGCTGCCATCAAACTTGGCAAGCAGGACAAGCTCTATCTCGGCAATCTCGAGGCCAAGCGCGACTGGGGGCATGCCCGCGACTATGCCGAAGGCATGTGGCTGATCTTGCAGCAGGCAAAACCCGACGACTACGTGCTGGCAACTGGCGAGAGCCATTCGGTGCGTGAATTCGTCGAGCTCGCCTTCGGCGAAACCGGACTGGCGATCAGATGGGAGGGCAAGGGCGCCAACGAACGCGGGCTTTGCGCAAAAACGGGCCGCGTGCTGGTCGAAGTCGACCCTCGTTATTTCCGTCCGACCGAGGTCGATGTGCTGGTCGGCGACGCAGCCAAGGCGCGCCAGGCGCTCGGCTGGAAGCCCAAGGTCGGCTTCCGCGATCTGGTGCGCGAGATGGTCGCCGTCGATCTCAAGGTCATGGCCACGCATTCCGATGTGCGCTTGAAAGCGGACTGGTCGTAGTGAGCCCGCCTCTTCTTTTCGATCTTCGCGGCAAGCGTGTCTATGTAGCCGGCCATAGCGGCATGGCGGGTTCGGCCATTGTGCGTCGCCTCGCCGCCGAGGACTGCGAGATTCTAACAGCCGATCATGCCAGCCTCGATTTGACGGGTCAGCACGACACGGAAGCGTGGCTGATGGCCAACAGGCCGGATGCCGTCTTCCTGGCCGCCGGTCATGTGGGCGGCATCTATGCCAATGATACGTTTCCCGCCGACTTCATCACCGACAATTTGGCGATCGGACTCAACGTCATTCGCGGCGCTTACAAGGCAGGCGTGAAGAAGCTGCTCGCACTCGGCTCTTCCTGCATCTACCCGAAGCTGGCGCCGCAGCCGATGGCGGAGGAGGCGCTGCTCACCGGCCCGCTCGAGCCGACCAATGAATGGTATGCGGTGGCCAAGATCGCCGCCATCAAGCTTTGCGAGGCCTATCGCAAGCAGTACGCCGCCGATTTCATCTCGGTGATGCCGACCAATCTCTACGGGCCGGGTGACAATTATCATCCCGACAACAGCCACGTGCCTGCGGCGCTGATCCGTCGCTTTCACGAGGGAAAGCTCGCCAACGCGCCGGCAGTCACGGTCTGGGGAACCGGCAAACCGCGTCGAGAATTTCTGTGCTCGGACGACCTCGCCGATGCCTGCGTCTTCATGATGAAGCACTATTCCGATGCGGGCTTTCTCAATGTCGGCACCGGCAAAGACGTGACCATCGCCGAGTTTGCAGGCATTGTGCGCGAGGTCGTCGGCTTCACGGGCAAGATCGACTTTGACGCGTTGCGCCCCGACGGGCCGCCGCAGAAGCTGCTCGATGTGTCGAAGCTCAGCAAGCTCGGCTGGACGGCGAAAATCTCCCTGCACCAGGGGCTCGCAGCCGCTTACGCCGATTTTCTCAAGGCGCGGCCGCGCACGGCCTAGCGTCTTTGCGCTATGCGCCGAATTTGCTACCGAAATTCGCTATCTGCCGCGGTCTTTAACCGTCGTGAGGCGGAAACTCGTCGCTTGCGGCTAAATCCCGCTATAATTCGCCCTCAAGCAGGTTCCGGACCCCGCGCATGATACGGCTGCTGAAACTCACGCCGCGCCAAATCCTGATTGTGCTGCACGATCTGGTCGCTACGGCAGCGGCGGTGGTGCTCACGTTCGTCATGCGCTTCGAGGACCAGCGGCTACTCGCCAAGTTGCCGGCTCTGGAAATCTTTCTGCCGGCTTTTCTGGTTTACGCCGCCGCCGTCTATTTCTTCTTCGGACTGCACCGCAACAAGTGGCGGTTTACCTCCGTTCCCGATCTCAACAATATCTTCCGCGCGGCGACTTTCCTGGCGCTGTCGCTGCTGGCGCTCGATTACATCCTGGTGACGCCCGGAATCTACGGCCAGTTCTTCTTCGGCAAGATCACGATTCTGTTGTACTGGTTCCTGCAGATGGCGCTGTTGGGCGGGTCGCGCGTCGCCTATCGCTATTTCCATTATTCGCGCACACTGCAGCGTGCCAAGATCGCCGACGCGGTGCCGACCCTCATCCTCGGGCGCGCCGCCGATGCCGAGGTGTTGTTGCGCGCGATTGAGAGCGGCGCGGTTAAGAAGATTTGGCCGGTCGGCGTACTGTCGCCGTCGCCCAACGACCGCGGCCAATCGATCCGCGGCATTGCGGTGCTAGGCGATATCGATGACCTCGAGCGGGTGACCGCCGATCTTGCCGACCACGGCACACGCGTGGTCCGCGCCGTGCTGGCGCCGTCGGCGTTGTCGCCGGAGGCGCGGCCCGAGGCCATACTGATTCGCGCCCGCAAACTCGGCCTCAACCTGAGCCAGCTGCCGTCGCTCGATTCCGGCGGTCCGGCGGTGCAGCTCGCGCCGGTTGCGGTCGAGGACCTGCTGCTGCGGCCAAGCGTCAAAATCGACTATGGGCGGCTGGAGGCATTCGTCACCGGCAAATCGATCGTCGTCACCGGCGGCGGCGGCTCGATCGGCGCGGAAATCTGCGAGCGCATGCTGGTGTTCGGCGCCGCGCGGCTCCTTGTTCTGGAGAACTCGGAGCCGGCGCTGCATGCCGTTCTGGAAAAGCTCGCCGGCATGCAGGTAGAGGCGGCCATTTCCGGCCGCATCGCCGATGTGCGCGACCGCGACCGCATCATGACGCTCGTCAAGCAATTCAAGCCCGACATCGTCTTCCATGCTGCCGCGCTCAAGCATGTGCCGCTGCTGGAAACGGACTGGGACGAGGGCATCAAGACCAATGTCTTCGGCTCTATCAATGTGGCCGACGCGGCCGCGGCGGCGCGCGCCGCGGCCATGGTGATGATCTCCACCGATAAGGCGATCGAGCCTGTGTCTGTGCTCGGCGCCACCAAGCGTCTGGCCGAGATGTATTGCGAGGCGCTCGATAAAGACGGCGCGCGCCGCGCCGGCACACGGCTGATTTCCGTGCGCTTTGGCAATGTGCTCGCCTCCAATGGCTCCGTGGTGCCGAAATTCAAGGCTCAGATCGAAGCGGGCGGTCCGGTCACAGTTACGCACCCGGACATGGTGCGCTATTTCATGACCATCCGCGAAGCCTGCGATCTGGTCATCACGGCGGCCAGCCACGCTGTGGGCGAAAAGGGCTCCGACGTGTCTGTCTATGTGCTGAATATGGGCCAGCCGGTGAAAATCGTCGATCTGGCCGAGCGCATCATCAGACTGTCGGGTCTGGAGCCGGGTCGTGACATCAAAATCGCCTTCACCGGCATTCGCCCCGGCGAACGCCTGCACGAGATCCTGTTTGCGCGCGAGGAGGAGACCGCCGATATCGGCATTTCTGGCATCGTGGCCGCCAAGCCGGTGCAGCCCTCGCTGGAGGCGATCCGCGCCTGGGTCGCGCGCCTCGATCAGGGCTTGGCGCGCAACGAGCGCGCGGTGATCGACCAGGCGCTGCGCGACGCGGTGCCGGAATTCCGCGGGGAGGCCGCGTAAGAATGGTCCTGGCATGCCAACTCTGCTCATTCCCGCGCAAGCGGGAATCCAGGACCATGCGCCGCGAAGTTGATGTTCACAATTCTGAGTCCCGGCTTCGCGGCGACGGGCGGGACGTGCGGGGCTTGCAGTGGACCTGAAAAAGTTTTTCCAGTCCGAGTTCGCGGAGCATGCCGAGGTTGCGCGACAGACCGAAGCGTCTTTGAGCGACGCTTTTGCCGGCTTGGTGAGCGTCTGTGTTGCATCGCTACGCGCCGGCGGCAAGCTGATGTTCTTCGGCAATGGCGGCAGCGCCGCCGATGCGCAGCACCTCGCCACCGAATTGACGGTCCGTTACAAAAGCGACCGCGCCGCGATCGCGGCGATCGCCTTGACCACCGATAGCTCGGCGCTCACCGCCGCCGGCAATGATCTCGGCTTCGAACGCGTATTCGCGCGGCAGATCGAGGCGCTCGGCAAACCGGGCGACGTCGCCATCGCGATTTCGACCTCCGGCAAGAGCGCGAACATCATTGCGGCGCTCAAGCAGGCGCGCACGATGAGGATCGTCACTGCGGCGTTCGGCGGCAAAGGCGGCGGCGACATGACAGGGCTCGCCGACCATTTGCTGATTGTGCCCTCCGACACCACCGCCCGTATCCAGGAAATGCACATTGTCCTCGGGCAGATGTTGTGTGGCGCTATCGAGACTGAACTGGGGCTGGCCAAGGCCTAACGCGGTTCCCATCGCGTCGGCTAATTCCTTGTATTCACGACATTTTTTCCCTATTTCAGGTCAGGAAAATCAAGATTCGTAATGCTGAAAATACCTTGACTCGGGATGCGCGGCCTATTTCCCTGTGGCCCCAGGGAGTGACGACCAATGGACGCAAAAATTCTTCCGGGCCCCGGAGCCGAAGGTCGGGCGTCACGCGCGCGCGGCAACGGCGACCGTCACAATATCCAATCCGTCGATCGAGCGCTGTTCCTTCTCGAAACCATTGCCGAGGCTGGCGGCGAAGCAACCCTCACCGAGCTGGCCACCCGCACCGGTCTCAACATTTCGACCTGTCACCATCTCTTGGCGACGCTGATCCAGCGCGGCTTTGCCGCCAAGGTGCCCGGCCGCAGGCTTTATGCGCTGGGCTCCCGCATTCTCCATTTGGGCCATGCCTGCTTGCAGGTCGATCTGCCGCGCCGCGCGCAGCCTTATCTGGAAAGCATCAACCGTGTGACCGGCGAAACCGTCCATCTCGCCGCCTTGCAAGGCGACACCATTGTCACGCTGGCGGTGCGCGATGCGCGCCACGCCGTGCGCGTCGACACCGGCAGGCTCGGCCGCATGGAAGCGCCGCATGCGACGGCGGTCGGCAAGGCGATCCTCGCCTGGCTGCCGGAGGACGAAATGAAGCGCATCCTACGCGGGGGCATGAAGCGCTACACCGAGAAGACGATCACGGACTTTCCGGCGCTGCTCGAATCTCTGCGTGTTGTCCGCCGCAGCGGCGTCGCCATCGACCGCGAGGAGTTTTTGCCCGGCGTGGTCTGCGTCGGCGCCGCCATCCGCGATCAGGCCGGTACGGTGATTGGCGCCATCAGCGCTTCGACGCCGGCGATGCGCGCGACCGACGAGCACGTCGCTTTGATGGGTCAGGAGATCGCCGCCGCCACGCGCGCGCTTTCCGCCGAATATGGCGAGCCCGTCGCGCAAGCCGCGCGGCCCCAGGCCGCCGCACTTTGACCGCGCTGAAGCGGCCGATCTGGAGGACCGATGTACGCACCGCCCGGCGTGAAAACCAATCATAACGAGTACCCGATCCCGGACAGCATGAAAGCCTGGGTGCTCGGCGATCCCGGTCAGCTCAGCATCGGGCAAAAACCTGTTCCGGTGCCGAAAAAAGCCGAGGTGCTGGTGCGCATCGACGCGGTGGCGATCTGCGCCACCGATCTTGAGATCATCTATCACGGTCCGCCGGCAATGATTCAGGGCGGTCTGCCGTTCAACAAGAACTTCACGCCCGGCCACGAATATATGGGCACCGTGGTGGCGCTCGGGCCCGGGGTCGACGAATACGACATCGGCCAGCGCGTCGCGGTCGAAATTCACGCCGGCTGCGGCCAGTGCAAGCGCTGCCGCGAGGGCATGTACACGTCGTGCCACAACTACGGCCTCAATTACGGCGAGGTCGACAAAGGGCATCGCGCCAACGGCTTCACCACCGACGGCGGCTTCTGCGAATATCAGGTGAACAACATCAATACGCTGGTCGCTATCCCCGACGACATGTCGGACGAGGAGGGCACGCTCGTCGTCACCGCAGGAACTGCGATGTACGCGTTGACCGAGCTCGGCGGGCTCGTCGCGGGTGAAAGCGTCTGCGTCACCGGCCCGGGGCCGATCGGGTTAATGGCTGTGGCTGTGGCGAAAGCGCTCGGCGCTCAACCGGTGATCCTGACCGGCACGCGCGATAACCGCTTGGAGATCGGCAAGCAGCTTGGTGCCGACGCGGTGGTCAATATCCGCAAGGAGAAAGATGTCGTCGCTGCGGTGAAGAAGGCCAACGGCGGCAAGGGCGTCGATTACGTGGTCGAGTGCTCGGCCGCGACGAGTGCGGTCAATGACGCCGTGCGCATGGTCAATCGCGGCGGTCGCGTTTGCCTTGCCGCGTTCGCCCACGAGGAGGTGCCGGTCGACGTCGCGCACATCGTGCGCAACAACATCTATCTCTACGGCATTCGCGGCGAGGGCAAGAGCGCCACTCACCGTGCCGAAGCCTTTATGCAACAGAAACGCTTCGATGCCACCAAGATTCACACCCACACCTTCCCGCTCGACGACCTGCCGACGGCGATTCGCTACGCCAAGGACCGGGTCGATGACGCGATCAAGGTGGTGGTGAAGGCGAAAATGGACGCCGCGCACAAAGTCGCGGCGGAGTGATTCCTTTATCCCTTCCCGCTTGCGGGGGAGGTGGCGAGCAAAGCGAGCCGGGCGCGGGATTGCGCGAGACGACGCCAACCCGGGCGCTTTGTGCCGAACCTTTCCTTTTCAGGGGAGGGATAACGAGGTGCTCATGCTTATCTGTGACGATTACCTCATCCCGGCTTCGCTCGATGAAGCCTTTGCCGCGATGGCGCAGCATCGCGGCCGCTACCGCATCGTCGCCGGCGCGACCGATACGTTGCCCTGGGCGCGTCAGGGCCGGGCAGGCGATGTCGAGATTCCCATTCTTATCGATGTATCGAAGATTACGGAGCTCAATGTTTTGCGCGTCGACGACAATCGCGTGCGCCTGGGCGCGGCGACGCCGATGCAGCGCTTTCTCGAGGACGCCAAGCTCGCCCGCGCGTTGCCGGAGATGCCGCGCTGCGCCGTGTGGTTCGCCGACGATCAGATCCGCGCCCAGGCGACGGTGGGCGGCAATGTCGTCAATGCGTCGCCGGCCGCCGATGCCACGCCCTGCCTGATGGCTCACAATGCGAGCGTCGAGCTTGTCTCCGCGCGCGGCAAGCGCAGCATCCCGCTCGGCGAATTCGTCATCGGCCCCAATAAAACCGCCCTCGCGGAGGGCGAACTGCTGACGGTGATCGAATGCGACGCGCTGCCGGACTACGGCGGCAGCTTCGAGAAGGTCGGCCACCGCCGCTCGCTGGTGATATCGCTCGTATGCCTTGCCGCGTTGATCAAGCTCGACCGCGACGGACGCAACATTGAGGATGCGCGGCTTGCCATCGCCGGCATCGCGCCGGTGCCTTATCGGCTCGCAGAGGCCGAAAAGCTGCTGCGCGGTGCGCCGCTCAGCGCCGATCTCATGGAAAAAGCCGCTGAGATTCCTGTCGCGCTCGTCGCCTCGCGCACGCGCCAGGCGTATCGACGCGACGTCGTGCGCGGCTTCATGCTGCGCGGGCTGATGAATGCCGCGCGGCGCGCCGGAGCCGATGCGCACGCGCTGACGCCCGAATTGGAGGCGGTCTATGCCTGACCTGCGCATCGAGGCGACCGTCAACGGCCGCACCATCAAGCGCAGCGCCAAACCGCACCAGCGCCTGCTCGACTTCCTGCGCGACGATCTCAATCTCACCGGCAACAAAGAAGGCTGCGGTGCCGGCGAATGCGGCACCTGCTCGGTTTTTGTCAACGGCACGCTGATGAAGTCCTGCCTGCTGCCGGTCGCCAAAGTCCAAGGCGCCGTCATTGAAAGCGTCGAGGCGCTGACCGCAACCGGCGAGTTGAGCGTGCTGCAGAAGGCCTTCCACAAGGCCGGCGCCAGCCAATGCGGTTTTTGCATTCCCGGCATGGTGATGGCGGCGACGGCGGCGTTGCGCGCCAACCCGTTTGCTGACCGCGAGGAAATCAAGGAGCGGCTGGGCGGCAATATCTGCCGCTGCACCGGCTACCAGAAGATATTCGATGCGGTCGAGCTTGCCCGCGACGTGCAGAACGGGCGCCTGCCGGCAAGCGCGCTGGATGAAGTCGACACAGAGGACGGCGTCATCGGCAAAAAGGTCCGCCGCATCGACACGCCGAGCAAAGTGTCGGGCCGCCTCAAATACGCCGCCGATATGACCATGCCGGGTATGCTGCATGTGCAGGTGCTGCGCTCGCCGCATCCGCACGCGCGCATTGTCTCCATCGATACCTCCGCCGCCGCAGCGATGGACGGCGTCGAGGGCGTCATCACGTCCGACGACGTGCCGGGCGAGGACGGCTTCGGCGTTTTCGTCAACGATCAGCCGATCATGGCGCGCGGCAAAGTCCGCTATGTCGGCGAGGCCATCGCTGCGGTGGCCGCCGTCGATCCGTTGACCGCCAAGCGCGCCGCCGCCGCGATCAAGATCGACTACGAGCTGCTGCCTGCCGTTTTCGACCCGTTCGAGGCCATGCGTCCGGGGGCGCCGGTGCTGCACGATTACGCGCCCGACAACATCACCAAGCATATCCCCATCCGTGTCGGCGATGTGGAAAAGGGCTTTGCGCAATCCGACCTTGTGGTCGAGGAAACCTACACCACGCAACCCATCGAGCACGCCTATCTCGAGCCGGAGGCGGGGCTCGCTTACGTCGATCATGACGGCGTTGTCACCATCGTCGCCCCCGATCAGAACATCACTCACCACCGCCACATGCTGGCGCGCATCATCGCCAAACCGATCAGCAAAGTGCGCCTCATCATGAGCCCGGTCGGCGGCGGCTTCGGCGGCAAGGAAGACATGATCTACCAGGGCATGCTGGCGCTGCTGGCGATGAAGACGCAGCGGCCGGTGCGATTGGTGTTCACGCGCGAGGAATCGATCGTTTCCACCGCCAAGCGGCATCCCTCGCGCACGACGCTGCGCATGGGTCTTGTGCGCGACGGCCGCATCCTCGCCTCGCATATGACCATGGTCTGCGATGGCGGCGCCTACGGGCTTTCCACCGAGGGCGTCATGCGCAAGGGCGCGATCCTCGGCGCCGGGCCTTACGCCATTCCCAATGTGCGCGTCGACACCTACGGCATCTACACCAATAACACGCCGTCCGGCGCTTTCCGCTCGTTCGGCGCGCTGCAGACTGAGTTCGCCACGGAGTCGCATCTCGATATCTGCGCCGAGCGGCTCGGGCTCGATCCGTTCGAGATCAGGCGCGTCAATGCCATGCGCGACGGCGCGCTGACGCACACCAAGCAGAAGCTCGGCAGCGTCAGCCTCTTGCGCACGCTCGATGCAGCGGAGCAAGCGTCGGGCTGGGAGCGTGGCGCACCGAATTCACGCGGCGCGCGCCGCAAGGATCTCAACCGCGACGACATCCGCCCGCCTTGCGCGCTCGGCGCGCGCTTTGCAGGCGTGTCCAAGCAGGAGGCGGCGGAGTAATGGCACGCAAACGCGGACGCGGCATGGCGGCCTGCTGGTACGGCATCGCCCGCACCGCGGTGGTCGATCGCGCGGCCGCCTGGGCGGAGATCGACGACGGCGGCTCAGCCAAGATCGTCACCGGCGTCACCGAGATCGGCGAGGGCATTCTCACGGTGCTGGCGCAGATCGCCGCGCACGAAATGGGCGTGAAGCCCGAGCACGTGGTGATCGGCGACAACGACACCGCCCGCGCGCCGGAAGCCTCGCACGCCGGCGCGTCCCGTCAGACCTACATGATCGGCAACGCGGTTGCGCTCGCCTCGCGCGAGGCCCGCAAGCGGCTGGTCGATGTCATGGCCGAAGTGTGGGACGTGCCGCCGCAGCAGATCGGGACCGGCAACGGCGAAATTTGGGCCGAGAACACCAATCACCGCATCAGCATGGGCGAGGCGGTCTCTACCGCGAAAAACCGCGGCGTGGTGCCGGTCGGATCGGCGACCTTCGGCACCGACACCACCGGCCTGCACCCGGTGGACGGCGCCGGGCGTCCCTGGCAGGCCTATGTCTTCGGAGCGCAAGTAGCCGAAGTCGAGGTCGATACTGTGACCGGCGAAGTGCAGGTGCTCGGCATCTGGGCGGCGCACGATGTCGGCCGCGCCGTCAATCCGCAGGGCGTCGAAGGTCAGATCGAAGGCGCCGTCGTACAAGCCTTGGGCCAGGCCCTGATGGAGGATTACAAGCTCGACAACGGGCGTACCACCACATCCGGCTTTGCCAAATACATCTTGCCGACCGCGCTCGATGTCCCGCGTGTCAACTCGATCATCGTCGAAGATCCCGATCCGCTCGGGCCACTCGGCGTCAAAGGCGTCGGCGAGCCCGCCATGGTGCCGACCATCCCCGCGATCATGAACGCGATCTACGATGCCGTCGGCGTGCGCATCACTTCGCTACCGGCGACGCCGGAGAAAGTGCTGATGGCCATCCGCGAGAAAGAAAAGCAGGAACGGCAGATCGTCGCCGAGGCGGCGGAATAAGGCCGGACTTAAAAAAATATAAGGGAGGAGCAGATGAAAGCCTTTCGGATCGGACTTGCCGCGTTTGCGCTCGCGCTTGCCGCCGTCCCGACGCTGGCGGAAGACTACCCGACGCGTACGGTCACCATGGTGGTGCCGTATCCGGCCGGAGGGCCGAGCGATGTCGTCGCCCGCATCATCGCCGACGGCATGGGCAAGGTGCTCGGCCAGACGGTGATCATCGAGAATGTCGGCGGTGCCGGCGGCACCATCGGCACCGCGCGCGTCGCCGAAGCCAAGCCCGACGGCTACACCATTCTCGGCGCCAGCATGGGCTCGCACGTGGCCGCGCCCGCTTTGACGCCCAATCTGCGCTACGATTCAACCAAGGACTTCGAGCCCATCGGGCTCGTCTCCAATGCGCCGGCCGCGGTGGTCGCGCGCAAGGATTTTCCGGCCAACAATTTCAAGGAATTTGTCGCTTATGTGAAGAAGAACGGCGCCAACGTAAAGCAGGCGCATGGCGGGGTCGGCTCGTCCTCGCATATGGCCTGCCTGCTGTTCACTTCGCAGCTCGGCCTCAAGCCCCTCCTGGTCGGCTATCGCGGCACCGGTCCCGCGCTCAACGACGTTATCGGCGGCCACGTCGATTTCTTTTGCGACCAGGTCGTCAGCGTAAAAGGGGCGGTGCTTGGCGGGGCCGTCAAAGCCTACGTGGTTTCCGGTAACAGCCGCGTCGCCGCACTGCCCAATGTTCCTTCGGCCAAGGAGGTCGGCGACCCGGATTACTCGATCAGCATCTGGAGCGCGGTATTTGCGCCGAAAGGCACGCCGAAGCCGATTCTCGACAAGCTCACCGATGCGCTCGACAAAACGTTAAACGATCCGGCAGTGCAGAAGCGCCTCCAGGATCTCGGCGGCACAATTCCGGCGCCGAGCGAACGCGGCCCAGAGGCTCTTGCCAAGCTGCTCAAGTCCGACATTGCGCGCTGGCATCCCATCCTGCAGCAGGCTGCGGCCAAGATGAAGTGAGGCGCCATGCTGACCCGCCCGGGCGAGAGCGAAGCCGAAGCCGCCATGCGCGCGCGCGCCCGCGCGGTCGCGCATGCGGGCTCGGTCGACGGGGCACTGGCGCGGCGCGCATTGGACAAGTTCATCGACACGACGCTGTCCGAAGCCCTGGTGCTCGGCCTGCTCAAGCAGGGCGTGCGCAAATATTTCGCCATCTTTGGTCACGGCTCGACCGATCTCGGCAACGTGCTGCGCATCTACGAGGAGGAAGGCGCCACCCGCACCGTCAATTGCCGCAATGAGGTGGAGATGGCGCACGCGGCAACCGCGCTGCGCTGGCAATACGGTGAGTTATCGGCGGTGGTCACCTCGATCGGTCCGGGCGCCATGCAGGCCTTCGCCGGCTCGCTGGCGGCGGCCTCGAACGGTATCGGCGTCTATCACATCTACGGCGACGAGACGACTTACGGCGAAGGCTACAACATGCAGCAAGTGCCGAAGGAGGAGCAGGGTGCCTTCGGCCGCATGACCGCCGTGCTTGGCCAGTCTTACGTGCTGCACACGCCGGAAGCGGTGCGCGACGCGTTGCGCCGCGGCGCGCTGTGCGTCAACCACCCCTATCGTGCCGGCCCTTTCTATCTGCTGCTGCCGCTTAATACGCAGCCCGCGAAAGTGACGGTCAATCTCGCCGCGCTGCCGACGCGCCCGGAGTTGCCGAAGCTCGCTCCCGCCGACGACGCGGCGATCGACGAGGCGGCAGCGTTGGTTGCCGCCTCGGCCAAAGTCGCCATCAAGGCCGGCGGCGGCACGCGCGGGCATGACGCGGCGGTGCGGCGTCTTGCCGAAGCGGCCGGTGCCGCCGTCGTGCTCTCGCCCGGGTCAACCGGCGTATTGCCCGACGCGCATGCGCAGAACATGCACGTCGGCGGTTCCAAGGGCTCGATCAGCGGCAACTTCGCCATGAGCGAGGCGGAGCTGCTGATTGTCATCGGTTCGCGCGCCGTCTGCCAGGCCGACTGTTCGGGCATCGGCTACAAAAACGCGCAAAACGTCATCAACATCAACGGCGACTTTGCCGACGCAACGCACTACAACAAGACGCTCGCATTGACCGGCGACATCGGCGCGGTGGCCGAGCGGCTGGCGACGAAATTGCAACGGCTGAACGCTGCGGATAACAAGGCGGAGTGGCTTGCCGCCTGCGCCGCCAAGAAAAAGGAATGGACGGATTACAAGGCCAAGCGTTTCGCCTCCCCACCGCTGAACGATCCGGTGTGGCAACGGCCGGTGCTCACGCAGCCGGCGGCCATCAAGGTCGCGGCCGATTTTGCGAAATCGATCGGCGCTGCGAAATTCTTCGATGCCGGCGATGTGCAGGCCAACGGCTTCCAGATCGTCGAGGACGACCGCACCGGCGACACCTTCACCGAGGCGGGCGCCTCCTACATGGGATTCGCGCCGAGTGCGCTGCTTGCTTCGGCGCTCGCAGAGCACCCGCGCTACGGCATCGCCTTCTGCGGCGACGGCTCCTTCATGATGAGCCCGCAAGTGCTCATCGATGCCGTCGAGCACAAAGTGCGCGGCACCGTCGTCATCTTCGACAACCGCCGCATGGCAGCGATCAGCGGCCTGCAGCTCGCGCAATACAACCGCGACTTTCGCACCAACGATCGCGTTGCCGTCGATTATGTGAAGCTCGCATCGGCGGTGCCGGGCGTGCTGGCGCTGTTCGGCGGCTACACCCCGCAGAGCCTGCACTGGGCGCTGCAGGAGGCCCACGATCATCATGGCCTCTCGGTCGTGCATGTGCCGGTCTATTGCGGTCCCGATGAACTCGGCGGCCTGGGCGCCTGGGGGGAATGGAACGTCGGCAACTGGGTCGCCGATGTGCAGGGCGCCTGGATCAGACAGGATCTGTAGCTTTTCGGGGTCCCGGCCTGGAACACGGCCTACGGCTTTGCCGTTAACAAAGACCAGGAGGCCGCCAATGGAAAAACCGCGCCAGCACGCGGAACTTGAACGCGAACGCATCGAGCGTGAGGAAGACCAGGTCGTCGTCAGTTCCGACGAGAGCTTCCCCGCAAGCGATCCGCCGTCGTTTAACCCGGGCGTGACCGGCGCGGGCGATGCGAGCAAAAAGAAAAAGAAGTAGCCGCTTAGAATCTCATCTTCAGCAGCGTTTCGGCATTGCCGACGAAAACCTTGCCGGCGTCATCAGGCGCAAGCGCAAGTTGGCCGATTGTTTTGATGGTCGGAGCGATCGGACCGAGCGGCGCGTCGGTCGCGAACACCACATGCTCGGTGCCGAAGAATTCCAGCCCGCAGCGGATTGCGTGCGTGCCGCCGCCGAACATGGCGGTGTCGGCGTAGATGTCGTGCAGGTAGTCCATATGCGGCCGTTTCAGCGACGGCAAAATGTTTGAGTAGTCCTCGTCCGAGGTGCGCGCGCCAAGCACCTTCAGGCCGTTGCCGACGCGCCCGTCATAATAGGGAATCATGCCGCCGAGATGATGGGTGATGAACTTCAGTTTCGGGTAACGGTCGAACAGGCCGCAGAACACCAGCCTCACCATGGCAACGGAGGTTTCATACGGCCAGTGGAAGCACCACCACATCTCAAAGCGTGATTTCTTCTCGGCCGGGTAATCCGGCATAGCGGCGGTGCCGACCGGATGCAGCCAGATCGGCAGGTCGAGCTCGGCCATCAGCGCGAAGATCGGCTCGAACTTCGGCTGGTCGAGCGGCTCGCCGGCGATGTTGGTGTAGATCAAGACGCCGCGCGCGCCGAGGTCGATCACCGCGCGCCGGGCTTCCTTCAACGAGCCTTCGATATCGGTGAGACAGAGCGCGGCGGCAAAAGCAGGGAAGCGCTCGGGATATTTGCGGCATAGTTCGGCCATCGAATCGTTGGCAATACGCGCAAGCTCGATGCCGACCTCCGGCGGCGCGATGTCTTCGATGGCAGGATTGGGCAGCGAGATAATTTGGCGGTAGTCGCCGTACTCGTCCATTTCGCGGAAGCGCGCATCGAGGTCGAAGAGCTTAGTGATACTGCGTAGGCGTTTGCCGATATTCTCCAGGTTGGGGGCGACTCGCGTCATCTCCCGAAAGAATCGCTCCGGATAAATGTGCGTGTAGATGTCGATCTTGGTGCTCATGCCTTGCCTCGCTGTCATCGCCGATCAGTCGCCGCTGCAACGGCAGCGCCTGCCAGCCGAAGCGCTCCGCAACCACGCCCCACAGTCCTTTCGGCGCCCACAGCATGATGGCGATGGCGACCGCACCCATCATGAGCAGATACAGACTGCCGAGGTCGGAGAGCGTCTGGCGTAGCACAAAAAAGATGATGGTGCCGACGATCGGCCCCTCGATGCGGCCGATGCCGCCGATCACCGTGATGAAGATCACGAAAGCGGTCCAGTCGTTTACGGAAAACGCGGTGTCCGGCGAGATGCGCAGCTTCATCAGGAAAATCAGCGCGCCGACCATGCCGGTGCCGCAGGCGGTGAGCACGTACACGGTAAATTTCAGGCGCACCACGTCGATGCCGCTGCTGTGAGAGGCGAGCTCGTTGTCGCGCACGGCGGTGAGCGCGAGCCCGTGCCGCGAGCGCAACAGCGCAAACATCGCGCCGAGAATGAGCACCACTAAGGCCAACGCCACCCAATAGATTTCGAATTCGCGCAGCGTCCGTGTCGGCGCCATGGCGATGACGATCGAGGCGGGCAGGCTGATGCCGGAGCCGCCGCCCATTGCGGAAATCTGCGATGCGACGAGACGGAACACCTCGGCGACCACCCACGTGCCGATGGCAAAATAGGCTCCCCGCAGGCGAAAGATGAGGACCGCGACGGGCACTGCGACCAGCGCCGCCACGGGGCCGGCGATGAAAATTGCCGCGAGCGGGTGCATTCCGGCGAGCATCGCCAGCGCGAAGAGCGTGTAGCCGCCCAGGCCGACAAAAGCTTGCTGGCCGACCGAAACTAGCCCCGCATAGCCGGCGAGCAGATTCCACAGGCTCGCGAGTGCAACATAGGTGAAGATTTCGGCGAGCAGGCGCAGCGTCTCGCGGCCACCCCAGAGCGGCGCCAGCGCGAGCACAACGACAGCCAGTGCCGTGAGCGCCACGCCGACGCGACTCGACGATGTGGAATGCGCGACCCTCATCCCGCCACCTTGGGAAACAAACCTTGCGGGCGAGCCGCCAGGATGGCCAGAAAAACGATATGACCGGCCAGCACCTGCCATCCCGGATCGAGCTGCGCGCCCACGGCTTGCGCAACGCCGAGGATGACGCCGCCGGCAAGCGTGCCCCACAGGCTGCCGAGGCCGCCGATGATCACTGCCTCGAAGCCGAAGATCAGGCGCGCCGGCCCTATGGACGGGTCGAAATTTGCGCGCACGGCGAGGAAGACGCCGGCAACGGCGATCACCGCCAGCGACAGCGCCATGGCCATGGCGAAAACGTGCCGCGTATCGAGTCCCATCAGCTGCGCCACCGGCTGGTCGTCGGAGGTGGCGCGGAAGGCGCGGCCGAGCGCGCTGCGGTAGAACAGAAGCTGCAGGCCGGCGATCACTGCGATGGCGACGACGAATTGGATGAGCGGCAACACCCCGACCCAAACGTCTGGCACGAGCTGAAAGGCTTGCACTTCGATGGGTCCCGCATTGAGCTTGCGGCTGTCGGCGGTGAACAGCTCGAGCAGACCGTTTTGGATGATGATGGAGAGGCCGAAGGTGACCAACAGCGGCGGCAACAGGTCGTCGCCAAGCGTGAAATTCAATAGGCCGCGCTGTAGTGCGTAGCCGATGAGCGCCATCAGCGGCACCACGATCACCAGCGCGCTCAGCGGGTCAAGGCCCATCGTCTGCGTCGTCACCAGCGCGAGATAGGCTGCAAGTACGATCAGGTCGCCATGCGCGATGTTGACGAGCCGCATAACGCCGAAGATCAGCGACAGCCCCGCGGCGAACATCGCGTAGAGCCCGCCGACGAGCACGCCTTGCAGGATGACGTTGAGCCAGAGAATCATGGCGCATCTTGTCCCGGATGCGGTGCAGCACGCAGTGATGCACCGCTGATCCGGGACCGGCAGACAGACAGAGGCCGGTCCGGTCCCGGGTCTGCAGCGTACCGCGTCGCTGCGCTCCGCGTTGCGCCGCGTCCGGGACATGCTCTCGAAGCGTTCGACATCCTCACACCCCAAAATACGCCGCGGAAATCCGCTCGCGCGTCATCTCCGCCGCCGGTCCATGCAAAGCGACGCGTCCCTCCTGCAGGCAGTAGACGTGCGCCGCCGCCTTGAGCGCCTGCACGATGTCCTGTTCGACCACGATCAATGACAGGCCTTCGGCGACGATGGCCGGCAGGCGTGCATAGATATCGCGCACGACAATGGGCGCGAGACCGAGGCTGATCTCGTCGCATAGCAGCAGCCGCGGATTGGCCATCAGCGCACGTCCGATCGCCGCCATCTGCTGCTGGCCGCCAGAGAGCGCGGGTGCCGGCAAGCGGCGGCGTTCGCCAAGCGCGGGGAAAAGCTCGTAGACGCGCGCCAGCGTCCACGGACCGGGGCGCTTGGCCTGTCCGCCGATCAGCAGGTTCTCCTCGACCGTGAGCGAAGGAAACAGTCGCCGGCCCTCGGGCACCAGGGCGATGCCGCCCCGGACCATGGAGAAAGCCGGACGCCGTCCCGTGGCTTCGCCGCCGAACATGATCGTTCCGCGCCGCGGCCGCATCAGTCCGGCAATGGTTTTCAGGAGCGTGCTCTTGCCCGCGCCGTTGGCGCCGATGACGGCAACCACCTCTGCACTCGCAAGGCGTAACGAGACGCCGAACAACGCTTGGAAGTCGCCGTAAAAAACGTCGATGCCGCGCACGTCGAGCAGCGTCTCAGGCATCGGCCGCGATCCCCATGTAGATTTCCGCGACTTGCGGGCTCTTGATTACTGCGTGCGGATCGCCCTGCGCGATGAACCTGCCGCCGTGCAGCACCAGCAGGCGATCGACGGCGGCAAGCAGCGCATGCACCACATGCTCGATCCATACGATCGACACACCCGAGGCGCGCACCTCCTTGATGAGGGCGACCAGCATCGTGCACTCATGCTCGGTCAGACCGCCGGCCACTTCGTCGAGCAAAAGCACGCGTGGACGCGTGGCCAAAGCGCGCGCGAGCTCGAGACGTTTCCTGTCGAGCAGGGTCAGCCCGCCGGCGCGGCGGTTTGCTTTGCCGGCCAGTCCGCAGCGCGCGAGCAGCTCAGCGCAGCGATCGTATACGGCGGCCTCTCGCTCGCCGGCGCCGAACGCCGCGGCGACCACGACGTTCTCGAACACCGTCATGCCGGAAAAAGGTTGCGGAATCTGGAACGATCTTGCGAGCCCCTTGCGGCAGCGGCGCTCCGGCGACAGGCGCGTGATATCCTCGCCGGCGAACAGCACGCGGCCTGCATCGGGCGCGACGGCGCCTGCGGCGATGCCGAACAGCGTTGTCTTGCCGGCGCCGTTCGGCCCGATGATGCCGAGCGCTTCGCCCTCGCCGAGCGCGAGGGTGATGCCGTCGGCGACGACGACCGCGCCGAACCGCTTGGAGACGTTTTCAAGCGCGAGGATGGCGGGCATGGGCGAGCGACCGGACGAAGCGCGCTTCCTCCCCCGCTTGCGGGGGAGGTCGAGTGCAGCTTAGGACAGCGCCTTCAGCTTGCCGCCGACTGGAATCTCCGGCGCCGACTTGTTCTCCGTGATTACCAGATCGAATTTGCCGTCGGGCTGGCGCTGCCATTGCCCGGCCACCAGCGGCGTTTTGCACACGTTCTTTACCGGTTTTCCGGTCCACTGCACGGGGCCGACAATCGAGCGGTAGTTCGTCGCTTTGATCGAATCCAGAACGGACTGGGAGTCGTGCGGGTCCTTGGCGCGCTTGAGCACGTCGATCGCCACCTCGAACAGCGCGTGCTGATAGCCGATGGGCTGCGTCCATGGCCGGCCCGTAGCTTTGACATAGGCGTCGGTGAGTTCCTTGCAGCTTTGCCCGGTGAGGCCCGACTTGAACGGGAAGCTCGGCGTCCACCAGATTTCGCTCGAGAGCCCGTCGCCGCGCGCGCCGAGCGACTGCACCACCGACGGAAACAACAGCGCCTTGCCGATGGTGACGATTTTGGGGTGGAAACCCTGCTGCGCCGCCTGCGACCAGAAGGTGGCGAAATCCGGCGGGATCATATTGCCCACCACCATCTCGCAGCCCGCCGCCTTAAAGGCGGAAATCTGCGAGGTGAAGTCGCTGTTCATCACCTGGTAGCGGCCGGGGTCGTGCAGCTTGTAGCCGGCCTTGATCAAAGCCGGAGGCAGGCCGTGCTGCGCGTCGCCCCAGGCATTGCCATCGGCATCGTTGGGGAAGAGTCCGCCGACCACTTTGTTGGTCGGCAGCGCGTCCCACATCGGCAGATAGGAGGCGATGACATCTTCGAGTCCCCAGAAGAAATGGTAGGTCCAGGTGAAGCCTTTGGCCGGATCGCCTTTGCGGCCGAAGAAATAAGGCTGCCACGGGCAATTGGTGGTGACGCAGGGCGTTTCGTTGACTTCAGCCTGATCGGCGACCGGATTGGTGGTGTCCGGCGCGGCCGACGCAATGATCAGATTGA
The DNA here is from genome assembly GCA_035652735.1 of Pseudolabrys sp. GTDB lineage: Bacteria > Pseudomonadota > Alphaproteobacteria > Rhizobiales > Xanthobacteraceae > Pseudolabrys. Next base: position 17,422 of record DASRDF010000010.1, on the reverse strand, counting down.
CCTTGTCGCCGAGGATCAACTCGGAAGCCACCTCCGAAGCGCGGCTCGCGCTCGATTGGCTGTCCTTGGAGACGATCTCGACCTTGTAGGTCTTGCCGCCGCTTTGCAGGCCTTTGCCGAGAATGCCGCGCACCTGCTCGAGGATGAACGCGTCGGCTTCGCCGAAGCCGGCAAGCGGGCCGGTCTTCGGGCTGACATGGCCGATCTTGATCGTCGCCGATTGCGCGTTGGCCGGCCCCAGGCGCAGCACCGCAGGCGCGGCGACAGCGCCGATCAACAGTCCACGACGAGAAATTCTGCGCTCTGCCATGGTCTCCTCCTTGCGCGCTAATCCTGCGCCCGCGCTTGCTTGAGATGCTTGAGGACTTTCGATCGCAATGCGGCTTGCTGCTCCGGCGTCCATTTGCGGAAGCCTTCGCCGGACTTGAAGCCGAGTTTGCCATCCTGCACCAGCTTTTGCAGATAAGGCGAGGGGCTTGGCCGGCTGTCGATGGCCGGCAGCACCGTCTTGTGGATCGCCAACGTCAGATCGGTGCCGACCATATCCGCGTTTTCGAGCGGCCCAAGCACCGCCAGGCGACGGCCGAACGCAGCCTTGATCACGTCATCCACCGTCTGCGCGTCGCAGATACCTTGTTCGACCAGAGCGATCGCTTCGCGCCACAAAGCATGTTGCAGGCGATTGCCGATGAAGCCGGGCACGTCCTTTTTCACATGCGCCGGCTTTTTGCCGGCGGAAGCGTGCAGCTTCATCGTGAAATCGACCGCCTGGGGCGAGGTCCACTGCGTCTCGATCACCTCGACCAGCGGCACAAGAAAGGGCGGGTTCCACCAATGGGTGCCGAGCGCGCGCTCGCGCCGCTGTAGACCGCGCATGATGTCGGTGATCGGAATGACCGAGGTGTTGCTGGCGAGGATCGTGTCGGGGCGGACGTATTTTTCGACCTCGGCAAAGAGCGTCTGCTTGAGCGGCAGGTCTTCCAGTATCGCTTCGACGACATAATCCGCCTCGCGCACCGCGGTGCCGAGATCGGCAACCGGCGTGACGCGCGCGACGGCGCTCTCGTCGTCGCCCAGGTCTCGCAAGTTGGCGAGAATGCGTGTCTTCGCGCTGTCGAGCGAGGCTTTCACCGAGTCGGTGATGGTCACCTCGTGGCCGGCGAGCGCGAACACTTGCGCGATGCCGTGGCCCATGAGGCCGGCGCCGATGACGGCAATGCGCGCTTTAGCCATGTCTCATCCCGCCCCCAAGCCGCTCGTCCCCGCAAGCGGGGACCCAGAGCGGCAAATAGCAAGCCCTGCCATTTTGCCCCCGGGGTTCCCGCCTTGGCGGGAACGAACGGGAGAGTCAGTGTCATCGCTTACCCCGCCGTGTAACCGCCGTCAGCGTAGAGGACGTGGCCGGTGTAAAAGTCCGACGCCTTGGAGGCGAGGAACAATAACGGCCCCGCCAGGTCCTCCGGTTCGCCGAGCCGGCCCTTCGGCACACGCGCGAGGAAGCCCTTGCGCACCGTCTGCGCGCGCTCGGTGTCCTCGTACATCCATGCCGTCAGCGGCGAGCGGAAGACGGTCGGCCCCAGCGCGTTGACGGTGATGCCGGTGTCACCCCACTCGCAGCCGAGCGCCTTGGTGATGCCGTCGACCGCGGATTTCGAGGCGCAATAGGCGGTGTAGCCCGCCGGATGCCCGAGCAATCCGCGTGCAGACGAAGTGAGGATCACCTTGCCGCCTTGGCCCTGCTTGAGCATCTGCCGGCCGGCGGCGCGCGCCATCAACCAGGTCTGGTTGACGTTGGCATCGATCACGTCGAGGTAGTCTTGATATTTCTGCTCGGCGATCTTCGCCACTTTGTTGAGGCCGGAGGCGACCACGAGGATATCGACGCGGCCGAAGGTCTCCACGGCGGTCTGCACGATCTTGTCGCAGTTTTCCTCCGACGAGGGCCGCAGCGCGACGATAACCGCCTTGCCGCCGCCGAGCTTTTCGCATTCGGTCGCCACCGCCTTGAGCTGATCCTCTTTGCTCGCCGCCAGCACGACATTGGCGCCGGCACCGGCCAAGGTCTTCGCCGCCAGCGCGCCGAAAGCGCCGGTCGCCCCGGTGACGATCGCGGTCTTGCCGCGGACGTCGAACAGCGACAGCGGGTTTTTCAGGAATGAGTCGTCGGACATCGTGTCCTCCCGGAAGTTCTTTCCGTCATGGCCGGGCTTGTCCGGGCCATCCGCCTTGCGTTTGGCATGCGCCAAGGCGAGGATGCCCGGCACAGGCGGGCATGACGTCTATTTCGCCGCCGCCACCGCTACCAGAATTGTGCACACGCCCGCGCCGCGGTTGACGATCTCGCGGTTCTCGTTCGGCGCGATGTAGACCGTGTCGCCTTTCTTCGCGACCTGCTCCTTGCCGCCGGCGATCACGGTGAGCTCGCCGTCGAGGATGTGATAAATCTTCTCCGGCGGCGAAGCATCCGGCCCGGCGCCGCCGCCCGGCTGGAAATGCGAGATGCCGAAGACGAGCGTCTGCGAGCCGCCCATCTCGGCGCCGTAGATGCGTAGCGATTCATATTTGCGGTGGTTCGGCGCCTCGTAGGGCTTCGCCTCCGATAATTTGCGGACAATCATGCGAACTTCCTCCCGCGCTCGATGCGATATTTCCCCTCCGGATCGACGATAGCGACGAGCCGCACGATGCAGCCATCGCCGCGGTCCCAGTTCCACGGGAAATAGGCGAAGGTGCAGCGCCGCCCGGTGACCTTGTCGATGTCGCCGCCGACGTTCTCAATGCCGAGAATGCCGTTCTTGAACAGGATGCGGTGCACCGGCTCCCAATCGGGGAAATCGTCCTTCCAGTCGCGCCCGCCGGACCATTCGCGGTACTCCTCGGCGAGATGCGGATGCAGCGGACCGTTGCGCTGCGGCCCGATGGCGGTGGCGAGCGGATGATCGTTGGCCTGGGTGTCGTGACCGACGACCTTGACCTTCTTCTCCACGAACCATTCGCCGGCCGAAGGTACGAAGCCCGGCGCGTAACAGAAGTAGTCCTCGCTGTCCTCGTATTTGTGGTGCCAGCCGGTATTGACGATGACCACGTCGCGCGGACGGATGATCTTGCCGCAGGCCTTTTCCAGGTCGTCGCCGGTGATCGGCTCCCATTTTTCCTTCGGAATGGAGACCACGATGCCCGAGCCGAAGAAATGCGGCAGCGGTACCTCGTCGATGAAAGGCGTGCCCTGCACGACGTGTGCCGGCGCGTCGATATGCGTGGTGTTGTGCATCGAGGTGGTGATGCGCTGCGACAGCACGCCGGATTTCGCCATGTAGTGAATGCGCTCGATTTTCACGTCCTCGAAATAGGGCCAGTTCGGCGATTGATAGCCGAAGCGATGGGACAGGTTGTAGAACTCCAGCCCCATGCTGTTCTTCAGGTTCTCTTCGAACGTCACGCCGCGAATTTTCTTGGCCACGGCAGTCCTCCCTTAAAGAGTTTACATTTGTTGGCCGCGCTCAGGCGGCGGCGGAATTACTGTGCGCCTCCATGCTGCGCTTGGTCGCGATCAAGCGTTCGGCGATCAGTTCGGCACGGCCGGCAAAGCGCTGGCTCGGCACCGGAACGGAAATGGCAACGGGATTGCCCAGAGTGTCCTGCAACGCCACGCCCGCCGCGCAAATGCCCAGCGTGTGTTCCTCGCGGTCGAAGGCGACGCCGGTGCGACGCACCGTGGCAAGCTCGCGCAGCAGCGCATCGAGTTTGGTGATCGTCTTCGGGGTGCGCGGCGGAAAATTGCGCCCGACCAAAGCCTCGACCGCGGCGTCGGAGAGCTGGGCGAGATAGGCCTTGCCATTGGCGGTGCAGGTGAGCGGAAAGGTTTCGCCGACGGCGGAGACGGCGCGCAGCCGCTGCGAGCCGGTCACCTGATCGAGGAAGATCAAGTGATCCTTGCGCACCATGGCCAGATCGACGGTCTCATGCAGTTCCTCGGACAGCCGCTCGAGCAGCGGCCGCGCCAGCGCCAGAAAATCGCTGCGCACCGAGGCGGCGAGGCGCAGGATGGTCGGCCCAAGCCGCACGCGTCCGTTCGGTGTCGCCGCAATGACCAGCTTCTCGTTCTGCAAGGCGGCGACGATGCGCTGCACCGTCGAACGCGCGAGATTCACCCGCTGCGCGATCTGCCCGAGGCTTAAGCCGGTGGTCTCCTCTTCCAGCGCACGCAGGATGGTGGCGGCGCGGGCGATGACCTGGACGCTGCTTTTTTCGCTGCCGGCAGGGCGGTTCATGGACATGGAGACTGTACTCGCCGCCTTGAATGACGGTACAGCTTAGCCCAAAGTACGGTACAGACGGCAAGTCAAAAATGGCCACAAGCCGCCGTCTGGGAGGACGCCATGGTCAAGAAGATCGCGCTCGAGGAGCACATCCTCGATCCGGCCACCGAGCCATACTGGCATCCGACCATGGTCGACGTGGCGCCGCCGAAAAAGGCGCAGCTCCTGGCCGCGCTCACCGAGTTCGGCGAGCAGCGGCTGGCGATGATGGACAAAGTCGGCATCGCGCGCGCGGTACTGGCGGTCGCCGGGCCGGGTGTGCAGGCGGAGTCCGATGCCGCAAAAGCGATCGAGGCAGCCCGCGCCTCGAACGACTTTCTCGCCAAGGAAGTGCAGAAACGCCCGGATCGCTATGCGGGCTTTGCCCACCTGCCGATGCAGAACGCGACAGCCGCGGCCGATGAGCTCGAGCGCTGCGTGCGCGAACTCAAATTCTGCGGCGCCATGGTCAACGGCCACACCCATGGCAAATATCTCGATCACCGCTCCTATGACGTGTTCTGGGAACGTGCTGCCGGGCTCGGCACAGTTGTTTATCTGCATCCCGCGGATCCGCCGGTGCCGCTGAAGTCGATCGAGGGCTACAACGTGCTGGCGCGGCCGATGTGGGGTTGGGGCGTTGAAACCGGCTCGCACGCGCTGCGCCTGATCTGCGGCGGCGTCTTCCATCGCTATCCGCAGGCGAAGCTGGTGCTCGGTCATCTCGGCGAGACGCTGCCGTTCCAGCTCTGGCGCTTCGACAGCCGCTCGGCGCCCTACGGCTGGAACCTGCCGAAGCCGCCGTCACACTATCTGCGCACGAACGTGTGGGTGACGACCTCCGGCATGTACGACTTGCCGCCGCTGCGCTGCTCGCTCGACGCGCTCGGCCGCGAGCGCGTAATGTTCTCCGCGGATTATCCGTTCGATTGGCCGGGCTGCGAATTCATCGACAGCGTGGCGCTGGACGAAAGCGTGCGCGCGGACGTGGCCTACAACAACGCGGCGAAGCTGCTGGGGCTGTAGCAGCCACTTAATGGTTGCTACATTTCACTTCTCACCTCGGCGCGATGATGCGGATGGGCCTGCCATCGAGCCAGGCGCGAATGTCTTCCACCATCTGCCCATAAAAGCGCTTGTAGTTCTCCGCGGTGACATAACCCAAATGCGGCGTGATCACGATGTTATCGAGCTTGCGGAAGGGATGATCGAGCGGCAACGGCTCGACGTCATAGACGTCGATCGCCGCGCCGGCGATCCTGTTGCCGAGCAGCGCCATCTCGATCGCCTTTTCGTCGGCGATCGGTCCGCGCGAGGTATTGATGAGGAAGGCGGTGGGCTTCATCAGCGCCAGTTCGGCGGCGCCGATGAGCCCGCGCGTGCGTGCTGAGAGTTGCAGGTGGATGGTGACGAAGTCGGCTTGCCGCAGCAGGTCTTCCTTGGTTACCAAGGTGGCGCCGGCCTCCCTGGCCTTCTCTTCTGTGAGGTTCTGGCTCCAGGCGATCACCTTCATGCCGACCGCATTGGCAATCCGCGCAACGCGCGTGCCGAGCTTGCCGAGGCCGATGATGCCGAGCGTCTTGTCGTAGAGATCGATGCCCAAAGTCGACTGCCAGCGCGCGCCGGCTTTGAGCCGCGCGTGCTCGGCGCCGATCTTGCGCGCCAATTCGAGCATCAGCCCAAAGGTCAGCTCGGCGGTCGGCGGCCCCAGCGATTCGGTGCCGCATACCGGGATGTCGCGGGCCGCGGCAGCCTTGATGTCGATCGCCGCATTGCGCATGCCGGAGGTGACGATGAGCTTGAGATTGGGCAGGGCATCGATGATGTCTTTGCCGAACAAAGTGCGCTCGCGCATCAGGCAAACGATGTTGCAGTCCTTGAGCGCGGCGATGATCTTATCGGGTCCGCCGAGGGCGTCGGTATAGACCGTGAAGCTGACCTCCTTGGTCACCGGCGACCAGTCCGCCACCTTTTGCGACACGCTTTGATAGTCGTCGAGAATGGCCCCTTGCAGCATCGTCCGCCTCGTCTCTGCCGCGGCCGCCGCTGGCCGCGAGAGCGGACTCACCACAGGCGTGCGGCGTTCACAAGGCGGGTGTCAGGCCGACGGGCCGTGCTTGGCGTGCCAGGCCGGGCCCGGGCCGCGCATGTAGTGGCGCTCGGGATGATAGCGATCGCGAGTGAATTCGTGCCAGAAGGCGGTGAGTAGCGAGCGCAGGCCGGCAAACGGTCTCGGTATGGCGCCAGAAATGGCCACAATGGCACGGGTCATGCCGCTACTCCCACGCTACGGGCGTCCCACTTGCCGTGGTGCCCGCTGGGGCGACTTCAATGTAGAAGACTGTGGCGCGGAAGGAGTTAAAACCCGGTGCAAGACGGTTAGCGGCGCGCGATTTTTGTAATCAACCTTTCCAAAAATATACCGGCTGCCGCTACGGCGTATTCCGTCTCTCCTTTGTCATGTCCGGCATGTCGCAGGCCGTAGCTTGCTCTTTAGTGTTCCCCTCGCTACATGAGCGCCGCATCTCCCGACAAAGCGTCCGGTGGCGCGGAGCCCGCGCACGGGCAGATTCGAGCAGGTTCCAGATTCGATGAACGGCCGCCAATTCATTTACCACATGCAGGGCCTGTCCAAGTCCTATCCGGGCGGCCGCAAAGTCTTGGAGAATATCCATCTCTCCTTCTATCCCGACGCCAAGATCGGCGTGCTCGGCGTCAACGGCGCCGGCAAATCGACGCTGCTGCGCATCATGGCGGGCCTGGATACCGACTTCACCGGCGAAGCCTGGGTGGCGGAAGGCGCGCGCGTCGGCTTTCTCGAGCAGGAGCCGCAGCTCGATGCGGGCAAAAACGTCCGCGAGAACGTGATGGAGGGCGTTGCCGCCAAGAAAGCGCTGCTCGACCGGTACAACGAGATCGCGGCGAACTATTCGGACGAAACCGCCGACGAAATGGCCAAGCTGCAGGATGCGATCGACAGCCAGAATCTGTGGGATCTCGATTCCAAGGTGACGCAGGCGATGGACGCGCTCAACTGTCCGCCCGACGACGCCGACGTGACCAAGCTGTCCGGCGGCGAGCGCCGCCGCGTCGCATTGTGCCGGCTGCTGCTCGACCAGCCTGAATTGTTGCTGCTTGACGAGCCGACCAACCATCTCGACGCCGAAAGCGTCGCCTGGCTCGAAGGCCACCTGCGCAATTATCCGGGCGCCATCCTCATCGTCACCCACGACCGCTATTTCCTCGACAACGTCACCGGCTGGATTCTCGAACTCGACCGCGGGCACGGCATTCCCTACCAGGGCAACTATTCGGCCTGGCTGGTGCAGAAGCAGAAACGGCTGGAGCAGGAGGGCCGCGAAGAGGAGGCGCGCCAGCGCACGCTGGCGCGCGAGCAGGAGTGGATCGCCGCTTCGCCGAAAGCACGGCAGGCCAAATCCAAGGCGCGCTACCAGCGCTATGAAGACTTGCTCAACCAGGCCGCCGCCAAGCAGACGCAGACGGCGCAGATCATCATCCCGGTCGCCGAGCGGCTCGGGCAGAACGTCATCGACTTCCAGCATTTGTCGAAGGGTTATGGCGACCGCCTGCTGATCGACGATCTGACGTTCAAGCTGCCCGCCGGCGGCATCGTCGGCGTCATCGGGCCGAACGGCGCCGGCAAGACCACGTTGTTCCGCATGATCACCGGCCAGGAAAAGCCCGACGGCGGCAGCATCAAGATCGGCGACAGCGTCAAGCTCGGCTATGTCGACCAGTCGCGCGACACGCTCGACGGCAAGAAGACCGTCTGGGAGGAAATCTCCAACGGCCAGGACATCATCCTGCTCGGCAAGAAGGAGATGAACAGCCGCGCCTACTGCGCCGCCTTCAACTTCAAGGGCGCCGACCAGCAGAAGAAAGTCGGGCAGCTCTCCGGCGGCGAGCGCAATCGGGTGCATCTTGCCAAGATGCTGCGCTCCGGCGCCAACCTGTTGCTGCTCGACGAGCCGACGAACGATCTCGACGTCGACACGTTGCGTGCGCTGGAAGAGGCGCTGGAGGACTTCGCCGGTTGCGCCGTCATCATCAGCCACGACCGCTGGTTCCTCGATCGCATCGCGACGCACATGCTCGCCTTCGAGGGCGACAGTCATGTCGAGTGGTTCGAGGGCAACTTCCAGGACTACGAGAAGGACAAGATGCGGCGGCTGGGCACCGACACGGTGATCCCGCACCGGCTCAAGTACAAGAAGTTCACGCGCTAACGCCTCGCCTGGAACCAAACACGCCGCGCGTCTTTAAGGAGAGCGGGGGCCAACCGGCGCGACAATGGGCACAAGAAAAGAAAACCTGTGGCTCTCCACATATATGCTCGCGCTCGAAGCCTCCGAGGTGATGACGCTGCGCGCATTGAAGCTCATGGCCGGCGGCCATGCCGCCAACATGGAAGCGGCGCGAATGAGCAGCGAAAAGGTCAGTGAAGCCTTCGGCGCCTGGGTCACGCTGGCGACCGGCGGCACATGGCCGAAAGTCGTCGGCAAGTATCGCAAGCGCGTCGGCGCCAATGCCCGGCGGCTGCGGCGCCGCTGATCGGCTCCCGCGCCTTCTCAGGGCGCAGCCGCCACGTCGCCGCTCGCGGTCTTTTCGCGAATGCTCTTGCCGAGCAGCGCCGTCGCCTCCGGCGCCCTCGCCGAACCCTCGGTCCGCGGCTTGTCCGGCGGCAAGGGGATGCGGTCCGGTCCGTTCCAGGCGAGCAGCCCGGCGGCGTCTTGGCAGGGCGCTTCCTGCGGCAGTTTCAGCGCCGGGCTGCCGGTTTCGGGAGCAGTCCACGTCTCCACCGGGCGGCCGGTGATGCTCTTGACGTAGTCCTGCGTTTCCTGCGGCAGCGGCGCCTTGTTGGCCATCCAGTCGTGCACCCGCTTGGGCCCGGCGTTATAGGCGGCGGCAGCAAGACCGAGATTGCCGAACTTGCGCTGCAGGTCGCGCAACAGCCGCGCCGAGGCCGGAATCGCCTGCAGCGGATCGAACGGATTGTCGAGCCGCCGGTCGGCGGCGGTCTCGGGCATGAATTGCGCGATGCCGAGTGCGCCGGAGGCGCTGATCGCTTCGGCGCGGAAGCCGCTCTCCTGATAGATGAGGCGGATGAAAAATGCCGCCGGTATGTCGTTCTTGCGCGCGGACGCCGCCACCGAGCTGCAGATTTCCGCAGGCGAGCGCGGGACGATCGGCTTGAGCAGCGGCCTCAAAGGCGCGAGCGGAAACACCGCGGGCTCGTAGTTCGGCACTTTGACGACGGCCGTCTCCCTTTCTCCGATGTGCGGAACGAAATCGCGCCAGGTCAGCGCCAGCCAATAGGCGGCAAAGGCGGCGGCCATGGCAATCGCGACATCGGCAATCGGCCGCAAGCCCTTTCGCTCGACCAGCGCGCCGGGCAGCAGGCCGACGGCAAAGCCGGCCAGCAGAACGATCGCAATGTCTTCGCCGGACAACGGCATCGCTCGGCCTCAGCCTACACTCTTGCATACTGCCGTGACCGCTTTGAGGCAGCGCGCGTTCCCTTTTTGCAAAGATCGGGGCGTTCGCGGCGCTCTTGTTGAGGTCTTTTTAACAAAGTTGCGCGATTTTGCGCGAGTAATGAATCGCCGCGAGAGAACTCTCTTGAACAAGCAGCTTTGGGGCGTTGCGCCGCGCCCGCCCGGTTTGATTGGACTGGCTTTTGCCGCCGTCTTTCTCGGCGGCATCGTCATCGGCAGCACCCTGTTTGGCCGCGGCCCCGCTGCCGCAATCGATGCGCTCAACGACGTGACCGGCTCGATCACCAAATCGGCCGCGCACACAGCGGCGGCGCCGTTCCGGCTCGACCGGCCGGAAACCATCCCCTGCGGTCGCTGCGCGCCCTGAACAAAGTCCTCCGCCGCTAACGACCCTCCGCGCATTCCCGCGCAAGCGGAATCCAGAGCGCATTTCTCCGTTGCAGGTCGCTTCTGCGTCCGCGCTTACGCGAGCACGGATGAGGGCGATTCGCCGCCTCGACAAAGCCGCAGGCTTGCGCCTTTAATCCCGGTCGGAGTGCCGGGAGACGCCGATGAACAAGCCCTTCGCGCCCGCGAAGCCCTTCGTCCTCGAAGAAGCGACCATCGACGAGCTGCACGCCGCGATCAAGGCCGGCGAGACCACCGTGCTGGACGTGGTCAAGCATTACCTCGCGCGCGTGCGTGCCTTCAACGGCACGTCCAATCTGCTGGTGACGCAAGACGGCGGGAAAATTTCGCCGGCGAAAGGCACGGTGCGCGGCGGCGCGCCGCTCGCGTTCCCAACCGAGACGGTGAAGGCCTCCGACGTGCTGCCCGATCTCGATAAATACAAAGGCCCGCCGCTCGAATTCGGCCGCATGGAGGCAACCGCGTCCGATCCCTCCGTCATGCAGCAGTTCGGCATGACCGTCGGCAAGCCGAACGCCGGACAGGTGAATGCGCTGGCCACGCTCAACATCCGCGGCGAGCGCTCCGTCACCTGCCGCGGCGATTACGACCTGCATCCGTCGAAGGGGCCGCTGCCGAAGGGCGCGCCGCCGGTATGCGAATATTTCCGCCACTTGCCCGACGCGCTCGAAACGGCCGCCGCGCTCGATGCGCAATACGGGCGCCATCCCGATCTCGAGAAAATGCCGATGTACGGCGTCGTGTTCTCGTTCAAGGACCCGTTCGACACCAAAGACATGCGCTCGACCGGCGGCGGCGATGCCGCCTACGACATCGATTTTCCCGCGCGCGATCACGTGCTGGTGGAGCAGCTGCGCAAGAAGGGCGCCATCATCTTCGCCAAGGCGGTGAACACCGAATATAACGGCCGGCCCGACGATCCCGGCGGCCGCCACAAGCCCGAGAAAGTTCTGCCGACGACGCTCGGCTATCAGCGCAGCACCTGGGCCGGCAACGTGTCGAATCCCTACGACACCACGCGCGCTGCTTCGCTGGGCTCAAGCTCCGGCTCCGGCACGTCTGTTTCGACCAACATGGTGATGGCAAGCCTGGGCGAGGAAACGCGCGCCTCCTGCCGGGGGCCGGCCAACCATAATGCGGTGGCGCTGATTTTGCCGCACAAGGCGATGCTCGGCTTCGACGGCGGCGCCATCGGTGCCGACATCCATGTCGATCGCACCGGCATCCTCGCGCGCACGATTGCCGATTGCGCCAAGGTGCTCGACGCGCTGAAGGATGAGAAGGAAGGCTACTACGATCCGCGCGATCCGTTCACGACAGTACCGCGCTCGTCCGTGCTGCCATCATACGCGGCGCACACCAAGCCGGCCGCATCCTTGAAAGGGATGCGCATCGGCGTCATCCGCGAGTCGATGATCGTGCGCCCCGGTTACAAGACCGACGAGCCGATCACGCAGGCTGCGGCCAAGGAAATCAAGGAGGTGCTCGGCGGCAAGCTCGGCGCGACGTTGGTCGAATCGTCCGATCCGCTGTGGCAGCCCGATCCCGACGTCGAGCAGATGACGGTCGACTACCGCACCGCGCTGGCGCGGCTGGTGCCGGTGTTCATGCCGGACATTCTCTACCGCCTCGACGAGCGCGGCCAGCCGGTGTTCAGGGAATTCGCCGCCGCCATCCGGCCGACCGAGTTTGCGCCCGGCAAAATCTTCGGCACGGGCAAAATGAAGCCGATGGACTACATGCTGGCGATGGCGGAGGGCCGCATCGCCCCGCCGAAGAATCTCGATCTCGCCACCGTGCAGCATCAGGCGCCGCAGACCGCCTTCCGCTTCCACATCAACCAATATCTCTCGCGCCGCGCCGAGGACTGGAAAGCGAAGGGCTTCACCGAAACGCTGACCGATTTCACCGCGCTCAATGCGCGTTCGAAATTCTGGGGCGACGATCAGCGCGCGAGCTTTCTGAACTGGGACGAGGTGGCGGATTTGCGCAACCCGCTCGATCAGCGCCAGGCGACCGCCGAGCGCATCATGCTGCGCGAGCTGCTGCGCCGCGCCGACATGATGGTGATTCTGGAAAATCATCTCGACGTGCTGGTGCGGCTGCACACGCCGTGGCCGCCGGGCAGGATCGGCGGCGCCGGGCAGGGCTTGCGCAACAATCTCACGCTGGAATCGCTCTCCGGACCCAATGCCGGCCTGACCGAGGTGTTGGTCCCGGCGGGCTTCGTCACCACCGTTTACGATCCGGTCTACAAACTCAGCGACGACGGCAAGCAATACCTGCACGTGCCGTCGGACAAGCCGACCCACATTCCGCCGCCCGGTCTGCCGTTCTCGCTGGTGTTCCGCGCCGAGCCGGGCAAGGAGGACATGCTGCTGCACGTCGCTTCGACGTATGAAGCCGCCTCGCGCCGCCGCATCCCGCCGCCGGCGTTCGGGGCGCTGAAGGTGGAGCACCATGCTCAAGCGAAATAAGTCGGATTGCGGAAACGATGCCCTGTGTCCGCTCATTCCCGCGAAAGCGGGAATCCAGTGCTTTTTGGCTCTGGGTCCCCGCTTTCGCGGGGACGAGCGGCAGGATCATTCGCGCTTGCGGCGCGGATTGAGGCTCGAATCGAACGTCGGATCGCCTCTTAGTTCTTTCATCAATTCGTCCTCATGATGCCGCGAGTAATACGGCGCTTGGCCACAGCCATCACGCGCTGCCCGTAGCGTCTTACCGGCCACGAGCAGACTCGGGGCAAGCAGTCATCGTCGATGGCGCAGCGCCTCGACGACGGCACTGAAAGCAGCCGACGGGTGTCTCCGGCTCGGATAATAGAGGTGATAGCCTGAATAGGGCGGGCACCAGTCCGTCAAAACACGCTTGAGCCGGCCGTTGGCGATGTGAGCTTCGACCATTCCTTCCGGCACATAAGCCAGACCAAGCCCGGCGAGCGCGCCATTGAGAAGCTGCGCGGTCCCGTTGCAGGTGAGCTGACCCTCGACGCGTACCCGTAAATCACGATTGCCCCGTTCGAATTCCCAGGCATAGAGACTTCCATGCGTCGGTAGACGCAAATTGATGCAGCTATGTCCGATCAGGTCCTGCGGTCTCTTGGGCTCGGGCCGGCTCTTGAAATAAGCGGGCGACCCGACAACCGCCATTCGCATGTCAGGTCCGATGCGAACCGCGATCATGTCCTTCCCGACTTGCTCTCCGCTGCGCACGCCCGCGTCGTACTGCTCCGCAACGATGTTGCTGAGGCCGTAATCCACCACGAACTCCACTTTCAGTTCGGGATTCTTGCGCAGGACAGGCGCCAGTTTGGGCAGCAAGATGGTGTCGATCGCAAACTCCGTCGCGGTGATCCGCACAGTACCCGCGGGCTTAGCGCGAAGGTTCCTTATTGCTGCGATTTCGTTACTTATCTCCTCGAAGCGCGGAGCGACCACGTGCACGAGGCGTTCGCCTGCTTCCGTCGGCGACACGCTGCGCGTAGTGCGCGTGAGGAGGCGAACGCCAAGTCTCGCCTCCAACTGCTTGATCGTCTGGCTCAAGGCCGATTGCGAGACACCGAGCTTTGCAGCGGCTTTCGTGAAACTCCGCTCCCGCGCGACCGCCGCAAAAGCCGCAAGATCGTCCAGAGTGTCGCCGCGCTGCATTGAGTAGCTCCGCTTATAAGTCCTTGCCGATTATAGCGGCTAGTCGCCGGCCGCGCAGGCACTAATTTCATCGACAGAGAGCCGGACGCACATTGCCATTCAGGAGTCTCTGAACGGGAAAAACGTCGATTGGCTGGAGCACGTCAGCGACGCGCAGTACGCCGCCGGTCCCGCGCACGGCTGATTGTAACGCAGCGGACTTCAGATCGGCTCAGAACAACCGTTCGGATCGCAAGAGCATGATTAGGTCGGCACAATTCTGTTTGCAGAGAGCCAGACCGATGCGCCTCTCCGGGACGCAATCGGTCATGCGGGCCCTGTTCCCGATTATGGGTGTGGTGCTGATCGGATTTCTTGTGATCGGCCTGGCGCTGCCGGTGTTGCCGCTGCATGTCGCTCATGGCCTCGGTCTCAGCGCGTTCGTTGTTGGTCTTGTGACGGGCAGCCAGTTCGCGGTGTCCCTCGTCACGCGCATCTGGGCCGGACACTACGCCGACAAGAAAGGCGCAAAGCGGGGGGTCGTGGCGGGTCTGGTCGCGGCGGCGGCGTCCGGCTTTCTGTATCTGCTCTCGATCGTATTTATCAATTCTCCCCTCACGTCCGTCGTCATTCTTATACTCGGCCGCGGCGTGCTGGGCGGCGCCGAGAGTTTCATCATTACCGGTGCGGTGACCTGGGGGCTGGCGCTCGTTGGCCCGCAGGGCGCGGGCCGGGTGATTGCCTGGGTCGGCACCGCCATGTTCGCGGCCCTTGCTCTCGGTGCTCCTCTCGGCACCTCGCTCTACGAAGCGAAAGGCTTCGTCGCGGTCGCCGTCGCGACGGCAGTGATCCCGTTCCTGACCTTGCTGTTCCTCCTTCGGCTTACGGCTGTCGCTCCCTCGCAAACCGCACCGAAACCGGAATTCAGAAGCGTCGCCAAGGCCGTCTGGGTGCCAGGAATCGGCGCGGCGCTCAGCAGCATCGGCTTCGGGGCGATCCTGGCGTTCGGCTCGTTGCTGTTTGCGCAGCGCGGTTGGACGCCGGTGTGGATCGCGTTCACAGCCTACGCTGCCGCGCTCGTCGCGGCGCGTCTCGGGCTTGGCCATTTACCCGATAGGCTTGGTGGAGCGCGGGTGGCGCTTGTTTCCGCGCTGATCGAAACGGCGGGCCTTGCACTTATCTGGCTCGCGCCCGGCGGCCTCGTGGCCGCGATCGGCGCCGCGCTTACCGGATTCGGCTACGCGCTCGTCTATCCCGCGCTCGGTGTGGAAGCCGTGCGCCGCGCGCCGCCGCAGAGCCGCGGCCTCGTAATGGGCATCTACACCGCCTTCCTCGATGTGGCGCTCGGTTTCGGGACCCCGGCATTGGGACTGATCGCCGGCCTCGCCGGACTGGGCAACGTCTTCTTCGTCAGTACGCTTCTCGTCCTCATCACAACAGCTTTCGGAGTCCGGCTGCTCATTGCACCTGCAAAGGAGCCCTCATGAGCGCGGCCGAACTCACCCGTCGCCAAGCAGCGTCGGTGCCGCTGCTCGCGGCCGGCGCCGCACCCGTTCTTCCAACCTCGAAAGGATATGCCATGGCCGACACCTCCGCCCCTCGCAAAAGCCCGTTCGGCGACATCGCGCCCGCGCTCGGCGATTACACCGACAACGTTCTGTTCGGCGACGTGTGGAAGCGTTCGCAGCTCTCGCCGCGCGACCGCAGCCTCGTGACCGTATCGAGCCTGATCGCGCAGTACCGCGTGAACGAGCTGCCGTTTCATCTCAAATTCGCGCTGCAGAACGGCGTCACGCGCGAGGAATTGATCGAGACCATCACCCATCTCGCCTTCTATGCCGGCTGGCCGACCGCCAGCACCGCCATCGGCATTGCGCGGCGCGTGTTCGCCGAAGAAAGAAAGTGAGATGCGACACGAAGCGAGGAGTTCAATGAACCCAATCTATGACTTCAAAGGCAAGCGGCCCTGGTGACCGGCGCTGCAAGGGCATCGGGCTGGCAACCGCGTGGGTGTTCGCCGAGAGCGGCGCCTCCGTCGTTTCTGGCCGACGTGGATGGCGATCTCGCCGCGAAGGATGCTGAGCGGATCGTCGGCGACGGCAGGAGCGCAGCCGACGGAAATTCCGCCGCCCGGGCTGCCGTTCTCGCTGGTGTTCCGGGCCGAGCCCGGCAAGGAGGACGTGCTGCTGCACGTCGCTTCGACGTATGAAGCCGCCTCGAAGCGCCGCATCCCGCCGCCGGCCTTCGGGGCGCTGCCGATGGAGCAACATGCCCGCACGAAGTAACGCGTGGTCGTCAAATCCGGCCCCTCGGTCCGCTCATTCCCGCGCAAGCGGCAATCCAGCCTTTTTGCTCTGGCTCCCCGCGTGCGCGGGGACGAGCGGATTTTGGTCACGGAATTTGGCGCAGCAGACGAATATGATACAGAGTCACCATGACCGACGCCGAAAGCTTCGTCGTTGAACATCTGCGCCATATTCGCGGTGCCGTCGATGGCATTCGCGATGACATGCGCGAGGCTAAAGGCCGGCTCCGAATCCTCGAAAGCCAGTATGCGAATTTGTCCAATCGCATGGACCGCTTGGACTCGCGCATCGACAGAATCGAGCGGCGGCTCGAGTTGAGCGAGGCCTGATCGACGAATGCGGTTGGCGTTCGCTTTTTTGGTTATTTGTTTCTTCGCGCTGCCCGCCCGCGCCGATCCCGCCTTCCAATCCTTCCTGCAATCCACCTGGCCGGAGGCGCAAAAACTCGGCGTCTCCCGCGCCACCTTCGACGCCGCCATTCGCGGCCTCGAGCCCGACTATTCGCTGCCCGATCTCGCCATTCCCGGCCGGCCGGAGAAGCAGCCGCAGCAGCCGGAGTTCGTGCAGACGCCGGGGCAATATCTGCGCGAGCCGACGTTTGCCCGCCTCGCCGCGCAAGGGCGGCAGCTCGCGGCGCAATACAAATCGGCGCTGACGCGCATCGAGCAGCGCTTCGGCGTGCCCGGCAATGTCGTGCTCGCCATCTGGGGCCGCGAAACCGATTACGGCCGCGAGCACGACGGCCTGGACGCCGTGCGCGTGCTGGCGACGCAGGCTTTCATCGGCAAGCGCAAGGACTTCTTCCGCAACGAGTTCGTCTACGCGCTGAAGATGCTGCAGGACGGCGTGCCGCGCGCCGATCTGCGCTCGTCCTGGGGCGGTGCCATGGGGCTCACCCAGTTCCTGCCGTCGGAGTTCTACAAATACGCGGTCGATCTCGACGGCGACGGCCGAGCCGACATCTGGCATTCGGTGCCGGACGCGCTCGCTTCGGCGGCAAAGCAGCTCAAGGACAAAGGCTGGCGCACCGGCGAGCCATGGGCGATCGAGGTGCGCGTGCCGGCGTCCGTCGATTGCACGCTGGCCGAGCCGTCGCACACGCGGCCGATCGGCGAGTGGCTGAAGGCGGGCTACGTGCCGGCCTATGGGCGTACGCTGCCGGCGCGCGATCTCGCCATTGAGGCGTCGCTGCTGCTGCCCGAAGGCACTTACGGCCCGGGCTTCCTCACGCCGAAGAATTATTACGTGATCAAGGAGTACAATTATTC
>DASRDF010000009.1:0-18829 GCA_035652735.1 Pseudolabrys sp. | reverse complement strand
CGAGCGGCGTCGCCTGCTCGGTGACGAACTGCACGTCGGGCTGTGCTTTCTTGATCAGCTCTTTGAAATCCGCGGCAGCCGCCTGCCCGTATTCGAAGTTCGGGTAGACCAGCGCCCAGCGCTTTTTCTTCGCGGCGATGGCTTCCGGCATCAGCATGGCGGTCTGCATGTAGGTCGAGGCGCGCAGGCGGAAGGTGTACTTATTGCCGTTTTCCCAAGTGATCTTGTCGGTGAGCGGCTCGGCGCCGAGAAAAAACACCTTCTTCTGCCCGGCAAAATTGGTGACCGCGAGGCCGATATTGGACAGGAAGGTGCCGGCGAGCACCGTCACGCCTTCGCGCGTCACCAGTTCTTCGGCTGCGCGCACCGCCTCACCCGGATTGGCGCCGTCGTCGCGTGAAATGACTTCAAGCTTCTTGCCGTCGATGCCGCCTTTGGCGTTGATCTCCTCGACCGCCATCTGCCAGCCCTTCTTGTAGGGATCGAGGAAGGCGGGGAAGGCTTTGTAGCTATTGAGCTCGCCGATCTTGATGGTCTGCTGCGCCTGAGTTTGCGCGGCGAAGCCGGCGGCAAGCACACCGGCGAAGGCGAATGTCAGAAGACGACGCTTGGCTGTCATGGCTGATGCTCCCTCCCGTGACGCGAGGACGATCTGCCGCCTTTGGCGGACGAATGTTTGTACGCAAATAGTCCGACCGCCGAGGCGGGGCTGTCAAGCGAAGGCTCTGCGTGGCATGTGCGGCCGTCCATGATGAAACCGCGCAAGTCGTGGAGATTCACTTGCGGAGCAGCGCTGTGGATCAAGCCCGGCAATGAGTTTGGAAGCGGGACGCGTGTCACCCGCGCGGCCGGTCGCGGAAGCGGTCCATCAGCGGCTTGTCCTGGCCGCCATCGATCTCGATCATTGTGCCATTCACCATCGTCATCAACGGCGATGCCAGCATGACGACGAGGTTGGCGACCTCTTCGACTTCTGCGATGCGCCCCATTGGGATCGACGCCGGGGCAAGCTTGTCGGCCTCCTCGTAGGAAATCTTCATGTCGCGCGACATCGCCGTGACCAGCCCCGCCCAGCGCTCGGTGCGCACCGGGCCCGGGTTCACGGCGACGAACGAGATGCCGTCTTTGCCGTACTGCCCGGCGAGTGAGAGCGTGAGATTCTGTCCGGCGGCATTGGCAGCTCCTGGGCAGATTTCCCAATAGGACGGTTTCACGCCGTCATTGCCGATCAGGTTGACGACGCGGCCGCCACCCTGCGCGCGCATGATCGGCAGGACGTAACGCAGGCAGCGCACATAACCCATGAATTTGAGCTGCAGCCCCTTGTCCCAATCATCCTCGGTCAGGTGCTCGATGACGCCGCCGGCGGCGGACCCGGCGTTGTTGACCATGATGTCCACGCGGCCGAGCGCCTTGTGTCCCTGCTCGATGAAGTTCTTGGCCTCCTTGTCTTGACGTAGATCGGCCGCGATCGGCACGATCTTGCGGCCGGTAGCACCGGCAATCTCCTGCGCGGCGGCTTCCAGCGGCTCCTTGCGGCGCGCGCAGATGGCGACGTCCACGCCTTCTTTCGCCAGCGCCAACGCGATGCCTTTGCCGATGCCTTCCGAACCGCCGGTCACCAGCGCCGTCTTGCCCTTGAGCTTGAGGTCCATGCGATTGCTCCCTCACGAATGCGGTTTATGCGCCAGCCAGCGGCCGGCTTCAGCGGCAGCGATCAGTTCGGCGACGGCGGCGTTGAACTTCGCCGGCTCCTCGCTGGTGATGGTGTGGCCGGACCGCGGGATGACGCACAGGCCGGCGGTTGGCACGATGCGGCGCAGGAATATGCTGGCGTCGACACACCATTCGTCTTCGTCGCCGACCAGCACCAACAGTGGCGGCTTGAATTTGCGCAAGTCCGCTTCCATGTCCCACAGCGTCGGGCGCTTGGCCTGTAGATTAAGCATGACCAGCGAATGCCCCTTGGAGGAGTGTTCGCTGAGCATCCTGATGAATTCGGCATAGCCGCGCGAGTCCTTGTTCTTGTGCGCCTGCCGCGTCGGCCCGTCGCCGTAGCGCGCCGCGGCAACCGCCATCGTTTCCGTGGCGAACATTTTTCCGGTTTCGCGCGACGCCGCCCGGGACTCTTCGACCACCTTCGGGTCCGGGCTCGAGCCGTAGCCGCAGCCGGCAGCGGTCACCGAGATGCAGCGCTGCGGATATTTGATGCCGACATGCAGCGCAGTCGCGGCACCCATCGAATGACCGACGATGTGCGCCTTTTCGATGTGAAGCGCATCCATCACCGCAACCACATCGTCGCGGAAACGGTCCTGCGTGTACTTGTCTGGATTCTCCGGAATGTCGGAAGGCGGATAGCCGCGCTGACTATACGTGATGCAACGGTGCGCGCGCGCGAAGTGCCGCATCTGCGGCTCCCAGGTGCGCCAGTCGCCGGCGTATTCGTGCACGAAGACAATGGCCGTGCCCTGCCCGGCTTCCTCGTAATAAAGCCGCGTGCCGTCGCCGGCGGTGATGTGCGGCATCGCCGTCCTCCTGCGCCAGAGCGATTATTTGCATGCGAACGAAAGCGGAGTAAAGCGCGGGACGCTAAATGAATGGCCGCAATGCCAAATGCGCGCCCAGCAGCAGCAGACCGACGAAAAAGTAGATGCGGAAGCGTTCGGCACGCACACGCACGCGCACGAATTGCCCAAGCCCCATGCCGGCCAAAGACGCGGCGAGAGCAATGCCTGAACCGACGAATTGTCCCGTGTGCAGCGCGCCGCCGTTCGCAAGTGCCGCCGCCAGACTAAGCGTCGAAACCGTAAACGACAATCCGAGTGCCTGCACGAGGTCGTCCTTTTGCAGACCGATCGCCTGCAAGTAAGGGACTGCCGGAAGCGTGAAGATGCCGGTCGCGCCAGCGACCAACCCGGTCGTCAAGCCGACGGGTGCGGCCAGCCAACGCTCCGCGGCCGGCGATAGCGAGAATTCAAACCTGTTCAACCCAAAGGCGGCGTACACAATCAAGGCGCTGCCCAACGCGGCGGTCGCGAGCGCACTATCGGCGCCGGTAATGATGCCTCCGGTCAGCCAGGTGCCGGCAAAAATCCCGACGAACATCGTCCACAATCTCTTGACCAGCGGCCAAAGCGCCGCACCCGCCGCCGCCTGCCATATGTTGGTGACCAGCGACGGCACCACCAGAAGCGCCGCGGCTTGCGCCGGCGCCATCATCAAGCCGAGCAATCCAATCGCGACCGTCGGCAAGCCCAGGCCGACGACGCCTTTCACCAAGCCGGCAAGCAGAAAGATGCCTGCAATCTCGGCGATGGTCGGTATCGGCACAAGGCGCTCCCGTCGATTGTGCGCCGTTCGGGCTGCCTGTGACCGAACCGCAAGACAATGCGGCAGGCGGCAAGCCTGACTTCGATTTTTGCGAAGGGGCACCGCCTGCGTTTGCCGCCTACGGCTTTTTCATTGCATACTTTTCAAGCCGCAGTGCACGGCAAAGACGGGAGGGAAGTCGTCATGTCCAATCTGCCACGGCGCGGCTTGACCGCGCTTGTAGCCGCCTGCGCCATTGCGCTCGCCACAGCGATTCCGACAGCGAGTGGAGCGCAAGAGAAGCCGACCATCAGGGTCTCTAGCCTGACCCTGCCGGTGTTCAATCCGCTGGTGTGGAACATCCTGAAAGCCGATCACTTCGACACCAAGCACGGCTTCAACCTGGACATTCATGCCTATCCCTCGATCTCGGCGTTTTACGCCGGCTTCGCCACCGGCGAGACCGACGCGCTGATCGGCGGGCCGACCGTATTCCAGAAGCTCTACAACGAGGGCGTGCCGCTGCGCATCATCGGTTCTGGCTTTACGCTCGGCGACCTCGTCATCTTTGCCAAAGACCCCAAGATCAAATCGCTCGCCGACCTCAAAGGCAAGCAACTGGCCATCGATATGGGTGGGTCGCAATTCCAGGTCGTCAAAATCTACTGTGCCGCCAAAGGTATCGATCTGGGCAAAGATATCACTGTGGTGAATGCCAACTTTGCGGTGGCGCGCGCCCAGCTCGAAGCAAGCCGCGTCGACGCAGCGCTGGTGATCGAGCCGCTGGCGAGCATCATCGCCAAGCAGCGGCCCGATTGGCACGTCATCTTCAACGGCGCGCAGGGCTGGAAGGACATCACCGGCGAGAGCGGGTGGGAGATCGTGCCGGCGATGCGCGCCGAGCTGATCCAGAAATATCCCGACGCGCCGAAGATGCTGATCGCGGCCCTACAGGACGTAGCCGACGTCATGCATCACCAGACCGCGGCCGGCGACAAGATCGCGGTGGAGACAACCAAGCTGCCGCCCGGCATTCTGACGGCAGCCATCGAAAGCGGGCGTCTTCAGTTCATCGTCAAGCCGATTTCCGACCCCGCCGTTTACAAATCGGTACGGGACATGATGGACCGTGCCGTGAAGGCCGGCTTTTACCCGAAAGCGGCGGACGACAAGATTTTCTACGGCAAATGAGCGATGGCGCTTGAGGAGCATCGGGAGGCTGTCCCCAGCCTGAACTTTCCGCGGCAGACTCTCGTCTCCCTGCTGGTATTCGCCATCTGTTGGGAAGCGCTGTCGCATTTGTCGCCCTATCTGGGGATTCCGCCGTTCGCGATCCCCGGCTTCCTCACCATCGCCAAAAGCGTTGCGCACGTCACGCCGATCGACATCGCAGTGACGCTCGCGCGCGTTATCGCGGCACTGCTCGCGTCCTTCGTGCTCGGTGTCTTTCTGGCCATGGCCATGTACCGCTCCGAGACGCTCGACAACTATCTCCATCCGATGATCCGCATTCTGATGGCGGTGCCGGTGGTGTCCTGGATCCTGTTTGCGGTGCTGTGGTTCCCCGGCGTCGAATTCCGCATCTGCTTCGTTCTGGTGATCGTGTGCGGACCGGTGTTCTTGGTCGACATGCTCGACGCCATGCGCAATGTGCCGCGTGAACTACGGCACATGATGCGCTCGTTCCGCCCGACGACACCGCAGTTTTTCCGCAAGCTGATGCTGCCGGCGATTGTGCCGACTATCTTCACCAGCTGGAAAGTCAATATCAGCCTTGCCATCCGCGTCGTCACCATTGCCGAACTCGTCGGCGCGGTCACCGGGATTGGCCATCAGTTGTCGGTGGCGCAAGAGCTGTTCTCGGTTTCCGACGTGTTCGCCTGGACCGTGGTCTTGGTCGCGCTGTTGTTCCTGCTCGAAGCGTTGGTCGCGGCGGCGGAAGCGCGCATGCTGCGGTGGCGGACATGAAAGTGCCGCCAAGTGGCGGCCCGCCGCCGATTTCAGTGCGCAGTCTGCGCAAGGTATTCCGTCAAGCGACGTCCGGGCAGGCGGTGGTCGCCATCGACCGCCTCGACCTCGATATCGCTCCCCGCGAAGTGGTGGCGATCGTCGGACAGACGGGCTGCGGCAAATCCACCTTCTTCGATCTCATGATCGGTCTGGAAGCGCCAAGCGACGGCACGTTGCGCATCGGCGATAAGAGCCCATATCACGATTTCGATTTCTTCCGCGGCCGCATCGCCACCGTCTTTCAGCAGGACCGTCTGCTGCCGTGGCGTACAGCGCTTGAAAATGCCAAGCTGCCGCTGGAATTGCTCAGCGTGCCCGAGGACGAGCAGCGCAAGCGCGCGCTGAGCTGGCTGCAGCGTCTCGGCCTTGCCAATTTCGCCAACGCCTATCCGCACGAGCTATCCGGCGGCATGCGCCAGCGTGTCGCCATCGCCCGCGCTTTCGCGCTGCAGCCGGATATTCTGCTGGCGGACGAGGCCTTCGGCCATCTCGACGAAGTCACGGCGGCAGAGCTGCGCGAGACCTTTCTGACGCTCGCCCGCGAATGCGGCTCGACGGCGATTTTGATCACGCACCAGCTCGAGGAGGCGATTAGTGTCGGCGATCGCATCGTCGTGTTCGGCAAGGCGGCAAAGCGGCTCGCCGATATTCACGTGGAGAGTTGGCCGAAGTCGAAATACGGCCTGCTGCGCGAGGCAATTCAGGCGACGCTGCAGAGCGACAAGCCCGACGTGCGGTTAACGCAGCCGCCCCCTCCCCGCTCGTCCACCGGCGAGCGGGGACCCAACGAACGCGCATGATTTGACTTTAGATTCCGCTTTCGCGGAAACGAACGCGTGGCTCAACTCGACAAAATCGCTTTTGCCGCATCGCCGACCGCTTCAACCTTCTCGCCCGCATCCAGGAAGCAGACGATACGGCACGGACACGCTTCCAGCCCCTCATAACGCCAAGGAAAGGCGCCGATCAGGCAACGTCGGCCGAGCGCAAGCTCGATGTCGCCGCCGAGATTTTCCGCGTGCAGCAGACCTTCCTGGAACGCCCAGCTATGAAAGGGGAACATGTCCTGCCGCACCTTGCGGCCGGACTTCTTGTGGGTGAATTCGAAGCTGCCGAAGAATTCCGCCGGCGTCTTGCCGCGCACCTTGGTGAATTCCGCGGCCAGATCGGGGCGCATGTTGCGGATCGAGGTGTTCATCGCGTGATCGCAGGAGCCCGTGTCCATGCCCCACCACTTGATCTTCTTTTTCAGCATCCAGTGCAGCGTGTCGAGATTCGGGCCCGGGTGGTAACAGAAGTACTTCACCAGATCCTGCTGCGGCCGGCCTTCGTAATGGCGATGCCAGCCGGTGTGCAAAATGAGGATATCGCCGTCGCGGATGTCGGCACCGGACGACTCGATGATCTGCGGCGTGATCACCGCCCAGTCATGCATGTGCTTGGAGATATCGACGATTACACCGCGATTGACGAGATAATCGAGCGGCAGATGCGCCATGTCGCCGTCGCGATTGTCGGTCGCGTGCATGGCGCCGTCGAAATGCGTACCGACATGGAGCGCGGTGTCGATGCGCTGCGCCACGATCATCTGCGTCTGCAGGTTTTGCGCATAATACATTTTGTTGCCGGCATAGCCGACCCAGCCGGGCGTGTGCACATTCATGACGTGGGACAAATCGATGATCTTCATCGCGGGCGGTCCTTGCGGGAAACGAACGATCGGACCATATCCGCCGCGCCTGCGCCAGATGCACCGTTGCCGCCACAAGCCGTTCAGGCCATACTTTTTCGATGCCCGAAATTTTCGTCGCCGGTATTGCGCAATTTCCTGATGGCGAGCGTCGCATCGTCAAGCACGACGGTGGCGAGATCGGCGTCTTTCATTGGCAGGGCGAGTTCTATGCATACGAAAATTTGTGCAGGCATCAGGGCGGGCCGGCCTGCGAGGGCCTGCTCATGCATAAGGTCGAGGACATCCTGGGACCGGACCGCACCTGGGTCGGGCAGAAATTCTCCGAGCAGAAAATCCATTTCGTCTGCCCCTGGCACGGCTACGAGTACGATCTGAGGACGGGCGAATGCGCGGCGGACCGCAGCCTGAAGCTGAAGAGCTTCAAGGTGGTCAGACGTGGGGAGGACATCTATGTCGTCGCCAATTGACACGATGACACGCGTGAGCGATGCCGACATCCAGGCGATGCTGGCAACCGCCGTGCGGCTCTATGCCGAGCGCGCGGCCGAGAACGATCGACCGCTCGCCGCCTTTGCACCCGACGCGCCGGTGAGCGCGACGGAAGTGATGGTGGCCTGCACCGCGATGCTCAAGGCCGTGAACCTGCAGGTATTCGAGCTCGGCCTGTGGCAGAGCTGGAGCGGTGGCGCATGATTCCGCTCGCGCGCAAACGAATGGGCGAAAGCTGATGGACCTGCCGCTGTCCGATTTCCGCCGCATGGCGGTCGAGGAGTTCGACACATCGAAGCTGCTGGCGCATGCCAAGCAGCAGGCGGCCGAGCGCGGCTACAAGAATTTCCCCATCGTCGATGTCGACTCGCACCATTACGAGTCGGAATCGCTGTCCGAAATTCTGGAATACATGGACGACCCGGTCATTCAGCAGTTGGCGCAGAGCGCCAGCCAGACCGGGCAGCGCAGCGTCGGCGTGTTTGCCGGCGGCGTCGGTTACCAGGACATGGGCGGCCGCGTCATGCGCTATGCGACGCGCAGACTGGAAAAGACCTCCGGCGGCAAGCACCGCGACGTCACGCTGTCGAAACGCTGGATGGATGCCATGGGCGTCGACATCGCGGTGATGTTTCCGACGCCGATGCTCACGCTTGGCCTGCACCCGCAGGTCGAGGTCGAAGTGGCCATGGCGCGGGCCTATAATCGCTGGCTGTGCGAGCGCGTGCTGGCGCATGAGCCGCGGCTGCGCTCGATGCTTTATCTGCCGTTCAACGAACCCGACGCCTGCTATCGCCTGGTCAAGGAATTCGGCGAAAAACCTGGCGTCGCCGGCTTCATGGTCACCGCGGCGCGCCATCGTCCGGTGCACCACAATTCCTACATGCGCACCTATGCTTTGCTGGAAGAGATGGGTCTGCCCCTCGGTTTCCACGCCGGCTACAACTGGAACGAACAGTCCATGGAGATGATGAACAAGTTCATCTCCGTGCACGCGATCGGTTTCGTCTTCTACAACATGGTACACCTGACCAACTGGATCGTGAACGGCTTGCCCGAGCGGTTCCCGAAACTGAAAGTGGTGTGGATCGAAAGCGGCCTTGCCTGGGTGCCCTTCATGATGCAGCGGCTCGACAACGAGTACATGATGCGCTCGTCGGAGTGCCCGGCGCTCAAGCAGCGGCCGAGCGACTATATGCGGCAGATGTTCTTCTCCTCGCAGCCGCTGGAAATGACCGACATGGGCGCGCTGGAGCAGACCTTCCGCATGATCAAGGCCGATACCCAGCTACTCTACTCGTCGGACTACCCGCACTGGGATTTCGACCTGCCCAGCGTGATCTACGACTTGCCGTTCCTGAACGAACAGGCCAAGCGCAACATCCTGGGCGGCAACGCCGTGCGGCTGTTCAATCTCAAACTGCCGGCGGAAAAGCTGGCACAGGTCGCATAAAGCCAAGCCGGTGGCCGAGCGGGGAGGACAAGATGCGTAGAGTTCTGGCGCTGCTTTGCTCGTTCATGCTGCTTTCCGCAGCCTCAGCCGAGGACGCAGCCAACTATCCGAGCAAGCCGATCAAGATCGTGGTGTCGGTGCCTGCCGGCGGCGGCGTCGACACCGTCACGCGTGTCATCGCCGAAGGCCTGAAGAAAAAACTCAACCAGACGGTGGTCGTCGAAAATCACGGCGGCGCCGGCGGCAATCTCGGCGCCGACTTCGTGTTCAAGTCCGATCCCGACGGCTACACGCTGCTCGCCTCGCAGCCCTCGCCGATCACCGTCAACCCGCTGCTGTACAAGCACATGACCTTCGACCCGACCAAGTTCGAGCCGGTCGCGATCATGACAAAAATTCCGAACGTCCTGCTGGTGCGGCCGGATTTTCCAGCCAAGACCGCGCAAGAGTTCATCGCCTACGTCAAAGCCAATCCGGGCAAAGTGAACTACGCCTCGCAGGGCGTCGGCACCACCTCGCACCTCACCGCCGCTCTATTCGAGAAGGTTACGGGCAGCAAAATGGTGCACGTCCCCTTCAAAGGCACGGCACCCGCACTCAACGCTATCATCGGCAACCAGGTCGACGTGATCTTCATGGAGCTTGCCTCGGCGCTGAAGCTGCACGAGGCGGGCAAGGCCCGCATCCTCGCCGTGGCCACCGAAAAGCGCCTTCCCAATCTGCCCGATGTCCCGACGATGGAAGAAGCAGGACTCAAGGACTTCACGTCCGACACCTTCAACGCCATCAGCGCGCCGCCCCGCACGCCGAAGCCGATTGTCGACAAACTCAACAAAGCGATCAACGCCGTATTGCAAGAACCCGACGTGCGCGCGCATTTCGCCAAAGTGAACCTAACGCCCGCCGGGGGCACGCCGGCCGAAGCCAAGGCTTTCATTCAGGCGGAAACAAAGAAATGGGGCGACGTGATCAAGGAAGCGCACGTGCCGATGCGCTAGGTGCGCGTGGGATCGTCCCCCGCGACGGGTGTCAAGATATTGTAATGCTGGCGATCGCGAAATTTAGCGCGATCAATAAGCCTCGCGACCATTCTGCACTACTGGCGGAGCTGGCGGAGGATTGTGTTGAAACGTGATGCCGCATCGTTTCTTGATCGATACTTCTTCGATTGCGTCCATTTGACCTTTCAAGCGCGCCAGTTCGGCCGTGTTTTCGTCATTGCCTTTCGTGAATAGCAACGCGGGCCAAAAGACAACTAAGCCAACGCCCATTGCTATCTTGTCGTTGGTCGCCTTCTGATCTTGCACACCTGCAGCTTGAGCAGCGCGTGATGAGACACGCCGAGCTTCTTCGGCCAACTGCGGACAGGTGAAGCTTTCGTACGTGATTGGCGAAACGTAGGTTGCGCCGACCTGATCAGCATCCTTTGCGCATGCACCCAAAACCATGGTGCTCACGATGGCAATAGCTACTCCCCGATGCATAACTACATCCCCACTAACCCCTTAAGATCATCGAGCAATTTGGTGGCGAGCGCAACCTGGAGCGGTAAAAGATAGTATCTTTACTAGCTTTAAAATTCCGCTCATACTCCGGCCTAGCAACGAAGCTCCGAAGCGATGGCGCAACTAACACGGCAGCCCGTACAGATGAGCGGTCAGCTCACCGCGCGCATCATGTTTGCCGGCCGCTCGGCGTCTTTGTCGGCGCAGATCGTCGCCGATGTCCGCGAGCAACTGTTCGCCAAGAAGCTCAAGCCCGGCGACTTCCTCGGCACCGAGAAAGACCTCGCGGCGCGCTTCGGTGCCAGCCGCATTGTCGCGCGCGACGCGCTGCGCACGCTGGAGGCGCTCGGCATCGTCGAAATCCGTATGGGCAAAGGCGGCGGCGCCCGCATCGCGCCGGGCAATCCGCAGCTGTTCGCCGAGGCGCTCGCAGTGCAACTCGATCTCACCGGGGTTTCTGCCGGCGAGATCATGGATGCGCAGCGCGCCATCGAGACGCTCGGCGCCGAACTTGCCGCCGAGAACGCGACCGCCGCTGATATCGCCAAACTACGCCGGCTGCTGCGCGAAGCGGAGGCGGCCGTCGGCGACCTCGACACGTTCACGCGGCTGTCGCGCGACTTCCACCTCGCCGTCGCCGAGGCTTCGCACAACCGCGTGCTGCTCGTGCAATTGATCTCGCTCGAGCACGTCTCCTGGCCGCGTCACAATGTGACAGCGACGACGGCATTGGCGCGGCACGTCATCGACGTTCACACCAAGCTCACCGATCTCATCGAGCTGCGCGACGCGGCTGCCGCGCGGGCGCTGATGGACGACCACGTGAAGATGATCCGCGCCCGGCGCGTCGCAGAGCACGGAGCAAGCCGCAACGACCAATCCTGCTGCTGAACCTCATATCCAAGGGAGAGAAACATGGCCAAATTTATCATCGAAGCGCACTTCCGTCTGCAAGAGTGGATCGCCCATGACAAGGGCTATTTCAAAGACGAAGGGCTCGATTACGAATTCCGCGAATTGGTCAAATCGAGCGGCGGCAAACATCATGACAAGGGCGACAAGGTCGGCGCCATGCAGTCGTTCGAGGCCGGCCGCAAGGCGGACGTGTCGTGCGCCTGCCACTGGACCATCAACGTCGCGGCTTCCAAGGGCCACGGCCGCATGTCGAGCGAGGTCTATTCGGTGTCGCCGGCCGGCATCTTCGTGCAGCCCGATTCCAAGATCAAAACGCCGGAAGACTTGGCCGGCGTGCCGATATCGGTCGGGTATCAGTCCGGCAGCCACTACGCGACCATCCAGGCGCTCGAGCAGTTCATTCCGCAGGAAAAGATGAATCTCGTCTATTCCGACGGCATGCTGTTCGCGCGCATGGACAAGCTGCTCGACGGCTCGGCGCCCGCGGTGCACCTGTTCAGCGGGCCCTATTACTTCGCCGAGCAGCTCGGCTATCGGAAGATCCTCGATACCACCTTCATGATCGGCATGATGATCCACGGCGATCCCGATCCGGAGGACCTCCGCAAGTTTTATCGCGCGCTGCGCCGCGCCCAGCGCGACCTCGACCTGCGGCCGGAGCTGTACACCCACTATTACAAGAAGGAATTTCCAGAGCGCTATCACGCGCGCATGGACACGCGCCGCTGGGGCCCGGGCGAGCGGCTGGTGTTCGAGCCCTACACCAAGGAGGTCTACACCGAGGCCCGCAATTGGATTGCCGCGCACGGCATCTTCCCCGACGGCAATCTCGGCGGCGAGGGCTACGAGCACGCAACCGTCTCCGTGATGTGACCTGTGGGCGGCCGCCCCAAGATTCGGGGTCGTTAAGCCGCCTCTCCGGCAAGGGCATCCTCGCCGGCAAATGAGCGAAAACGCCGCGGAGCCCGAAGCTTCGCGGCCTTTTCTTTATGCGGGGGCTCGGGCATCCTCCAGGCAACAAGACCGCCAAAAGTCCAGGGGAGGACAAATCATGAAACGCATTGGGTTGGCAGGCGCTGCCTTGCTTGCCATTGCCGCCTTTGGCAGCGGCGCGAACGCACAAGACACGATCAAAATCGGTCTGATCCTGCCGTATTCCGGTCAATTCGCCGACGTCGCCACGCAGATGGACGACGGCATCAAACTCTACATGAAGGAGCACGGCGATAGCGCCGCCGGAAAGAAGATCGAGATCATTCGTAAGGACACCGGAGGCATCGCGCCGCCCGTGGCCAAGCGCTTGGCTCAAGAACTGGTGACCCGCGACAAGGTCGACATCATCGCCGGCTTCGCCCTGACGCCCAATGCGCTGGCGGCGGCCGACGTCGCCAGCGAGGCGAAGAAGCTGATGGTGGTGATGAATGCCGCGACTGCGATCATCACGACCAAGTCGCCTTACATCGTGCGCACCTCATTCACCGTGCCGCAGCTCAATCAGACGCTCGGCCATTGGGCTGAAGCCACCGCCGGCATCAAGAAGGCCTACACCATGGTGACCGACTATGGCCCCGGCATCGACGCCGAGGCGGCCTTCCAAAAAGGCTTTAAGGGCGCCGGCGGCGACATCGTCGGCTCGGTGCGCATGGCCGTCGCCAACCCGGACTTCTCCGCCTATGTGCAGCGTGCCAAGGATCTCAATCCGGAAGCAATTTTCGTGATGATCCCTGGGGGCGCGCAGCCCGGCGCGTTCGGCAAAGCACTCGCCGAGCGCGGCGTCGATCCGCAGAAGACCAAGGTCATGGGGCAGATGGAGATCACCGACGAGCACGCGCTGGCCAGTATGGGGGACGTTGCGATCGGAATGATCACGTCGGGACACTACGATTACAATCACAAGTCAAAGATGAACGAGGAGTTCGTGAAAACCTACAATGCCGACTTCCACCGCAACCCGGATTTCTTCTCTGTCGGCGGCTATGACGGCATGCATTTGATCTACGCCGCACTTGGCAAGACCAAAGGCAAGGCCGACGGCGACTCTCTCGTCAACGCTGCCAAAGGCATGAGCTGGGAAAGCCCGCGCGGACCCATGTCCATCGACCCGGAAACCCGCGACGTGGTGCAGACCGTTTATGTCCGCAAGGTGGAAAAGGTGAATGGCAAGCTCGTGAACGTCGAGATTGCGAAGATTCCGAACGTCAAGGATCCGTTCAAAGCGGAGATGAAGAAGTAGCGGCGTTGCCGTATCCTCCGCTCATTCCCGCGCAAGCGGGAATCCAGTAGCGATCGGCAAGGCCCTCGGATTGTGGCCTGGGTCCCCGCTTTCGCGGGGACGAGCGGGGTCAAGCGGCCGACGGAAAAGGCCTAGCAGCATCCATCATGCTTCCTCCCGTGTTCGGCGTTTTGTTCGACGGCTTTGCCTACGGCATGCTGCTTTTCCTGCTGTCCGTCGGGCAGTCGGTGACGCTCGGCATGATGAATTTCATCAATCTCGCGCATTGCGCCTTCGCCATGCTCGGCGGCTATGTCACCATCGTGCTGGTCAACGGCTATGGCTGGCCGTTTTTCGCCACGCTGCCCTGCGCCTTCATCGCTGCCGCAGTGACCAGCGTTGCCTTCGAGCGGGCACTTTATCGTCGGCTCTATCGCGCCAGCGATCTCGACCAGGTGCTGCTGACGATCGGCATTACCTTCATTTCGGTTGCGGCCGCCGCGTACATCTTCACCACCGCGCAGCAACCCGTGCAATTGCCGGCTGCCTTACGCAGCTCGATTGAGGTTTTTGGCCTCCGCTTGGCGGTTTACCGGCTCATTCTCATCGCTCTCGCGCTGATCATCACGGGGGTTTTGGTCGCGGGGCTTGAGTGGACGCGCTTTGGCGCACAGGTGCGTGCAGCCGTCGACAACGAGCGAATGGCGCGGGGTTTGGGCATCGATGTCGACCGGACTTTTGCCGTGACTTTTGCGCTGGGCTCCGGCCTTGCCGGCTTGGGGGGCGCGCTGGCAATCGAGATTGTCGGGCTCGACCCGTCATTCGCATTCACTTATCTGGTCTACGTGCTGATCGTGGTGTCGGTCGGCGGGCTTGGCTCGATCGGCGGAAGTTTTGCCGCCGCAAGCGTGCTCGGCATCAGCGATATTGCGGGCAAATACTACGTGCCGCAGCTCGGCGCCTTCCTCATCTATCTCGTGATGATCAGTCTGCTGATGTGGCGCCCGCACGGCCTGTTCGGGAAGCGGTAGTCTCATGACTTGGAATAGCGGCGCCCCAACTTCCGTTCATTCCCGCGTAAGCGGCAATCCAGCACCGAGTTGCCAACCCCAACTGGGTCCCCGCTTTCGCGGGGACGAACGGGATATGAATTCTGGTCGGGCACCGTGAGCGCAATCGTGCAGACCACGCCGCAGCAATATCTGCAAGCGCAGACGCGCTGGCGGCCGGTCGAGATCGCGTTCTGGCTGGCGACGCTGCTGCCATTTGTGCTGGTGCCGAGCTATCTTTCGCTCGCAAGCCAGATCGCCATCACCGGTCTGTTCGCGCTCTCGCTCGACCTAATCCTCGGTTATGCCGGCATCGTCTCGCTCGGGCATGCGGCCTTTTTCGGCGTCGGCGCCTACACCGCGGGGCTCCTCTCCAAATACGGCTGGGGCGAGCCGCTCACCGGTCTGCTGATGGCGGCGCTGGTTGCCGGTTTCGTCGGTTATCTCACCAGCTTCATCATCGCGCGCTTCCGTCATCTCGCGCTCATCATGCTCACGCTCGGATTCGGTCTCCTGCTCGCCGAACTCGCCAACAGCGCGGGATGGTTGACCGGCGGCGTCGACGGTCTGCAAGGCATCGATACCTGGCCGCTGCTCGGCATTTTCCGCTTCGACCTTTATGGCTACACCGCCTACTCCTATGCGCTGGCGGTGCTGTTCGTGCTGTTCCTTGGGGCGCGCCGGCTTATTCACTCGCCTTTCGGGTTGGCCTTGCGCGGCATTCGCGAAAACTGGGTGCGCATGCCGGCGATTGGCGCAGCCAGCCGGATGCATATCCAGACTGTCTACACGATCGCAGCGGCGCTCGCCGGCATCGCCGGCGGGCTCTTGGCGCAGACCACTGAGACGGTCTCGCTCGACTCCCTTTCGTTCGATCGCTCGGCCGAGTTGCTGGTGATGTTGGTGCTGGGAGGTGCCGGACGGCTTTACGGCGGCTTGGTCGGAGCCATCATCTTCATGGTTGCGCGTGACCAGTTTTCCGGCACCACGCCGCAATATTGGTATTTCTGGATCGGCGTCCTGCTGATCATCGTGGTCGTGTTTCTTCCGAACGGGATCCTCGGCGGCCTGTCCCGGCTTACTGCGCGCTGGAGCAAGCTGTGACCGGCACCGCACTCGCGACGCGCGGCCTATCGAAGGCTTTCGGCTCGCTGGTGGTCGCGCGCGATATCGAATTGCGTTTGCCGGTCGGCGCCCGCTATGCGCTCATCGGGCCAAATGGCGCCGGCAAGACCACGTTGATCAACCTGATCACCGGCATGCTGGCGCCAAACACCGGAAGCATCTTGCTGGGCGAGGAAGACATCACGCGGCTCGATCCGCACGAGCGCGTGCGCCGCGGCCTCGCTCGCACTTTCCAGATCAACACGCTGTTCGCCGGATTGAATGCGCTGGAAGCGGTGACGCTGGCGGTGTGCGAAAGGCGCGGCATTTCCGCGCGCTTTTGGCGGAACATCGCCGCGCATAGCGAGGCGATCGAGGAGGCTTATGACATTTTGGCGCGCCTGCATCTCGGCAACGACTGCTATCAGCCCACGCGCGAACTGCCTTACGGCCGCCAACGTTTGCTGGAGATCGCGCTGGCGCTCGCCACCCGCCCGCGCGTGCTACTGCTCGATGAACCGGCCGCTGGTGTGCCGCACGAAGAAAGCGGCGAAATCTTCGAAGCAGTGGCCAATCTATCGGACGACCTTACGCTGTTGTTCATCGAGCATGACATGCATGTCGTGTTCCGCTTCGCCAGCCATATCATCGTGCTTGTCGGCGGTGCCGTATTCACCGAAGGATCGCCGGCGGAGATTGCCGCCGATCCAAAGGTGCGCGAAGTGTACTTGGGGACGCGCAAGCATGGCTGAGGCACTGCTGAGGCTCGACCATGTCACCGCGGGATACGGCGATGCCGTCGTCCTGCACGATATATGGCTGGAGCTTCCCGAGCACGGCAGCCTGGCGCTGCTCGGCCGCAACGGGGTGGGCAAATCGACGCTGCTGCTCACCATCATGGGCTATACGCAGCTGCGTAGCGGCACCATCGGCTGGCGCGGAGCCAACATCTCGCGCATGCCGCCGCACCGCCGCGCCGCCGGCGGCATCGGCTGGGTGGCGCAGGAGCGCGAGATTTTCCCGTCACTGAGCGTCGAGGAGAACCTTACCGTCGCCGCCGTCGACGGCGCCTGGAATTTGGATGGCATCTACAAGCTCTTTCCCCGCCTCGCCGAGCGGCGCCGCAATATGGGCAATCAGTTGTCCGGTGGCGAGCAGCAAATGCTGGCGATTGCACGCGCGCTGATGACCAACCCGGCGTTGATGTTGCTCGATGAGCCGTTCGAGGGACTGGCTCCCGTCATCGTGGAAGAGTTGATCGCCGCGATCAAACAGATGCTGTCAGGGCGCAGCATCGCCATCATCATGGTCGAGCAGCACACCGATGTCGCACTGGAATTGACACAGCAGGCGATCGTGCTCGAGCGCGGCGCGGTGGCGCACCGCGCGTCCTCGGCTGACTTATCGAAGGACCTACCGACCCTCGAACGTCTGGTCGGGCTGCGCGTCGCGGCCGAGGCGTGACCGCCTGCTTCCTCTTGAAAAGGAGAGGCTGGTTTGCGAAGCAAGCCAGGTAGGCATCAAATGCTCGAGCCTAAGCCCCCGAGGTTTTTACCATGGCCAATCCGATGATTCCGCGCGAGCGCGCCGATTATTCCGCGATCGTTGACCGCCCCCCGCTCAAGCTCCCCGGTAGCGCCCGTATCGTGTTCTGGACCATCGTCAACTACGAGGTCTGGGACATCCACAAACCGATGGCGCGGCAATTGCTGCCGGCGCCCACCGGCGTACCATTGATGCCGGACGTTGTGCATTGGGCATTTCACGAATACGGCATGCGGGTCGGCTGCTGGCGTTTCCATGAGCTGTTCAAGAAGCTGAAAATCAAGCCGACGCTCGCCGCCAACGCTCGCATCTGCGAGGACTATCCGCGCGTCGCCGAAGAAGCGAAGCGCGACGGCTGGGAATTCATGGGCCACGCTTACGAGCAGGGTCCGATCCATAAGGAAGCGGATCAGGCCGCGATGATTCGGCGCACCATGGACGTGCTGACCAAGTTCACCGGCAAGAAGCCGGTCGGCTGGCTTGGCCCGGGACTGACGCAGACCATGGAGACGCCGGATTTGCTCACCGCTGCGGGCATCAAATACATCGGCGACTGGGTCTACGACGACGAGCCGACGACCATTCGCACCGCCAGCGGACCGTTGGTGACGCTGCCCTACACGATCGAGTTGAACGACATTCCGATGATGCTGGTGCAGCATCACGAGAGCGATTACCTGCTCCGTCGCACGATCGACCAGTTCGACCGGCTCTACGCCGAAAGCAAAAAACGCGCAAAGATCTGCGCATTGGCAATTCATCCTTACATCAGCGGTCAGCCGCACCGCATCAAGTACCTCGAGGCGATCTACAAGTACGTCAACAAGCACAAAGGCGTGCTGCACTGGAACGGCGCGCAAATTCTTGACTGGTACCAGCGCGTGACCAAAATGAAGGCTGCCGCCTAGAGTTCAGCGCCTGCGAACAAAAACAACAACGGCTCAGGTTGGAGGAACGTCATGCGCCTTTCGCCGATGCGCGCTCTGTTCGGCGCCCTGTCCATGCTTTTCTTTGCGCTGCCGGCACCAGCGCAAGAGATCAGATTGGCGCAACAATTTTCGATGGGCTATCTGCAGCTCAATGTGATGCACCATGAGAAGCTGATCGAGAAACACGCGGCGGCGCTCGGCATTCCAAACGCCAAGGTCTCCTGGTTCAAGTTCAACGGCCCGACAGCGGTGAATGAAGCGCTGATTTCGGGCAACGTCGACATCGGGTCCGGCGGCGTTCCGGGTCTGCTCACACTGTGGTCGCGCACCAAAGGCACGGCGAACGAGGTGCGCGGCATTTCCGCCTTGAGCTCGCAGCCGTTTTTGCTCAACAGCAAGGATCCGAACATCAAGACCATCAAGGATTTCAAGGACAGCGACCGCATCGCCGTGCCCGCTGTGCGCACCTCGGTGCAGGCGCTCACGCTGCAAATGGCTGCTGCCAAGGAATGGGGGCCGAAGAATTTCGAGAAGCTCGATCCGCTCACCGTGTCGATGACGCCGCCGGATGCGACCGTGGCGCTGTTGAAGGGCGGTGCGCAGATCGCCGCGG
>DASRDF010000008.1:0-7395 GCA_035652735.1 Pseudolabrys sp. | reverse complement strand
TTGATCCATCGCGCCGGATTCTGGGCACTGGTTTTCCTGGGCATCACATTGGCCGTCACGCCATTTCGACGTATCGCGCGCTACGGCAATCTGGTCGATGTGCGGCGCATGCTGGGTGTCGGCGCTTTCTGCTACATTGCCGCGCACTTGTCGCTGTACCTTGCCGATCAAAACTTCGATTTCGGCAAGGCTGCCTATGAGATCACGCATCGCTGGTACCTCATCGTCGGAGGCACGGCTTGGCTCGGGTTTGTGGCGCTGGCAGCGACATCGACCGACAGCGCGGTGCGGCGGCTGGGCGGGTTGCGCTGGCGCCGACTGCATCAGCTCGTTTATGCGGTCGCGTTGCTCGCGCTTATCCATTATTTCCAGCAGACTAAAGCGGATGTCACGGTGCCGGCCTTCGCCGCAGGCCTGTTCGGCTGGCTGATCTGCTACCGGCTTCTCGTGTGGTGGCAGCACACGACTGAATTATCGACGCTGAGCCTTTTTGCTCTGACAATCGCCGTCGCATCTCTCACGTTTATTGGCGAAGCCGTCGGCATTGCTATT
The DNA here is from genome assembly GCA_035652735.1 of Pseudolabrys sp. Lineage (GTDB taxonomy): Bacteria > Pseudomonadota > Alphaproteobacteria > Rhizobiales > Xanthobacteraceae > Pseudolabrys. The sequence continues at coordinate 6,843 of DASRDF010000008.1, read as the reverse complement.
GCGTTTCACGTGTCGCCGATGCGGGTGTTGTCGGTGGCATTCGATTTCAATGTCGGCATCCGGCCAGGATGGGAAGTGCTTGGTGCCGGACTTATGGTCGTCGCTCTGGACTTTGTGCGCGGGCGCTGGAACAGCCGTATCGAAAGTAAGCGCGTCGTGGCAGCGGCGGAGTAGTCATGGCGCTGCTTGTTGTTGCGCACGGCGCCTGGTCGGCAGGCTGGGCATGGAAAAAGATGCATCCGTTGATGGCGGCGCGCGGTCACCGCCTGCTCACCCCAACCTATACCGGTCTCGGCGAACGCGCGCATCTGGCGGGACCGGACGTCGATCTCGAAACTCATATTGCCGACATGCTCGGCGTCCTCGAAGTCGAGGATCTTACCGGCGTTAATCTGATCGGACACTCTTATGGCGGCATGGTCGCGACCGGTATAGCCGACCGCGCGCGGTCACGTATCAGCCAGCTCATTTATCTCGACGCCTTTGTGCCCAATGATGGAGAGAGCCTCTACGATCTTTTGCCGGCGCAGACGCGCGCGGAGCGCCGGTCTGCCGTCGACGGCTGGCGGATTGCGCCCGGGCCGATGCCGCAGGACACTGCGCCGGAAGACCTCGCATGGTGTTTACCGCGCCGGCTGCCGCAGCCGGCCAAAACCTTCGAGCAGAAGTTGCGCCTGCACAATGGCCCGCTGAGCCTGCCGCGGCGCTACATCTATTGTACGCGGCGCCCGCCTGACGATCGCTTCCGCCCATTCTACGAGCGCGCCAAACGCGAGGGCTGGGACGTCCACGAAATCGATGCTAGCCACAACCCTCACATCACGTGCGCGGAGGCATTCGCGGATGTGCTCGCTCGCATTGTCCTATGATGCCGCGAAGAGGCCGATGCTAGGCGCGTTCGCGTTCCGCAATCGGTATGGGCGGTAGTGGGCGCCTCGGTATCAGGGACTTGAGGTGAGCTGCGGCGTTGACGAACGGCCCCGTCAATTCACCCTTGATCGTGTGAGCGTCCGCATCGCCAGGGAATCCGAACGTCAGCGGCTCGCGCTCCTTCGCCGGTACATAGAGCGTACCGAAAATCCAGTCCCATAGCGCCAGGCAGCTGCCGAAGTTCTTGTTGAAGTGCTTCGGGTTGCCGGAATGGTGAATTTGGTGATGCGCCGGCGAGACGAAGATACGCCCGAGTGTGCCGGTGAACGCAATCCACATGTGCGAGTGCTGCAGGTGGACGTATGCGTGAATGAACACCACGAGAATGAGATTGGTGTCGTTGATCGCGTACTGATACGCGGTGTTGCCGAAGACATAGTTGCCGATGCCCGATGCGAGCGCCGCAGCAAAAGCGAGAATATTGGCAAAGATCCACGAATAGACCGGGTGCACGCGGAAATTGGTGATAGGCGTCAGCACTTCGGCGCTGTGATGCACTTTATGGAATTCCCACAGGAACGGCACCTTATGGCTGAGCCAATGATTGAACCAGTAGCCGAGCTCGTAAGCCAAAAAGAGCAGTACGGTGATCCCGGCGCGGCTCACGATCGCCGGCAGGGATGACTGCGCCACAGGTCCGAACAGGCCGACCAGCGCGGCGATTACGGCATTGGTGATGAACTGATAGGTCAGCACCGCCCAGCCCAGGAGGATGCCGGAGAGGAATACGTTGAAAAGCAAATAACCGATGTCGGCGCGGTTCGATCTGTGTCGCACAAGGCGCCGCGGAAAGAGGGCGCGCGCGACCACGCGCCAGCGTACGCGGCGTCCGCGCTTGACGCGTTGCCAGGCAAAAAACGCGGCTGCGATCGTCAGCGCCGCAAGCAGCGAGGTCGCCGAAAAATGCGAGCCCAGCGACAGGAAAAGCCTGCCGGCCTGGCCGAAAACGAAATCGGCAATGGCGGAGAGATACGACACGCGGACCCTGTTGTTCGACGAAGGTCCAATGTCCGACCGCTAAGTAAATATTGTGTTAGGCGTGCCTTCGCCTAAGTAGGCGGGGTCGACAGAAAGGATCGGATTTATGGCCAATCTTACGCTTTATCACGCCTCGCCGTCGCGCTCGTCCATTGCATTGTGGATGCTCGAGGAGCTTGGCGAGCCATACGACATCAAATTGATCAAGCTGAGCCAAGGCGACAACCTGAAGCCGGATTATCTGGCCATCAATCCGATGGGTAAAGTGCCGGCGCTCAAGCACGCAGACACCGTTATCACCGAGGTTGCCGCGATCTGCACCTATCTGGCCGACGAATTTCCGCAGAAGAAGCTCAATATTCCGGTCGGCACGCCGCGCCGCGGCGTCTATCTCAAATGGCTGTTTTTTGGGCCGGGCTGCATGGAGCCGGCGGTGATCGACCGCGCCGCGCCGCGCCAGGAGCCGGCGCGCCGTGCCATGCTCGGTTACGGCGATTTCGACACCACCATGAACGTGGTCGCCAAGGCCCTGGAGAAGGGGCCGTGGCTGATGGGCGAGCAGTTCACCGCCGCCGACGTCGTCATCGGCAGCAATATCCGCTGGGGCACCATGTTCAAAATGATTCCGGAGCGCAAAGAATTCGCCGACTATGCCGCCCGCATCGCGGCGCGGCCGGCGGCCCAGCGCGCCGAAGCGAAAGACAAGGAGATGAGCGCGGCCTGAGACGTGCTGCACGCGGCTAGACGCGCAAGTCGGCATATTCGGGGTGCTTGTCGAGATAAGCACGCACGAAGGGGCAGCGGGCGTCGACTTTGAGACCTTGCGCGCGCGCAAGGTCGAGCGCGCCGCGCACCAGCGCCGAGCCCACGCCGCGGCCGCCGAGTTCCGGCGGCACTTCCGTGTGCAGCATTACCAGTTTGTCGCCGACGCGGTGATATTGCGAGAAGGCGACGTGCCCCTCGACCTCGAGCTCGAACCGCTTCTTCTCGGTGTTGTCGCGGACCGGCTCCATCACGACGCCTTGCGCAGACGTTCGCCGCCGCCGCGCAGGCCGGCGAGGATGGCGAGGGCGCGCGCCATGGAAAATTCGCGCGTCTTGGCGTCGTACGCGGCGCCGGCGTCCGGCATCATGTAGGCGTGCTTGATGCCGCGGAAGATGTGCAGCTCGAGATTGCTCATACGCGCCGCCGCCTTGCGGAACATGTCGATCACTTCCGGCGGCGCCTGGTTGTCCTCGTCGCCCCAAATGATGCAGACCGGTGCGGCGACGCCGTCGAGTTCGCCGATATAGTCCTGCATGCGTGAGCCGTGGCAGGAGATGCCGGCGGCAAAGCCGAGCCGTTTCGGCCCGATCATCGCGTAAGGTCCGCCATAGCAGAAGCCCATGGCGGCGGCGCGCCCGTTGAAATTTTTCAGCGTGCGCAGGTGCGCCAAGGTGTCGGCCAAATCGGATTCGCCGCTTTTGATTTTTTCCGCACGCGGCTGCGCGCGCTGCGCCGCCTTCTCGCCCTCGGCACGGCTGAGGGGGCCGGGGACGGTGCGCCAGAACAAATCGGGCGCTGCCGCAATGTAGCCTTGCGCGGCGAAAGCGTCGGCAATGGTGCGCAGGTCCTTGTCGACGCCGTGAATGGCGGAGGCGAGCACCACCGCCGGCGCCGGCTCGCTGCTCGCCGGCTGCGCCAGGTAGCAGTCGAAGCGGCCGCCGCCGCTTGCATCGATCTTCACTTCACTGGCCATGCGCTGCTCACTTTTTGCTCGCTTTGTTGCGGGGGTCGTCGGCGGCATTGACGTAGACGATCTCGAACGGGCCCATGCCGTGCACCTGGATGATGGCCGGCGTGCTCGTCCAAGCGTAATGCTGCATGCCTTGCTTGGCGTTGAAGAAGCCGCCGGCCCGCACCGCCTCGCCCTTTTTCGCATCGAACTTGTCGCCCATGGCGATGTGGAACGTGCCCGACAGCACCGTGACGTTCTCGTCGGTCGGGTGCGTGTGCGGCATGATACGGTAGCCGCGCGGCAGCTTGGCGCGCACCACATAGGGTTCGGCCTTGCTGGGATCGCCGGCGACGACGGCCACTTGCGCGCCGGGCGGCAGGCCGGGAGGGGCCGGGCCCCATTTCAGCGCGTTCGGCTGCACCGCCATGTGGTCATCGGCGGCGGCCGGGAGCGATACTGCGGCAAGCAAGACAGCGCACATCAGGGCGTTTCGCATGGCAGTCCTCATGGTGTGAGTGATCCCGCAACGGCCGCGATGCTAGCGCCGGATTGCGGCGCGCGCGAGCGGTGTCCGGTCACGAGCGCGCGAGGCGCCCACCGCTTTACCGCTCCTCCTGGCCGAGCGAGAACCGCCGCCCCTCTACATTGACGCTTTGCAAGCGCGCGGAAGCGGCTATGCTCCGCGGCCTGTCGCATTGTCAGGGGGCGTATCCCAATGAAAGCCATCTGTTATCTGCTTGGCGTCGTCTTGGTTGTGGTGGCCATAATGTACTTCCTCATGCCGGCCGACCAGTTGCCGAACTTCATGCCCGGTCACGCCGCCGGCATCGACCGCGTGCATCTCAAGCACGGCGGGCTCGCCGCCGCGCTCGCCATCGCCTTCTTTGCGCTCGGCTGGATCATCGGGCGCCGCCGCTACGCGTGAGCGTCATGGGTTTGCCAGCGTGATGCTTTCGAGCACTTTGTCGAGCTTGGCGCTTTCGACATAGTTCATGCCCGGCTGCGTCACGACCCAGGCTTGGGCCCAAGTAGCGCGGTCGAGCGGGACGATGACGATTTTCGCCCGCCGCCACAGGCCGTGCTTCTCCGGCACCTTGGCATAGAAAATGGTGCCGCGGTGCACGGCGCCTTTGTCGTCGGTGAGGCGCGCGGCCTCCTGCTTGTCGAAGCCGGTAACGCCGACTTTGCGCCCGACTTTCGCTGCCACGGCGACGTCCATGGCGCCGTCGAGCTCGGGATCGTGCAGGATGCCGAGATAGAGCAGCGCGTGCTGCGACTGCGCCGGCGGAATGAGCAGCATGCCGCCGGCCTTGTCGGGCTTGGTCTGCCAGCCGCGCGGCAGGTCGAGCACGAGCGCGGGCTTGCCGTCCTGCGGCACGCGCAGCTCCTTGGCCTGCGCGGGGAGCGCAGCAAAAACACAAAACAGCAGGAGCAGGGCGAGGCCCATCAGCCGCTCATTCCCGCGCAAGCGGGAATCCAGTGCCACTTGCCCCTGGCTCCCCGCTTTCGCGGGGACGAGCGGAAAAAACCGGATCGCGCTCAAACCGATCATGCTCTCCTCGGCGTCCTCGCCCGTATCATTCGCAAGTCTTGGACGCTTGTCCATCGGCGGCGGCGCGCACCAGGCCGGTCCATCGCTCCAGCGCGGCGACATCGCCGGGCACGTATTGGCGCACCGTTTCGACATCGACGCCGTCATGGGCGCCTTGCAGCAACGCCAGCATGCCGAGGAGCGCCTCTTCCGGCACGAGCGGGCCGTAGCGCCGCGCGCAGCTTTGCGGTTTGCGCCGGCACTGACGCGCGCGCCGGCAGGCCGGCTTGCCGCACAGCGCCCAGAGGTGAAGCAGGTTCGAGGCGAGGCGCAGGGAAGGGTCGTTGGTTTTCATGTGGGGTCCTTTCGGTTGGTGAGGTTTGGGTTCGTGTGCGATCCACACTCCGCTCATGCCCCGCGTAAGCGGGCATCCAGTTCTGGACCCCCGCTTTCGCGGGGGTGAGCGGGGGGTGTTGATGAGGGCGCGTTTGATCGCCCGTATTCTTTCGCGGCCCCGGGCAGGCCCTGAAAATCTGCCCCGGTGAGGGGCTCAGCAATGTCCCCGCATCCCGCGGGGTCTTCACTTCGTCCCGAGCCAGGGGGCTCGGGAGAGTCGACCCCCCGCACAATGTGCGAGGGGGACGGCGCGCCGGTGAGGCGCGTCCTGTCTCTTCAGCTCACGCGCCGTTGCCGACGCGTGGCGCCTTGCGGCGCGCCGTCCGGCGTTTTCCTTGCGGCGCCGGGCCGCGCTTTGCCCGCGGATCGCCGAGTAGGGCGAGCCGCCGTCAGCGAGCTCCTCGCGGGGGGTCGTAGTGCCCCCGGGCGGAGCCCCGGCGCCGCCCGGGAGCGTGCTTGCGAGGCACGCCCGCGGGCGCCGGCCCGACCCCGCGAAACGGCGCAACCGGTTCGCGTCCCCTCTCGGGATCGGGCGAAGTGGAATATGGTCCTAGATTGTGGAGGAATTATGTCCTAGGCAAGCAAATGTCCAACGGTTGACGCGCGATGACCTTCTCGCGGCACAGGCATTTGCCGCCGACTATCTGGCCGACGAAGAGCTTGTCTGCGGCTAGCCGTGCGCTGGCTCGTCGACGAGTGCGTGGACGCCGGCCCAGTCTCCGTTCGTCCCCGCGAAAGCGGGGACCCAGTGCTGGATTCCCGCTTGCGCGGGAATGAACGGGGAATGTCTTAGTCTCGTGCCATGAAACGAGTTGCCTTCCATCAGAGCCGTCTGCTCAAGCGAGAGATTGCGGCGCGCAAGCTGTCCGCCAACCGGCTGTCGCTCGACATCGGCGTGCCGTCGGGGCGCGTGACCGACATTCTCAACGGACGGCGCGCGATCACCGCCGACACTGCGCTACGCCTCGGCCGCTATTTCGGCAACATCGCGCAGTTCTGGCTCGATTTGCAGAGCCAGTACGGCATCGCGATGGTAGAGCGCGAGAAGGGCGAGGAGATTGCGAAGCGGGTCAGGCCGGCTGACGCGGCGTGAGTTTATAGGGTGGCTTAGCCCTGGGCATACCCCCGCCAAAGCGATAGCCTGCTCGCTGGTCCCGATCTGTTATTTCGGGACCAGCGAACACCGCTAGGCGCGTTTTTTCTTCAATTCGCGGCGCAGCATGCGCAGTTCCAGCGTTTTATGCATGTTGCTCCAGACACCACGGTTCTTGCCGATGACGTCAGGATTGGA
>DASRDF010000007.1:0-88173 GCA_035652735.1 Pseudolabrys sp. | reverse complement strand
CCCCCCCGCCAAAATCCGAACTTATGCTTTTGTGGGGGGAGTGATGCGGTTCGTGCGGGCCGGTCTCGTGCTGGCGGCAGCCATCGGGCTCGTGCAGTCCGCCGCGGCGGCCGACATGCCGGTGAAGGCGGAGCCGGTGAAGGCGCTGCCGGCGGCGGCGTTCAGCTGGACCGGGTTTTATGCCGGCGTGCATGCGGGCTGGGGATGGAACGATCCCACCGGCACCTCAAGCATCAGCGCGGCGGGTTTCCCAAACGCGCTCACCGCGCAGCATGATCTGGGCGCCAACGGACCGCTGTTCGGCGGCCACGCCGGCTACAACTGGCAGATCGATCCGCGATGGGTGATCGGCATCGAAGGCGACATTACCGGCACCGGGATCAAGACATTGAGCCCGGAGTCGTCGACGGTTTGTTCTTCGCCGAATTGCAGCTTTCCAGGCAGTCCGACGCCCGGCGCTCTGATGAGCATGTCGCGGGAGGTCAACTGGCTTGCCAGCGTCCGCGGCCGTCTCGGCGCCATCTGGGGCCCCGGCCTGATCTATGTCACCGGCGGCGCCGCGTGGGCCAACGTCGATTACAAGGCTAACGCCGGCGATGCGGTGGTTGTCTGCAACTTCAACACTGGCTGCGCATTCCCGGCGGAGCGCAACTCGACCAAAACCGGCTTTGCCGTCGGCGGCGGCTACGAGACGGCGCTCGGTGGCAACTGGACGGTTCGCGCCGAATACCTCTATTACAGCTTCGGTGGCGAGACCCTGACCGCGGCGGGCACGCCCGCGGCGAATTGCATCGGGGGTGGCTTATCGCCCTGCACTGCGACCTACACGTTCCCGGACTTGAACATCCACACCGTGCGCGTCGGCTTGAGCTACAAGCTGGGCCAGCCGGCCGGCGCGCCTATGGCCGGTCCGTTCATGGCCGCGTTCGCGCCGCGCGCTGCCGCGTCTGCTTGGAGCTGGACCGGGCTCTATGCCGGCGTGCATGCCGGCTGGGGCTGGAGCCGCGATACCTCCGGCACGTCGACTACCGGCCTCTCGGGATTTCCGATCGCGCTCATCGCACAACACGATCTCGGCGCCAACGGTCCGCTGTTCGGAGGACATCTCGGTTACAACTGGCAGATCGATCCGCGATGGGTGATCGGCATCGAGGGTGACATCACCGGCACGGGCATCAAGGCCTTAAGCGCGCAGTCGCCGTTCTGTCCCTCGCCGTATTGCGGCCTGCCCGCCGTGGCGTCTTCCGCGCTCGTGACCATGTCGCAGGAGGTCGACTGGCTCGCGAGCGCCCGCGGCCGGCTCGGCGCCATCTGGGGCCCCGGCATGATCTACGCCACCGGTGGCGTAGCGTGGGCCGGCATCCACGACGCGGCGAACACCGGCGACGGGAACTTCGTTTGCGCCTTCAACGATTGCGCATTCCCGGCGACGAGCAACGCCACCAAAACCGGCTGGGCCGCCGGCGGCGGTTACGAGATGGCGCTCGCAGGCAACTGGACGGTTCGCGCCGAGTACCTCTACTACAGCTTCGATGGCGAGACCCTGACTGCGGCGGCCACGCCAGCGACGAGTTGCGTGGCCGGGCCCTGCACCGCGACCTACACGTTCCCCGATCTGAAGATCCACACCGTGCGGCTCGGCCTGAGCTACAAGTTCTAAACGCGCCCCCGATCTCGGATGCAAAGCCCCCGGCGCGTCGCTGGCGGCTTTTTCCATTACACGCCACTCGTACCGGCCTGTCGGTCGAGCGATGTCGGCCCGCGGGCGGTCGGCGGCTATGCGCAACCAAACCGCGGCCATTCGCATTGTTTCTCTGCGTTCAAGTGGACGGCGGCTATGCAAATTCCGCTCGAAATCGCATTTCGCAACATGGAATCGTCCGCCGCGGCGGAAGACGCCATCCGCGATCACGTGCAGCGGCTGGAAAAAATCTATGACCGCATCACCACTTGTCGTGTGCGTGTCGATCAGCGCAATCAAAATGCCAACGAGACCATTCCGCCGGTCGTGCACATCGAAATCTCCGTGCCCGGCAGCAAAGACATCGTTGTCGCGCACGAGCCCGATCGCCTGCAGCGCAGATATCAGGCGCCCGACCTGCGCAACGCCATCAACGAGGCATTCCGTATCGCCGAGCGCCGGCTGACAAAATACAAAGACAAGCTGACCGATCACGGCATTGCCGAAATGATGCACGAGGCGTCTAACGAATTTCGCGGGCAGATTGCCGAGCTGCATCCGGAGCAGGACTTCGGCTACGTCATGACCAAGGAAGGCGGGCTGCTCTACTTCCACCGCAACAGCGTTTTGGCCGGCGACTTCGACGCCCTGCATCGCGGCGATGACGTGACCTATGTCGAAGGCGAAGGCGACACCGGTCCGACCGCCAGCAAGGTGCGCGTGATCGAAAAAGCGTGAGCTTCAGGATCAGGCTTGGGCAAAGCCCAATAGCTGATGCGGCGTATCCCAGAACAATTTGCGCCGCGCGGTGCCGTCGGGGAAAAGCAGGGCGGCGAATTCGACCAACGGCCCGTAATCTTGCCGCTGCGACGAGCGCAGAAACGGCCAGTCGGAAGCCCACAGGCAGCGGTCGAGCGTGAACGCCTCCACAATAGCGGTCACGTAAGGCCGGCAGTCTTCGAACGGATAGCCCGTCTCGGAAAACTTAGCATAGCCGGAAAGCTTGACGCTTACGCGGCCGGTCGCGGCCAGCCGCAGCAGCGCTTGAAAGCCTTCCTGTTTGAGTCCGGCGCGCGGCGTCGGACGTCCGCAATGATCGATGAGCGCGCGCACCGGGATGCGCTCGATCAACGGCGCAAACATCGACAACTGCTCGCCCTCGCATTGCAGATTGAGGAGCATGTCGGCTTCGGCCAATCGCTCGATCAGCCGGCTGCAGTGCCGGTAATAGGCAAGCCCGTGGAATGTGGGATTGAACGCCGCGCCGATCACGCCCTGGCGCTTGAGGTCGTGCAATGCGGCAGCATCGGCATCGAAGTCGACAATCGCGATGCCCTTGAGCCGCCCTTGGCTCTGCGCGATCGCATCGAGCAGGCACGAATTGTCGCTGCCGTAACCGGAGTTCGGCTGCACCAACAAGCAGTGCCGCACGCCATACGCCGCCATCACTTGATGAAGTTGCGCGGCAGTGCCGATCTCCTGGCCGGAGGGCTTGTATTCGATATCTTTTCCGTAGGGGAAGCGCGCGGGGTCGAGGACGTGAACGTGGCAGTCGATCTTGGGCTCGTCAAAGGCGCTCATCGTCCGTGATGAGCGAGCAAACGCTGCGCCAGTTGCTTGCGGAATTTGCGGTCGCGCTTGAGGTGCCATTCCCGGCTCATGGCTTCCCGCCGCGTCGGAAACCACTCCGAATGCAGCAGCACCCATTTGCGTCCGCGCGTTGTGCGCGCGCCCGTGCCGTCATTGTGTCGCCGAAGGCGGCGCTCGATGTTGTCCGTCCAGCCGACATAGGTCAGGTGCCGGCTTTTGCTGCGAGTGCCGAGGACGTAGACGAAGCAATCCATGGACGAATCATCCGAATACGCGCGGATAAAATCACGCGCCGGGCCAATAGAGAATGCCCAACGAGGAAACTAACGGACCGTGCTGAACGAGCCGGCGGGCACGACAGGTTGCGCGCCGGTCAGAAGACCGCTGCCGCTTGTGGCGCCCGAATAGGCAGTACGTATCTCCGGTTCACGCGGAGCCGGCGGTTCGGCCTTGGCGACGGCGGTCGGGCGCACCGCCGGCTTGGGTGCGGGCTTGGGCGCGGCTTTGGGCTGATCCCAAACCGAGCGAGCCTTCGGTTTGTCCCAGATCGAATCGTGCTGCTGCGCCGCGACGTGCTGCGGCGCGGGCCTTTGCGCGACGCGCTGCGGCGCCGGCTTGAGCGGAAGCGGTGCAGCGGCCTTGCGCGGCGTTTCGCCGGCCGGCTTGGTGCCGCGGAGAGCAGCCGGCGTGCTCGGTTCTGCCGGTTCAGCCTGTGGCTCCGCCGCCGACGCAACCTGCGGCCTCTGAGCTTGAGCGTTCTCGCCTTTGAACAGGCCGCCGAACAGCCCGGCAATATCGCCTGCATTCTGCTCCGGCGCCGGCGCGGCGCCTTCCTTTGGCTGCGGCGCCGGTGTCGGCACCGGCACGCTTGCCATCACGATAGGCTGAGTGTCGACGGGCTCGCTCGCAGGCGCAGCCGGCGTCGACGCGCTCGCAGGCGCCGGCTTGCCGACTTTGGGAATTGTCGTGCCGGGCGGATTGGGTACGTGCGGCAAAGCGCCGGGGGCGCGGGTCATGCCTCCGGCATCAGTCAGACCGGCCATCGTGTAGCGGCCGTTGTTGTCGGCGCTCGGCTGCGCGAGTTCTGCGGCGAAGACCGGATTCATACCGCCGTCGCCCTGATGCGGCGGAACGGTAGCGACACGTTCGGCGATGTAGTTGGCCATCTTCACCTGTTCCTGCCGCCGATAGTCCGTGATCGTCTCGGCGACGGTCGGATCGAGCTGGTAGGCCGGGCACTTGCCGCTGGCATTGAAACGCAGCGGCGCTTTGCTGCCATTAGGCGGCGCTGCATCGAACACGTAGCGCTTTTCGCAAACCGCGACCTTTGGCTCCTGGCGGGTGGCTTCGAAGTCGTCGTAGCCCTCCTTCAGCATCTTCCAGAACGCGAAGTTCGGGTTATTGCGATGCTTGGCCATGTTCAACGCGGTCATGCGGAACGGGAAGGCCTCGAACTGAAATTCTTTCTGTCCGCCGAAGAAAGACTCGCGCGCCAACGCGTAGATTTCCTGGATCTGCTCATCGGTCATCGCGTAACAGCCGCGCGATGAGCAGTCGCCGTGCACCATCAGCTCCGAGCCGGTATAGCCGTGGGAGCGATCGTAGGCGTTGGGGAAGCCGGTATTGAAGGCGAGATAGTAATTCGAGTTCGGATTCATCTGTGCCGGCGTGATGGTGTAGAAGCCTTCCGGCGCCTGACGATCGCCTTCCTTCTTTTTCGGGCCGAGATCGCCGGACCATTTGCAGATCGGATAGGTCTTGAGCAGCGCGTATTTGCCGTCGCGCGTCATCTTCCACACTTCCATCTCCGCCTCTTCCTTGAAGATGCGGACGAGGATGGGGGAATCCTTATCCATATTTTTTTCAGCGATCAGCGCGAGCGTCTTCTGCGACAGCGGCGCCATAGCGCGGCCGGTCGGAGCGATATCGTCGGCGTTGCAGCCGGCGAGAGCGACGGCCGCGGCTAAGGACGCTGCTGTCAGCAGCGCGCGTACGACGGGTCTTGTCAAACGCGGAACTCCCCGAAGAGGCGGGCCCTCTTTCAACAATCGTTATCCATAAAAGATGTGGCGTGCGCAAGGCAAACTGCGGCGTCGTCAACCGGCGCTAAGCCTATGGTAAAGCGGCGGTAAATGCCGAATTTCAGGACCCGCAAGGGACCGGCTAGGCGGGCGGCAGGGTCGCTGCGCGCCCCATCGCAAGGAACTTTTCCCGCCGCTGCTTGCGCACCGCCTCGCGGCTCAGGGGCTTAAGCTCGGCGAGAGCGTTGGCAATGGCGTCGCCGGCTGCCGCAATGGCTGCCGCCGGATCGCGGTGCGCCCCGCCGATCGGCTCCAGCACGACGCTGTCGATCATGCCAAAGCGCACCATGTCCTGCGCGGTGATCTTCATGCTGGTCGCTGCCTCCTGCGCCTTCGAGGTATCGCGCCACAAAATTGAGGCGGCACCTTCCGGCGAGATCACGCTGTAAATGGCGTGCTCGAGCATGAGGACGCGGTTGGCGGTGGCGATGGCGATGGCGCCGCCGCTGCCGCCCTCGCCGACGATGACCGCGACATTGGGCACGCCGAGATTGAGACACGTCTCCGTCGAGCGGGCGATGGCTTCGGCCTGGCCGCGCTCCTCCGCGCCGATGCCCGGATAGGCGCCGGCGGTGTCGACGAGCGACAGCACCGGAATGTCGAAATGGTCGGCCATTTCCATCAGCCGCACAGCCTTGCGGTAGCCCTCCGGCCGCGCCATGCCGAAATTGTGCCTGAGGCGCCCTTCGGTATCGGCGCCTTTCTCATGGCCGAGCACGCAGATGCTCTCGCCCTGAAAGCGGCCGAAGCCGCCGACGATCGCTTCGTCCTCGCCGAATTTGCGATCGCCGGCGAGCGATACGAAGTCAGTGATCAGGCGGCCAATGTATTCCAGCGCGTGCGGGCGCTGCGGATGACGCGCTACTTGCGTCTTCTGCCACGGCGTCAGGTCGGCATAGAGCTCCTTGAGCGCCTCCGTTGCCTTTTCCTCGAGGCGGCTGATTTCTTCGCTGATGGCGAGGGAATCGCCCGAGGCGCCGAGCGCGCGCAGCTCCTCGACCTTGGCCTCCAGTTCGGCCACCGGCTTTTCGAAATCGAGATAGCTGCGCATGTGGTCGGGCAAGTGGGTCGGATGGGAACTGACGTGGACGAGCGTTCAAGTCAAGCAATCGGGGTGAAACGAAGCATTTACGCAGGTTCTTGGGTCTGCGCCAGCGGATGCAGGTCGCGCACCAGCGCCTTGAGGCGCTCCTCCAGCACGTGCGTGTAAATCTGTGTGGTCGAGATGTCGGCGTGGCCGAGCAGTGTCTGCACCACGCGCAGGTCGGCGCCGTTGTGCAGGAGATGGCTGGCAAACGCGTGCCGCAGCACGTGCGGCGACAACCGGTCGCCCGCGAGGCCGCAGCGGGCGCCGAGCGCTTTCAACTCGCGGGCAAAGTGCTGGCGGGTGAGGTGCCCGGTTTCGCCGAAGGATGGAAACAACCATTTCGATTTGTCGTCGCCGCGCAGCGCGAGGTAATCGGCCATCGCGCGCTTGGCGGCCTGGTTGAGCGGCACCAGCCGCTCTTTGCCGCCTTTGCCGCGCACGACCAGCAGGCGCTGATCCTTCCGCGCGGCGGAGGCCGGCAGCGCCACCAGTTCGGAAACGCGAAGGCCGGTGGCGTAGACCGTTTCGAGCAGGCACTGCAGGCGCAGCGCCCGCAGCCGCGCCGCATTGGTGAGCTTTGCGTCCTCGGCGTCGCGGCGCGCCTGCGCCAGCAATCGGTCAACCTCGGCGATGGTGAGGACTTTCGGCAGCGCGCGCCCGCGCTTCGGTCCTTCCAATACGGCGGCCGGATCGTCGGCCCGGTGTCCCTCGGCATAAAGGAAACGAAACAACTGGCGCACAGCGGAGAGGCGGCGCGCAACCGAGGACGCCTTGAAGCCGCGCTGGGCCAAGTCCGAGAGGAACCCGCGCAGGTCGTCGCTGGTCGCGCCGGCGATGCGGCGCCCCTTGGCGCGCAGATGTGCGGTCAGATCGGCCAGATCGTTGCGATAGGCCTCGAGTGTGTTTCTGCCGGCGCCTCGTTCAGCGGCCTGCATGTCGAGGAACAATTCGACCAACCGCTCGTCTGCTGCCGCCGTTCGCGCCATGGCCCTCAATGCGGCGGTTTGATGAACTTTTCTTGCGGCACCGTCACGATGATCTCGCGCGGCTGATACTTGACGAAGTTTGCGAGCGCAAAGACGGTGACGTAGGCCGCCCCGCCAATGAGGCCGAGGACGACGAGAAACCTGAAAAGACTCGGCATCGATAAATCCCGGCACGTCGCGGCGCGCCCGAATCGGGCTGCTTTTGCGGGTGAACCATCACGTTCCTTAACCGGTGACAAGGCCCGCCGTCGCGGCTCGCCCGATTCTGGTGTATGGAACTGGCGCTCCGAAGGAATTTAGCATGCCCCATACCGCCGTTCAAAAACCTGCCGACAACGGCTCCGAACGCGCGCTGGTCGCCGCGCTCGGCCGCCGCTCTATCGTGCTTGTCGGCATGATGGGTGCGGGTAAGTCCTCGATCGGACGCCGGCTCGCAGCCAGGCTGGGCATCCCCTTTGTCGATGCCGATGCGGAAATCGAAAGCGCCGCCGGCATGACCATTCCGGAAATATTCGAGCGGCACGGCGAACCGTATTTCCGCGCCGGCGAGGCGCGCGTCATCGCGCGGCTGCTGGATAACGGCCCCCAGGTGCTGGCCACCGGCGGCGGCGCGGTGATGGACCAGCAGACGCGCGATCTCATCCAGATCAAGGGCATTTCGGTCTGGCTCAAGGCCGACCTCGACGTGCTCATGAAGCGCACCAAGCGGCGCAACGACCGTCCTCTCGCCGAGCGCATTAAGGAGCTGTTGCCTGCACGTGAGCCGGTCTATGCCCGGTCCGACATTGTCGTGCAATCGCGCGACGAGCCGCATGACACCATCGTGGATGAAATCCTGGCGGAGATGCCAAAGCATCTTGCGCGCGAAGCCGGCACGGAGAAGACCCCATGACCGCGCCGCTGCGCCAAGGGGAGCGTACCGATTCGACGGTCGTGTCGGTCGCGTTGGGCGAGCGGGCTTACGACATCGTCATCGGCCGCGGGCTGCTTGCGAGTCTCGGCGCGCGCATCAAGGCGTTGCGGCCGGGCGCGCGGGTGGCGCTGGTGAGCGACGAAAGCGTGGCCCGTCGCCACCTCGCGGCGGCCGAAACCGCGCTCAGTTCGGCCGGCATCGCGGCGAGTCCAATCGTGGTGCCGGACGGCGAGCTCTCCAAAAGCTACGCCACGTTCGAAACGGTGTGCGAAGCAATCATCGCCGCGCGCATCGAGCGCGGCGATCTGGTGATCGCGTTCGGCGGCGGCGTGGTCGGCGACCTCGCCGGATTTGCCGCGGCGAGCGTGCGGCGCGGCCTCGACTACGTGCAAGTGCCGACGACGTTGCTGGCGCAGGTCGACTCCTCGGTCGGCGGCAAGACCGGCATCAATTCGCGTCACGGCAAAAATCTGGTCGGTGCTTTCCATCAGCCGGTGATGGTGATCGCAGACACCGCGCTGCTCGACACCCTGCCGCAGCGGCAGTTCCGCGCCGGCTATGCCGAAGTCGCCAAATATGGATTGCTTGGCGATGCGGCGTTCTTTGCCTGGCTGGAAAAAAGCTGGCGCGACGTCTTTGCCGGCGGTCCGGCGCGCGAGCACGCCATCGCCTTGTGCTGCCGCGCCAAGGCGTCGATCGTCTCACGCGACGAGCGCGAGAACGGCGAGCGCGCGCTGCTCAATCTTGGACACACCTTCGGACATGCGCTGGAAGCCGCGTGCGGCTTCTCTGAGCGCCTGCTGCACGGAGAGGCGGTGGCATTGGGCATGGTTCTGGCCTTCGAATTTTCCGCCCGCAAAGGCCTGATTGCGACCGCGGACGCCGAGCGTGCCCGCACTCATCTTGCAGCCGCCGGGCTCCCCACATATCTCGCTGACATTCCCGGCGGCGCGCCGGGTCTCGACGACGTCATGGATCTGATCGCCCAGGACAAGAAAGTAAAGCGCGGCAAGCTCACTTTCATTCTCGTGCGCGGCATCGGGCAGGCGTTCGTCGCCAATGATGTCGACGCTTCTCAAGTGCGCGCCTTCCTGGCCGACAAACTCGCCAAACAATGACCGCGAACGATTGGCTGGCGTTTGTTATCGTCGTGATCTGCTTGTTGCTGTCGGCCTTCTTCGCCGGCAGCGAGACCGCGCTCACGGCCTCCTCGCGCGCCTCCATGGCGCGCCTGGAGAAGCAGGGGAACAAGCGCGCCGCGATCGTCAACCGGCTGCTGGCGAGCCGCGAGCGTCTGATCGGCGCGCTGCTGCTCGGCAACAACGCCGTCAACATCGCGGCCTCCGCGCTGGCTACCGGCCTCCTGCTCGCCTGGTTCGGCAAGGCCGGCGTTCTCTACGCCACCGTTGGGATGACCGCGATTGTAGTGATCTTTTCGGAAGTCCTGCCGAAGACGGCGGCCTTCAATGCGCCCGACCGCATCGCGCTCTTGGTGGCGCGGCCGATGCGGGTGATCGTGAAGCTGCTCGGGCCGATTTTGATGGGCATCGAGGCGCTGGTGCGCTGGCTGCTCAAGCTGATGGGCGTGAACATCGGCGAGGACCACGACATCCTCACCGCGCACGAGCGCCTGCGCGGCGCCATCGATCTCTTCCACCGCGAAGGCGACGTGGAAAAGCTCGATCGCGACATGTTCGGCGGGGTGCTGGATTTACGCGAGTTGGTGGTCTCCGACGTGATGATTCATCGCACCAACATGATCACTCTCAACGCCGACGATCCGCCTGAGGACGTCGTCAATGCGGTGATCGCGTCGCCGGTGACGCGCATTCCGCTTTGGCGTGGCAATCCCGAGAACATCGTCGGCATTCTGCACGTGAGGGATTTGCTGCGCGCCCTGCACGCGGTGGACGGTGATGCCTCCAAGGTGGATATCGCCGCGCTGATGACGCCAGCGTGGTTTGTGCCCGATACGCGTCTGGTTTCCGAACAGCTCAAGGCGTTCCGCCGCCGCAAAACACCGTTCGCGCTGGTGGTCGATGAATACGGCGAGGTCGAAGGATTGGTGACGCTCGAGGATATCCTCGAAGAGATCGTCGGTGACATTACCGACGAACATGACGTCGCCATGCCGGGTGTGCGCCGTCAGCCTGACGGATCGGTCAATGTCGACGGTGCGGTGCCGATCCGCGACCTCAATCGAGTCATGGAGTGGAACCTGCCCGACGAGGAGGCGACCACCATCGCCGGCCTGGTCATTCACGAGGCGCGCTCAATTCCCGAAGTGGGCCAGAGCTTCACCTTCCACGGCTTCCGTTTCCGCGTGCTGCGCAAGGCGCGCAATCGCATCACGGCGTTGCGTATTCAACCGCTGCCCAAGCCGGCAATGGCGAAGGTGCGTTAAGTCAGGCGCCTTCGCCGGGCGCCGCCGCATGGATCGCAAGCGCGTGCACGCCGCCGGCAAGTTCGCTCGACAAAACGCCGTTAATCAGCCGGTGTCGCTCGATGCGCGTCTTCCCTTTGAAGGCATTCGACACGATATAAATGCGAAAATGCGTTTGCCCGCCGGGCCGGTGCCCCGCGTGGCCTTCGTGTTGGTGCGATTCGTCAAGGACGTTGAGGCTTTGCGGCGCGAAAGCCTCCGTCAACTTCTTGGTGATGAGATCGGCGGTGCGCATGCCGCCGAATTAAGGGCCGGCGGCATGCCGGTCAATGGGAACCGTTGCTGTCAAGGCTTGAATGCGCCGTTGCCACAGGCGCATAATGTTAGGTCATGAAAATCGACTCGAGCTTGTTCGATAAAGTCCGCGTCAAGCCGGACAAGGACCGCCGCCTGAAAAACGACGGTCCGAAATGTCAGTGGGCGGGCTGCACCGAGAAAGCGAGCCACCGCGCGCCCAAAGGCCGCGGTCAAGAAAATGCCTATTGGCGTTTCTGTCTCGCCCACGTGCGCGAGTACAATCAGAACTACAACTTCTTTAAGGGCATGAGCGACGCCGCCGTGATGGCGTATCAGAAGGATGCGCTCACCGGTCATCGGCCGACCTGGAAGATGGGAACCGGCAAAGGCACGGTGCGGCCGGATTTCTCCGCCTTCGGCGGCCGCGCCGATCCCTTCGGCCTCTTCGGCGAAGGCTTGCGGGCGGAAGAGAAGGCGCGTGCCGAAGCGGCGCGCCCCGTGCGCAATGCGGAACGCAAGGCGCTTGATACGCTTGGGCTCGAGCCCGGAGTTTCGCCGCACCAGGTGAAGATGCGTTTCAAGGAGTTGGTCAAACGCCATCATCCCGACGCCAATGGCGGCGACCGCTCGACCGAGGACCGGCTGGTCGAGATCATCCAGTCGTACAACTATCTCAAGTCTGTCGGCTTCGGTTGAGCCGGTTCCGCTTTCACTCGGCGAGACACTCGGTCGCTCGCCTGCCGCGCTTGAGGATCACGCCCGCTTTGCCGATCCTTAATGTGACATTGCCTTTGCCGTAACGCTGTCCGCGCAGCGCCAACCGCCGCGAAAGCGCCATGGCCTTTCCGTCGAGCTGCACGTGGGCGCGATTGTCACCCTGGTAGAAGGCGGCGACGAATTCGGAGCCGTCGCGGCAGTGGAAGGTCAAGAACGTTTGCGCCTGGACCGGACCGACCGCGCAGAGACCGAGCATCGCCAAAAGCCAAATTTGCCGCCGCATGGGCGAGGTTTCCTCTGCGCGTAATCGAACCCAAGCGGATGGCCAAAAATATCGGCGGAAGCAACCCAGTCCTGCCTCCCGCGTTGGGCTCACAATGCCTATCTTATTGAAAACATTGATGGGGCTATTCGCCGTCCGCGGGTTTTTTGCCCCGTTTCCCTCTGCTAAGTTGCCCAAATCAGCCGGACCGTAGACGCGTCGGGTGTGCATTCAGGGCTTCGGAGCCTTTCTTGAAGCCATGGAGGATCGATGACTGCCGCAGTTCAAGAAACAGCCGGCCTGCCCGACATGAAAGTTTCGATCCGGCAGGTGTTCGGTATCGATAGCGAACTCGAAGTTCCCGCTTACTCCAAGGCGGACGAGCACGTTCCCGACATCGATCCGGATTATCGCTTCGACCGGCCGACCACGCTCGCCATTCTCGCCGGCTTCGCCAAGAACCGCCGCGTCATCGTCACCGGCTATCACGGCACCGGCAAGTCGACGCATATCGAGCAGGTGGCGGCGCGGCTCAACTGGCCCTGCGTGCGCGTCAATCTCGACAGTCACATCAGCCGCATCGACCTGATCGGCAAGGACGCAATCGTCATCAAGGAAGGCCAGCAGGTCACCGAATTCCGCGAAGGAATTTTGCCTTGGGCGCTGCAGAATAATGTCGCGCTCTGCTTCGACGAATACGATGCCGGGCGCCCGGATGTGATGTTCGTCATTCAGCGTGTGCTGGAGGCCTCAGGGCGCCTGACGCTGCTCGACCAGAGCAAGGTGATCAAGCCGCATCCGGCGTTTCGCTTGTTCGCTACCGCCAACACGGTTGGCCTCGGCGATACTTCGGGGCTCTATCACGGCACGCAGCAGATCAACCAGGGCCAGATGGACCGCTGGTCGATCGTCACCACGCTCAATTACCTGCCGCACGACAACGAAGTGGAGATCGTGCTGGCGAAAGCGAAGCACTATCGCAACGAGCAGGGCCGCGACATCGTCAACAAGATGGTGCGCGTGGCCGATTTGACGCGCAACGCCTTCATGAACGGGGACATTTCCACGGTGATGAGCCCGCGCACCGTCATCACTTGGGCGGAGAATTCCGAGATCTTCAACGATATCGGTTTCGCCTTCCGGCTCACGTTCTTGAATAAATGCGACGAGTTGGAGCGGCCAATCGTCGCCGAATTCTATCAGCGCTGCTTCGGGGTAGAACTGCCGGAGAGCGCGGTGAACGTGGCGCTGTCGTAGTTAACCTCTCCCCGTGAGCACCGGGAGAGGGAGAAAAGCCATGGCGTCCAACGTCAAGTCGAAACCATCGCCCAAGGAATCGCCTACCGAGCCGTTCAAGCGCGCGGTGACCGGTTGCCTGCGCGCGCTGGCGCGCAAGCCGGATTTGGAGGTCGCGTTCGCGGCTGAGCGGCCGGGCCTGATGGGCGGCAAGGTGCGGCTGCCGGAGCCGCCGCGGAAACTGGGCAAGGCCGAAGCGGCGATCGTGCGCGGCAATGCCGATTCCATCGCGCTGCGGCTCGCCTGTCACGATCCGGCCATCCACCGCCGCATGCAGCCGACCGGCCAGCAGGCGCGCGCGGTGTTCGAGGCGGTCGAGCAAGCCCGCGTCGAGGCCATCGGCGCGCGGCGCATGGATGGCGTCGCCCGCAATCTCGCCGCCATGCTCGACGACCGCTTCCATCGCAGCAAATTCGACGAGATCACCGAGCGTTCCGAGGCGCCGATCGAGGAAGCGTTGTCGCTGATGGTGCGCGAGCGCCTTACCGGAATGGCACCACCCGCCGCTGCGAAGAAGCTGGTCGACCTCTGGCGTCCGCTGATCGAGGACCGCGCCGGCAAGGACCTCGACCGGCTGGACGATCTCATCGAGGACCAGCGGCAATTCGGCGACGCCATCCACGATCTGCTCGATGCGCTCGAGATGGGCGACGATCGCAGCCAGGATTCGGAAGACGAGGAAGATGAAAGCGACGAGGACCGCCGCAAACAGGAGCAGGGCGAGGACGGCGAAGCCGACAGCGACGATTCACAGCGCATGAGCCTCGAAGACAGCGAGGTTTCCGCCGAGGACATGCCCGATGCCGCCGCCGAAGCGGTGGATTCGCCCACCGCGGATATGGCCGATGACACTGACATGGGCGATGCCGAAACGCCGGGCGAGCCGCAGCGGCCGCGACAGTTCGGCGCCAACGAGCCGCGCGGGCCGGACTACCGCGCCTTCACCATGAAGTTCGACGAGACCGTGCCGGCCGAAGACCTGTGCGAGCCGGAGGAACTCGATCGGCTGCGCGGCTATCTCGACAAGCAGCTCTCGCATTTGCAGGGCGTGGTGGCGCGCCTCGCCAACCGGCTGCAGCGCCGGTTGATGGCGCAACAGAACCGCTCCTGGGAGTTCGACCTCGAAGAGGGGCAGCTCGACACGGCGCGACTGACCCGCATCGTCGTCGATCCGTTCCATCCCTTGTCCTTCAAACAGGAGAAGGACATGAAATTCCGCGATACCGTGGTGACGCTGCTGCTCGACAATTCCGGGTCGATGCGGGGCCGTCCGATCACGGTGGCGGCAACCTGCGCCGACATTCTCGCTCGCACGCTCGAGCGGTGCGGCGTCAAGGTCGAAATTCTGGGCTTCACCACGCGCGCCTGGAAGGGCGGGCAGTCGCGCGAGCAATGGCTCACCGCCGGCAAGCCGGCCAATCCCGGACGCCTCAACGACTTGCGCCACATCATCTACAAATCGGCGGATGCTCCTTGGCGGCGCGCGCGCAAGAATCTCGGGCTGATGATGCGCGAGGGCCTGCTCAAGGAAAACATCGATGGCGAGGCGCTCGATTGGGCGCACAAGCGGCTGCTGGCGCGCACCGAGCAGCGCAAGATCCTGATGATGATCTCCGACGGCGCGCCGGTCGATGATTCCACGCTCTCGGTCAATCCCGGCAATTACCTCGAGCGCCATTTGCGCTGGGTCATCGAGGAGATCGAGACCCGGTCTCCGGTCGAATTGATTGCCATCGGCATCGGCCACGATGTCACGCGCTATTACCGGCGCGCGGTGACCATCGTCGATGCCGAGGAGCTCGGCGGCGCCATGACCGAAAAGCTGGCCGAGCTGTTCGAGGAGCATGCCGCCGCCGACGTGCGGCCTTCGCGGCGAAGCGCGCGTCGGCGCGTGGCGTGACCTCTCACCCTTCGTTTTCCGCCAGCGGGATCCTGCATTGTTGAGCCCTACGTGCCGAGTCCGCGTTTTCGCCGGGACGAACCGGGAGTAAATTGACGCGCGCAATGCAATTCACCCAACGCCGCCTCATCGCCGGCGGGACGTTCGTCGCTGCGCTCGTTCTGGTTGTCGTCTCGTTCGTCGTCGCCGATGCGCTGCATACCAGCCGCGCGCCGGCGCACATCAGGATCGAGGCCACGCCGATCGTCTCGTTCGATACGCGCGATCCTTCGCGAACCCGCTTCGGCGCGCTCGAATTCCGCGGCGGCCTCGCGCTCGTTTCCAACTACAAAGCCTTCGGCGGCGTCTCGGCGCTGCACATCGATCCGGACGGCGCGCACTTCCTCGCCGTCACCGACAACGGCTCGTGGCTGCGCGGCCGCATCGTCTATCGCGGCGGCCGGCCTGCCGGGATCGCCGATGCCGAAATGGCGCCGATGCTCGGACCCGACGGCAAGCCCCTCTTTGAGCGCGGCTGGTACGATGCGGAGTCGCTCACGCTCGGGAATGACGGCCTGTATTATGTCGGGATCGAGCGGGTGGAAAAGATTGTGCGCTTCGACTACCGCCGCGACGGCTTTGCCGCGCGCGCACAGGAAGTCCCGGTGCCCGGCGATTTCAAGACCTTCACTTACAACAAAAGCCTCGAATGCCTGGCGTCGCCGCCGCGCGGCTCGCCCAAGGCCGACGATCTCATCGTCGTCACCGAGCACAGTCTCGACGCTGCTGGAAATCATCGCGCTTATCTGCTCAACGGCGCGCATGTGGTGCGCTTTTCGGTCAAGCGCACCGACGACTTCGACGTGAGCGACTGCACGGTGTTGGCGCCGGACGATCTGTTGCTGCTGGAGCGGCGCTTTTGGGTGGCGCGCGGCATCGCGGTGCGCATCCGGCGTTTGCGTCTCGACGACATGAAGCAGGATGCGCTAGTCGACGGGCCGACCGTGCTGGAGGCCGATCTCGCGTACCAGATCGACAACATGGAAGGGATCGCCGTCACCCGCAACGCACAGGGCGAGACGATTATCACGCTCGTCTCCGATGACAATTTTTCGCCCATCCAGCGCAACCTGCTGCTGCAGTTTGCACTGGTGGAACACTAGCGCTCGATCGTGGCGGTCGCTGTTGCAGCCATCTTTGTCACACGCAAAGGCGTGGATGCCAGGCACAAAGCCGGGCATGACAATAGAATAGCGCGCCTTCGAATGACGGTGATTAGGAAGCCTTTGCTTCCTGCTTCTTCACGATCTGCCGCTTGATCTCGCGCAGCTTGGGGGCGAGGTCGGCATCGTTGGCCTTCAGCAAGAACGCGTCGAGGCCGCCGCGATGATCGACGCTCTTGAGGGCATTGGCGCAGACGCGCACGCGCACGCGGCGGCCGAGCGCGTCCGACATCAGCGTGACGTTGCGCAGATTGGGCAGGAACCGCCGCTTCGTCTTGATGTTCGAATGGCTCACTTTATGGCCGACCAGCGGCTTCTTGCCGGTCAAATCGCAGCGCCAGGACATCGCTGAAAACCCTCGTCAAATCGGGCGGACGTATAGAGAGCGCGCCAAAGCGCGTCAAGCCGGCGCCGACTGCAGAGGAGTCGAACACAGATTTGACTTAATCGACGCCGACCAGATGGGCGAACCGGCGCAGGTGCATTGGGCCGGTCGCAGCGATGCCCTTGCCGCGCCGGTCGCGGCACCCGTTAATGCCGCAGCTGTCCGTGCATAGCGCCGGGGCGGTGCAGGATTAAGAATGGAGCTGCTGGCTTTGCCGCATATCGGTCGATTTTTGCGCAGCGCGATCGCGGCCATCGCGCTAGCTCTGCCGGCCGCCGCATCCGCACAAGGCAAACTCGAGGCCCATTACCTTGTGACGCTCGCCGGCATTCCCATCGGTAAAGGCAGCTGGGTCATTGAGATCAACGACACCCGTTACAGCGCTGCCGCGAGCGGTGTCACCACCGGCCTGATGCACGTACTCACGGAAGGCGAGGGTACGACGGCGGCGCATGGCACGCTGAGCGGCGGCAAAGTCGTGAGCGCGATTTATGCTTCGACCATCAAAAGCCGCAACAAGGCGGACGAGGTGCGCATTACCCTTGCCAAAGGCAATGTTACCGAGCTCAAGGTCGATCCGCCGCCTGACAAGGATCGCGAGCGCGTGCCCGTCACGGAGGAGGATCGGCGCGGCGTCTACGACCCGATGACCGCCTCGCTGATGCCGACGCCGGGCGGCGGCGATCCCGTCTCTGCCGAAGCCTGTCAGCGCACCATGCCGATTTTCGACGGCCGCATGCGCTATGACTTGAAGCTTGCCTACAAGCGCATGGAGACGGTCAAAGCCGAGAAGGGCTATGCCGGCCCGGTGGTCGTCTGCTCGGTGTATTTCAGGCCGGTCGGCGGCTACGTCCCTTCGCGGGGAGCCATCCGCTATCTGATGAAGCTGCGCGACATGGAGATTTGGCTCGCGCCGATCGCCGGAACGCGGGTACTGGTACCGTTTCGCGCGCAGGGGCCGACGCCGATCGGCGAGGCCGTGATGCAGGCAACTCAGTTCATCGCCACCGCGTTGCCGACCCGCGCCTCAGCCAGCGGCCAGCGTACCCCTTGACTCTTGGCCGCGATGGAGTCCGCGTCTCGCGTTAATGATTTCGCGCCGATCAAACCCCTTGAATCGCGCCGTCACTACCCGATCTTGTGGGCATGGGGCGCGACCTTGCCACATGTGGCCGTGAACGAATCCATACAAGGTCGGAGTCAGTGATTCGGGCGTGGTTCGTTCCAGACTCGTTCTAAAGCTTAAGCGCGGATCCCATACGGACGTGCCCACCGTCGCAATGTGATACAGAAGAGTTCTCCGCCGTCGGGCCCGGCCAAAGGCGCGAAGCGCTGCCTCGGCGTGTAGCTGTCGGGCCTCCGCGGCTGGCTAGCGGGCGACGAGAAGACGTGGATGGCCGGGACAAGCCCGGCCATGAATGAAAAGTAGACGCGTAATGACTCTCACCTTCTCTCCGCAGTCTGCCCGCGCCGTGCACGCCCGCGGCGCCGGTGTCACCGCCGTGCTCGGTCCGACCAATACCGGCAAGACGCATTTGGCGATCGAGCGCATGCTCGCGCACTCGTCCGGCATGATCGGCCTACCGCTGCGGCTGTTGGCGCGCGAGGTCTACAACAAAGTTGCCGCGCGGGCCGGCGCCGAAGCCGTCGCGCTGATCACCGGCGAGGAAAAGATCAAGCCCGCCCATCCACGCTACTGGGTCTGCACCGTCGAGGCGATGCCGCGCGACATCGATGTGGCTTTCCTGGCCATCGATGAAATCCAGCTCGGCGCCGATCTCGATCGCGGCCACGTGTTCACCGATCGCATGCTCAACCGCCGCGCCCGCGAGGAGACGCTGGTGCTCGGCGCCGCTACCATACGGCCGATGGTAGAAAAGCTGTTGCCTGGCGCGCACATTGTCAGCCGGCCACGGCTGTCGATGCTCACCTTCGCCGGCGAAAAGAAGATCACGCGGCTGCCACGCCGCTCGGCGATCGTCGCCTTCTCGGCCGAGGAAGTTTACGCCATCGCTGAATTGATCCGCCGCCAGCGCGGCGGCGCCGCGGTCGTGCTCGGCGCGCTCTCCCCGCGCACGCGCAATGCGCAAGTCGCGCTTTATCAGTCGGGCGACGTCGACTATCTCGTTGCCACCGATGCCATCGGCATGGGACTTAACCTCGACGTCGATCACGTTGCCTTTGCCGCCGATCGCAAGTTCGACGGTTACCAATTCCGCAAGCTCAACCCGGCCGAGCTCGCACAAATTGCCGGCCGCGCCGGCCGCGCCACCCGCGACGGCACCTTCGGCACCACCGGCCGCTGCGATCCATTCGAGCCCGAATTGGTGCAGGCGCTGGAAAGCCACACTTTTGAGCCGGTGCGCATGCTGCAGTGGCGCAATTCGGCGCTGAATTTCTCCTCGATCGGCGCCTTGCAGGCCGCGCTTGCGGCAACTCCG
The DNA here is from genome assembly GCA_035652735.1 of Pseudolabrys sp. GTDB lineage: Bacteria > Pseudomonadota > Alphaproteobacteria > Rhizobiales > Xanthobacteraceae > Pseudolabrys. Next base: position 68,952 of record DASRDF010000007.1, on the reverse strand, counting down.
TCGGAGCCAGGGCTTACGCGCGCGCCGCTTGCCGAGGACATTCTCGTTTTGGAACACGCCGCGCGCGACGATGATGTACGGGCGTTGACGCACAGTGCGGCGGCCGTCGAGCGCTTGTGGGATGTCTGCCAGGTTCCCGACTATCGCAAGATCGCACCCGCCACGCACGCCGAGCTGGTGGTGACCCTCTATGGATTCCTGATGCGGGAGGGTAACATCCCGACCGATTGGTTCGCCCGCCAGGTCGCGCAAGCCGATCGGGCCGACGGCGACATCGACACTCTTTCAACTCGGATTGCGCATGTCAGGACCTGGACCTTCATTGCCAACCGTCCGGATTGGCTCGCCGATCCGGAGCATTGGCAGGGTGTCACCCGCGCGGTCGAGGACAAATTATCCGATGCGCTGCATGAACGCTTGGCCGAGCGTTTCGTTGACCGACGAACCAGCGTGCTGATGCGGCGGCTGCGCGAGAACACGACATTGGATACCGAAATCGGCAAGAGCGGCGAAGTGACGGTTGAGGGGCACGTCATCGGTCGGCTCGACGGATTCAGTTTCGCTCCCGACGCCGCCGCCGCCGGTTCCGAGGCAAAGACGCTCAATGCCGCCGCACAAAAGGCGCTGGCCAGCGAAATCGAGGCGCGCGCCACCAAGCTGTCGCAGGCGCCGAACGATCAATTCGTGCTTGCCAATGACGGCGCCATCCGCTGGACCGGCGATGTCGTGGGCAAGCTGGTTCCCGGCGACGACACGCTGCGGCCGCGGCTGCGCATCGTCGCCGACGACCAGTTGACCGGTCCTGCGCGCGACCTCGTGCAGAACCGGCTCGATCTCTGGTTGAAGACGCATATCGAAAAGCTGTTGGCGCCTTTGTTCTCGCTTACCGCTGCCGACGATATCACCGGCGTAGCGCGCGGAGTCGCTTACCAATTGGTCGAGGCGCTCGGTGTACTCGAGCGGCAGAAGGTCGCCGACGAGGTCAAAGGTCTCGACCAACCGGCGCGCGCAACCTTGCGCAAATACGGCGTGCGCTTCGGCGCCTATCACATTTATCTGCCGATCCTGCTCAAGCCGGCGCCGCGGGCGCTGGCGACGCAGCTTTGGGCGCTGAAGAACGAGAGCCCGGATGCCAAGGGTCTCGACGATCTGCTGCATCTGGCCGCCAGCGGGCGTACTTCGATTCCGGTCAACAAAGAGACGCCGAAGGTGCTTTACCGCACCGCCGGTTACCGCGTGTGCGGCGAGCGCGCGGTACGCGTGGACATTCTGGAGCGGCTCGCCGATCTTATTCGTCCGGCGTTGTCTTGGCGGGAAGGAGCAACGCCCAAGCCGGAAGGCGCCTTCGATGGACGCTCCTTCGTCGTCACCGGTGCCATGACCTCGCTCACCGGCGCCTCGGGCGAGGACTTCGCCTCTATTCTGCGCTCGCTCGGCTATCGTATGGAGCGCAAGCCCAAGCCGGTGCAGCCCGTCGAGCCAGAGGCGCTGGCGGCCGCCGATGCCGCGCCTGCCGCGGAGACGGCGCCGGTCAGCGAAGCGGCGCCTGCGGAAGCCGGGCCGGATTCCTCCATGTCGCTGTTGCCGGACGCCGAGCTCATGCCTCAGGCCGGCGAGTCCGGCGCCGAACCCGCGCCCGCTGAGCAGGCGCCGGCCGAGTGGGCGGCCCCAGCGCCAGCACTCGCTGCCGAGGCCGCCGAAACCGTCCAATCCCCGCCACCGGCTTCCGACGAGACGGTGGCCGCGCCTGCCGAGCCCGCCTTCATCGAAGTGTGGCGTCCGGCTGGCCGCAGCGAGCGCAAGCCGCATCGGCCGCGGCGGCCAGCGCATGCCAAGCCCGCGGCGAAAGCGCCGCAACCGGGCGAAGCGGCGGCCGCGGAAGCAGCGACATCCGCAGCCGAAGGTGGTGCGCAAAGCCCGCCGCGCCGCGAGCGGCGTGAATTGGAGCGCAACCAGCATCAAGACCGCCGCGATCGTCACGAGCGCCGCGAGCGCGCCGAGCGGCAGGACAAGCGCGCCGAACATCGCGGCGACCGGTCCGAACGGCGTCCGCGCCGGCGCCGCGACGACGGTCCCGATCGGGCCGAGCGCGAGCAGTATTATGCCAAACCCTACGGCGCCTCCGGAGGCCGCAAGGAGCCGGACCCTCATTCGCCCTTTGCCAAGCTTGCCGCCTTGAAGCAGCAGCTGGAGCAGAACAAGGAACCGTCCTGACGGTGTCGCGTCAGCGCATCGACAAGTGGCTGTGGCACGCACGCATGGTGCGCACACGCAGCGATGCCGCAGCGCTCGCCGATTCAGGGTTCGTGCGTCTTAACGGCAGGCGCGTCGCCGGCAACAGCGCCTTGGTGCGCATCGGTGACGTGGTCACCCTGGCCCTCGATCGGTCGGTGAGAGTGCTGCGGGTGCAAGGCTTTTGCGAGCGGCGCGGCGCACCGGCGGCGGCCCGGGCACTTTATCGCGATTTGGGAAGGGATTTGCCCGTGCCTGCGGAGATCGAAGGCAAATAACCTCCAAAACACGGCAAAACTGGTGCGTTGGCGGCTTGCACCCTATCTATGCATGCGATAGGCCAGCCTGGTTTTGTTGGGCCGGAGCATTGGATGACCTACGTCGTCGTCGAAAACTGCATCAAGTGCAAATATTTGGACTGCGTGGAGGTGTGTCCAGTGGACTGCTTCTACGAAGGCGAGAACATGCTCGTCATCCATCCCGACGAGTGCATCGACTGCGGGGTTTGCGAGCCGGAATGCCCCGCCGAAGCGATCAAGCCGGACACCGAGCCGGGTTTGGAGAAGTGGCTGAGCTTAAATGCCGAATACGCAAAATCCTGGCCGAATATTACCACCAAGAAGGATCCGCCCGCGGACGGCAAGGAGTTCGACGGCATGCCAAACAAGTTCGAGAAGTTCTTCTCGCCCAACCCCGGAACCGGGGATTAAAGCGGCGCGTTTTCCTGTGGAACTCGTGCGAATGGCGGCAATCTTGCGGCCGTTGCGGTTCCCTTATTAACCGCTCCGCCAAAATTGCGGGATTCTGTCGCGAATTGCACTTTTGCGTCGCCATAAGGCATTGATATTGGCCAAAAATGTGCTATATTGCGCAAATCATGGAGATAACGCCGCCGAACGCGCTCCCCCATTCGGGAGCCTTATTTTTCGGGGCAGACCTCAGGGGTCATGGATACAGAGGGCGTGCGATCCACGCGTAAAGCAGTGGCAGGAAAAACGCGTCACAAACCCAAGAAAGGCGCCGCCGGTGTGAGCCGCGGTTCCAAAAAGTCCGCCGAAAGGCGGATCCCGCCTGCCTCGCGCGGCCCTGTCCGCCATGGGGCTCCCGCAGCCAAATTGGCCGGCGCCCGCAAGGCGGCCGGTGAAGGAGTTCTGCCCGGAATGGCCACGAAAAAGACCACTCAACGACAAGGCTTCAAGACCAACGAGTTTATCGTCTACCCCGCGCATGGAGTCGGCCAGATTCTGGCCATTGAGGAGCAGGAGATCGCCGGCGCAAAGCTCGAATTGTTCGTCATCAACTTCATCAAGGACAAGATGACGCTGCGGGTACCCACGGCGAAGATTGCTTCCGTCGGCATGCGCAAGCTTGCCGAGCCGCCGCTGGTGAAGCGCGCTTTGGAGACGCTGAAGGGGCGCGCGCGCATCAAGCGCACCATGTGGTCGCGCCGGGCGCAGGAATACGAGGCCAAGATCAACTCGGGCGATATCGTCGCCATCGCCGAGGTGGTGCGCGACCTCTATCGCTCGGAGACGCAGCCCGAGCAGTCCTACTCCGAGCGGCAGCTCTATGAGGCCGCCCTTGATCGCCTCTCGCGTGAAATCTCTGCGGTGCAGAAGATCACCGAAACCGAGGCGGTAAAGGAAGTTGAGGCGGCCCTCGCCAAGGGTCCGCGCCGCGGTCCCAAGCCTGCCGAGGAAGGCGCCGCCAGCGACGAGCCGGTCGAGGAAGAGGCGGCCTAAGACGCCCCGCCTTTCCACTGCGAACACAAAAGCCCGGCAGCGATGCCGGGCTTTTTGTTTTGAGCCATGTTGGATCTCAGACTCAAGGGACCTTTTGCAGGGCCTCGCAGGGCTCGGCAGCAAACTTCATCAAGGAATGGGGATAGCAGCCTCTTGACCTCTTCGGCCGTCGCGGCGAATGTCATGCAGGCTGGGGGCAATGCCGACATTCAAGCAAAAGCTTCTATGCGGGGCCGCGCTCCTGACGTTGTTCGAGACGCCGGGCGCGATGGCCGCGTCTTTGCCGTCGTGGACGGGCTTCTACATTGGCGGTCACGCAGGGTACGGGTGGGGATCGCTCGACGGCGATACGACGCGTTCCGTCGTCATCCCACCGCCGTCGCCGCCGAACTTTTGGGTCAATAACCCCACCAAGGTACCGTTCGTCTTTCAGCGGGACATCGATCCGCAGGGCTGGCTGGGCGGATTTCAGACCGGATACAACTTCCAAACCGGTTTTCTCGTCTACGGCCTTGAGACCGATTTCACCTGGGCCGATCAACATGACTTGATCTTTCTGCATGGCGATACGCGGCCCAGATCGGTCAACACCGAGGACTACTCCTACACGGAGACGACGTCCGCCAAGCTCAAATACATGGGCACCGTCCGGGGCCGCCTGGGATATGCGGTCGGTGAGTTCCTGCCTTATGCGACCGGTGGATTTGCGTGGGGACGGCTCACATTGAGTACGAATTGGCTGCTGCATCAGTTCAACCAAGTGGCGAATCTTGCTTTTGTCGGTTCGGAATCGCATATGCATGTCGGGTGGACCCTCGGCGCCGGTTTCGAATACGCATTCGCCGAACATTGGTCCGCAAAAGCCGAATATCTGTACGTTGACCTTGCCAAAGAAAACTATTTCAACGGCGTGCAGGGTGGCGGCGCGTTCGGGCTGCAGGACCACACCGTCCGCCTCGGCATAAATTTCCGGCCGTAACTCGATCGTACTTTGGCTCGACAGGTTCAGCCGGTCCAACCTCGGCATGTCCGCGCACGGGCGACAGATAGCGAACGACTGGGTCGAGCGCCGGCCTGAGGCGACGCGCAATCTGGTGCTCGTCCACGAGCCGTTCGTCCAAGATCGCGCCGACCTCGAAGGTATTGCGCGCATAATCCACTCGACCACGTCCGACATCGAAGTCTTTGTAGCGTCGAACGACATTCCTTCCTCGACCACGCGGAAGCACGCAAGCCGCCGGCCCACGCTGGTCTACTCGCCGACTGAACTGCGAAATTTTCAGCCGCTACGCGGCAGGATTTATGCGGGGCGTCTGATCGGAAAAGACGTTCAGTTGCGGCGAATGGCGGCGGCGGGTATCCCGGTGACTGAATTTGCGCTGCTGGGCGGCGATTTTGAACTCGATCCCGTGCAATTCGGGCCGATTGCCGTGCTCAAGCCCACGGGCTCGTCATCGCATGGGCGGGGCATGGCCCTGGTACGGGCAGCTCACTTGGCGGGCGCGCGGTGGCGTGCGCATCCTCTGGTCCGCGGCCACGGCAATTCACCGTTGATGGTTCAACGCTTCATCGATACGGGCGAGTACCCGTGTCACTACCGTGTGCTCACGCTTTTTGGCGAACCGATCTTCGGCTTCCAGGCCGCATCGACGGTGCCGCGGCCGAGCCTCGATGCGAATGACGAGACGCTTGCAGCCGGACCGTTGATGGCAAGGCACGGTCAACGGCGGTTGATCGTACCGGTCGAACAGGATGTGCTGGACCTGGCGCGCCGAACGTTCACCGCGATCTCCGAAGTGGCGCTGCACGGCTGCGACATCATTCGCGAAAGCCACACCGGCAGGCTTTTCGTGCTTGAGATCAATCCTGGCGGCAATACCTGGTCGTTCTCTTCGGGGTGGGCGCCGCTGTTGCGGACGGAGCTGAATATGCCCGACTTATCCGCGCAGTTCGATGCGTGGAGGACGTGCGCCCGCGTGCTTATCGAGCGAACGAGATTGGAGGCAGCGTAGCGCTTCGCGGTCACGTCTCATTCGTTTTCCGTTCCGCATGTTAATTCGTTTTTTATGCGAACGGACTGCGTTAAGCCGACATTTCTCACGCAACCGTGACTTGGCCGCACCTTTCAGCGGCGCAGGACCGCGCTAACCTCGCGCTCGCAAACGAGAACAGGTCAAAGAGAGGTTTCGCGATGTCCAGTCGGTCTTTCGTTGCTTGCAGCCGGCGCGGAATGCTCGCCAGCGCAAGTCTGCTCGCCGCCGGTGCGGCGCTCTGGCCGCTGCGCTCGTTGGCGCAGACCGGCGGCGGCAAATTGCGCATCGGCGTCGTCGGCTCGGGCAAAATCGGCGGCACTATCGGCGGCCTGTGGGTGAAAGCCGGACACCCGGTGCTGTTCTCGTCGCGCCATCCTGAGGAGCTGAAGAGCCTCGCCGAAGGGCTCGGGCCGCTCGCGCAAACCGGCACCGTGGCGCAGGCAATCCAATTCGGCGACGTCCTTTTCGTCGCCGTGCCTTACGGCGCCTTGCCGCAGATCGGCAAAGAGTACGGCGATGCGCTCAAAGGCAAGATCGTGCTCGACGCCTGCAACGCCGTGGCTGCGCGCGACGGTGCCATCGCCGAAGAGGTGGAGAAGAACGGCATCGGCGCCACGTCGCAAAAATATCTGGCGGGAACGCATCTGGTGCGCGCCTTCAATACCATGTCCTACATGATCTTCGCGCGCGAGGCGAACCGCGCGGCGCCGCGGCTGGCCATTCCGATCGCCGGCGACGACGCACAGGCGGTTGAGGTGGCGGCGATGCTGGTGCGCGACGCCGGTTTCGATCCCGTCGTGGTCGGCAAGCTTGCCGATGCGCGGCGCTTTCAGCGCGGCAATCCCGGCTACGGTCAGCCGGTGAGCGCCGCCGAGCTCAAGCAAAAGCTGAATTTGACGCAATGAGTGTCTTGCAGCGCTGGCTGTCCTGGGCCGCCCCGGCGACGCCCAAGGAGCGCGCCGCTGCGCTGTGGTCGTTCGCCTATTTCTTCACGCTGCTTGCGGGATATTACGTGCTGCGGCCGCTGCGCGATCAAATGGGTATCGCCGGCGGCGTTAAGAATCTGCCGTGGCTGTTCACGGCAACGTTCCTGACACTGCTGGTGGCGCAGCCGGTTTACGGCGCACTGGTCGCCAAGCTGCCGCGCGCGCGCTTCATTCCCATCGTCTACCATTTCTTTGTCGTCAACCTCGTTGTGTTCTGGCTGCTGCTCACGTTTCGCGTCGACGTTGCCGCGGTGGCGCGGGTGTTCTTCGTCTGGGTCAGCGTCTTTAATCTCTTCGCCGTCGCGGTGTTCTGGTCGTTCATGGCCGATCTGTTCGACGCCGAGCAGGGCAAGCGCTTATTCGGCTTCATCGGCGCCGGGGGCACCGCCGGCGCGCTGTTGGGGCCGCTCATCACCATCGGCTTGTCGGTGCCGCTGGGGCCGACCAATCTGCTTATCCCGGCAGCGATCCTGCTCGAATTGGCCGTGTTCTGCGTGTACCGGCTCGAGCGCGTGGCGGCTGTGCATGCGAGTGCGGCGGCGGCGGCTGCGCGCATCGGCGGCAGCGCGATCGCCGCTTTGCCGGCGCTCGTCCGATCGCCTTATCTGTTCGGCCTCGGCCTTTGGGTCGCGCTGCTGTCGTTCGGCGCCACCATCCTTTATTTTGAGCAGGCCCATATCATCGCCGCGGCGGTGCGCGGCGCGGGGGCGCAAACGCGTTACTTCGCCGGCGTCGATCTGGCGGTGAACCTGCTCACCTTGGCCACGCAGGTCTTTGCCACCGGCCGCTTGCTCAAGCGCCTGGGTTCGGGCATCGCGGCCGGCGCTTTGCCGGCGGTCTATGTTGCCGGCTTTGCCGCATTGTTTGTATCGCCGACGCTCACGGTCGTGCTGGTGGTACAGGTGGCGCAGCGCTGGGCCAATTTCGCCATCGCCAATCCGGCGCGCCAGGTGTTCTTCACGGTGTTGTCACGCGACGACAAATACAAAGCGAAGAACCTGATCGACGTGGTCATCTATCGCGGCTCCGATGCCTTGTTCGGCTGGGTGTTCGACAGCCTGCAGGCGCTGGGATTGAAGCTCGGGGCGATTGCGCTGTGCGCGCTGCCGGTGGCGGCGGGCTGGCTGCTGCTCTCCGCGGGACTAGGCCGCGCGCAGGAACGCCGCGCGGCGAATCTCGACCCGATCGCCGCAAAGGAAAAAGCCGCATGATCGCGACACGACGCGAATTTATGGCATTGGCAGGTGCGGCCGCGCTGTCGCGCCCTCTGTTGGCGCAAACGAGCGAGCCGCTGATGCGCGCCATTCCCTCGAGCGGCGAGCGTCTGCCCGCCGTCGGCCTCGGCACCGCGAGCGTCTTCAATGCCGCCGATGCCGCGACAAAGGACAAGGCCGCCGCAGTCCTGCATGTGCTGATCGAGAAAGGCGGCCGTCTGATCGACACCGCCTCCACTTACGGTCAAGCCGAGGTCGTCTTAGGCGACGTGGTCGCCGCAGCCGGCCTGCGCGACAAGGTGTTCATCGCCACGAAGTGCGAGGCGCCCGATCTTGCCGAGTTCAAGCGCTCCCTGGCGCGGCTCAAGACGGCGCAGGTCGATCTCATGCAACTACACAACGTCTCCGATCCGCGGCAATCGCTTGCCCGCTTCAAAGAATGGAAGGCGCAAGGGCTGTGCCGCTACATCGGCATCACCTCGACCTTTCACGGCGATTTCGACGCGGTGGAATCCGTGCTGCGGCGGGAAAAGCCGGACTTCGTGCAGATCGACTATTCGCTCGACAACCGTCTCGCCGAGCGGCGCATCCTCCCGCTCGCCGCCGAGGTGAAAGCCGGCGTGCTCACGGCCCTGCCGTTCGGCCGCGCCCGCCTGTTCCGCGCCGTGCGCGGCAAAGCGCTTCCTGACTGGGCACACGGCTTCGCCGGCAGCTGGGCGCAGTTTTTCCTGAAATACCTGCTGAGCGATCCGCGCGTCACTGCCCTCATCCCCGGCACTGCGGACGCCGCGCACATGGCCGACAATCTCGGTGCGATGCGCGGCGCGCTTCCCGACCCCGAGCAGCGCAAGCAGATGGTCGCCTTTGTCGAGGCGCTGTAGCGGCCGTAACGGCCGCGGGGTTTTTTGTTGAGAATGCGCTAGCATCCTCCCCGTTATTGCCGGATTGAACCGGAGGACGTCATGCAGGACTTATCACGCCGCAATCTGCTCGCGGGCCTTGCTGCCGCGCCGCTCGTTACTGCGGTACCGGAAGAGGGTGCCGCACAAACAGCGGCCCCGCGCTGGACGCCGCAGCAGACGCAAGCCGCGCTCAAAGATGCCAAGGGCACCAAGCTTGTCCTGCTCGGCACCGCCGCCGGTCCCGTGCCGGGCCGATCGCGGGAGATGACCTCACACGTCATGCTGAGCAGTGGCGCGGCCTATGTGCTCGATTGCGGTATGGGAGTCACCGACAATTACGCGCGCACCGGCATTCCCTTCGCCGCGCTCAAATCGATCTTCATCACGCATCATCACGCCGATCACAATATCGAATACGGCCCGTTGCTCATCGTCGGCTGGATTCAGGGGATGGAAAACGGCGTGCAGGTCTATGGTCCGCCGCCGCTCAAGCAGATGACCGAAGACTTTATGCGCGCCTACAAGCAAACGGTCGACTTCTGGGCCGAAGACTTTCACATGACGCCGCTCACGCAGGTGAAGGTGCAGGAAGTTGCCGCCGCCGGTCCCGTGATGCAGGACGACAACGTCAAGGTGTCGGCGATCGTCGTCGAGCATCCGCCGGTCAAGCCGGCGCTCGGTTATCGTTTCGATTTCAAGGACCGCTCGATCGCGTTTTCCGGCGACACCGCGCCGCTCGAGGCCGTGGCGAAGATGGCGAAAGGGGCCGACGTGCTGGTGCACGAGACGATGTACGTGCCGGCGGTGGAGAAATATATCAAGGGCCAGATCGCCAAGGGCCGGCCGGTGAAGTTCGAAGCCTTCATGGCACACATGAAAGCCGACCATACCCCGTCCGAGGACGTAGGCCGCATCGCGCAGGAAGCTGGGGTGAAGACGCTCGTATTGTCGCATCTCACGCCAGCGATCGACAGCATCAGCGACGAGACCTGGCGCGAGCCCGCCGCCAAGTATTTCAAGGGCGAGATCATCGTCGGCAAGGACCTGATGGTGATCTGAGCGGCCCTCCGATGACCGACACGATCGGAACATATGAGCAATCGCCCGCCAGAGTGCGCATGGACCCGCCGCGTACCTTTCGCCGCGTGCCGCTCTTGCCGCATCAGATGCGCGACGAGATTACGCCGCAGCGCGATTTATTCGTGCTCGCTCATGTCGGCGTGCCGCGCCTCGATGCGCAGCGCTGGTCGCTTACTGTGGACGGTCTGGTGCGCGAGAGACGGCAGTTTACCCTCGGCGACATCCGCCGCCTGCCGAAAATCGAGGTCCAGTCCGTACATCAATGCGCCGGCTATCCGCAGGACCCGACCATTGCCACGCGGCGGGTCGGCAACGTCGTATGGGGCGGCGCCGATTTGAAGACGGTGCTCGGCGGCCTCGGCATCGCGCCGCAGGCACGATTTCTCTGGGCCTATGGCGCCGACCGCGGCGCCTATGAGGGCATCCCTGCCGATCCATACCTGAAGGACTGTCCGCTTTCCCGCGTCGACGCCGGTGGTGTGCTGCTCGCTTACGAAGTCAATGGCGAACCGCTCGATGCCGAGCACGGCTTTCCGCTGCGGCTGGTGGTGCCCGGCTTCTACGGCACCAACTGCGTCAAATGGCTTACGCGGCTGCATCTGGCCGAGACGCGCGCGGGCGGGCCGTTCACTACGACGCTCTACAATGATCGCATTGCCGGCGACCTTCGCCCAGTATGGGAGATCGCGCCCGAATCCGTCATCGTCAGCCCGGCGCCGCATGCGCGCGTGGGCGGCGAGATCGAGATTTGGGGCTGGGCCTGGGCCGATGGCGGCGTCGCCAAGGTCGAGGTTTCGACCGACGGCGGCGCCCATTGGTGCGAGGCGCAGCTCGGCGACCGGCACGGCTGGTCGTGGCAGAAATTCCGCTTCATGTGGACGGCGGACCGCGCGGGCGAAGTGCTGCTGATGTCGCGCGCAACCTCCAAGCGCGGCGAGGTGCAGCCGGCCTCTGGCTGGCGCAACTGCGTTTATCCCGTGCCGGTGAGAGTGGCTTGAGACTCTGCGCCTGGCTGCCCTGACGGCTCAATTTGCTGCGTCCGTGTCCGCTTGTGCGGGACGAGGCGGACACAAACCGCCAATTCACTCTGCTCGAAACGCGTCTAAGGCTTCGCCTCCAGCTTCTGCAACATCTCCGCAGCCTGCGCAAAGTGCGGCTCCAGTTTCAATGTCTCCCGATAGTCGGCGATGGCGCCACTTTTGTCGCCATTGTCGAGCTTGGTGTTGGCACGGTTATAGAAAGCCAGCGCGTAATGCGGATTGACCTTGATCGCCGCGTCGTAATCGGCAAGCGCGCGCTTATCGTCCTTCTTATCGCGCCAGGCATTGCCGCGGTTGCTGTAGGCTTCGGCATAATCCGGCTTGAGCTCGATCGCCGTGGTATGGTCGGCGATCGCCTCGTCGAGCTCATGCAATCCGCGATGCGCGTTGCCGCGCCCGGTATAGGCGAAAGCGGATTGCGGATCGTAATGGATTGACATGGTGAAGTCGGCGAGCGCCAGCTCGAATTTCCCGAGCCGCCGGTACATCGCGCCGCGCTGCAGATGCACCAGCGCACGGTTCTCGGCGCTGCCGCCTTGTGCATTGATCAGTACGGTGCAGGCGGCGATGACCTCGTTAACATGCTCGACCGAGAAGGCCGTCGCCGACACGGGCAAGAGGCAAAGCCGATAGTCCCGTTGCAGGTCCTCGTCCGACGGCGGCTTTTGCGCGTGCGCCGATTGGGCCGCAGCCGCAATCAGCGCTGCCAAACAGGCCGCTACCGCTGCATTGTGACGCATGGCTCCCCCAAAGCCCAATCCTACAGGGCTTCCGTGGTTTGGTCGCGCGCGACGCGGCCACGGTTCACGGTTGCCGCCGGGCCCCCAGAGGCTAGAATATGCGTTATCACCGCAACGAACCGGAGCAAAGAATGACCGCCATTCGCGGCTATGTCGCGCCGACCACGGAAACGAATGCGCTCGGCGTGCATTCGCTCGACCAATTCGTGCTGGCAGTGCCGGACGCCGCGGTGGCGCAGGATTTCTACGGCCTGTTCGGCCTCGATGTGCGGGCGAAAGGCAACCGGCTGGAGATCAAAACCTTCGGCCATGACCACCGCTGGGGTTCGGTGGTCGAGGGCGTGAAAACCAAGGCACTGCATCATCTCTCTTTCGGCTGCTACGCCGACGATCTGGCGCGGCTGAAAGCGCGCATCGAGGGCAATGGCATCGCGCTGGTCGATCCGCCGCCCGGCTTCGAGAGCAACGGCTTCTGGTTCCGCAACCCTGAAGGTGTGCTTATCGAGGTGAAGGTCGCGCCGAAGGTCTCGCCGGACAGGAAAGCGGAGAGCCAATGGGTTACCGTCGGTCCTGGCATCGCCGCGGCCACCACGCGCGAAAAGGCGCCGCCGGTGCGCCCGCGGCGGCTCTCGCATGTGCTGATTTTTACCCGTGACGTGCTCGCCTCGATCGTTTTCTACGAGCGCAATCTGGGCCTGCGCCTCTCCGACAAAGCGTCGGACCTGGTCGCCTTCATGCACGGCATTCACGGTAGCGATCATCACCTCTTGGCCCTGGTGAAATCCTCGGCGCCGGGTTTTCATCACTGCTCATGGGACGTGGCCTCGGTCAATGAGATCGGGCTCGGCGCCATGCGCATGGCCGATAAGGGCTTCACCAAGGGCTGGGGCCTCGGCCGTCACGTGCTCGGCTCCAACTACTTCCACTATGTGCGCGATCCGTGGGGCAGCTTCTCCGAATATTCCTGCGACATCGACTACATCCCCAAGGACGAGCGCTGGCCGTCCGCCGATCACAAGCCGGAAGACTCGTTCTACCTGTGGGGCCCGGAAGTGCCGCGCGAATTCACCATGAATTGCGAGGCCGGGGAGAGCTGATCCCGGCCGGTTACCCTGAAGCCTAGCTGGAAATGCGACGAGTCATGTCGACCCAGCTAGCATCGAAGCTGGCACAAACTCCGTTCGTTCCCGCGAGGCGGGAGCCGTTGAATTTCATTTTCGGATCGATTCTAAGCCGCAAGCGTATGACGTACGGGCGCCGGAGGATGACGCCGCGGATCACTCCACGATCTTCACCACGTCACCCGGTTTGACCCGGTCATGCGCCCCCAGGCCGTTGAGCACGCGGAAGCGCTCGAGCGCGTGATCGGTGGCCATGCGCCGCGCCAGGCTGGCGACCGTGTCGTTGCGGCGGACGGTGACGGCCTTGATGCGCAACGGCTTCACTTCCTTGCTCTCCTTGAGGCTCATGCGGCGGAAGGTCATGATCGCCTCGCGAAACGAGCGATCAACCGCAGGCGTCATGGTCTTGGCGGCGAAGATGAAACGATAGACGTCGCTGCCGAAGCGCACAGCGAACAGGCGGAACGACCATTTGTCGCCGTTGGCGGTGGCGGTCGCCGCCGGGAAGCCGTTGACGGCGAACTCTTCGACGCTCTGCGGGTCGACGTTCTCCATCCAGCCGGACTTGAGATAATCGGGCAGCGTCTGTTCGGCCGGCACGCTGACCACGTCGAGCCGCATCGCCTCGCCGCCGCCGTCCTTGAGCCCGAGTACGGCTTGCGCGGTGTTGTCGAGCAGGAATCCCGCCGGCGCCATGAAAGTGAAGCCGAGCTTGGGCTGCAGGAAGCGCCGTCCACGCACGAAGCCCTCGCTCGGGTCTTCGCCGTAGATGAGGCCATCGAGATCTTTGAGATACTCGACGCGGTCGCGCTCGCCGCGGCCGGGCGCGCCGAACTGGCGGGCGTTGGCGAGCGCGTTGCGCACGCGGTCGGGCGTCGCCGGATGATTGGAAAGGAACTCGCCCTCCTGTGCGCCGCCCGACTTGATGTCGGCGTTGCGCTGCATGTCGGTGAGAAAGCGCGAGGCGCCGTAAGCGTCGAAGCCGGCGCGTGCGGAGATGCCGACGCCGATGCCGTCGGCCTCGAATTCCTGCTCGCGGGAGAAGCTCGCCAGCGCGAGCTTCGACTTGGCGAGCGCGAGCGCCCCCATCTGCGGGTCCTTGATGACCTCGCTGATGGTGCGGCTGGCGAGCGCCGCATCGCGTGCCTGCTCTTCACGAATGGCGGCGTGACGTGCAATTACATGGCCCATCTCGTGCGCCAGCACCGAGGCGAGCTCCGCCTTGTCGTTGGCGAGCGCGATGAGCCCGCGCGTGATGTAGAGCTGTCCGTTCGGCAGCGCGAAGGCGTTGATCGACGGAGAGTTGAGAATGGTGACCTGGTACTTCAACTCGGGCTTTTCCGAAGCTGCGACCAGACGGTCGACGAGGTGGGTGACCATCGCCTGCAGCTTTGGATCGTCATAGACGCCGCCGTAGGAGGCGAGAATGCGCGCGTTCTCGCGCCGTTCCGCGGTCGGCGCCTCGACCTGCGGCGTCGGCTGCGGCAGCGTCAATTGCGGCAATTGCAGCGATACCTGTTTGCTATCGAAGTCGCCGCTGCAGGCGCCGAGCAGCGCCGCTCCGGCGAGCGCGATGGTCGTCCTCCACTGGCTTGCCCATTGCCTCATGGTCGCGCCTCGTGCGCGCTCGCCACGTCCTCGGCGAGCTCGATTTGCTCCGGCGCGTCGGCCTCGATTACCGGCCCGCGGCGTTGCTCGATAATGCCGCGGACGCGAATGCGCCGGCTTTCCAGCTGCTTCAGGTCTAGACCCGCAGCCTTAAAGATGCGCTGATGGCGGCGCGGAATGACGACGCTGAAATCGCGCGTCCATTGCCGGCCGAAATTCAGGTACAGCGTGCCGCCGCTCTGGCGCACCGACAAGACCTCGCCTTCCACGATGGTAAAATGACCCCGTTCCGCCCGCAGACGGTCATAATCCTTGGGCGACAAAGGGGCAAAATTGGGATCGGCCCAGAGCCCGCGGCCGGCTTCGCGTGCTTCTTTCTCGGCCGTCAGCAGAGCCTCGGCACAGGCTTTGTTGCCGACGTGCGCCGAAACCCGCGCCTCGCCTTGCATCAGCAACGTTTCCTGTACGGATCGCGTGGCGCCGGGGGCGTAGACGAATGCATTGAGCCTGCCGTAGCGGTCGCGCGCGGCGCTAAGGCCGGCAAGACGGAGCGTCCCGTGTCCGCTCAACGCCTGCAATGCGGCGGGGCTATGCTCGGCGGTTTCGATGCCGGCCAAGCGCAGCTCGCCGCCGCCGTCGAGCAGAAGCGTGCGGCCGTCGCGGACTGCGGCGACGGTCGCGCTGCCGAGCGGGACGATGTTGCATGCCTCTTGCGCAGCGGCCGGCGCCGCGAGCAGCATGGAAACGGAGAGGGCGATCGTGAGGCGCATGGCGACGGCAACCTTAGCGCCACTCCCGGCCTTATGCTAAACAGCGGCAACGGTCCCGTAGCTCAGCTGGATAGAGCAGCGGTTTCCTAAACCGAAGGTCGGAGGTTCGACTCCTCTCGGGACCGCCAGCTTTCTCAGCAGTGCCGAAGTCAATGCGGGAGCGGCGGGGCTCGCTTGCCGCGGCCGACAGGTCGGCGTCCGGCAGGGCGGGGTTGTCGTCCGGCTCTGCCAAATTTGATTCTTTGAGAGCAAACAGGAAGTCCCGATGCAAAGCTCACATGGGTTTTTGCAGCGCAAATGTCTGTTTTTGACCCAGAGCTGACTCGAGCGGCGTCAATGTATGCCGAGAGCTGGCCAGTAAAACGGCACGATCAGCAGGATCGCGACGAACTCTACCAGCGTGAGCAGCAGCCCAAGTCGCAAGAGGTCCCGGGACGTGAAATATCCGAACGAATATCCCACAATCAGAACTGCCGATTGATAGACGAAGATCTTGCCCGCCGACCCGAACACCCAAATCATACCCAGCACAACCGGGCTAAGGCTGTGCGTCTTCGCGAACGTCATCAGCAGAGGCATTGACGTGCCCAGCATCGCAATGTCGCTGGATAAGAAGATATGATAGACGAACGCAGACCAATACAGCACGATCGTGGCCATGTAGTTGTCGGTCATCAGCGGCGCGATCCAGCCGAACGCTGCATTCGTGATGAGGTCGAGGCTTTTCGTCGCGGCCAGCACCTTCGCCATGCTCAACGCAGCAGCGACAAAGAACACCGGCAGCAGATTAATCTTCCTAAGATCCTCGGCCTTCAGCAGGCCGACGAAGGGAAGCAACCCGACGAGGCCGACCCCAAGTCCTATCTTCGCGGAAGAGATGTGGTGGAGGAAGTCGGTGACCCATAGCAAGGTTGCCGTGCCGAGCAGCGCCGCGGTTTTGAATTCAGCCGCGGACATCGGCCCGAGTTTGTGCAACTCGCTTTGCAGATAGGCTTGACCGCCCGCGAGCTCGATCTTCTCCGGCGGGAAGAGCCAGAGCGTCAGCCGCCAGGCCGCCAACACTGTCAGGATATGGCAGGGCAGGAAGGCGATGAACCACTCGCTCCACTGCACGTCCACTTCGCCGATTTTCTCGATCAACCCGCGCGCCGCAATCGAGCTAGCACCGGCGATGATCATCTTGTCGAAAAGCGCCGCAGTGTAGGTAATGATGAGAAAGATTCCGCGTCCGCCATTGCTTCCGATCGGCAGCTTGAGCGCTTCGACGAGCCCGAGAGCCACCGCCGCCATGATGACGATGCGAGCAATGCCCGAGGGCACAATGACCGTTAGTAGAAAGTCCGTGATGATGAGTCCGAGCAGGAGGCGCGGATAAGTCGTTCCCACCCGTCGCATCACAGCGTAGGCCAACCGCTTAGCAAGTCCCGATTTGGACGCCATCACGCCCATTAGTGTCGCGCCGAACAGGAACCAGGTGGTATCGTTCGCAAACCCACTGAACGCGACGTCGAACTTGGCGACTCCGAGCACCCAGAAGAGGAAGCAACCGATCAAGCCGGTGACGGCGTGGTCCACCGGCTCGGTGATCCAGGCGAGGACCATGAAGAGAGTGACTGCGAGTGCCTGTTTCGGAGCGGCATCCAGCGGCAGCGGCATCAGCCAAAATAGCAGTGGCACGGTAAGGCAGATCAGAAGGCCCGCAGAACGCGGTACGCGGGCCGGCTTGCTCGTTCCTACATCGGCAGCTGCGTCCATCGTCCGACCCGAAGCATTTGCGAGACCTCGATTATTGACGAGGCTCAAGCCCGTGACTACCGTTTTGTGAAGACATCCCGCCGTTTGCAGGAGCCGAAAATGGTCAGTGCGCGGATGAACGAACGGCTGACACGCGTCGGACCAGGGACGCCCTGCGGCGAACTGATGCGACGCTACTGGATTCCAATCCGACCTTACGCGCAGCTTCTGGAAAAGCCGGTGCTCAAGATCCGAGTGCTTGGCGAGGACCTGATCCTCTATCGAAATAAGAAAGGGGGGCTCGGACTGATCGGCGACCGCTGTCTGCACCGCCTCGTCGATTTACAATACGGGATTCCGGACGATGCGGGATTGCGCTGTCCTTATCACGGCTGGCTTTACGGTGAGACCGGCAAATGTCTCGAACGGCCGATGGAGGGCAATCCGCAAGGCGAGATCAAGCGGAAGCTGACCGCATATCCCGTTCGGGAGCTAGGTGGCTTGGTGTTCGCCTATATGGGGCCGCTACCCGCGCCGGACTTGCCGCGGTGGGATCTGTTCGTTTGGCCAAACTCAATACGCCAGATCGGCATCAATGAAATCGCCTGCAACTGGCTGCAATGCCAGGAGAACACGGGGGATCCGACGCACAGCGCTTACACGCACGGCCATCTGTTTGAATATGTGTTGGAGCAGAAGGGCGAATTCGAGGGGCGCAGTTCGGACTCCCTACACACCATGCATCAACGCAAGAAGGTCGGCATCGGCATCAAAGAGATCTATGCCTTTCAGACCGAGCACGGTTTTCGAAAGGGCGTGCGCTACTCGAAGGCGCTCGGAGCAGATTCGGACAGGGAGCAAGAGCATTCGATCGTCATTTTTCCCTTCTATACGCAGACCGGGCATACCGGGGCCCCGCGCAGCGAATATCAAATCCGCGTGCCGATTGACGACACGCACACTTACCACATCGCTTATCAGTGCTACGCCGCCCCTCCGGGGGTCGATGCCCCGAAGCAGGACGTTGTGCCGTACTATTTTCCGCCGACGCGGGATGAAGCGGGAAACCCGATTCTCGACTATGTGCTCGCGCAGGATGCGGTGATGTGGGTGGCCCAAGGGCCGATCGCCGACCGAACGGCTGAATTGCTCGGCCGTACCGATATTCCGATTGTCCTGCTGCGCAACCAGCTCGAAGAGCAGATCAGGCGCGTCGAGCAGGGGCTCGAGCCGATGAACGTCTTCCACAAAAGTCCGGCGATGATCCATCCGACCGGGTCGCCGCCCGACTACTCAAATCCAGACAAGCTGAACAAGCACGCATTCCGGAAGTACTACCACAAGGGCTTCGCGAACGACGACGCCGACCGCTACGGGCCAATGATCGAGAGCGTGAAAGATCTGCACCGTAGGATCGAGGAGTTCGAGCTGAGGCGGAAGGCGCACGAGCAACAATCCTCCGAGCACGCCTGACATGCCGGCCCGCGAACGCATCGAAGCTGTTCTGCAGGGCATCTTCGACCAGTTGCCCACGATGGAGGTGAAGTCGGTTTCGCTCTCTCCAGCCAATCCGCGGGAAGGGGACGACGTGATCGCTCGAATCGAGGTCGAAGGAGCGCGATATGTGCTCTGCGAGATTCTCAGCGATGGACGGCTCAATTCGGCGCGGGTCATCGAAAGCTGATGACGGCGCATTCTGCCGAGAGACCATGAAAACGAGGCGTATCGGCGCGACTGACCTTAGGGTGTCGCAGATAGGCTTCGGCTGCGGCGGCAATGCCGGACTGATGGTGCGCGGCACCGCGGCCGAACAGGAGCTCGTCATCGGCCGCGCCCTGGACTGCGGAATATCCTACTTCGACAACGCTCCCGATTATGGAGACGGTCTCAGCGAAGAAAATCTTGGGCGCGCGCTTCAGGTCCTCAAAGGCCGCCCGATCATCACGACGAAAGTCGAAGTTCGCGCGGAAAACCTGAACGATATTGCGGATCATGTGGTTCGTTCGATCGAGGGCAGCCTCAGGCGGTTGCGCCTTAATGCGGTGGACATCGTGCAGATCCATAACGGTCCTGTGGCGACGCCGCCGGACCTCAAGGGCCGCGATTACAAGACACTTTGGATCGAAGATTATTGGCGTGACGACGGTGCGCTGGATGGGATCCGACGTTTACTCGATAGCGGCAAAGCGCGGTACGCAGGCGTCGTCTCGCGCGGAAACGATGCGACCGAATTAAGCGCGCTTCTCAAGAGCGGCCTTCTTCATCTTGTCAACGTGCCGTTCACGTTGCTTAACCCGACGGCAGGCCATCCCAAGCCGGCTAAACTGAACGTCGACAAGGATTACGGGAACATCATCGGCATCGCGCAGGCCGCAGGTGTTGGCACCGCGATATTCAGCCCGCTCGCCGGCGGGATTCTGACCGATGGGGTCCTCACAGGGAGCGGTTCACATCCGCTTGCCCGGCCGAAAGACCCGAGCACTGCGAAGGCAGAAAGAGAACTGCTCGTTGCTCGGCGTTTTCGCGACTTGGCGGCTGAGCACGGCTTGAGCATCGTGCATCTTGCGTATCGCTTCATCCTCAGCCACTCCGGAGTGAGCACGGTGCTGGGCGGATTTTCAAGCGTTCAGCAGGTGGAGGACACAGTAAGAGCGGTTGGCGAAGCCGAACTACTATCAGAAGAAATGCACCAGCAAATCCACCGGCTCTGGAATGGACAACCGGATAACGCTGCCCGCAACGGTGCGTGAACTTAGGTCCGTCCGACTTTGGCTTAGCAGACGTGGGTAGGTGCACAGCATATGTCCGCTTTCGAGGGTACAGCGGACTTGGATTTTTTTGTGGCTGGGTGTTTTGGCGTATTTCAAACCCCTCCCTTAGTACGGCGGTGGTCGCGACAAGATCAGCGCGCCGTGTGCCGGAATCAATGCGGGAGCGGCGGAGCATCGCTTGCCGCGGCCGGCAGATCGGTTTCCGGCAGGGCGGGGCTGCTGCACGGCTCCGCCAAGGTCGAAAACAGTGGCAGC
This sequence comes from Pseudolabrys sp., assembly GCA_035652735.1. Taxonomy (GTDB): domain Bacteria; phylum Pseudomonadota; class Alphaproteobacteria; order Rhizobiales; family Xanthobacteraceae; genus Pseudolabrys. The sequence goes on along the minus strand of DASRDF010000007.1, from coordinate 48,724 downwards.
GGCGCCATTTTCGCCAGCGCGCGCTCCGCCGCTTTCTCGTTCAATGGCAGCCGCAGCGCAGCGATCACCGATTCGATTTCGCTGCGCGCATTCTGGTGCGAGCGAGCTGAATAGCGGCCCAACGCTGCCTTCTTGATGTCGTCCATCGCGGTCAGGCCGCGCGGAAAGTAGTCGCGATAAACCAGGCGCTCGACCAGCCCGTCGACGCAACGAAATCCCAGGCGGGCTCCAAGCTCGCTGATTGTCGCCGACAGCCGCTCCCTGCTGCGCGAACGCAGATTGGATAGCCGGTTGCGCATGACGATCCAGTCGGTCTCCTTACTGTCGACCTCGCGTCGTTTGCGCTTTGCCTCGGCGATCATCGCCGCATATTGGCTCACCTGACTAAGGGTGTAGGTGTCGGCATCGACCAGTCCCAGGAGCGCAAAGTCGACGAAGCTGTCGTTGAGCGGCGTGATCAGAGTGTCGGCCATCGCGTGGGCAAGCCGCATCAAGTAGCTGTCGGTGCCGGGCGTATCGATTACGAGAAAATCCGACGTGTGCTCGACCATGCTGATCGCCGTCAAAAACGACCGGCACTCGGCACTCTCGTTGCTATCGACGCGCACACTGTTGGCCTGGGCGATGCAAAAATGGTCCGGAACGAGCATAGCCGCGCCGCTGCGTTTCGCCCAGGCGCGGCGGTTCTCGATGTATTGCGTCAGCGTTTTTTGCCGCGAGTCGAGGTCTACGGTGACGACCTGTTGCCCAGCATTGAGCAGGGCGACGGCAATATGAACGGCGATCGTGGATTTCCCAGAACCGCCTTTCTCGTTGCCGACGACGATCACATGCGCCGATTTACGCGCGCCACGCGGCCGAGGCATAACGCACAATTCCCCCGTCACGATCATGGTAGCCGTGTCTGTGGCGCGGTCAACGCAGCCGGGCAGGGCCAATCGGCGGATTTGCTGATCGACCGGGCCAGCCGCTGCTGCAAGTCAAGCGGACTATTGAGGAATCTTCGCCACAAAAAACAGTGCGCTGTGGAAGACGAAAATCGAAAAGTCTTTCGTGGTCGAAACGACTCGACAATCATGTGGCATGCTCAAAGCGGCCACCGAAGCAGATCTCCTTCGTTTGCGACGTTTTTTGTGCCGTCTGGAAAACGACGCGCGGCGCGTCGAACACGAACGCCCGTCGAACGATCGCGAGATTCAGCGGCTCAAGGACGAGATCAGTTACCTCGAAGCCGTGCGATCGAAAGCCTTTCTGTTGCAGATCCCGATCAATTATGGCGCGCCCCGCTGAGTAGGCGCCCTGAATAATCGGACGCAAGTTCCTTTTGGAAAACTCACCTGCGCATCGAGCGGTTGTCGATTCGGTGCTTGCGCAATTCACAAAACCCGTCGAAGTTTTTCGCGCGTCTCCCGGAATTTTTGGAAGGACATCCAACATGCGTCGCACCGCTCTGCTTGTGTTTGCTGTCGTGGCCTGGTCGACAGCTTCGGCTTTCGCGTACACCCAGGAAGACACGAGCGCCTGCATGTCCGATGCTTTCCGTCTTTGTTCTGCCTCCATTCCGGATGCGGGCGAGGTCGCGCGGTGTTTGTACGCCAAGCGCCGCCACCTGAGCCGCCCGTGCGCGGCGGCGTTCGCGCGCTACGGCCAGCAATCGGCGCGCCGCCACCAGCAGGTTTCGCGCGACTAATGCCTTAAGCAGGACAGCGCGCGGCGGCCGCTAAGCCGCCGCCGTTGTTCCTCTGCAGCAGGGACGGCGGCCGCTCCGGCGCGCGGAACTTGCGGTGTCCACAGTGCATTGACCATGCGCTTGGCGCACTGGCATGCAAACGGCAGAACGAAAGTCATTCCCCGCGGGCAACGGCACGATGCGGGCGGCGGTGCTCGCCGGCCCGGGACTCGTTCGCATCGACAATGTAGCGCGGCCTGAGCCCGGGGTCGGGCAGGTGCGCGTTGCGCTCGAAGGCTGCGGTGTCTGCGCCTCCAACCTGACGCCATGGGCCGGCCCGGAGTGGATGAAATTCCCCACCGAGCCGGGGGCGCTCGGCCACGAGGGCTGGGGCGTCATCGACGCTGTGGGCGAGGGCGTCGGCGACCTGGACGTGGGCGATCGCGTCGCAGCGCTCTCTTGCCACAGCTATGCCCAGTACGACGTCGCCGACGCCGACAAAGTCTTGCGCATACCCGTAACACTCGCGCAGCAACCTTTCCCGGGCGAGCCGATCGGCTGCGCCATGAACATCTTTCGCCGCAGCGGCATCGAGGCCGGCGGCACAGTGGCGATCGTCGGCGTCGGCTTTCTCGGTGCGCTGCTCACCCAGCTTGCCGCCAAAGCCGGTGCGCGCGTTATTGCCATCTCGCGACGGCCGTTTTCGCTCGAGATCGCCCGCGCAATGGGCGCGAGCGAACTCATTTTGATGCAGCGGCACGAAGAGATCGTCGCGCGTGTGCGCGAACTGACCGGGGGCCGCCTTTGCGACGTTGTCGTCGAGGCGGTCGGCAAACAATGGCCTCTCGATCTCGCCGCCGAATTGACGGCGGAGCGGGGACGGCTGGTCGTTGCGGGTTATCACCAAGACGGGCCCCGGCAGGTGAATATGCAGCTATGGAATTGGCGCGGTCTCGACGTCATCAACGCGCACGAGCGAGACCCAAAAGTTTACTTGGCGGGCATGCGCGCCGGGCTGGAGGCGGTCGTCAGCGGCCGCCTCGACCCGACGCCGCTCTATACGCATACTTTTCCGCTCGACCGGTTGGGCGAGGCGCTCAATGCCACGCGTGACCGACCGGACGGCTTCCTCAAGGCGCTGGTGCGTTGCCGATGACCGACGTTCTGGCGCACCCTCACGATCGCGCAGCGCTCCGGCGGCCGCGGCTTGCGTTCCTTGGATTGGGATGGATCGGCCATCACCGCATGCGCGCCATCAAAGAGTCGGATCTTGCGGAGATTGCCGTTGTCGCCGATCCGAATCCCGAGGCGCTGGCGAAGGCGGCACTGATCGCGCACGAGGCAAAATGCGTCGGCACGTTCGACGATATTCTGGATGCCGGCATCGACGGCGTGGCGATTGCCACGCCGACGGCGCTTCATTCACAGCAGGCCGTTGCGGCGCTCGAGCGCGGTATCAGCGTTTTCTGCCAGAAGCCGCTGGGCCGAACCGCGGCGGAAGTCGAAGCTGCTATCGCCGCTGCGCGCCGCAACGATCGGCTCCTGGCAGTCGATCTCTCCTATCGGCATACCGAAGGCATGCAGCGGATCAGAGAGCTCATCTGCCGCGGCGAGCTGGGCCGCATCTTTGCCGTCGATCTCGTTTTTCACAACGCTTACGGCCCCGACAAGCGGTGGTTCTACGACATGGCTCTGTCCGGCGGCGGCTGCGTGACGGATTTGGGCGTTCATCTCGTCGATCTTGCCTTGTGGGCGCTCGATTTTCCGGCGGTCGAGGAAGCCTCTGCGCAATTGTTCGCCGACGGGGAGCGTCTTCCGCCAAGTCCGCGCCGTGTCGAGGACTATGCCGAGGCGACGCTCTCCCTCTCAGATGGCGCGACGGTGCGGCTCGCCTGTTCGTGGCGGCTATCGGCCGGCTGCGATGCTGTGATCGCGGCGAGCTTCTACGGGACGAAAGGCGGCGCCTCGTTGCGTAACGTCAACGGTTCGTTTTACGACTTTGCGGCCGAGCGGTTTCGCGGCACCGCGCGCGAGACGCTGGCAACCCCGCCGGACGCCTGGTTCGGTCGCGCGGCCGTCGAGTGGGTGCGGTGCCTCGCCCGCGACAAGCGTTTCGATAGGCAAGCCGAACGGCTCATCGACGTTGCCGCCGTCATCGATCGCATCTACGGCCGCTAAAGCAGATTCGTTCGTTGAATCGCGCCACAGTCCGCTCATCACTGCGAAACCGGGGAGCCAGAGTGAAAGGGTCCGCCTTGAGCGCGGTTCTCGATTGCCGCTTGCGCGGGAAGGATCGAGATGAGGTTCAGCGTAAGCAAAACATGACTCAGGCTTTGCCGCTCGCCCCGATTTTCGGAGGGACGCTCTTTGCCCGCACGGGGGCGCCGCTGCGGCCTTCGCGGACCATGCTGTGGCTGCGCCGGCCAAGACTCATCGGCGCGATCGGCATGGTGTGAGCCTCGTCGCTGAAAATCTTCATCGAGAAGTAATCGATGGTGGCGCGCAAACCGTCTTCAAGCGCCACACGCGGCCGCCAGCCGAGTGCGTCTTGTGCCCGCGCGATAACGGGCCGGCGCCGTTTCGGGTCGTCCTGCGGTAGCGGATGCAGCGCGATACCCGAGTGCGAGCCGGTTCGCGCAATAATTATCCGGGCGATTTCCTTCACCGGCTGCTCTTCGGGGTTGCCGAGATTGATCGGACCGGTAATGCTCTCCGGGCTTTCCATCAGCAACTGCAGCCCTTCGAGCAAATCTTGAATGTAGCAGAACGAGCGCGTTTGTGAGCCATCGCCATAGACGGTGAGCGGCTCGTCACGCAACGCTTGAACGATGAAGTTCGAAATGATGCGTCCATCATTCTCCAGCATGCGCGGGCCATAGGTATTGAAGATGCGCGCCACCTTGATGGGTATGCCGAAGCTGCGGTGATAGTCGAAGAATAGTGTCTCGGCGGCCCTTTTGCCCTCGTCGTAGCAGGCGCGTGGACCGATTGGATTGACGTGTCCGAGATAATGCTCCGGCTGCGGATGGATTTCCGGATCGCCGTAGACCTCGCTAGTCGAAGCTTGCAGCGCTTTGGCGCCTTTCTGTCGCGCCAGCTCCAGCACGTTGCTCGCACCCATCACGCAGGTGCGCAGCGTGCCCATGGGGTCCCGCTGATAGTGACGTGGCGATGCGGGGCATGCGAGATTGTAGATGCGATCCACCGGACCGGCGATATTGATCGGTTCGCGCACGTCATGTTCGATAAACTGGAACGCCGGGTGATTGATTAGCGGCCGGACGTTGTTGAAGGACCCGGTAAACAGGTTATCGATACAAATGACCCGATGTCCCGACTGTACAAGCCGGTCGCAAAGATGCGATCCAATGAAGCCGGCGCCGCCGGTGACAACGATATTGAGTTTGACGAAGCGCCGCATCGGCCGGTCCTCTGATTGTTAAAGCTATCGTTTTCGATTCGAATCTTTTGCGGTGGAAATCACTCAAAGGTACAAACGATTCTTGCGCGGACCAGTTCCTCCTTCGTCTCTTTCGCTCGTTAAGACGGACAGACATGGGCGATCGTGCGGTGATAACACCGCCTGCCCATTTCAGAAGGCGCGCAACAAACGCCTAGGCAGCTACGATGCCGAGCTTGGCCGCAGCGCCGGCGTTTGCCTCTGCGACGTATCGCTCGAACTCGATCGCGCGATGCTCCGCCGTATGGCTTTGCAGGACGCGCGCGCGGGCAGCGGCGCCGAGCGCGCGGCGGCTGGCGTCCGGCATTTCAGAAATCAGGCGATGCACGTCGGCCGAACTGTCGGCGGTGAGAATGTTCTCACCCGGGGTGAAAAAATGCTCGAGCCCGGGCCATCGGTCGCTGATCACCGGGACGCCGCAGGCGGCCGCCTCGAACAACCGCACGCTCGGGGAGTAACCGGCCGCGGCCATATCCGCACGTGTTGCGTTCAGCGTGAAACGCTGACTGCAGTAGAATTCAGAATGCGAAGCCGGCGGTAAATGCTCGAAATGGTCGACATTGGCCGGCCAATTGATGTCTTTCGGGTATTGCGCACCGACGACCACGAATTTGTGGTCCGGCAGCAGCCGCGCTGGCGCGAACAGCAAACGCTCGAGCACCGCCTGACGATCGACACTGTAGGTGCCCATGTATCCCAAGCTCCATTTGACCTCACGCTTCAGCGGCGCGTGCGTGTCGGGGTCGACTGCACAATACAGCGTTCGCGCCCGAGGGCTGCCGTAGAGGTCCTCGATCAGCTGCAGGATCGGCCCACCCGTGAAGGACAGATAAAGACCAAAGCGCGGAATGAGCGCGGCATCGATGTATTCGGCGCCGCCTCGTTCCAGTCGGCTGAGCGTGACCGGCGTATCAATGTCGTAGAAGGCAGTGATGCCGCGCGCGGTGCTGGTGATCCAGTCGCCCACAATTGCGCCATCCGGCACGAAGGAGCCGAGGACGACCACGTCCGCATCCTGCACCAGCGTTCGATGACGTTGCGACAGGCTTTTGAGGCTGTCGTAGATCTCGATCCGGCAGTAAGGCCAGTTCTGCAGGTCGCGGTTTTTGCGGTACCAGGGGCGGTCGCGCTCGAGAAAGGTCACCCGGTGGCCGCGCGCCGCGAGCGCCTTGATAAGCGCGCGATAGGTGGTGGCATGGCCATTTCCCCAGGAGGAGGTCAGCGACAACCCGAAGATCGCGATGTTGAGTTTCATGCGGCCGCCTCCTTGCCGGTCGTTGCGAGCTGGAGCACGTCCATCACTTGTCGCGCGCGGTGCCGGTACGTATGGGCCGACAATATGCGCGCGCGCGCGGCTTGGCCGAAGCGGCGCGCTCGCGCCTCGTCAAGCGCGCAGAGAGTGCCCGCCACCTCGTCGCCCTCGGCAGCGCAGAGGATTTCCTTGCCGGGCGTAAGGAATTCGTCGATGCCTTCCCAAGCGTCCGTGATAATGCAGGCCCCGGCGCCCGCTGCCTCGAAAATGCGTGTCGGCGGCGAGAAGCCGTAGCGCGCCATGCTCGCGCGGTTGATGTTCAATGTGGCGGCGCTCGAGCAGAAGAACGCGTTGTGCGCGCCAGTGCCGACATGACCGAGAGGGCGGACATTGGCGGGTAGACGCTTGCTCTCCCAGCCAGAACCACCGAGCAGGAAGGTCAGGTCAGGCAGCCGCGCGGCCGGCTTGAAGAAGAATTCTTCGACCCGGCTCTCGCGGTCCGGCAGGCGATTGCCAAGAAAGCCCAACGCGCATGCGAAGCGGTCCTCGCGCGCCACGGGATGATGTGTGTCAGGATCGAGCGCGTTGTAGATGGGAACGCAACCGCGGGCGCCGAAGCGCAGGTAGTGGCGGACCACGGGATCGCCGCCGCCATAGGTGAACACCATGTCGTAATGGGCGATGACCTGCCGCAGATGATGCCGCTGATCGGCCTCCATCGCCTCGAGCGTCGCCGGGGCGTCGACGTCCCAGTACACGGTCATGGTTCGCGCCGGCGCCAGCGCCGGAATCGCGCTTTCCAGTTCGGCATCGAAGGCGCCGACGCCACTCGCTTTGGCGATCAGATCAGCGCCGTCGAGCGCCTCGTCCAGCGCCGACCGCCAGCCGTCATTGGTCGCGGGATAGACGACCACGCGCGCCCAGTCCGGATCGGGAATGTCGCGGTGCCGCTGACGGTCATAGGCGTCGGGCTCGTAGAAAGTGATCCGCTGATCCTGGGCCGCCAGTTCCTTCAGCAGGCCGCGATAATAGGTTGCGGCGCCATTCCAGTACGACGACACGAGGCTTGATCCGAAGAATGCGATGTTCATAGCGCCACCGTCGCTTCAGTCCCGCGCCGAGTCGGCCTTTGTGCTGCACCGAGCCGATCCAAGATTGCAAAGAGCTCGTCGACGCGATGGGCGCAGGTGTGCCGCGCCTCAATCGCTTTGCGGCCGATGGCGGCCATCCCGCCGGCGAAGCCCGGGTCATGAATGATGAGCCTCAATGCTGCCGCGGCGGCGTCGCCGTCGGCAACTTTAATGTAGCTGCCCGGCGGAAACAGGTTTTCCTCGTCCGACCACGGCGCGCTGACCAGCGGAATGCCGCAGGCGAGCGCCTCGAACACGCGGATGGTCGGAATGCCCGGCAAAGCCTGCACATAAGGGCGCCGCGGCACGTGAACGGTCGCGCGGGCGCCGGCGAATGCATCGGGCACGCGATGATTCGGCAGCCAACCGGCAAATTCGATATTGGCCGCGTCCAACTGTTCCAAAGCGTGATCGGGGTAACGCACGCCATGTGCACGGGCAGAAACGCCGGCGCGGCGGATCGGCCCGATCAGGAATTCGCGCAGCTCGCGGTCGCGCTCGCCGTCGCCCCAGTTGCCGACCCAAATGACATCGGTTTGCTTTGCGACCGATGGCTGTGGCCGAAAGAGAGCGGTGTCGGCGGCTTCATGCCACGTGAACGCACGGTGGCCCCAGCCGAGCCCGCGATAGATATCGCGCAGCACCGCGCCAAAGGCGAGGACGGCGTCGAACGCGTCGAGATCAAAACGTCCGCTCCGATCGGGCTGCGTCATCGCGCAATGGTGCGTGTCATGAAACAGCAGCCGGAAACGCCCGCCTTCACGGCGCCTGCGCCCGACCCGTGCGATTAATTCCGGATCGTTCCACTCATGAACAAGCACGACGTCGGCATCGCTCAACGCGCAGTCGAGGTCGAGCGAGGCGAGATGATATCTGTGCTGCGCGACACCCGGCACCAGGCGCGCGGCCTCCTCGAGCGCAGCGCCGCCGCCGTCCTGCAAGGCATTGACCGCGCTCCAGGCGTCTTCGGCTTCGTATACCGCGACGCTATGGCCGCGCCGCACCAACTCGCGGCAAATGCCGCGCAGGAAATGGGCGTTGCCGTGATTCCAGCAGGAGCGGAACGAATGATAGAACAGCACGAAATTCACGGGCGCACCTCGCAAGCAGCGCGCGCCAGTGCGGAGACAAGCACCGTGCGATCCAAGGCCCTCTCATAGAGACGCCCGTAAGCGGCGGCCATGTCCTCCAACGAATAGGCGAGGGCGCGCTCGCGCGCGCACATTTGCAGCTTTCGCCGCAACTTTGCGTCCCGCGCGACCCGCGTTAGCATTTCGCACCACCGATCGTCGTCGCGCGGGTCAACGAAAAGCGCCGCACCGCTCCACAATTCGCGGAACGTCGGGATATCGGCGAGCACCAGGGCGCAGCCGGCTGCCGCTGCTTCAAGGATGGCCAAGCCGAACGGCTCGTAAAGTGCCGGTGAGGCAACGACGGCGGCGCTACACATCTGGTCCAACATGGCGACATGCGAGAGCTCGCCGAGTATGTTGACGTCGTGGAGCAGCGGCCGGCGGCTCCGCGCGTCGGGCGCGGCGATACTGCCGGCAGCTTCCACCGGCCATGGTACGCGCTCGGCGATGCGCGCCAGCAGGGCGACATTCTTGGCTTCGTCCCAGAGCCGACCGGCGGCGAGGATGACCGGGCGCTTCTTCGCAGGCCGCGGACGCGCGGCCAAACCGTTGTGGATGGAAGCACCGCTCGTCGGAGGGCGATACAGATGCTCCACGACGGCTCGGAAGGCTTCTGTCGGCGCGGCCCATTGCTGGGCGGCAGCAAGACCGGCAGCGACATTCGCGGCGTAGATTTGCCAGCGCGGCTCGTCGGGATCTGCGCCGCGGCAGGCGCGCCACCACGAGTGCACGCAAGAATGAGCCGTTACGATAACGGGTGCTGTCCACGCTGCAACGGCTTCGCGGTAGCTGTTGAGGTGGATGACGTCGGGCCGCCAAGCCCGTTCTATGGCGAAGAGTTCTCGGCACGCGCGGGAAAAATCGTCTCCCGCAGGATCGAGCCACTCCAACGCCAAGTCGGTTATTTCAAGCCTAAGACCCGGCGTTCCGGCGAGGTCGCCAATCTGCTCGCGCCGCGGCGGCGGGCCCAGTGTAACCAGAAGAACCTCGCATTCTTGCGCGCACAAATAGCGGGCCAGACCGCTGGCAAACACCCAGACGCCGCCTACGGCATCGGCCGTCATCAGGATGCGCAGACCGGGCGGCGTCATGCGTGCGTCTCCAAAAGCGGCGCACGCGTTGCAGATGATGCCGTCAACTGTTCCAACCAGGATTCGAGTTTGCGCAAGCCATCCGCAAGCGCTGTGCGCGGTATCCATCCCAACAAGTCGCAAAGGCCACGGACATCGGAAACGTACCAGGGCTGATCGCCCGGGCGCCAAGTGGAAAAGATCACGCGCGGCGGCTTGCCGCGCAGCTCGGCAATGAACGCCAGCAGCTCGTGCAAGCTGACAGTGTTGTGCGGACCGCCGCCGAGATTGAAGACCCGACCGCGTACCGCGTCGATGTTATCGAGCACGCCGACCCAAGCGCGCACGGCGTCACTAATAAAAAGCGCATCGCGCACCTGATGGCCGTCGCCGTAAATCGTGATCGGCTCGTCGCGGATAGCCTGCAACAGGAAGTGAGCGATCCAGCCCTGGTCTTCATTGCCGAACTGCCGCGGCCCATAGATGCAGCTCATGCGCATGACAACCGTGCGCAGATCAAATACCCGCGCATAGTCGCGCACGTATTGGTCCGCCGCTCCTTTCGAGCAGCCATATGGGCTGTGCAAGTCAAGAGGCGTGCTTTCCGATACCCCGTGTGCGAGTGCTTCGCTCGCGGGCACGTAACGGCCGTTTTGACGACGTACGCCGCCGTCGTCCAGCAGCTTGCCATAAACCTTGTTGGTCGATGCGAAAATGACCGCGGCGCGCGGATTGTAGCGGCGAACTGCTTCGAGCACGTTCAGCGTCCCCCGTGCATTGATCTCGAAGTCATCGAGTGGATCTTCTATGCTCGTGGTCACAGCGACTTGAGCGGCGAGATGCAACACTGCGTCCACATCGGAAATCAAGCGCTGCACAGCGCTGATATCGCGCGTATCCGCTTTCTCGATGCTGATGCTGTTGCCGTGCCGCTGCCGCAGCCATTCGGCATTTTGCACTGAGCCGCTGCGCGAGAAATTATCCATCGCGATGACCTGCCGACCGCGCGAGGCGAGCTCGGCCGCGATATTGCTGCCGATGAATCCACAGCCACCCGTGACCAAAACCCGCTGCATCGATCTGCCGTTGAGCCGCGTCAGCGTCATGCCACCAAACCCCGACGTTCCAGCTCCCGCGTGGCCGCATCCACTGAGTCGCTTGCCTCCTGCTCGGCCAGCCATTGGGCCAATTCGCGGAGACCTGCGGCAAAATCGACTTGCGGACGGTAGCCAAGCTCGCTCTCGCTCTTGCCGATGTCCGCGAAGCAATGGCGGATGTCTCCCGCACGATATTTTCCCGTGATGTGCGGCGTAATCTCGGGGCAGCCGATGACGCGCGCGAGATCCTCTGCAACCGACAGAATTGTGCGGCTTTGCCCGGATCCGATGTTGTAGACGCCCCCGTCTCCATTCTTCAGTTCAAGCGCGCGCCGGCAGGCGCGGGCGACGTCGCTGACATGGACAAAGTCGCGCTTCTGCTTGCCGTCTTCGAATACCAGCGGCGGCCGCTTGTTGAGCAGGCGCGAGGCAAAAATCGCGAGCACGCCGGTATAAGGGTTGGATAGCGCCTGGCGAGGGCCATAGACATTGAAGAACCGCAGCGCCACCGTCGGAATGCCGTAAGCCGCGCCGACGATCACGCACTGGCGCTCCTGCACATATTTGGTCAAGGCGTAGATCGAGCTGAGTGACGGCTGTTTGTCTTCGGGCGTGGGTAGCGGCGTCAGCGCTTCGCCCGCTGGGTCGAGCAGTTCCCACTCGCTGGTGCGAAGTTGGAGAGGCGAGCGCTCGCCGGGCGCAACGATTTCGCCATTTCTCCGGCGCGCGAGCCCCTCGCCATAGACGCTCATCGAGGATGCACAGATCAAACGCCTCACCGGCCGGCGCGACAGCGCTTCGAGAAGCACGGCGGTTCCCAGATCGTTCGCCGACGTATACGAGACGATCTCGTACATGCTCTGCCCGACGCCGACCGCAGCGGCGAGATGAATGACTGCGTCGACGTCGTTCAACGACCGTTCGACCGTGGTCGGGTCACGAATATCTCCGATGACGAGCTCGGCATCTTTGGCCAGGTATGATGGCCGCTCACCGCCAGGATGGACTTGCGCGTGCAGCACATCGAGAATGCGAACTTCGTAACCGGATGTCAGCAGCAGATCGGCGACATGCGACCCGATGAATCCCGCGCCGCCAGTAATCAAAACGCGCACCGACATTTTTTTGTTTGCTCCTGCACCCGCTTACGCGAACGCAGAGCAAAATTGTTTGTTCCCGGTTCAGTCGAGAGCGGGAAGAAACTGTGCGCGCGAGACGTTGTGAGTGAGTAACTCACGCGCTCGTTCGCGTTCACTCAGGCGAAATAAAAATCTGCACGAGGCAGCTGCGCGCTCCGCACTTGAGGCGGTGTTCGCTATATGACTCAGGAACGCGAGAGCTCACTGTAACTCTTATCGATATTCAGATGCTGCGAGACAATCGTTGCAACATCGGCAAAAGTTTTTCGCTTGCCGATCGATCCGGGTGCAATCGAAGGACCCATGATCAGCACAGGAACCTGCTCGCGGGTGTGGTCTGTGCCTTGCCACGTCGGATCGCAGCCATGGTCGGCGGAGATGACCACCAGATCATCCTTACGCATCATGTGCTGGAGTTCTGGAATGCGCCGGTCGAATGCCTCCAGCGCCCCGGCGTAGCTTGCAACGTTGCGGCGATGGCCATGGATGGTGTCAAAGTCGACAAAATTTGCGAACAGAAGGCCGCCGTCGGCGAGGGACCGCATCCCCTCGATAGTGCGGTCGAACAACTCGGCATTGCCGTCGCCCTTGAGCACGCGGCCGGTTCCGCAATGCGCGAAGATGTCGCCGATCTTGCCGACCGTGATTACGTCCCGGCAGTCCGCTGTGGCGCGATCGAGGATGGTCGGAGCTGGTGGCGGCACCGAATAGTCGCGCCGATTGCCGGTGCGGATGAAACTGTCGGCCGACTCGCCGACGAACGGCCGCGCAATGACGCGGCCGATATTTAGTGACTCGACGAGCCGCCGCGCCACCTCGCAAACGGCATAAAGTCGGTCGAGGCCGAAATAGGACTCATGCGCGGCGATTTGAAAGACACTATCGGCAGACGTGTAGCAAATCGGCTTCCCGGTGCGGATGTGGTCGGCCCCAAGGCGGGCGATGATCTCCGTTCCCGATGCATGCTCGTCGCCGAGGATGCCCGGAACGTCTGCCTCCCGACACAATGCGTCGATTAGCTCCGCGGGAAAGCAGGGTTGTCGGCGCGGAAAATAGCCCCACTCGAACAGGACGGGCACGCCGGCGAGCTCCCAATGTCCGGACGGGGTATCTTTCCCTTTGGAGACCTCTGCTGCGCAACCGAAGCGGCCGGCGATCTCGGTTACGCCATCAAGACCGGGCGGGATGCGCCCGGTTGCCAGCGCGCATGCTTCGCCGAGTCCCAATCGCGCCAGGTTCGGCAGTCGCAGTGGGCCATGCCGCGACTCATTGGCATGCCCACGCGCACAAGCCTCGGCGATATGGCCAACCGTATCGGCGCCCTCGTCGCCATAACGCGCCGCGTCCGGCGCGCCGCCGATGCCGACGGAATCGAGAACCAGAATGAAAGCCCGCGGCATCGCAGCCTCGGATCATCAAGTGCCGATCGCCAAGCGCAGCCGTTCTGGGCTGGCGTAGCGTCGGACCATTGCGGCACAAAAATCGGCAAATTCCTCCTTAACCAGCGGCGCGCTGGTGTGATGCGGCGCAATGCCTCGATGCTCCGGGGTGAAGCAAAACGTCAGCGTCACGTCGAAATCGGCAAGTGCCTGCATCTGCCGGTCGAACCAACCCATGGCATTCGGACGAAAACTATCCGCCCAAGAAAGTCCTGTGCGCAAATAGCGGACGCCAAGGCGCTTGAGCAGAGCGACGCCTTGGTTGAGGCGATGATCCTCGAAGTGAAACCACTGACAAATACCGAGCGCCGGCGTATGGCGCGCAAAGCGCGCCGCTGCGAGCTTTGGCATGCCGTCCTCGCGGAACAGACCCATGTGGAAGTGCCGGTAATAGGACGAGCCCTCGGCTTCTTTGTGCCGGGTGGTGGCAGGCCATGCGCGCGGCAGATCGTAGAGACTGTACCAGTGAATTCGCGGCGCGCGCCCGATCAGCAGCTCGGCGGTACGGTCGAGGCCCCAGGCCTGCACTTCCTCGGCGCCGAAGCTGGAGACGCCGACTTCCGATACCCAGATCGGCAGGCCGGTGACCGCTTTGATCTCGTCGATCTTTTGAGGCCACTCGTTGATGCGCCATAGGTTCCAGTCAAGGGGGAAGCCGTGCACTGCGACTGCATCGACCGCGTCGAGCACGCCTTGTCCCGCCATGTTGGCGATGAAAGCGGAATCGATCGGAGAAATGCCGCCGAGCACCCGCGGCAATGCGGGATTGACGTTTTTGATCGCTGCGCCTGCTGCCTTGGCCATCGCCGCGAACAGTGTCCAATCGGGGTCGATGTCCGGATCCCAATGCGACTTGTTGTTTGGCTCATTCCAGATCATCACCGCTTCGATCATCGGCCGTGCTCCCGTGCCGGGTACACGGCCGCCGCGCCGCGCGGCGCCGCAACGCGGCGGCAGAGATAAACTTCCTCTTCAGGATGGGACTCTATGGCAAAGCCGGCACTGCGCAGCATCGCTTCCGCGCAAGCGCGATTGGGAATCCACCAATTGGTCCAGTCGTCGCAATAGCGGTGTTCGACGAAGTGCAGCTTCGGATAGCCGGGCCGATCGAAATGCTCGGTCTCGCAGAACGGATAGTCGTCTCGCAGCGTCTCGACCGCAGCGCTGCCGCGTTGCATCGCCTGGAAGAGTAGAAGATCGTCGGCGACGTGCTCGTGAATGAGGTCTAGGGCAAGAAGCGGGTGCCGCAGATGATAGAGCACGCCCATGAACAGCACGATGTCGAATTTCTCGCCAAGCGCGCCCACGTCGTAAACGGACAGGCGGCGAAACTCGATGTCGAGCTCATTGACCTCCGCGGCAAATCGCGCCTGACGCAAGTACTCATCTTTGGAATCGATGCCGAGCACGCGCGCGGCGCCGCGCCGTTTCATCTCCATCGAATAGAAGCCCGCGTTGCAGCCAATGTCGAGCACGCTGCGGCCGGCCACGTGCGGCAGAATGGCTTCGGCGAAGCGCCTCCATTTGACTGTCGGGTAGTCGCCAAGAAAATGGTCCGGTGCCGTGCGCACGCCGCAAAGCTCCATGTTGTGGAACCAAGGCCCGAGCTGCTCGACCCGCGAGCGGATGTCCTCCGCAGACAGACGGCGGACGATCATTGCTTCGCCGCCCGCCTGTGGAGTTGCGGTCCACGATCGGCCAGTGGCATCGGCGCAGACGGGTCGAGAAACGGCTTCGATTCGGTAAGAAGTTTAAGCACCGCGCGATAGCCGTTGAGCGTGCCAACATCGACGTACGCTTCGC
The DNA here is from genome assembly GCA_035652735.1 of Pseudolabrys sp. Classification (GTDB taxonomy): domain Bacteria; phylum Pseudomonadota; class Alphaproteobacteria; order Rhizobiales; family Xanthobacteraceae; genus Pseudolabrys. Next base: position 33,532 of record DASRDF010000007.1, on the reverse strand, counting down.
CGGCTTTGACACCGAGCGCTCGCTGCCCGCTCTGCAGGTAAGCGTTAGTCAGTGTGCCGAAATATTCGTCGCGGCATTGCCGCGCCTGCCAGAGCTGGCGCAGGTCGGCAAAGGTTTGCCCCGGCATCTTGAAGGCACCCCAGATCCAGTGCGACTGGGCGTTCGGCTGCTTGACCTGGATTTCTATAACTTCGTCGCCGCGCAGCACGACGGCGTCGAAAAACTCAGGTCGCTCCACCGGAAACAGCAGAAACGACAGCACGTCGTCGGGAAGCGCGGCGAGCGCCGTTTCCGGGAACCAGACCGTGTCCGGCAGGCCTACTACGACGGCGTCGCTGCTGGCGATGAGTGGATGCGCGGAGAAAACGGCGTCGCAAAGTCCGAGCGGGCGCTGTTGCACGACGTATGCAATCGGCGTCGAGCGGTAGCGCGCGCCGAAATACTCCATGATATCCGATTTTCCCGGCGCGATGACAAAGCAGAGCTTGTCGACGCCACCTTGCAGCATGCGCTCGATCAAATATTCAGCAACGGCGCACGGGCGCTCGCTGCCGCCTTCGTTGCGGCTGCCCACGGGCAGCAGCTCCTTGGAAAAGGCCAGCGGCTGGATGCGCGTGCCGCGGCCTGCAGCTGGCACAATGCCCCACATGATCAGGCTCGCTCGAGTTCACGGGGCGGCGCGGCAGCCGCCTCCATGGCGGCGATGAGTTCGCGCGCGCGGCGCGCGGAGGTGTGCTCGGCCAAAACCCGCTCGCGTGCTGCCGCCGCCATTCGCCGCAGCTCCTCGTCGCTTGTCTCGATGGCAGTGATGACGTCGTCCGTGTCGTGCGCGACCAGGATCTCTTCGCCGGGGGTAAAAAAGTCATCCAATCCGGCCCAACGGTCCGAGATCATTGGCGCGCCGCAGGCAGCGGCCTCGAACAGGCGCCCTGAGGGGCACCAACCCATGTCCGCCATTGGCTTGCGTGTCACGTTCAACGTCAGTCGCGACGACGAGAAAAACGCCGGATGCTCGCTCGGCGGCAGATGGCGCACGAAATGGATGTTGGCATACCAAGGGAAATCCGCCGGATATTGAGCGCCGCCGATGATAAAGCGCAGGTCGGGGTGCTGGTCGGCCGGTGCAAGCAGCAACCGTGACAGAGCGGCCTGGCGGTCGGCGGAGTAGGTGCCAAGATAGGAGAGGTCGCATCGGTAATGCTCGCGCGGCACCACTGGGCGGTGCAACGCCGGATCGACGTGGCCGTAAAGCGGGGCGACGCGTCGAGCGCCAAGCCGGGTGCGCAACGCGTCCAGGGCGCCGCCGCCGGTATAGCTGAGGACGAGATCGAAATCGTTCAATCCGCGCGCGCCGATGTAAGGGATGGGCGCTCCCGTTGCCAGATGAGAAAGCGTTACGGGTGTATCGAGATCATAGAAGATCGTAAGAGGATGGCCGTCTGAGACAATTAGTTCGGTCGCAGCAACCGCGTCCGGACAATAGGACGTGACGATCGCCGCCTCGGCGCCGATGAGTTCGTCGCGCGCAAGGGGTGCGGCCTCGCGCCAATTGTCGTAGAGGCAAAGCGAGCCGCCGTTTAGTTCAGACATATCGCGGCTCGCCGCGTAAAACGGAGTGTTCTTTTCAAAGAAGACGACGACATGGCCGTCGCGGGCGAGCGCGCTGCAGAGGCCGCGCCAAAGCGTGGCGTGGCCGTTGCCCCACGACGAGCTGATACTGAGGCCGAAGACCACAATTTTCATGGTGAGCGCCTAATGAAGCGGTCCGTCCTCACCCAAAATGAATCCGGCGGTGCGTTCTCTCGCCTCATGATCGGTGTACTGGCGGGGCGGCGACTTCATGAAATAGCTCGATGGCCCGACCAGCGCCCCGCCGATGCCGCGATCGAGCGCAATCCTGGCGCAGCGCACCGCGTCGATGACAACGCCTGCGGAATTCGGCGAGTCCCAGACTTCCAGCTTCAATTCCGCGTTGAGCGGCACGCCGCCAAACGTCGTGCCTTCCAGCCGGATATAGGCCCACTTGCGGTCGGTGAGCCAAGGCACATGGTCACTGGGGCCGACATGGATGTTGCCGGACGCGAGTGGGACATCAAGCTGGCTGCTGACCGATTGTGTTTTGGATATTTTTTTGGACTGCAGGCGCTCGCGCTCGAGCATATTGAGAAAGTCGGTATTTCCGCCAAAATTGAGCTGAAAAGTGCGATCGACGCGCACGCCGCGCTCGCGAAACAGGTTCACCAAAGTGCGGTGAAGGATGGTGGCGCCTACCTGGCTTTTGACATCGTCGCCGATGAGCGGGAGGCCGCGTTTTTCGAATTTCGCGCGCCACGCCGGCTGGGAGGCGATAAAGACCGGAATGCAGTTGACGAAGGCGCACCCGGCATCGAGCGCGCAATTGGCATACCATTCTGTCGCCTTTTGCGACCCGACCGGCAGATAGGAAACGAGCACGTCGGTCGCGGTGTCGGTCAGGTGACGGGTAACATCAATCACAGTGCCATCGGACTCTTCGATCTCGTCGCGCAGGTAGCGGCCCAGGCCGTCGAGGGTCGGCCCGCGCATGACCTTCACACCGGTGCTTTTCACTTCGGAGAACCGGAAGGTGTTATTGGGCTCGGCGTAGATCGCTTCAGCCACATCGCACCCAATCTTCTTTGCGTTTACATCGAAGGCTGATGCGATTTCAATGTCGCTGACGTGGTAACCGCCGAGATCGACATTCATCAATCCTGGCACCGGCTCATTTGCGCGCGCGCCGGCATAGTAGGAAAGTCCTTGCACAAGCGAGGATGCGCAATTGCCGACGCCGACGATGCCGACGCGCACTTTGCCGGACTGCCGATTTGTTTGCATTGACACCGATGACCGCTGCGCGAATGCCGACTGCACCGTATCGAACGCGGGTGCAGCAAGCTTGGTTCCTGCTAGGCAATGATTCGCAGCTTAAGGAAGAAGATGATGATGAAGATGATGATGAAGATGAAGGTGCTCGCATTGCGATGAAGATGATGAAGAAGAAGATGCTTGCCTAAACGCCCTTGTTTATGACCGCTCCCGTAGACGCCATTACCACTACCCCTTGAGAACGCCGTGCGCGATGTCGGCAGCCGAGCAAGACTGGTGACATTGAGGAACGTTTGGCTCGAGTGCCGGATTGGAGTCCAGTGCTGGCGTATGACTTCTTTTTTGTCTGCGCTGGCCCGTCGACAAAGGAGGTTGGGTCATGTCTGAAGGGAAGGTCACGACGGATCATGCAAAAATCCGCCGCTGGGCCGAAGAGCGCGGCGGGGTTCCCGCAACAGTGAAGAACACAGAAAGCGCTAGCGGCCCCGGTATCTTGCGGCTGGATTTCGCACCTAAAGACGACGCGTTGGAACAGGTCGGATGGAACGCATTCTTCGAGAAATTCGAAAAAGAGAAGCTTGCGTTCCTTTACCAGGACCGAACTGACAGCGGCGAAATGAGCCGGTTCCACAAGTTCATCAATCGATCCTGACCGGTTCTGCTGACGCGCAATCTGCACATTCGCCGTGTTAATTCCCGGCTCCGGAACTCACCGAGCTGGAGAAGCACATGGCTGACGCCGTACAGAAAGGGGACGGCGGCTTTGCGGGATCGTCGCCACCCGGCAAGTCGCGCAGACTCTATCAGGCCGTCAGATTTGCGTTTCCGCACCGACAGGCCATCGCCGTTATCGTGCTGTTGACGCTGGGTGTAGCGGTCATCAACGCTATCGAGCCTCTGGTCATCAAATCCATTTTCGACGAACTCATCGGCGCAAGAGGTTATCGGGTCCTTCTGCTTCTCATCGGCGCTCTTGTGGCTATCGCCGTTTTGCGAGAGTCAATGGACGGGACGGCGAATTGGCTGACCTGGCGTACACGCATAGGCCTCCAGTACGCTCTGCTCGAAGCGATCGTCGGTAAGTTGCACAAAATGCCCCTGCGCATGCAGCACAGCGAGGGCGTCGGCGCCATTATGACGCGCCTTGATCGTAGTATTCAGGGCTTCACCAATGCCGTGAGTCTGATCCTGTTCAACGTGTTGCCGTCGGTACTCTTCCTCAGCATTGCCCTCGGTGTGATGCTGACATTGGATTGGCGCCTCGCGCTTGTGGTCCTTGTATTTGCGCCGGTGCCGGCATTGATCGCCATGTGGGCTGGACCTGAACAGGTCCAGCGAGAGCGCACGTTGCTCGACCGCTGGGCGCATATTTATTCGCGGTTCAACGAGGTCCTTTCGGGTATCGTTGTGGTGCGAAGCTTCACCATGGAGGATGCCGAGAAGAAGCGCTTCCTGCAGGACGTGTCCGGTGCCAACCAGGTCGTCATTCGCGGGGTCGCGACCGATACCGGCTATGGCGCTGCAAGCAATCTATCGATCGCGGCGGCGCGTCTATGGGCGATCGGTTTGGGCGCTTACTTAGTAGTGAAGGGCGACATATCGATCGGAACCGTAATCGCGTTTCTCGGCTATGTCGGAGGCCTTTTCGGTCCAGTGCAAGGGCTGAGCGGCGTCTATACCGCGCTACGGCGGGCGGCGGTGTCGCTCGATGAGATTCTTGGCATCCTCAATGTGCAAGAGCATCTCGGCGATTCCCCCAACGCAACTGACATCGCCAGCGTGAAAGGTGACGTACGATTCGAGAACGTGTCGTTTCAATACGAGCAGGCTTCGCGTCCTCTCCTGAAGGACGTATCGCTTGACGTAGCGGCGGGAGAAACAGTCGCCGTCGTGGGGCCCAGCGGCTCGGGCAAAACGACATTGATGGCGTTATTGATGCGATTCTACGATCCGCAGGCCGGCCGCATTACGATCGACGGCCGCGACACGCGCACCGTGCGGCAGAGCTCGATCCGCCGAAACATCGGCGTGGTTTTGCAGGACCCGCTATTGTTCAACGACAGCGTACGCGCCAACATCGCATACGGTCGCCCTGACGCGAGTGAAGAAGAGATCGTCGCCGCGGCGCGTGCGGCGAACGCCGACGACTTCATCCGTAGATTACCGGAAGGTTATGGCAGCAAAGTCGGCGAGCGCGGCGGCTTACTGTCTGTCGGCGAGAGACAGCGAGTTACAATCGCGCGTGCATTGCTCAAGGACCCGCCTATCATCGTCTTCGACGAGGCAACTGCGTCGCTGGACGCTGAATCTGAAGAGGTGGTCCAGCAGGCCATTGACGCTCTGCTTAAGCATCGGACCACGTTCGTTATTGCCCATCGGCTTGCGACCGTGGTCAATGCCGATCGCATCGTCGTGCTCAAGGAGGGAGAAATCGCCGAAAGCGGAACGCATCCGGAGCTCATGCGCCTCGGCGGCTATTATGCCTCGTTGGTGCGTCGGCAGAGTCGCGGGCTGATTGCGAACGACGTCGACAGCTCTGCGCGATTTGATCCAAGTCGATACGGGGGCTTCAGCGGGCGCGCGCTGAAAGCCAGCGGAGGATGATGGTGGAACGCAGCTTGCGCCGAAGGCGTGGGCCAGACGAGATCTAACGGCCTTGACGCTCAAAACCTAGCTCACGAAGCGCGAATCGGACCTCGTCGCAACTCATGAACAGATCCCACAAGAGACCGGAACGGTGATTCTCGATCATAATGATGATGGGTGCCTGATCGATAGCAAGGTTGCTGCTCGCGAACCAATTGCGAGACAGATTGAAGGCGTCGATAAAGCCGTAGCGGCTCCATGTGCGCTCGCCGAGATCGTCATAGAGGTGGCGCAGCACCAGCATGGATTCCGCCGGCGTATAGGCAATCGCCGAGAGAGCCGCGGTGGGAGCGATGACCCCGCGGTCATGGCGCGGACAGAAAGCGCCGTAACCGGCGTCGCCGTCGCAGGCCGTCAGACCCCAGCAGTTTGCCGCGTACCCGGCGAAATCGCTGGGATTGGCGATGCAGTGGGCGCGATTGATTAAAGTATGTGCGCGGTTCTGCTCCCAATAGTCGGCATAGCGGTCACGCAAGCCGCGGGGATCCAGGCCGAGAAAAGAGAAATGCGAGAAGAACAGTGGTCCGCCGTGCGAGGGCCCGAGCGGCAAAGTCACGCCGTAGTAACTCTGCCCGTTGCGGAAGGTATCGCCGCTCGTCCAGCCGCGGTGATACACGGTAGGCGCGATAGGATAGGTCGGCGACGACGCGGCCAGCAGATATGTAATCAGACATTCATTCCACCCGGTAATGGCGTGGTCCATGTCCCAGCCGTAGCGCGAACTCCAGTGCCAATAGAGCGCTTCGCGGCCGCTGGTGTGCCATTTCCATTCGACGGCATGCCAAAGCCGGTCGATGGCGTTGCGTAAGTCGACTTCCGCGGCGTCAAGCCGAGAAAAGAATTGCCGGGCACAAAGCAGACCCATCATGAGAAATGATGTCTCAACGAGGTCGCCCCCGTCGTCTTTTTCGGAGAACGCAATGGTCGCGGCGGTTGCGCCATGAAGAAAATGTGGGAAGACACCATGATAGGTTTCCGCCCGCGTCAGAAATCCCGTTATCTGCCGCAAGCGATCGCGAACATCTGCGCGTGGTAGAAAGCCGCGCGCGACGCCGGCAAGCAGCGCCATAATTCCGAAACCCGTGCCGCCAGTGGTTACCGTCTCGAGGTAATCGTAGCCCGGCACAGGGTTGCTGCGCTCCCGCGCCATGCCGCTCACCGGGTGCGCGAAGTCCCAAAAATAGGTAAGCGTCTGCCGCTGCACGAGATCGAGCAAAGCTTGGTCGGGTAGAGGCACCCGGCGTGGATTTATTTTTTGACGTGCCATTCGACGCGAGCGGCGGCAAGCTTATCGGAGCTACGGCCGATTTCGACGATGAAAATGCCCGGCTCCCAGATTGGTTCAGGAGATGAGAGGCGCTCGGCGCGAAAAAATTTCAAGTCATTTACGGTAATTGCAAAATCGACGCGCTGTGATTGTCCCGGTTGCAAACTGATCTTCCGAAACGCCTTCAATGCGCGCACCGGCCGCGAGCGGCTCGCCACCGGATCGCCGAGATAAAGCTGGACGATTTCTTCGCCGGCATACGGTCCGGCGTTGTGCAGTTCGATGCTTGCATGCAGGACGTCGTGCTCGCCACTCAGTTTAGTTTTGTCGAGAATGAGTGCGCCATATTCGAAGGTGCTGTACGACAGCCCATGGCCGAAGGCATACAGCGGCGTATGCGGGCCCTCTAGCCGACACGCCGTGGTGAATTTGCGAAATACATGGCGCCCATTTGCGTTTTCATCGTCGCCGTGCGCGTCGACGCCGATTTTGTCGATTGGTCGGCCAGTAGGCGCTTCGGCATAGTGGATGGGGCATTGTCCGGCGCCGCGCGGGAAGCTCATAGCTAGCTTACCTGAAGGATTGACCTCGCCGAACAGCACATCGGCAATAGCGTTGCCGGTCTCGGTCCCCCCGAACCAGCAATGCAGGATGGCATCGGCGTTTGCGTCTTCCCACTCGAGCGCCAGCGGGCGTCCGCTCATCGTTACTACGACGAGCGGCTTACCGGTCGCGCGCAACGCACGCAAAAGATCGGGTTGGCTGCCCGGCAGCCCAAGCTCGCTGCGGGTCGAGGATTCGCCCGTATGCTCGCGCGCCTCGCCCACGCAGGCGACGACCACGTCGGCCCGCCGCGCGAGTGCGACAGCTTCGGCCCGCATGTCGGCAGGCGCCCGCGCGTCGATTGCGCAAATCTCGCCGAACACGTTCAACCGTGCGGCAACATTGGCATTGTCGACGATATTGGCGCCCTTGGCGTAAAGAATGTGGTTTTCGCCGACGGCGGCGCGCAAGCCTTCAAGCAAGGTGACACTGTCGTCGGCGCGTGCCGCGACCGCCCATGTTCCCTGCATATTGGCACGGCTGTCCGCCAGCGGGCCGATCAACGCGATGCTCGTCCTGCGGGCAAGAGGCAGCACGCGGTTATTTTTGAGCAGGACGCAAGATTTCGCGGCAGCTTTGCGGGCGAGGCGCCGTGTTTCAGTCGTGAGCGTGACCCTGTCCCGGTGCGCGGCATCGAGCCGGCGATAGGGATCGGAAAACAAGCCGAGGCGTTCCTTGGCGCGCAGCACGCGACGGCAGGCGCGGTCGATGGCGGCCTCGGCGATGCGTCCTTCGGCCACCAGTTCCGGCAGATGCCGCACGTAACATTCGGAAACAAGGTCGATGTCAACGCCGGCGTTGAACGCGAGCATCGCCGCCTCTTTTGTGTCGGCGGCAACGCCGTGATGCACCAGTTCCAGGATGGCCGTGTAGTCGGATACGATCAGGCCGTCGAAGCCCCAGCGCTCGCGCAGCAGGTCGTGCAGCAGCTCGTGATGAGCGGTGCAGGGAATGCCGGCAAGATCGTGGAACCCGACCATAACGGCACCGACGCCGGCATCAATCGCCGCCTTGAACGGCGGCAATACCACATTGTGCATCCGGTACGCGCTCGCATCCACCGCGTTGTAGTCGCGCCCGCCTTCGGCGAAGCCGTAGCCAGCGAAATGCTTGGCTGTCGCCATCATGCTGTCGGGTCGCGCCAAGTCGTCTTGCTGATAGCCTTCAACCATAGCGCGCCCAAGCATTGCTCCAAGCAAAGGGTCCTCCCCCGCGCTTTCGGCACAACGACCCCAGCGCGCGTCGCGCGAGACGTCGAGCATCGGCGCCCAAGCGAGCGTGATGCCTGCGGCGGTCGCCTCTAGCGCTGCGGCGCGTGCCGTGTCCTTGATCAGCGAGAAATCCCATGAACAAGCCAGGCCGAGAGGAAGCGGAAAGATAGTGCGGTGGCCGTGGATCACGTCGATGGCAAAGATCAAAGGAATCTTGTTGGCCGACTCGGCGACGGCAATGCGCTGCAGCGCCTTCAGCCGCTCCAAATCCAGGCCGCCTGCCATGCTGCCGACCTCGCCGCGGCGAATACGGCTTTCGATATCGGTGGCGGCGGCGCCAGCGCCGGTGCTGTCGGCGCTTGCGGCGAGATGGTTCAGTTGTCCGACCTTTTCGGCCAAACTCATCCGGCTCAAAAGGGCCTCGACCAGGTCGGACATTCTTCGCCAGCGCTGTGGTTGCTGAGCGAAGCGCTTAAGCCGCGTGCAGCGCCTCGCCGGCAGGTAGAGCCTCGCCCCTGGCGCGGTCGACCGCCTCGGCATGGGCAAGAACTGCGTCGACGCGGGCGGCAATCGGCAGGCCGTCCGTTTCGCTCGGAACGAGAAGCAGGCCGTGCCTGCGCGCCAGGGCGCCAAGGCTCGGCAGACTGCTCAGCCAGCCGATTGGGGTTGCCAGGGCCAGCCCAATCAGCATCGGCAGGTACCACCCGAAATCGCCGGGCGTCCAGTGCCACGCCGCCGTCCCGGCAACAATGGCGACGATCGTGTGCGGAGCAAACGCGCGCACGGCGCTTCGTAAGGCGAGGCCGCGCCCGCCGCGCAACTGCGGCCCCCAACGCGTGTTGCGCCCGGTCAGGATGGTGACGACAAACCAGGTATGGGCAAGCATAAAAATTGGGGCGGTGAGCGTAGAAAATACACTTTCCAAAAGGACGCTCACGATCAGCTTGACGCTGCCGCCATAGGCGGCCGCGCCGCGCCGTAACATGACCACGACGGCCAGGACCTTGGGAATATAAAGCATCCCCAACGCGGCGACAGCGATGCTGACGAATGCCGCCGTATGCGAGATAGGCCATGCGAGAACCGGATAGCGGCCAATGAACGTCGCCGGCGCCGTTTGCTCGAGTTGGATGGCGTTGACGACGAACAAGATCACCAGCAGCAGCCACAGCGGCGACGACAAATAGCTCATGATGCCCAATGCGAAATGGACGCGGCTCGGCGCGCGCAGTCCCTGCGCGAACAGCAGCTTCATATGCTGGAGGTTACCCTGGCACCAGCGGCGATCGCGCTTGAGATGGTCGATCAGCGTCGGCGGCGTTGTCTCATAACTGCCGTCCAGCTCCGGCACCAACCAGACCTCCCAGCCGGCGCGCAACAGCAGCGCGGCTTCGACAAAATCATGACTCATGATTTCGCCGCCGAGTGGGGGGCGTCCCGGCAAAGCCGGCAGACCGCAGCTTTCCATGAACGGCCGCACCCTGATGATCGCGTTATGGCCCCAATAGTTGCCGCCTGGTCCTTGAAGCCGCGCGAGCCCGGCGGCGTACATCGGTCCATAGACCCAGGAGGCAAATTGCTGAAAACGCGCAAACAAAGAGCGGCCGCCGATCAGGAGCGGCGATGTCTGGATGAGTGCGGCGCGCGGGTTGGCATCCATCGCCTGCACCAAGTGCACAAGAGTGCGGCCGGTCATCACGCTGTCGGCGTCGAGCACCACCATGTACTCGTACAAGCCGCCCCAGTTTTTGCAAAAATCTTCGATGTTGCCGCTCTTGTGGCCGATGTTGCGCGCGCGATTACGGTAGAAGACGCGGCAGCCGGCAAGTTGCCGCCGTAATTCCGCGCAGGCGATTTGCTCGGCATGCCGGCAGCCTTCATCGGTCGAGTCGCTGAGGATGAAAAAATCGAACAACTCCTGCAGGCCGGATGCACACAACGATTCTTGCATCGCGACGATGCGCGCGGACACCTCTCTCGGATCTTCGTGATAGACCGGCACCAGCAGCGCCGTTCGTCGTGTCGGTAATTGGCTCAAATCGAGCTTGCCAAGTGTACGCCATTCGGCGCCATCGTTGCGCCACAGGGCGTACGCTCCGAGGCAGGCGATCCAGAATGAGGTCGCGATCAGGAAAAACAGCAGCGAAAAAACCGCGAGCAGCAGGATCTGTAGCCAAGACAGGCCGTCAAACCGAAAGATCGCCAATAAGCGCGTGCTCGCCGCGGCCGTCGTCGAGAACGCCAATCCGAAAATCAGCCAGCGCTGAACCGCGACGTCATCGCGTTTCATCATCGCGCTTCATCGGTATTGGGCATGGTAATGGCTGCAGGCTGCACGGCGCGTTGCGGCCGGAACAACTCGACCAAGACGCGCGTGGTGGCGGTCAATGCGACCCGCGGCGTCCAAAATGCGATGGTCTGGCTTGGCATGGGTGCCGGACACAGAGGCGGCGTCGCCTCGTCGAGCAGCGGTAGCGGCCCGGCGCAAGCCGCCCTTTGTTCTTCATGATTGTTCATATGACCCAAACGCTTGCTTTGTGGGAACCTTTGCCCGGCACGGGCGTTCGGACCCCGAAAACACCAACCCTTGCGCATTAAACGCGTGTCGCGCTGCCTGGTTTCCATCGATCGCGGCAAAGGATGAATGCATATCGGGCGGGGTCGACATGCATATCGAGTCGCTACGGGTAATCCGCGCTAGAAACTAAAACGCATGGTTCTCTTTGATCGTCGACAACTCGTCGTGACTGGGCCGATGGCCGTGGCGCTTACCGGCCTCGCCATCCCCCGCAGCTTTGCGGAGCAAGCCGCACCAGCCCAAACACCCTTTGATTTTGCGGTTTTACGGAAGACGGCGCAGTCGCTCGCGGCCAAGCCTTATGTCGAGGAGAAGCCACCGGTCCCCGACGTCGTGAGCAAGATTGATTTCGACGTGTCACAAAAAATCAAATTCCGTCCTGACAAGGCGCTATGGCCGCATGGGGAGGGGCCTTTTCCGGTCCGCTTCTTCCACCTCGACAAATTCAATGCCTTGCCGGTCAAAATCAACGTTGTGAGCGGTGGTTTGACTCGTCCAGTCCCTTATTCGCCGGACGATTTCGATTTTGGGACGACCGGCCTTGCGGCGAAATTGCCGGCAGATGCCGGTTTTTCCGGGTTCCGGATCATGAATGGACCGGACCAAAATACCGATTGGCTTGCTTTCCAAGGCGCTAGCTACTTCCGCAGTTCCGGCGAGGAAAACCAGTATGGTGCCTCCGCGCGCGGCATCGCCGTCGATACCGGCACGTCGATGAAGGAGGAATTCCCCCGCTTCGTGGAGTTTTGGCTGGAAGAGCCTAACAAGGGCCAGCGCTCGATCACCATTTACGCCTTGCTCGACGGCCCGAGTTTGACTGGCGCCTACCGCTTTGTAGCCACAAAGCAAACCGGCGCGATCATGGACGTCGATGCCGAGCTATTCATCCGCAACGACATCGCCCAACTCGGCATTGCGCCGCTCACCAGCATGTATTGGTACGGCGAGAATGACCGTCAATCGGCTACCGACTGGCGCCCCGAAATCCATGACAGCGACGGCTTGGCGCTATGGACGGGCAAAGGCGAGCGCATTTGGCGCCCATTGATCGATCCTCCGTCGGTGCTGGTGAACTCCTTCCTCGACCAGAATCCGAAAGGATTCGGCCTGATGCAGCGCGACCGCGACTTCGTCGACTATCAGGACGACGGCGCCTTCTATAATCGCCGCCCCAGTATCTGGGTTGAACCGAAAGGCGAGTGGGGAGAGGGTGCCGTGCAGCTGGTGGAGATTCCGACCCAGGATGAGATTCACGACAACATCGTCGCCTATTGGAAGCCGAAAAAGCCCGTCAAGTCCGGCGACCAGATCAAATTGGCTTATCGCCTGTACTGGCAGGACCGTAATCCGAAGCCCGCGACCGAAACCGCACACGTGATCTCGACCCGCATCGGCCGCGGCGGCGTGCCCGGCAAGCCGTCGCCGCAAGACAAAGACAGCTGGAAATTCGTGATCGACTTTGCCGGCGGCAGCATGGCCGACATGGCGCCGCGCTTCGACATCACGCCGGTAGTCACCGTCTCACGCGGCAAGGTGATTAATCCTTACGTCATCAAGGTGGTGGGCACCAAGACGTGGCGGGCGCTGTTCGACGTCTATGCGCCGGGCAAGCAGCAAATCGACTTGCGCTGCTTCTTGCGCTTCGAGGGCAAGACTCTCACCGAAACCTGGCTTTATCAGTTCTTTCCGCCGCCGGGTACGGCTTAGTAGCCTCGATGGGCGTTGCCGGCGCGCCGCGGCACATAGCGGATCATGTGCGATTCCGCGGCTTCAGCGGGCTTGTGATCGAGCATCGCGCCCATCGGGGTGCGGCGCAGGTGCAGCACACGGCTATGAAAGTGCTCCAGCCCGGGCCGGTGACCGATGCTGAGCACCGTTGCGCGGCTCAGCTCGTGGTCGAAGATCGACATCACGCGCCGCTGACTGACCTCATCGAGCGCGGAGGTCGCCTCATCGAGGAAGACCCACGTGGGGGCGTGCAGGATCATGCGTGCAAAGGCGATGAGCTGCTGCTGCCCCAGCGAGAGATTTTTGTCGAGCCGCGCCTCTGAATCGAGCGCCGGCAGCAACTCGGCCAATCCGACGCGTTTCACTGCCGCGGCGACCGCTGCCGTGGCGAATGCAGTCGGCGGATCGGGATAGGTGATGGCTGCGCGCATAGTCCCGAGCGGGATATAAGGCCGTTGCGGCATGAACATCATGCTGCTGGGTTCGGGTGAACGGATGGTGCCCGCGCCCCAGGGCCATAGCCCCGCGAGCGCGCGGAACAGCGTGCTTTTGCCGGCGCCCGATTCGCCGACAATCAGCACGCGCTCACCGGGCTGCACTTCCACGGTTGCATCGGAGATTACAACCCGTCCATCCGACAGCAGCACGCTCACGGAATCGAAAGCGAGCTTATTGTCCGGATGCCTGACCAGATTGATCGTTTCGGTAGCCTTGTCGATCGCATCGACTTTTTCGACCGCGGCTTTGAAAGCGCTGACGCGCTGAAGCGTCGCGCGCCAGTCCGCGATTGCCGGGAATTGGTCGACGAACCAGCGTAGCGAAGACTGGACTTGGTTGAACGCGCCGACGACCATCATCAAGCCGCCCATGCTCAAGCTGCCGCTGAAATAACCGGGGGCGGCGACCACGATGGGCACGACGATTGCAATCCAGCCATAACCGGAGGTGATCCAGGTCAGGCGGGAGAGCGCGCCCGATAGCTGCCGCATGGTGCCGATGACGCGGTGGACATTGGCGTCGAGTTGGCGCCGTTCGTCGCGCTCGCCACCGCAAAGCGCAATGCTTTCAGCGCTTTCGTTTGCTCGTACCAAAGCGAAGCGAAGCTCGGCCTCACGCGCATAGAGGTCGGCGTTGAGGTCGATCAGCGGGCGGCCGACCCGCCATGTCAACAGCGAGCCAACCAGGGCGTAGATCGCCGCACACCAAACCATGTAGCCGGGAATGGAGAAGTGCAGGCCGCCGAACGCGAAGACGAGTTGATTGGAGAGCGCCCATAGAATGCTGATGAAGCTCACCAGCAACAAGGTGGCCTGAAAGAGGCCGACACCAAGGCCTGCTGATAATTCGGTGAACTGGCGGGTGTCCTGCTCGATGCGTTGATCGGGATTGACGCCGATCTGTCCGGCCAAGCCGAGACGGTAAGCGCGTCCGGGCACCAGCCATTGATTTAGGAGATGGTGCGTCAGCCATTCGCGCAGGCGCACCTTCAACATCTGCTGCATCCAAGTTTGCGCGACAACGAAGCCCAAGAGGGCAGCGACAATACCGAGGAAGATCAGCAACTGATGCAACAGCGCGGTGACATTTCGTTGTGCCAGCGCGTCAAAGAATGAGCCGTTCCATTCGTTGAGTTTGACCTGCCCCACCATGTTACCGATCAACACCGTCGCGATGCCGAACGTGAGCAAAATCACGCGCAGCCGATGTGGCGAGCGCAACAGGCACGCGAGCAGTGTCGCGCATTCGGAAAAGGCGCTCTTCTTCTCGTAGGTCGCCGCTGGCGGCTGGAACTCGGCTGTGGCGGCGTGCTCCACCGTGCCGAATCGAGCGGCGTCTGTGGCGCCGTCAACTTGATTGCGGCGCGGGCGCGTAGAGGCGTCTCCGCCTGGCGCGTTTGCCTTCTGTCGCTGTAACACGTTGCTTTCGTTGTGCTGGCCCCGAAACCAGCGGCGCTGCGTCCCCGCGCAGGCGTACCCCATCTGTCTTACCAATAAGCCAAAAATGCAACGATATTCTTGTGCGCGTGCTAAAAAATTTTGCGCCGCCGCACGCTGGAACTTTTTCAAGTTCCGTGCATGAGGAAGCATGCGGGATGAGCGCGATTTCACCCAATGGATTGCTGAGCAGACGCGACGCAGCGCCTCTGCAATGCAGCAAGCCATCTCTGCGACTCATCTTGTTCGTGACCGTGAGGCGGTCGCGCAACGAATCATTCCGGCAGTCGGTTCTGTTCTCGCCTCGCCGTGCATAGCCGATTGGAATCCCGCGCCGGACTACTTTTTTCACTGGGTGCGCGATGCTGCGGCGGTGATGAGCGCGCTAGTCGATCTCATGCAAATGGCGGGGACGAGGGAGGATGAGCGGTGGCGGCGCCATTTTGAGGACGTGGTCCGCTTCAGCTTGGCGCTGATCGCGTTGGATGGCGCGCCGAGCTTGCGCCAAGGCGGCTACTATGAGGCGGCTCGGCCCGAGGCGCGTCAATTTCTGCGCCCACCGGATGAAATCGCCGCGTTGCGCGGCGATAGCCTGCTCGGCGAGCCCCGTTTCAATGCCGACGGCACGCCCGATATCTTCCGCTGGGCGCGTCCGCAATATGACGGGCCGGCGCTGCGTGCCTTGGCGTGCTTGCGGTACCTCGCGGCAGGGGGCCGGACGACCGAAGACATTGAGCGCCTGCTGGCAATCGATCTCGATTTCACCTTGCGCCATGCAGGCGAAGCGTGCGTCGGACCATGGGAGGAAGAACAGGCCCAGCATTATCATGTTGCGCTCGTTCAGCTTGGCGCATTGGTGCACGGCCAGGATTACTTCCCCGACCGGCAAGCGCGAGAGGCCGCGGAGCGCGCTTTGCGAACGGCCCTTGAGCGCCATTGGTCGGAGCGGCACGGCATTTATGCAGCGGTGTGGCCCCTTGGCAGGGGCGTGGCGGATGACTTGGTGGACGCCTCACAACTCCTTGCCGTGCTCGACAGCGATCTGCCGCAAGGGCCGCACAGCATGACCGACGTGCGGGTACGTCAAACCTTGACAGCGATCGAGCGACTGTTCGCCCGCGAATTTCCGATCAATGCGCGGTTTGCGGCGCCCGCGCTCGGGCGTTATCGCGCGGATCGCTATTTCGGCGGCGGTGCTTGGTACCCGACCACGCTTGCGGCCGCGGCGCTCTATTATCGCTTGGCCCAACGGTCCCCAGCGGAGCGTGAGGTCTTCATCGATCGCGGCGACGCGTATCTGATGACGGTGCGGGCGTTGACGCCGGCGGATGGAGCCTTATCGGAACAAGTCGATAGGGTCACGGGGAAGCAGACATCGGCGCAACATCTCACCTGGAGCTACGCCGCCTTCATTGGCGCCGCGGCGGCGCGCGAACGCTGTCTGTGACTCGGGGAACTCGGACTGGCCGCTAACGGTTATCCAGCGAGCAAGCTTACCAATGGAGCGGCGATGCGGTCCGCAGCATTGTTGGCATCCGCGGCGTTCGCGGTCATGCAGGTTCCGCCTTCGGCCCCATGGCCACAATGCACGGAGTGGCGCAGTACAGCGGCTTGGCATTATCCGACGCAGAGGCAGCATGCCGCCTTCGCCCCGGCCGCGTGCTGGCACCGCCAGCGGGTGATGACGCCGGAGGGCACGGTCGTGCAGACGGACTACATCTGCCGGTAAGGACGAAAAAAGGAGCATTCCGTGTTTGAGCGACGTATTGGTTCCGTGCTTCAGCGGCGCGTTACGTATGTCGAGAGCGGCCGCCCCGCGGCTCGTTGGGGCGTGGTGGTCTATCGGGTGCTGACGGCGATCGCCGTTGTTCTCGCCGTCCTGGCGGTCCTCAGTAGCTTCTACAACGTCAATGCCGGCCGCGTGGTGGTGGCGGTGCCGGCGTTGTTGTTCGCGGCGTTGGTGTGGTTGATCGGCCGCGGCTGCCGCTATCTGATGACGCACTAGCCGCTTCGGCGGCATCGGACCCGCTGATGAACCGCTAGACGCCGATGGCCGCTTTAACGCGCGCCGGCGACAGCGGCAGCGTGCGGATTCGTGCATCGATTGCATCGGCGACGGCGTTGGCGATAGCACCGGCCGTGGGACCTTGCCCTGCTTCTCCGGTGCCGAGAAACGGCGCGCCGGGACGGTCGATCACGTGGACCTCAACGGTTTGCGGCGCCGCCGGAAAACGCATCATAGGAAAGCTCGACCAGTCCCGGCTGGTAATCGTCGTTCTGCTGAAGGTCACTTCCTCACAGAGCGTCCAGCTCGCCGCTTGCACGATCCCCCCCTCGATCTGGTTGCGAATGCCGTCCGGATTGACCGCTTGCCCGGAATCGACCGCAGCGACAATGCGATCGAGCTTTACTTCGCCGGTTTCGCGGACGACATGGACCTCGACAGCCAATGCGCAATAGGCCGCAAGGTTCTTGTATTGGGCGAAAGCAAAGCCGCGGCCGCGCCAGCGGGGCCGCTTTTCATTCGCTTTCCAGCCGAATTCTTTTGCGGCTTTTTCGATGACCGCGCGCGCCCGCTCATCGTCGATGTGCCGAAGCCGAAACGCGACGGGATCAGCCTTCGCTTCAGCCGCCAATTCGTCCATGAAGCTCTCGATGGCAAAGACGTTGTGATAGGCGCCGAGCGCACGCAGCGCCGAGACGCGGAGCGGCATTTGCGGGATGAAATGGTAGACGATCCGCGCATTTGGTAGGGCGTATTTCGGAATGGAATTGCGGTCGCCTCCGCCTTCGGGCATCGGAATAGCCTTCGGTGGAGGTTCTGGAAAAGGCTGTTCGAGATAGCGCGCGGCAAGGAGATTGCCAGCAGGCCCTGCCGGCCGCGTCGAATGCGTATTGCTCCACACCTCGTATTGCCACTCAAGGAGCTTGCCGCGATCATCGAGCGCGGCCGACACTTGCGAGCTCATGGCCGGGCCAAATGGCTCCCAGCCGTGCTCCTGCTCGCGCATCCACTGCACCCGAATCGGCCGGCCCGGAATCGTCCGCGCAATCAGCGCGGCATCCGCCGCCGCGTCATCGGCGGCATTGTGGCCGTAGCAGCCGGAGCCCTCGACTTGAATGCAACGTATGTTTTCCTTTGGAATGTGCAGCATGTCGGCGAGCGCATTGCGCAGAGGGAAAACACCTTGCGTGTGAGTCCACACAGTCAGGCGATCTCCCGCGAACTTGGCAATAGCGCAGGACGGCCCGATCGACCCGTGCAGTCCATACGGACGATGATAAGTCGCCTGCAATCTGCGCGCGCCTGGCTGACCGACCGTTCCTTTCTCCAGCACCGTCGTATCCCTCGTTTGCAATGACTTCAGGTAATCGAAGATGTTCGCCTGCTCCGGCAAGTCGGCGGGCACTTGCCACTGAGCGGCCGCCGAGAGCGCGTTCATCGCCTCGATTGCCTGGAATTCGTCCTGCGCGACGACAGCGAGGAAACTACCCTCGCGCACAACCTTGACCACGCCCGGCATCTTTTCAATCGCGTCAGCCTCGAGCTTGATCAGGCGTGCGTGATAATTCGGCGGCCGCACCACGCGCGCATGCAACATGCCGTCCAAACGCAGGTCCTGCACGAACATTGGCTTGCCGGTGAGCTTGCCGGGAATGTCGACGCGCGGCAGCGACCGGCCGATGACGGTGAAGTCCTTTGGGCTCTTGAGCGGGGAATTCGGCTGCGCCGCGACATGAAGATCAAGGCCGCCGACCAGGTCCTTGTATTGCACCTTGGCGCCATTCTTGGCGACGACTGCGCCTTGTTTCGTCGCCAATTGATCGGCCGCCATGTTGAGCTTTTTCGCCGCCAGATCGACTAAGATCGCGCGCACTTGCGCGGCGGCATTGACAATGGCAGTGCCGGAATCCTGCATGGAATGGCTGCCGGCGGTGTACCCTTCGTTCGGCGTGCGCGCAGTATCGGCGGTGATCAACGTTATCGTGGCCGGCGGGACATCCAGCTCTTCTGCTGCGCACTGGATGAGCGCGGTCATGATGCCCTGGCCCAGCTCGGCTTTGCCGGTAAACACCGTGATTTTGCCGGCGCCGTCGATCGCGATCCAGGAGTCGAGCATTGGCGACTTTTGCAAGCTGCCCGGCAATTGCACTTGAGGCTGTCGATTTTGGCCGGTTTGCGCATGAAGCGTTCGCGGTGCCAGTGTGAAGCTGACAAGGACGACCCCGCCCGTCGCGAGCAGGTGCCGCCGCGTCATACCGAAATCGCGCCGAGCGTTCATTTGGACGCCTCTCGCAGGGCGCCGTGACCGGCGGCCGTCATGAGCTGTGCGGCGTGCTTCACTGCGCGCAAAATGCGCATATGCGTACCGCATCGGCACAGATTGGGCGCCATGTAGTCGCGAATCTGCTCGTCGGAGGGCGCCGCGTTACGTTCGAGCAAGGCTTGCGCGCGCATCATCATCCCGGGGATGCAATAGCCGCATTGCGCCGCCTGTTCGGCCAAGAAAGCGCGCTGCACCGGACCCGGCTTTTCTTCGCTGCCGAGCCCCTCGACAGTCTGTATGTAGCGTCCGTCGATGACCGAAATCGGCAGCAGGCAGGAAAAGACCGGCTCGTGGTCGATGAGAACGGTGCACGCCCCGCACTGCCCGAGACCGCAGCCGAATTTCGCTGCATTGAGCTTAAGCTCGTTCCGTAACACGTAAAGGAGCGGCGTACGCGGATCGGCGTCCACTTGGTGCATGTGGCCGTTGACGTTGAGTTGAATCATGGCATGCCCGATTTCGGTTCCGGGTTTTTGTGCGCGGCTTTCAATGTCTCGGCGACGTGAGTCCAAGGACCTGCGCGGCTGAACTGGGCGCGCACATAGGCGGCCAATGCGATGATCTGGGCGTCCGTTAGTGCGCCGGCAAAACCGGGCATGATCGGTCCATGCCGTTGCGGCGCCGGATGAATGCCATCGAGAACGATACGGATGAAGTCCGTCGGGTCCTGCTCGTTCACAGGTGTGCTCAGGCCGAGCTCAATCGGGCGCGAAATCGGCAGCTCGCCGCCGCTATGGTGGCAGCTTGCGCAAGCGCCGGCGAAGATCGCGGCGCCGTCGGCGCTACCATGCATCTGTTGTGCCTCGGGAGCAGCGGCCACACCGGTGGTTGAAATGCGTCTGACAACTGTCGGGTTGCGATTTTGGGCGAACTGCAATGCCGCTTTGGTGCGCTGCTGAAGCTGCGCGGCGTTTTGCGCGCCCGGCAACGAAGCAATGTAGACGGCAATGGCGCGCACATCGCTTTCGGACGCCCGCGCGAGCTCTTGGACGACCGGCTGCATCGGACCGGCGACGTGGCCATGCTCGTCGGCGAAGCCGTGCCGCAGGTAGGCGTAAAGCTGATCTGCGGTCCACGGTACCGGCGCCGGCGACGCTGAGTTCAAGGCCGGCGCGGTCCAGCCCTCGCCTTTGCCGCCGGCATAGGCCTTTGTGTTGTCCTCGGCGCCAAGGGAATTGCGGGGACTGTGACAGGCTCCGCAATGTCCGAGACCCGCGGTCAAATAGGCGCCGCGATTCCATTGCGCGCTTTGCGTCCGATCCGGCTGATATTGACCTGTGCTGAGAAACAGAAGCTTCCAGGCCGCGGCCGATAAGCGAATGTTCAGCGGAAACGGTAGATCGGGCGGCAGATTTCGCTGCTGCACCGGCTCGCGAGTCATGAGATAGGCATAGAGTGCGGAGATGTCGTCGTCCGTGACACGGGTGAAGTGGTCGTAAGGGAATGCCGGATAGAGATGGTTGCCCTTGCGCGTGACCCCCTCACGCAGTGCGCGCCGGAATGCCTCCTCCGACCAGCTGCCGATGCCGGTCTGCGGATCGGGGGTGATGTTGCTGCCGTAAATGATGCCGAACGGCGATTGCACCGGAAAGCCGCCGGCGAAGGGCTTGCCGCCCGCTTTTGTGTGGCAGACTGCGCAGTCGCCGACCGCGGCCAGCCGGGCGCCTTTGGCGACGATTGCCGGATCGAAGCTCGATGCCACCGGCGGCTTCACCGGCGCGATTTCGTCGCGCCACTGCCAGGCGTAAAAGGCGCCGAATGCCAGCGCGAGAACAACGATGAAGCCGGCAACGCCGCGCCAAATCATTGGAGGCCGTCACTTCAATGCGCGTGCGTCCAGGCAGGCACGCGCGAACCAACCGTTTGACGCGCGGCCCGGTTCCAGCCGCCAGTCCGCGCACCTTGCATGCTCGCCGCGTCTCGTCTTCTCGGTCTGGAGAAAGGCCTTGCTGCTGCCGGTAGCTGTGGACGCGCTATAGACTCGCGCGGACACTTAGTATTATTTGAATATGACGCGCAGGGAGCGAAACTGCCATGTGGGTGCCGGACCCGAGCAGCCACGATCCAGGCGGCCGCCGCCGGTTCATTAAAATCAGCGCGGCGGCAGTCGGTGGCGCGCTGGTCTCACGCATCGCCCGGGCAGGCGGTGCCTTCCCGCCAAACGATCCGCCTTGGTCGCAGCAGCTCGGTCCCGGCATCGTCGACCGTCCCTACGGCCAGCCGTCGCATTTCGTCAAAGACGTGATCCGCCGCAACGTGCCCTGGCTGACCGCGAGCCGCGAGTCCTCCGTGAGTTTCTCACCGCTTCAGGATCTGAGCGGGATCATCACGCCCAACGGACTGTTCTTCGAGCGTTATCACGCCGGACGCGCCAGCGTCGATCCGACACAGCATCGGCTAATGATTCACGGCATGGTGGAGCGGCCGCTCCTTCTCACCATGCGCGACATCGAGCGCTTCCCTTCTGTGTCGCGCATTTACTTCCTGGAATGCCCGGCGAATGGCGGCATGGAATGGCGCGCCGCGCAGCTCAACTCGCTGCAATTCACCCATGGCATGGTGAGCTGTGCCGAATGGACCGGCGTCAAGCTCTCGACTCTGCTCGAAGAGGTCGGACTGAAGAAAGATGCGAAGTGGGTGCTGGTCGAAGGTGCCGACGGCGCGCACATGACGCGCAGCCTGCCGCTGGAAAAATGCCTCGACGATGTGCTGGTGGTTTACGCGCAGAATGGCGAGGCGTTGCGGCCCGAGCAGGGCTTTCCGCTGCGGCTGTTCGTGCCCGGCTGGGAAGGCAATGTGTCGGTGAAATGGCTGCGCCGCATCAAGGTCGGCGACAAGCCGTGGTACACCCGCGAGGAAACCTCGAAATACACGGATCTGATGCCGGATGGGACGTCGCGCGGTTTTACCTGGGTCAATGATGCAAAGTCGGTGATCACGTTTCCCTGCCCGGAGAAGCCGCTGAGCGGGCCGGGGCTTTACGAGATCCGCGGTCTCGCCTGGAGCGGCCGCGGCAAGATCAAGGCTGTCGACGTCTCGTTCGACGGCGGCGTCAACTGGCAGGGCGCCGAGTTGAAAGAGCCGGTGCTGACAAAGGCGCTTACGCGCTTCACGATTCCATGGCGCTGGGAGGGCAAGCCCGCGCTCCTTGAATCCCGCGCCGTCGACGAAACCGGTTATGTGCAGCCCACCATCGCACAGCTTCGCAAGGTGCGCGGCTCGAATTCGATCTACCACAACAATTCGATTCAGACCTGGCAAGTAAAGCCGGACGGAAGCGTCTACGATGTCCAGCTCGCTTAGGCAGGCGCTGCTCGCAGCAGCGCTCGTGCTCTCCGGCGCCGCAAGCGCGGCGCCGCCCGGCTATTACGGCTATGGCACGCCGGCGAGGCCGGACCAGATCGCCGGCTGGAATATCGATGCGCGTCCCGATGGCGTCGGCCTGCCGTCGGGCAGCGGCTCGGTCGCCGCAGGCAGCAAAATTTATGCGGACCAGTGCGCAGTCTGTCACGGTACCTTCGGGGAGGGCGAAGGCCGCTTTCCCAAGTTGACCGGCGGCGAGGGGACGCTGACCAAGGATCGGCCGGAGCCCAGTGTCGGCAGCTATTGGCCGTTCGCAGTTACGTTGTTCGACTATATCAACCGGGCGATGCCGTTTCAGTCGCCGCATTCGCTGCCGGTCGACGATGTTTACGCGCTCACAGCATATGTGCTGAACATCAACAATATCGTAGGAAATAATTTCATTGCGGATCGCGACAGCTTGCCTAAAGTGCGCATGCCAAACCATGATCATTTCATTTGGCAAGATCCGCGTCCGGATACTTCGGCAGAGCGATGTATGAAAAACTGCGCGGATGCGAAATCGATCGAGATTGAATCGACGGCGGAAGGGAAGGGCCTGACGCCGCGAACGACCGGACCGCTCGACGAAATGCAGCCGAAGTAAGTCCGTCGCGTGTGCTGGAGGGTTGAGTGATGCTGTCGAGACCGTGTTTGTTGGCCGCGCTTGCGCTTATTGCGGTGAGTTTGCCGGCGGCCGCGTCGCCGGCCGAAGGCGAAAAGCTTGCCTTCGACCGCGCCAAAGGCAATTGCCTCACCTGCCATGAAATCAAAGGCGGAGCGGACGCGGGCAATGTGGCGCCGCCGCTCGCGGATATGAAAACGCGTTTTCCTAACCGACAGGACTTGATCGCCATCATTTCGGACGAGACCAAGCGCAATCCGCAGACGGTCATGCCGCCGTTCAAGCGCAATCTCATCCTGACCGACGAGGAAATCGAGGCCATCGTCGATTTCCTCTACACGCGCTGAGGGCGCGCAGAGACCAACGAGGAGTCTGACCAATGAACGAGTGTGACGACGCGCCCGATGCCGGCCGCCGCATGATCCTGCAAGGCGCGGCGGCCGGCGGCCTTGCGGCTGTGGCATTCGGCGCGTTTCCCTGGCCGGCATACGCCGATGCCGACGCCAAAGAGTGGCCGGCCGATGCGTTCAAACAGAAGAGCGAAGCCGACACCCTCAAGGCCTTGTACGGCAAAAGCGCCGAGCCATCCGACAAGATCAGTCTCGACGCACCCGAGATCGCGGAGAACGGCGCCGTCGTTCCGATCGGCGTGTCGAGCACGCTGCCCAAGGTCACCGGCATCGCGCTTTTGGTGCTGGAAAACCCAAACGTGCTGGCCGCCGCCTATAAGATCCCGGACGGCACGGAAGCGTCGGTGTCGAACCGCTTGAAGATGGCCAAGACCAGCAAAGTGGTCGCGGTGGTCGAGTCCGGCGGCAAGCTCTACAGCGCCAGCAAAGAAGTCAAAGTCACAGTCGGCGGCTGCGGCGGCTGACGAGGGAGAAAAAGATGGCAGGCACAATTCGCGTGCGCGCGGTCGCAAGCGGCGATTCGACCGAAGTGCAGTCGCTGATCCGGCATCCGATGGATTCCGGCTTCGTCAAGGATTCCAAGGGCGAGATCATTCCCGCTCATCACATCGAAGTGGTGCAGTTCGAACATGGCGGCAAGACGGTGTTCACCGCGCTGTGGGGGCCGGCGGTGTCCAAGGACCCTTATCTGAAATTCAGCTTCAAGGGCGGGAAAAAAGGCGACGACCTGAAGGTGAGCTGGGTCGACAACAAAGGCGCATCGGATTCACTGGTGGCCAGGATCGGATAAATCCGACGAGGGAGGATTGAATGCTGCGCAAGCTTTTCATCGCGGGGGTCGTCGTCGCGGCGGCGGCGCAGCCGCTGCTGGCGGCCGATGCGGGCGATCCGCAGGCGGACTTCAAGGCGTTCCGCAAGTATTTCACCGAGCGCTTCCCGAAAGTGCCGCTCAACGATTTCGTCAACGGCCCCTATTCGATGGACGAGGGCCTACGCAAGCAGTGGAAGGCGATCGACGCATTCCCACCGTATGAGTTTGCCGTCGAGCAGGGCAAGCAGATGTTCGCCACGCCCTTCAAGAACGGCAAGACTTACGGCGACTGCTTTCCGAATAAAGGCATCGGCATCCGTCAGAATTACCCGACGTTCGATGCGAAATCGGGGCAGGTGATCACGCTCGACGTGGCGCTCAACCAGTGCCGGGAGGCGAACGGCGAAAAGCCGTTGGATTACAGCAAGGACGATATGGCCGCGCTCACGGCCTATATGGCGTTCACATCGCGCGGCAAGCCGTTTGACATCAAGATCCCGAACGATCCGCGGGCACTCGCCGCCTACGAAAACGGCAAGCGCTACTTCTACACGCGCCGCGGTCAGCTCAACTTCTCATGCGCGAGCTGTCACGTGCAGAGCGCAGGCGACCATATCCGCACCGAAGTGCTGGCGCCGGCGCTCGGCATTATGAATGCGATGCCGATCTACCGCTCGGCCTGGGGCGGCATGGGCACGACCAGCCGGCGTCTGCGCACCTGCAATAGCCAGGTGCGCGGCGTGCCCTTGGACGCCGAAGATGAGAACTACCGCGACGTCGAATATTTCCTGTCTTACATGGCCAACGGCCTGCCGATTTCCGGGCCGGGCGCCCGGCCGTGAGCGGAAGGAGGCCTCTCATGCGCACTCAACTGATCGGGATCGCCGTCGCTCTGTCGGCGGCCGGCTTTGCCGGCGCCGCGCTCGCCGCCTCGGAAGCGGACTACAAGGCCGCGCTCGCCAAGGCGGAAGCGGCCGACCAACAGGCGCATACGCTGAAGAATCAATGGACGACCACCGAAGATGAATTGAAAGAGGCGAAGGCGCAGGCCGCCGCCGGCAAGTACGACGAGGCCGTCAAGGCGGCGCAGCATGCCGAAGCACTCGCCAATGCCTCGATTGCGCAAGCCAAGGAGCAGGAAAAGCTCTGGCCGGACGCGGTCGTCCGCTGATCCGCGGCGGAACGGGAGGCTCGCTCCATGGACCGCCGCGAGGCGCTGAGGCTGCTCACGGCGGCGGCCATGTCGGGCGTGCTGCCGCGCACCGGGCGCGCCGCGGCCGCCGGCGACGCGCTTTACGACATCGGCAAATTCGGAAACGTGCGCGTGCTGCACGTGACCGATACGCACGCGCAGCTCGCGCCGGTGCACTTTCGCGAACCCAGCGTCAACATCGGCATCGGCGCCATGGCGGGAAAACCGCCGCATCTGGTCGGCGAGGCCTTCCTCAAGCATTTCGGCATCGCGCCCAAAACGCGCGCGGCGCACGCCTTCACCTGCCTCGATTTTGCCGAGGCCGCGCACAAATACGGCAGGCTCGGCGGCTTTGCGCATCTGAAAACCCTGATCGATCGGTTGCGCGCGGATGCAGGCGCCGGCCGCTCCGTTCTGCTCGACGGCGGCGATCTGATGCAGGGCAGCGGGCTCGCCAATCTGATGCACGGCGCGGACATGGTCGATGCCGCCAACCTGCTCGGCATCGAGGCAATGACCGGGCACTGGGAGTTCACTTACGGGGAGGATGTGCTGCGCGCCAACTTGCAGCGCTTCAAAGGCGAGTTTCTCGCCCAGAACGTCTTTCTCACCGAGGAGGCTGCATTCAACGACAAGCCTGCCTTCGACAAAGATAGCGGGCGCGTGTTCAAGCCGGCCACAGTGAAGGAGGTGGGCGGCTTCCGCATCGGCATCGTCGGGCAAGCCTTTCCTTACGTGCCGGTCGCCCATCCCAAGCGTTTCACGCCGGACTGGACCTTCGGCATCCGCGACACCGAGATGCAGAAGGTGGTCGACGCGCTGCGGCAGAAGGACAGGGCCGACGCCGTGATTCTGCTCTCGCATAACGGCATGGACGTCGATTTGAAGCTCGCTGCCCGCGTGCGCGGCATCGACGTGATCTTGGGCGGTCACACCCACGATGCGGTGCCGCAGCCGGTCGTCGTCACGAACGGCGGCGGCAAGACACTGGTCACCAATGCCGGCTCGAGCGGCAAGTTTGTCGCCGTGCTTGACCTCGAATTGGGCAAGGGCGCGGTAAAGAATGCGCGCTATCGGCTATTGCCGGTCTATGCCGGCTTGATCGAGCCCGATCCCGCCATGCAGGCCCTGATCGACAAGGCGGCGGCGCCGCACGCGGCGCAATTCAATGAAAAGCTGGCGGTCGCCGGCGAGCTCCTCTATCGGCGCGGCAACTTCAATGGTCCCATGGATCAACTGATCTGCGATGCCCTGCGGGAAGAGCTCGACGCCGAACTCGCGTTATCGCCCGGCTTCCGCTGGGGCAACACGATGCTGCCGGGTGAGCCGATCAGCATGGGCGACGTGCTGAGCGAAACCGCGATCACTTATCCGGAAGTGTACGTCGCCGAAATGACCGGGGCGCAGATCAGAGCTGTGCTCGAAGATATCTGCGATAACCTGTTCAATCCCGATCCTTATTACCAGCAGGGCGGCGATATGGTGCGCGTCGGCGGAATGGATTATGCCTGCGCGCCGGCGGAAAAGATCGGCCATCGCATCTCGGACATGACGCTCGACAATGGGAGGAAGATCGAGCCGGCGAAATCGTATAAGATCGCCGGCTGGGCGTCGGTCAATCCGCAGGCCGGCAAGCCGGTATGGGATATTTTTGCGGGCTACCTGCGCCGCGAAAAGACGGCGAAGCCGAAGAAGTTCAATCGAGTCGCGCTGAAAGGCGTGACCGACAATCCGGGAATTTCCGGCTAGAGGCTCGATGTCGATGATGCTGGCTCGTTTGCTGCAGGCTCTGGCGGTGATGGCGCTGCTGGTCTCGCCTGCGGCGGCACAGACGACACCATTGCCCGACAAGCCGTTCGCCGATCATCATCTGGTGCTGCAGCTTTCTGACAATGAGGCAGGGAAGCAGGCGCTGGTGCTCAGTGTCGCCTACAACCTGCTCAAGGCCTACACGCCCGACAAGATATCCATCGTCGTCGTCACCTTCGGTCCGGGTATCGATCTGTTGCGCGCGCAAAGCGGAAACCGCGCGCGCGTCGACAGTCTTGTTTCGCAGGGCGTCGAGTTCGACATCTGCATGAACACCGTCGATACGTTGGAGCGTGAGGGCAAGCACGTCGACATCAATCCGAAGGCCGTGAAGGTGCAGGTCGGCGTGGCGCGCATTCTGCAGCTGACGGAAAACGGCTACACGCTGGTGCGTCCATGAACCGGGAGGGTGCAATGACACAGATGTCTCGACGCTTGGTGCTGGCCGCGGCGGCTGCCGCCGGCTTTGCGCCCGCCGCGCGCGCGGCGGACAAGAAGGAGCACCGCGTCGCCTTTCATGTCGATCAGAACGACCCGGCGGTGATGAATCTGACGCTCAACAACGCCTCGAATCTGATGGAGTATTACCACGACAAAGGAGAGCAGGTTCAGATCGACATCGTCGCCTACGGACCGGGGCTCAACATGTTGCGCGAGGACACTTCGCCGGTGAAGGACCGCATCAAGCACATCAAATCCGGCGCCTTTCCCTCGAGTGTCGCGTTCTCGGCTTGCGGCAACACCAAAAAGGGCATGGAGAAACGCGAAGGCCACCCGATCAGCATTATTCCGGAAGCGACGATCGTCCCGGCGGGCGTCGTTCGTCTGACCGAGCTGCAGGAGCAGGGTTGGAGCTACATCCGGCCGTGATGATGGAGCTGACGATGCAGCGGATTGCAACTGCGCTGGTTCTTGCGCTCGCCGCGGCAATGCCGGCGCGCGCGGAGGACGCGATCGTCACCTACAAGTCGCTTGCCCCCGACATCGCTTTCGATCTGGCGCGCGCGGCCATGAACAAATGCCGCAAGGACGGCTACCAAGTCGCCATTGTCGTGCTCGACCGCTTCGGCATTCCGCTGGCGACACTGCGCGACCGCTTTGCCCCGGCCATGGCGATCGACACCGCCAACGGCAAGGCGTGGACGGCCGTCACCTTCACGCGCAATTCCGGCGACTTTGCCAAGGCGGTCAAGGATGGTTCGCTTAGCGCGGGCCTTGCCAATCTGCCGAAGGTCACACCCCTCGCCGGCGGCCTGCTTATTCAGGGCGGCGGTGCAACACTCGGTGCAGTCGGTGTTGCCGGCGCGCCGGGAGGCGACAAGGACGAAGCCTGTGCCAAGGCCGGACTCGAAGCGGTACAGGACAAGCTCGACTTCTAGTAGGGTTCCCGCGCCCTGTCGTTGCAATGACGCCCTGGGCAGCGCAGAACCTCAGCAATGAAAAGCGAGGCCGAAGTTGTCATCGTCGGCGGCGGCGCGGCGGGAGTGGCCGCCGGGCGGCGCTTGCGCGAGGCCGGCATCGATTGCCTGATCGTGGAGGCGCGATCGCGGCTCGGCGGCCGCGCCTGGACCGTCACAAAAGGCGGTTATCCGATCGACCTCGGCTGCGGCTGGCTGCATTCGGCCGACCGCAATCCATGGACCAAGATTGCGCAGGTGCAAGGCCACACCATCGACCAGACGCCGCCGCCTTGGACGCGCTCGTCGCTCGGCTTCCGGCTGAAGGAGCAACAGGAGTACCGCGAGGCCTTCAAGACATTCGACCGGCGACTGAGTGAGCTCGCGCGCGCGGAGAAAGACGCGCCCGCAGCGGCCGCACTCGAGCCGGGCGGCCGCTGGAACGCTCTTATCGGCGCCGTCGTCACCTATATCAACGGCGCCGAAGTCTCCGAAGTGTCGGCCCGCGACTACGACAATTACGAAGACAGCGACGTCAATTGGCGCGTCGTCGAGGGCTACGGTGCGACCATCGCCAAATACGGCGAGGGTGTTCCGGTGGCGTTCGATTGCGCGGTCCGCCGCATCGATTGCGGCGGCGCGCGGCTGCGCATTGAAACCGCTGCCGGCATCGTCACTGCGGACTACGCGATTGTGACGCTGCCCACCTCGGTGCTCGCCGCAGTGGAGGATTTTTTCGTCCCCGGCCTGCCGGAGAAGATCGAGGCGGCGCGCAACCTGCCGCTCGGACTCGACGACAAACTGTTCATTGCGCTCGATCAGCCCGAAGAATTCGAGCGCGACAGCCGTTTGTTCGGCAGCAAGGATACCAGCAAGACAGCGGCCTATCACATCCGTCCGTTCGGGCGGCCGATGATTGAGGCTTATTTCGGCGGCACCAATGCACGCGAACTGGAAGCAGCAGGCAGCGCCGCGTTCTTCGATTTCGCCGTCGGGGAGCTGTGCGCGCTGCACGGCAGCGATTTCGCCCGGCGCATCAAGCCGCTGTATATCCATTGCTGGGGCGCCGACCCCTTCGCCCGCGGCGCCTATTCTTATGCTCCGCCGGGAAAAACGAACAGCCGCGCCGTGCTTGCCGCGCCGGTCGACGGCCGGCTGTTCTTCGCCGGCGAGGCCTGCTCCAAGCACGACTATTCCACCGCCCACGGCGCCTTCCGCACCGGAATTGCGGCGGCCGAACAGGTGATTACAGCACGCAAGCCATAGACAGTATCTGCACCGCTTGTGCGAGATCGATGTCTCGTCAACACAATTGAGAATCGTATTGTTGCGATTGCGCTGCTAATATTCTGCTCGTTGCAGGACCACTAATCCCTTTGACATAGAAAGCGGCGAAGTTGTTGTTTCGATTCCGTGATTTCGGCTGCATTCAAGATGAGATACTGGGTTTACGTTGGAGCCCTGCTGACTTCGCCGCCGAGATTGTGAAACGTGCTGCGGTATTGGCTGCGGCGGAGGTCAAACCTCGATCGACGGTCGCTATCGCCCATTCCGGGACGGCATTGTTCTTTGCCGACTTGTTTGCGGCCTGGGTCCTTGATTGCGCCGCGGCTTGTCTAGACCCAATACTGACTCCAAATGAGATTCAAAATCTCGTCGAATTCGTACGACCGTCGGCCATTCTCGTCGGCGAGTCTTCAATAAGTGCTCCGAAGAGTGTTCCAATCCTGAACCTAGCACGGGCACAACCATCAACAGCGCGCATTCCTGATTCAGTCGGGAATGCGGATGCTCCCGCGCTGATTTTATTTACCTCTGGTACGACAGGGCACCCGAAGGGCGTCGTTTTGAGTTTTCGGTCGGTGCTAGAACGTATTGCGTTGAACAGGGCGGCGATGGGCGCTGATTGCCGGCTGAAAAGCTTAATAACTTTGCCTACATCCTTTGGCCACGGTCTTATCGGTAATGCGCTGACGCCCTTGATGTCTGGCGGTGACATTATCCTACATCCGCTGGGCGTTTCGCTGGCGCGCGAGCTAGGGAGAATCATCGACCGATATCGGATCGGATTCTTGAGTTCAGTCCCGGCGTTCTGGCGCATGGCGCTGAAATTCAGCAATGGCCCATCGGGCGGGACGCTTGCGCGCGTTCATGTCGGATCGGCGCCAATGTCGGCGGACTTGTGGAGCCGCATTGTCGAATGGTCGCGTGCCGATGTGCTCAACTGTTATGGCATCACCGAGCTCGCCAACTGGGTGGCCGGAGCGTCTGCTCGCATCGACGGCATCGCCGAGGGTCTCGTAGGGCGTGCCTGGGGCGGCGAGGTTGCAGTCAAGGACGCCCGCGGGTTGATAGGCCGTGTGGGTGAGGGGGAATTAATCGTGAAATCGCCAAGTGCCATGTCAGGCTATCTGCGCCGGCCCGACCTCACTGCGCGGGTACTGGCGGACGGTTGGTACCACACCGGCGATAGCGGACGTATCGACGAACGCGGTTGTGTGACGCTGACGGGGCGCATCAAGGATGAAATCAATCGTGCTGGTTTCAAGGTGCAACCGGCGGAAATTGAAGCGTTGCTGGAGACTCATGCAGCCATCTCGGAGGCCTGTGTGTTCGGCCTGCCAGACCGGGCCAGCGGTGAAATAGTCGCCGCTGCCGTCGTGCCGAAGGCCGGCAAAGATATCGGTATCAAGGATCTGCGGCGCTGGTGCGAGAAAAGGCTGCGGCGAGATGCAATCCCGGAACGCTGGTTCATCGTCGACAAACTCGAGCGAAACGCGCGAGGCAAAATTAATCGCGAAGCTGTGCGACAGTGCCTCGCCGAGGACTTGCGCTGATGGCTTCAACAAAGAACCAACCCGTACTGCTGCAAACCAAGCGCTTCAGCTTACGCAGTCTCAAGCCCACAGATGCTGCGGAACGGTGGATAAATTGGCTCAAGGATCCCGATGTAATGGGCCCTCTCAACGTCCCCCCAAGGCAATGGAACGTGCGGGAGCTGATGGCGCACATCTCGAGTGCCGACAATCATGAACGATACTTGATTGGAATATTCGACCTCGTCAGTAAGGTGCAGATCGGCTTTTACATGATCGATGTCGATATCATTCACCGCAGGGCAACTTTCAACGCGGTCGTCGGCGAGAAAACTTGGTGGGGCAAGGGCGTGATCAATGAGACGCGCGCCGCACTGCTCGATGAGTTCTTCATCAATCGCGGAATCGAAAAAGCGGTCGGCATGCCGCTGGCGCGCAATTTCCCTGCGGTGTTCAATTACAAGGCCCAAGGCTGGCATCATGAAGGAACGCTGCGCGGCCACTGCATTTCGCTAACAGGTGGCACGCGGCTCGATCAATACCAATTCGGGCTCGCCAAGGCCCACTGGCTTGGCTTGCGCGGCGGTAGCGTCTGATGGGTTCTTCCGATCGCGCCAAGCAACTGCTGGCTGATGCGCTCAATTGCGATGCAGCATTGATCTCTGGTGACGTTCGAATTGGGCAGTTCGAACGCTGGGATAGCCTCGCGCACCTACGACTCATTCTTGCCATCGAGCAAGAACTGGGGCGCGAACTCGATCCAGATGAAGCCGTTCGTATCGAAGGGCTGGCGGATATCGCCACGTTATTGGGAGCCGCTCGTCGACCGCTAACAAGATGAGAACGCGGCCTTGAGGTCAGTCAGGGACCGGCCTGAGTTCAAGGCGAAAATTGATAGTTAATTGCAAACCGCACGACATTCAAAGTGTGATTGAAACTGAACAGTGGGGGAACAGGAGTGAATGACGTCGGGGCGCTTGTGGTTGGCGGCGTGGTATCCTTGAAGTTAGCATAGAGATATTCCACCCGCGCTGACCAATTCTGCCAGAACCGCGCTTCGACACCACCGCCGATAGTCCCGGCAGTCAGCGTGCGTGAGTCAGACCATGTGATATCTGTTCCCGCGTTAAAGTCGCCGCAAGTACCGTTGGAAGGTGTCGAACAGATGGCCGAGTCCTTTACGCGCGTTACTGCCAGCCCGCCGGTCACATAGAACAACCAATTCGGATCGATCAGAAAACCGCCGCGCGCGCGAGCGGTGAACAGCCAATCGTACTGGCTCGACCAGGTGAGGGTCCGTCTGTTGCCCTTGCCGATGAAAAAGGGGCTTAGCGACGCACTCGCTTTGGCATCGATGCCGCTGAAATCGACCTCGCCTCCGAGAAGCCACTGCCCGATTTGCCAGTTGTACCCAGCCTGCCCGCCGCCAATGAAGCCGGCAGGACCTAGGTGCGGAGGAGCGCCGGTCGTGCCAGTTAAGAAGAACGGTGCTACGCTGACTGAGCCGATTAATGTCGGATCTGTATTACCCCAGGCGTAACCAGCATTCGCTCCGACATAAAATCCGGTCCACGAAAACGGTGGCGCAGCCACGGCCGGCATAGCCGCCGAACAAGTCAATGCGGCCGCCGAGACGGAGGTAAGAAGCGTTTTGCGCATAATCGCCCCAAAAGAACAATTATGTCCAAGCCCCAGGTTCCGAATAGTGCAATTTTGCAACAATCACAGCAATTACGAGCGGCGGGCCTAAGGAAGCCGGGCCGGCTTCAAAGCTACCGAAACGCTCCATTTATGCCGGTGCGACAAGGACAAACAGAGGATTCGGGCTTCACTCCTCAATCTTTCGCTTGTCTGCAGTTGTCTCTCGCATCGCCGGTTTCGCAAAAGCCTACTGTGTCACGCGGCGATCGCCCGAAACCCGATTTCTGCCGCTCATTCCCGTGCAAGCGGGAATCCAGTGCATCTTGAGGATACGAATTGCCGCTCTG
>DASRDF010000006.1:0-2350 GCA_035652735.1 Pseudolabrys sp. | reverse complement strand
ATCTTCGAAGGGCACCATGCGGCTGTCGATGACCGGCAAGCCGGCGGCGATGCAGCAAGCCTTGAGATGTTCGCAGTCGTAGCCGCTGAGACGGCACCCGCGTCCAAATCAAAGGATGAAGCCGCCGCCGCCGATCGAAAGATAGCCTCCCTCGGTCTGAAGAGCGCGTTTAATGTAATCGCCGTAATCCTGCAGAATTGCTTTTCCAGATCCGTGCATGTTCGCCTCTCAACGACGGGCGCCGCGAACGGCTTTCGCAGGCTCTAATCCGTCACGGCGAATACGGCCGCCCTCGAACTTGGGGCGGCCGCGGGACGCGCTGGGATCGCGTTCGGCTCAACAGGCTTGCCAGGTCAATTCCCGTTGTCTCGGCATTGGCCCTCGCCAGTCCGCGTGGGACGCGTCACGGGGCGATCTCCTGATCAGGCTGCAATGGGTCTGGCTGCGAGCTCGGTCTTCGCCGCCTGTGCGAGATCAGGCGGAGCGAGATCAGATTCGGCATGTCTCCCTGATGCGGCGCGCCAGGTCATCCGGCCGGTTCAGAAGGTCGAGGGAGGCGAAGTGATTGGGACCGCCGTGATAGTCCTTGCGGCCTTGGCAGGTCCGAAACATTAGCCCGGTGTCGTGACCGGATGCCGGCTGGCACGCCTGCACGTACACGTGATCGGCGTGCATCGTGACCTCTCCACTGACGGCGATTCCACCCGCGTTGGATCGAAGATCATAATTTTGCGGCGCGAGGCCGAGCGCGTCGGCGAGCTGCTTGAGCCGACGGCGGGCGTGGTTATGGAACGCACGCTTTGCCTCGCCATCATATGCGACCGGCCTTCGGAAATCGAAATTAGAGGAAGTCTTGAGCATGATCGGACTCCGAGAGCGGATGACGGGCGAGCCCGGCGGCGCTCTCTTCCATCCCCAGGCTCGCCCACAGCCCGGCTCCACTCTCACTTTGAAGGCGAATTCATCATCACGATATTGATCGCGGGATCGAACGCATAACGACCATCGGTGCCTATCTCGAAAGCGACTAGCCCATGTTTCCCTATTTCGCACATAACGCATTGATTTTCCACAGGCCGGCCGCGGGGTTTGTCACTACATGACGATTTCACCTGGGCGCGGCGGGGTCGGTGGGTCGATTTCCGCGATGCCGAGGGCGCGCAGCACCATGGCGGCGCGGCTGGTGCCGGCGGTGACGGAGCGCTTGGCAGTGCCGTCGCCGAGATCGATATCGACGACACGGACGGACTTGAGCGCCGTCAAGGCTTCGGTGGCGGACAGATCGATGCGTGCGGCCTTGAGCTTCTTTTCGATGGCGCGGTGGATGAGGAAGGCGAGCGCGGCGACGTAGATGTGGGCCTCTACGCGGTTGTCGGTCTGGTGATAGATCGGCCGCATGTCGAGGACATCCTTGAGGTCGGCGAAGGCGCGCTCGACTTCCGAAAGCTGCTTGTAGAGCCGCACGGCATCGACTGCGGACAGATTTTGCTCTTCGGTCTGGATGACGTATTTGCCCTCGTAGGCTTGCTCGCGGGTGAAGTGGACGGGATGCTCGAAGAAGCGAAACACGCCGTCCTCATAAGCCCAGCCGTAATAGCGATGGCCGTGATTGCGCGCGAGAATGCGGGCGGCGGCGGCGCCGATCTTCTCAGGGACCTTGAGGCGCCCGGCGGCGACGCGGCGCTGGAGCTTGTCAAGCCGCGCGCGCACGCGCGCCATGGCCTTGGCGCGCTGGCGGCCCTCGCAGGCTGCCCGTTCCTCGGAGTGGACAACGAAGACGCGCACGCCCGGCGCCTTGGCGGGGACCTCTTGGACGAAGGTCTTTGGCGGGGTTGCCTTCTCGCGCGCCACGATGCCGAGCGGACATTCGGTCCACGGGCCGGTTGCGCTCATGATGTAGTCGAACACCTCGCCGCTGCGGCGGCGATTGCGGCCGACGATGTAGCCATGGCCGTGTTCGCGCACGACACCAAGATTGTGGCTCGTCACCATGCCGCGGTCGCCGACGAACACCACGCGGTTGAGCCCGAAGCGCTGCTCAAGGTCGTTGAGGACCTGCGGGACCGTCTTGGCGTCGCGCCAGTTGCCGTTGAAGACGTGGTGCGCGATCGGCCAGCCATCGACCATGACCAGGCCGACCAGCACCTGCGGATGCAGCAATTCTCATTTTGACCTTTCCGCGTGTCGGGCCGGGTTGGCGAGGCGATTCTGGTGCGGCAAGTTGACTCGGGGGACGGTTAGCGGGTTGCGTTGGAGATGTGAACCTGACTCCACGATAGGGTGGAATGGCTTGATTCGCTGATTGGAGCGGTGCGCGGCACCTGCGCCGGCCTCCCCGATGGGCGGGCGG
>DASRDF010000005.1:0-25831 GCA_035652735.1 Pseudolabrys sp. | reverse complement strand
GTTGAGATAGCCGACAATCTTGGCCGGCCCGGCTTGCGTCACCTCGCCTGGGCGGACGCCTTCGACATTGCCGCCGCGCTCGACCGCAAGATCGACGATGACCGAGCCGGGCCGCATCGAAGTCACCATTTCCTTGGTGATCAGGCGCGGCGCCGGGCGGCCGGGGATCAACGCCGTGGTAATGACGATGTCCTGTTTCTTGATGTGCTCGGCGACCAGCGCGGCCTGCTTGGCCTGATACTCCTTCGACATTTCCTTGGCGTAGCCGCCCGCGGTCTGCGCGTTCTTGAACTCCTCATCTTCGACGGCGAGGAACTTGGCGCCCAGGCTTTCCACCTGCTCCTTGGTGGCCGGACGCACGTCGGTGGCGGTGACCACTGCGCCGAGCCGCCGCGCAGTGGCGATCGCCTGCAGGCCGGCAACGCCGACGCCCATGACGAAAATCTTGGCCGCCGGCACGGTGCCCGCCGCCGTCATCATCATCGGCAGCGCGCGGGCGTATTCCTCGGCGCCGTCGATAACGGCGCGATAGCCGGCGAGATTCGCCTGGCTCGAGAGCACGTCCATCGATTGGGCGCGGGTGATGCGCGGCATCAACTCCATGGCGAATGCGACGAGCCCTGCGGCGGCGATCTCTTTGAGCTCCGCCTCGTGGCCGTACGGGTCCATGATGCCGACGACCAGCGCCCCGCGTTTGTAGCCGGATAGCTCGCCGGCCGCCGGACGGCGCACCTTGAGCACGATGTCGGCATCCTTTTCGACGGCGTCGGCGACCTGCGCGCCGGCAGCCTCAAACTCGGCGTCGGGAATGCCCGAGCCGATACCGGCGCCGCGCGCCACCGCAATCTCGGCGCCGAGCGACTTGAACTTCTTCACGGTTTCCGGCGTGGCGGCGACGCGGGGCTCAGCGCCGTCCACTTCACGGGCGACCGCAATCCGCATGCGCCTCTCCCGCGGGGCCTTCGCGGCTCAGGACGAAACCCCCGAGTAGATGAAGATGAGGAACGACAGCACGAAGGCGACGTAGCTCGACGTCTTGGTGCCGCTGAGCAGCCCCGGAATGGCGCCCGCCACGGCGATGACAAAGACGGCGAATGCGATGAACCAATGTCCCATCACGCCGCCGACCGCCAGACCGAGCAAAATGTTCACGATGTGCACGATGGCGACAAAGGTGAAATGGACGAAGCGCTCGTAGCTGGCCTCGTGCGAGGGGTAATCGTTGCCCTCGGCGGTGGCGTATTCGACGGTGCCGTGCTCGGCCATGGGGGAAGCTCTCCGGAAAACAGCGATGGCGGGTCGCCGGACGGTTACCCCAATTGGCGCATGAGGGCAACGCCGGAGGGCTATCCGGTTCGTCCCGCACAAGCGGGAATCCAGTCTTAATTTCGGTCTCGAATCTGCTGCCCGGGTCCCGCGTTCCGGGACCGGTCAGGGGTCGAGCTCCTGCTGCAGTCCGGCGGCCTTGAGCGCGGCCGATTGCCGCGAAGCGACCGCGGTAAGGTCGAAGTCGTCGATCGCCCCATTGAACAGCCGGTGAGTTCATAGACGCCGGGCTCATCGGTCGCGGGCGCGATGTGCGGGAAATCGCCGAGCCGGGCGATACGCCGTTCAATGACAGACTTTACCGATTGAGCAGCCGCCGGCGCGCGAGCATCGAGATAGTTGAAGATGGCCTCAAGGTCCGTCCGTGCGCGAAGCGTAAAGCGGACCTTCATCAGCCGCCGGGCTTGACGCCGTGCCGCGCAAAGAAGGCCGCCATGTCCTCATCGCTGACGAATTCGCCGCGACGGGCCTGCGCCTGACCTTCGCGAACGGCGGCGCGCGTCTCGGGGTCAAGCTGAACCGGCTGCCCGCGGCGCGAAGCGATCGAAAGCAGCATTTCCGCGGCTTCGTCCTGGTCCGGCTCGGGCAGCGCGCGCACCTTCTCGATGGCCATATCAAGCAATTTGCTCATATCGACAGCATACCACATCAGAAGTCGGATGAATACTCGTCCGGCCGGAGGCGCACGGCTTCAAGCGCCTTCGCCTGCCGCGCCGCCACCGCCGCCACCGAGAAATCCTCGATCGCCTCATTGAACAGCCGGTAGAAATTCAGCTCCGCGGCCAGGTGCAGGAACACGGCGCCGAGGCCGACCGCGGCGCGATCCATGAACACGAATTCGCGCGGCACCGTCACTGGCCCGCGCTGCTTGAGCGCCTGGTGCACGCGGAAAGCTTCCCGGCGCCCGTATTCGGACGGCTTGACGCCGTCGGCGACGGTGCGCACGCGGTCGTCGAGCAGCGGACCGTAAATGAAGCGCGCCCAGATGTTGAGGGCCTCGATGATCTCGCGCGTCAGGCGCTTGAAGCCCCAGGTCTCGTAGGCGTGCACCACCAGCGCATCGTCGCCGCGCAACAGCCCGTGATAGAGATCGACCACGCCGCCGACAAAGCGCGGCGGGAAAACGCGGATGCAGCCGTAGTCGAGCAGGTTGATGCCCATGGGCTCGTTACCGGCACCGGCGACGACGCTGTAGTTGCCGAGATGCGGATCGCCGTGGATGACGCCGAAGCGCGAAAACGGCAGCCACCAGGCCGTGAACATCGCGGTGGCGAGGCGGTTGCGTGCCTCCAGCGCATCGCTTTTGTGCGCCAGCATCTTGGTGCCGTCGAGCCAATCGAGCGTGAGCAGCCGGCCGGTCGACAGCTCCGGCCATACTTTCGGAACGCAAATTGAATTCTCGTCCTTGAGCATCGCCGCATAGAGCGCGACGTGCTTGGCTTCGCGGACGTAATCGAGCTCTTCGCGCAACCGCGCGGCGATCTCGATGCCGATCTCGGACGTATCGATCGCCGGGTCGAAGCGCTTGCGCAATGCGAGCAAGAGATGCAGCTGGTTGAGGTCCGCTTCCACCGCCGACTGCATATCGGGATATTGCAGCTTGCAGGCCAAGGCTGAGCCGTCGCGCGCGCGCGCCTTGTGCACCTGGCCGAGCGAGGCGGCCGCCGCCGGGTGGTGATCGAATTCGGCAAATTTCGTCTGCCAGTCCGGCCCGAGCTCGGCCTGCATGCGCCGCTTGACGAAGCCCCAACCCATCGGCGGCGCCTGGCTTTGCAGCTTGATCAGCTCGTTGGCGTATTCCGGCGGCAGCGCGTCGGGAATGGTGGCGAGCAGCTGCGCCACCTTCATGATCGGCCCTTTCAGGCCGCCAAGCGCCGCAGCAAGCGCAACGGCATTGCCGCCGCGGTCTTGCCTGCGGCCGAGCGCGCGCGAGGTGGCCATGCGCGCCGCCACGCCGCCGACGCGCGTGCCAACCCGGGCATAGCGCGCGGCGCGGGCGGAGAAGCGGTTTTTCTCGGAGTCGTCCATGAACCTGAGCTAGCCGATGTGCTACAGATAATGTGCTGCATCGGGGGGCGCCATCCATGAACTCGCGTTTTTGCGCCGCTACGTTCAAGGCGCTCACCGTCTGCGCAGTCGCGTTTATTGCAGCGTTCGCTAGCTCGCCGGCCTCCGCGCTCGACGGCCCCGGCATCGCCGCGAACGCCAAGCGATCGGTCGAGGCGTTCGCCGCCTATATGCAGGAAACGACCAAAGCGCACGGCCGGCCGGATTATTCCAAGCCGCCGGTCTCCGACTATCTGCAGCACATCCTCGATACCGACGGCTTCGCCGCGCTGCCGCCGCCGCAAGCAAAGGACGTTCCATGGCTGCTTGACTGGAACGACAGCGTCAATCGTGCCTTCAAGATGATGATGTTTTTCGGCGCGACCAGCGAAGCCGACATGCGACGGGCGATGGCGCTCAACCTCGCCGAAAACGAGCAAGGCATCATGCGGGCGATGGCGCTTGAGGTGCGCCTGGGCACGCGCATGATCCAGACCATGCCGCTGTTCATGGCGGCGTTGCCGCCGGAGCCGCCGAGCAAGACCGAGATTCGCAAAGCCGGCGTCAAGCGCGCTGAGCGCGGGCTGGTCGAGACCGTGCAGGGCGCAAGCACCTCGCTGACCGGCCCCATGCGCCCCGCCAACGCCCTCCTCTTGGCTGCCGCATTGCGCGACACCGCGCCGGTGTGGGCGCCGCTCGCGACGTCGAGCGAACGGGCACAGCTGCTCAAGATTTTCAAGAAAGCGGCGGATGCCAACGCCTATCCGGGCGTGGTCGACGCACTGAACAAGGCCTCGGCAACGGTCAGCAGCGTCACGAACTGATTGCCAGCACGAACACAGGCGAGCGTATCTCAGATGCGCTCCAGCCCCTCCAGCTCATCGATCAGGTGAGAGATCACGTTGAGCCCGCCGTCCCAGAAT
This sequence comes from Pseudolabrys sp., assembly GCA_035652735.1. Taxonomy (GTDB): domain Bacteria; phylum Pseudomonadota; class Alphaproteobacteria; order Rhizobiales; family Xanthobacteraceae; genus Pseudolabrys. The sequence continues at coordinate 21,536 of DASRDF010000005.1, read as the reverse complement.
TTCGGGTCGCGCGCGTCGAGACCGAACGGGGCGAGCAGTTCGGAATGATGCTTGGTACCGCCGGCCGACAGCATGTCGAGATAACGCTCGGCAAAGCCGGAGGCCGACTTCTCGTAGACCGCGTAAAGCGAGTTCACCAGGCAATCGCCGAAAGCGTAGGCATAAACATAGAACGGCGAATGAATGAAATGCGGGATGTAGACCCAGTAGGTCTCGTAGCCGGATTTCAACTCGATCGCCGGACCTAGACTTTCCGCCTGCACCGACATCCACAGCTCGCAGATTTTGTCCGCCGTCAGTTCGCCGTTGCGCCGTTCCAGATGCAGCTTGCGTTCGAAGGAATAGAAGGCGATCTGCCGCACCACCGTATTGATCATGTCTTCGACCTTGGCGGCGAGCATGGCCTTGCGCTGTTTCTTGTCGGTGGTCTGCGCCAACAACTTTCGGAAAGTCAGCATCTCGCCGAACACGGACGCCGTTTCGGCAAGCGTCAGCGGCGTCGGCGCCATCAAGGCGCCATTCGGCGCCGCCAAGACCTGATGCACGCCGTGGCCGAGCTCATGCGCGAGCGTCATCACGTCACGCGGTTTACCCATGTAGTTGAGCAGCACGTAAGGATGCGCCGACGGCACGGTCGGATGCGCGAAGGCGCCCGGCTGCTTGCCCGGCCGCACCGGCGCGTCGATCCAGCGCTTGGCGAAGAATCGTTCGGCAACCTCCGCCATCTTCGGCGAGAACGCCCCATAGGCGGTGAGTACGGTCGCGCGCGCATCGTCCCAGGAGATGGTGCGCTGCGCGACCCGGGGCAGCGGCGCGTTGCGGTCCCAATAAGGCAGCGACCTCTTGCCGAACCATTTCGCCTTCAGCGCATAATAACGATGCGACAGTTTCGGATAGGCGGCACGCACCGACTCGACCAACGCCTCCACCACTTCCGGCTCGACGCGATTGGCGAGATGCCTTGCTGCGGCAACGTCCTTGAAGCCGCGCCAGCGGTCGGAGATCTCCTTGTCTTTGGCGAGCGTATTGGTGATCAGCGTGAACGGCCGCAGATTTTTTTTGAAGGTCCTGGCCAGCGCCTCCGCTGCGGCCTTGCGCTTCTTGGGATCGCGGTCGACGAGCAAATTCAGCGCGGGCTCAATCGCCAGCTCCTTGCCGGAAACTCTGAAGCGCAGCGAAGCGATCAGCTCGTCGAACTGCCGGTTCCAGGCGGCATAGGACGTTACCGACTTTTCGTGAAAGAGCTGCTCGACACGGTCCTCGAGTTGATACGGCTTGTCCTTGCGGACTTCCTCGATCCATGGCCGATAGTGCCCGAGCGCCGGGTCTTGCATCGCCTTTTCCAGCGTCGTGTCGTCGATGCGGTTAAGCTCGAGGGTGAAGAAGAGGAGATGCGTCGAGATCGCGGTCAGCCGTTCCTGTACGTCGCCGTAGAACTTCGTCCTCAGCGGATCGGTGGTGTCGGCCGCATACTGCAGCGAAGCGTAAGACATCAGCCGCCCGAGCAGATCGTCGAGCGCCTCATAGCGCTTCACCGCGGCGGCAAGGGCCGCGCCGGCATCGGCTCGCGCCGTTAGCTCGGCTAAACGGCCCTTGAAGTCCGCCTCGAATTCGAGACTGCGAGTCTCGGCATTCTCTAAGTCCCATTTGATTTCGGCACTGTCGATGCCGGGATAAAGATCGGCGAGATTCCACTCGGGCAATACGCCAAGTTTGGGCGCTTTCGATTTTTTCGCGGAAGAGCGTCGAGGCATGGGAAGAGACTTCGGCTGTGCGTCAATGCGTAGCGCGAGTTAAGAGATCATTTACGGCATCCATTCGACAGCCGCCGCATTTCCGCCGGCCGACTTAAGAGGCCATTAAGCGAGAGCGGCGACATTGCACCAAATCGGCACAACAGCAAGGCGTTCCATGTCAGAAACGGTTCTCATCGTCGACGACGATCCGGTGCAACGGCGGCTGCTGGAAGCAATGGTGCAGCGGTTCGGCTACCGCGCGCTTCTGGCGGAGGGCGGCGATGCCGCCGCAGCGCTGCTGACCGGCGGCGGCGCCCGCATCGACTGCGTGGTGCTCGATCTGGTAATGCCCGATCTCGACGGACTTGGCGTCTTGGCGCGCATGCGCGAAGCCGGGCTCGATACGCCTGTCATCGTGCAGACTGCGCACGGCGGTATCGACAACGTGGTCTCGGCGATGCGCGCGGGCGCGGCCGATTTCGTCGTCAAGCCAGCCGGCGCCGAGCGTCTGCAAGTCTCGCTGCGCAACGCGATTGCGGCGCGGCGGCTCGCCGGCGAGGTGCAGCGGCTGCAACGCAAGCACGATGGCAGCTTGACCATCGCCGACATCGTCACACGTTCCCCGGCCATGACGCCGGTGCTGCGCGCAGCCGAGAAGGCGGCGGCTTCCGCCATCCCGGTGCTGATCGAAGGCGAGTCGGGCACCGGCAAGGAGTTGCTCGCGCGCGCGATACACGGCTCGGGTGCGCGCCGCACCAAACCGTTCGTCGCCGTCAACTGCGGCGCTTTGCCGGAGAACCTCGTCGAGTCGATCCTGTTCGGACACGAAAGAGGAGCGTTCACCGGCGCGACCGACAAGCACACGGGCAAGTTCGTCGAGGCCGATGGCGGAACGCTGTTCCTTGACGAAGTGGGCGAGCTGCCGCTGCCCGCCCAAGTCAAGCTGCTGCGCGCCGTCCAAGAGAGCGAGGTCGAACCGGTCGGCGGCCGCAAGAGCGTGAAGGTCGATGTGCGCATCGTCTCCGCCACGCACCGCAATCTGATTGCCGACGTCAAAGCCGGACGCTTCCGCGAGGATCTATTCTACCGGCTGCACGTATTTCCCATCGCGGTGCCGCCGCTGCGCCAGCGCGCAGGCGACATCCCCGACCTCGCCCGTCATTTTCTCACCCGCATCGCCGCCGAGGAGGGTAAGCGTGTGCGCGGCTTGAGCGCGCAGGCGCTTTCGCTGTTGTCCGGCTTTGCCTGGCCGGGCAATGTGCGCCAGCTCGAAAACGCGATCTTTCGCGCCGTCGTCCTCGCCGAAGGCGAGGAGCTCGGTGTGAACGAATTTCCGCAGATTGCGGCTCGCACCGGCGCGGAGCACGAATCCGTGCAGCCGGTGATCGACGCCGCGCCGGCGCTTGCTTCGGCTTGGCCTGAGGCGCACGAGACCACGGCGCCGCCATTTGCGAAGCATGCTTCGTTGAGCCTGCTCGACGTGCAAGGCGAGGTGCGCCCGCTCGACGACATTGAACGCGAAGTCATTCGCTTTGCGATCGCCCATTACGGCGAGCAGATGTCGGAAGTCGCACGCCGGCTCGGCATCGGCCGCTCCACGCTTTACCGCAAACTGGATGGTCTCGGGCTGCATGGGGACGGCGCGCACATAACGGTAAACGACGGCATACCCGCCGAATGACCATGACGGTTAACGGCGCACCGCTAAAATTTTAACGATCCGCGCCCGGCGTTAGCCGTGATCAAAGGTAAACGCCCGCGCTAGTTTGATTTCATTCGGCAGCGCGCGCAGTGCAGCGCATAATAGCAATGCAACGGCATGCGTGGCGCCGCGGCGGCAGCTTTCGTACATGCGCGCGCTACAATTCGAGCTATTGGAGTAAGTGTAATGCGTCATTACGACCGTGTTTTCGCGGCGAGCGTGCTGGCGTTGACCGCCGCGACGCCGTTAAGCGCCGCCCCGCGAGTGGAGTCGGTCCTGCCGCCGCCGCCCTCGCTCAACGGTCAACATCCGATGCGCCACCGCGAGGCTCCGCCTGCGCCGCCGCCAGCACCCGAGGACACTGCAGCTGGCTCCGTGTCGGCACCGCAAGAGGATCGTGTTCGCACGCAAGAGCAGCCGCGTCAGTCCAGCAGCGCGTTCGATATCCGCGGCGCAGTCGATAAAGTGCTCGGCGCAAGCGACGCCCAGATCAGCGAAAAGCTGCGCGCCATTGTTTCTTCCAAGCAGCTCGACCGCAGCATCGAGCGCCCGGCCGATCGCCAGGCGATCGAAAGTTATTATGCCGCTCACGCTTATGCGCCGTTGTGGATCCACGACGGCCACCTCACGGCTCGCGCCAAAGCGGTCATTGCGCGGCTCAAGGGCGCTGGCGATGAAGGTCTTGCCGCCTCCGATTACCCGGTGCCGGAGTTCGGCAGCTTCAACAGCGCGGACGCCCTGGCTGCGGGTGACGTCAAGCTCACCAAATCCGTGCTCGACTTCGCTCGTCATATGCAAGTCGGTCGCATCGCGCCGACGCGCGTCGCCGTGGAGATCGACTACGGCAATCACGCGCCGGAGCCTTCCGACATACTGCGCAAGATTATGGGCGCAGACAATGTGGATGCGGCGCTCGATAGCTTCGATCCGCCGCACGAGGGTTTCCGCGCTCTCAAGCGCAAGCTCGCTGAAATGCGCAACGCAAGCCTCGGCGAGCCCGAGGACCGCATCGCCGACGGTCAGCCGATCAAACCGGGCGCCAAGGACCAGCGTGTCCCTGCGCTGCGCGCCAAGCTCGGCATCGCCAGCCGCAAGCCGGACGATATTCTCTACGACCGTAATCTGTACAACGCCGTGCGCGCGGTGCAGCAGCGCCACGGGCTGAAGCCGACGGGTGTGGTGGATTCGAAGACCATCTCCGCCATCAACGGCCCCAAGCCCGGGCAGGTGATCGAGACCATCGAAGCCAATATGGAGCGCTGGCGCTGGCTGCCGCGCGACCTCGGGCAGACCTACGTCATGGTCAACGTGCCCGACTACACGCTGAAGGTCGTCAACGACCACCGCGTGGTCTGGCGAACCAAAATCGTCGCCGGCAAGCCGCAGACGCCGACGCCGCTCACCACCGCGTCGATGGACACGATTATTGTCAACCCGTCATGGTACGTGCCGCAATCGATCATCCAAAACGAATTGCTGCCTGCCTATCAGACCGACCCCAAAATCTTCGACCGCATGGGCCTCGAGGTCAAGAAAGGGCCCGACGGCAATATCCAGGTCGTGCAACCGCCCGGTGCGGCGAACGCGCTCGGTCGCATCAAGTTCAACTTCTCCAACCGCTTCCAGGTCTATTTGCATGACACGCCGGAAAAGAACCTTTTCCGCTTTGACCGGCGCGCATTCAGCCACGGCTGCATGCGGGTGGAAGATCCGACCATGTTCGGTCAAATCATTCTGCATCTAGCGATGAACGCCCCCACGCCCGACTCGCGGCAGATCTATGCAATGTTCGGCCACGAAGAAAAAATCTTCCGGCTCCAGCACCAGCCCAAGGTGCACCTGACCTATCAGACCGCCTTCGTCGATGACGCCGGCAAACTGCAAGTGCGCGACGATATCTACGGCATGGACGCGCGCATCCATGCCATCCTGCATAGCGACGAACGCAAGATTGCCGACGTCCCACCACCGCCGGATCCCAAGCGCGATCTGGAGACGGCGAAAAGCAACCAGGAAATCCTACGGCGGGTGGAGCGGCGCGAGGCACACAACCCATTTCATTTTTTCGAGCAGCTGTTCCGCTGAGCGAATCGGCGGCAGTGCATTACCGCAAGGCCGGGGCTTTGCTCCGGCCGTGCCTGTCTCTGACCCGGAAAAATCCTTTGCATGCCTGCACGCCGGCCATTTTCGGCCATGTTTGACGGGTACTTAGCGCCATCCGGGGGACGGCCGCTAAGGGCGCGTTAACCGATCCCGATAAACACTGCGAGCCGTCGTCGCGGCGGCGGCGCTGGGGCGTGGCGACGACGGTGGGACGGCCAACTACACGGAACTCTGCGGTGCCAAGCGGTCGCGCGCGCAAGCACTCTCTTATCGTCACTTTGCTGTGCGCAGGAGCCCGCCTGGGTTTAGCAGGCATCGTCTTGCTGGGCGCCGGCCGTTCGCTGCAGAGCGCCATCGCCGAGGGCGACACCCGCACTCTCTCCTTCCATCACGTCCACACCGGCGAAGACATCACGGTCACCTTCAAGCGCGAAGGCCGCTACGACGAGGCTGCGCTGAAGAAGCTCGACTGGTTCATGCGGGACTGGCGGAAGGAAAAAGAGACGCACATGGACCCGCGTCTTTTCGATCTGTTGTGGGAAGTCTACCGCGAAGTTGGCGGCACACAGCCGATCGACATCATCTGTGGCTACCGTTCGCCGGAAACCAACTCCATGCTGCGCGAGCGATCGAGCGGCGTCGCCCGCTACAGTCAGCATATCAACGGCCAGGCGATCGACTTCTTCATCCCGGGCGTGCCGCTCGCCAAGATCAGGGCGGTTGGCTTGCGCCTGCAACGCGGCGGCGTCGGGTTTTACCCGACCTCCGGTTCGCCGTTCGTCCATATGGACACCGGCCTGGTGCGTCACTGGCCGCGCATCGCGCGCGGCGAGCTGGAAAAGATTTTCCCCGACGGTCGTACCGTTCACATCCCTGCGGACGGCCAGCCGCTGCGCAACTACGCGCTCGCGCTCGCCGACGTGGAGCGGCACGGTAATGCGCCGAACGCGGTTTCGCTCGAAGCCGCGCGCGAGGCAGGAGTTATCACCGAAGCACAAGAGCAGCACGCCGAGGCTGTGCAGGCTGACGCTCAGGAACGGCCGCAGAAGCGCGGCTTGCTCGCCCGGCTGTTTGGCGGCAAAGATGAGGACGAGGTCAGCGAAGAGGCCGCGCCTCGTCACGCGCGCGGGGCGATGGTGGCCAGCGTAACGCCCGCTAAACCCGTCGCCACCAAACGCATTGTGCCCCTGCCCTCCGCACGGCCGGCCGCAACCATTCTCGCCGCCCTCAAGCCCAAGCCCGACCCGTGGACGACAGCGTCGGTCGCCAGCCGCGTGACCGAGAGCCACAATATTTGGGGCGACGTGATCAAGGCGCCGGCGCCGGTTGAAGTCGCCGCCGCCGAGCCCGCCGCCGATACCATGGCCTATGCCGCGGAATCCGAGCCGGTGCCGGCGACGCGAGTGCGGCCGATGGGCGAGCGCCTGCCGCAGCTCGCCCGCGAAGCCAGACTTTTACCCGGCGCGGCCAACACCACCATCGCGATGAAAGCACCGGACTTGTCGCTCGGCGGCCAGCGCGCCGACAGTCCGTGGCTGCGCGCGGCCGTGCTGACGCCGAACGTGAACAATTACCTGACCTCGACTCGACTCGGCTACGTCAATCCAGTCTGGCTCAGCCGTCTTTTCGAGAAACCCAGCCAGTCGGTGCTCATGACTTTCTCCGCCGATCCGCAGCTTGGCATGGTCGCTGATCGCTTCAGCGGCAGCGCAGTGGTATTCGTCGCCACCGCGACATTCATCCCGCAGACAACCGCATCGCTGCGCTGAAGAACCGGCCCTGAACCGATATTCGCGGCGAACGGCGGCCGTTACTGCACCATCCCCAGCGCGTGCATGTAGGTTTCCAGCACTTCCTGCTGCTCGCGGCGCTCATCGGTGTCGAGCTTGCGCAGGCGCACGATCGAGCGCAGCGCCTTGATGTCGAAGCCATTGCCTTTGGCCTCGGCATAGACATCGCGAATGTCGTCGGAGGTTGCCTTCTTTTCTTCCTCCAGCCGCTCAATGCGTTCGACAAAGGCCTTCAATTGATCTTTGGCGAAGCGGGTGGCGGGTTTTTCTTCTTGGGCCGCGGCAGTGGCAGGCATCGACGTCTCCTGAATGAGCGAGCGAATTGTCCGCTGTTGTCATACGGAGATTTTTCGACGCGGGGGCGCCGGTCAATGCGAAGCCCCCAACATTCACACCTGTTTACAAATCAATGTTGCGGTCTGGACTTTTCGAACGACGCTTTTTGCTCGGGCGAAGCGTCCTTCTGATATTTCTTGCGCCAGTCGTCATACGGCATGCCGTAGACGATCGCCCGACTTTCCTCCTTGGTCATCGGCACGCCCTTGGCGTCGGCGGCATCCTTCATCCAATTGGACAAGCAGTTGCGACAGAAGCCGGCCAGATTCATCAAGTCGATGTTCTGCACGTCGGTGCGCGTGCGCAGATGTTCCACAAGGCGGCGATATACGGCCGCTTCAAGCTCGGTGCGGGTTTTCTCGTCCATCGGCAACTCCTCGCCCTTCATGGGTCTATGTCATGGCCCAAATGTAAACGCGCAGGGCGCGGGAACAAGCGGCTTGCCGTTGGAACGGACCCTTTTGGCGGGACGTTGCCCTCCTACCGAATGCGACTGAGGAGACGAAATATGTCCAACTTGAACACGACCACGCGCCGTCCACCACCTCCGGGCAGCGGCGGCGGTGCCTGGCTCGCGGCGCTGATCATCATCATTGCCATCGGGATTGGCATCTGGTTCTGGGGCTGGGGTGGATGGGGCGGCTATGGGACGAATAACGCCGCCAACACCAATGCGCCTGCGGCAAGCACCACTGGCGCCGCGCCCAGCGGCGCTGCCGCGCCGCCTCCGGCGCACCCGGCAAATACGCCCGCCAACAACGGCAAATAGCAACGCCTCTTTGATAGTGGCCGGCGATAGCGCGCCATGAAGGAACCGCTATGCTGGCGGCATGATGCCGCCGGCTCGCGCTTTTCTGGAAAAATTATTTCGCACCGCTGTCGCCGCCGCCCACCCGTCCGCCTGCTTGCCCCCCTTGTTGCCGCAGCCGCCCCGCGGACGCGTGATCCTGCTGGCGGCCGGCAAGGCAGCAGGCTCAATGACCGAAGCTGCCGAAAGCTTTTATCTTGACGGCTTGAAGCTGCCGCCGGCAAAGCTCACTGGCATTGCCGTCGCGCGGCACGGCTACGGCCGGCCAAGTCGGTCAGTCGAAATGATCGAGGCCGGCCATCCCGTTCCTGATGCGGCGAGTCTGCATGCGGCCGGCCGCGCGCTCGCGCTCGCTGACGGCGCACAAAGGGATGACCTCGTGCTGGTGCTGATCTCCGGCGGCGCTTCAGCCAACTGGATTGCGCCGGCGAACGGCATCTCATTTGCCGACAAACAAGCCATGACGCGCGCGTTGTTGCGGTCCGGCGCAAACATTTCTGAGATCAATTGCGTACGCAAACATCTTTCCCGCATCAAAGGCGGCCGGCTAGCGCACCATGCGCATCCGGCGCAGCTTGTTACCATTGCGATCTCTGATGTGCCCGGTGATGACCCCTCGGCCATCGGTTCGGGACCGACGGTGCCCGATCCGACGACGCTTGCTGACGCACGCGCAATTGTTGCCAAATACAAACTGACGGTACCGGCGAGTGTCACGCGTGCGCTTGCTGCACCGAACAACGAGACGCCAAAACCCGGCGACTCTATTTTTGCCAGCAGTCGATTCATCGTCGCGGCACGGCCAAGCGATGCGTTGCGCGCTGCGGAAACCGCGGTCGCCGCAGCGGGTTTTGAATGTCTGTCGCTCGGCGATCGCGTCGAAGGTGAGGCACGTGAGGTAGCGCAGGCGCATGCCGCGCTTGCTCGCGAGCTGCGCGCAAAGGCCAAGCGCGCGGTGATCCTGTCGAGCGGTGAGCTGACCGTCACCATTCGTGGCAAGGGCCGCGGCGGGCCCAATCAGGAATATGCGCTCGCGCTCGCCATCGCGCTTGCCGGCATGCCCGCGGTCGCAGCGCTCGCAGCCGATACCGACGGGACCGACGGCGGAGGTGGATCGGCAAGCGATCCGGCCGGCGCTTTCGCCGACGGCAGCACGGCCGCTCGCGCCGATGCTCTCGGCCTCGATCCTGCCGCCTTTCTCGCCGACAACGATTCCACAGGGTTTTTCAGTAGGCTGGGCGACCTGCTGGTTCCCGGACCAACCTTCACCAATGTGAACGACTTCCGCGCCATCGTCGTTGACAGCCCTTGATAGATCACGCGACAACCGCGCGACACCAAACCGACGAATCGTGAGACGCTTGCCTTTGATCGCTGCCAGGCGCTGGACTGCCGTTATCGCCGGGATCGCCGCGGTATTCGTGTTGGCGTCAGCGCGGTGCGCCAATGCCGATTTTCGCCTCTGCAACAATACCAGCAGCCGCGTCGGCATTGCGCTCGGCTACAAAGATGCCGAGGGCTGGACCACCGAAGGTTGGTGGAACGTGCCGTCGCGCACTTGCGAAACACTGCTGCGCGGCGCGCTGGTTGCGCGCTATTACTACATCTATGCGGTCGACTATGACCGTGGCGGCGAATGGTCCGGGCACGCCTACATGTGCTCGCGAGAAAAAGAGTTCACCATTCGCGGTATCGGCAACTGCCTGGCGCGCGGTTACGATCGCACTGGCTTCTTCGAAGTCGACACCGGCGAGCAGCGGTCCTGGACCGTTCAGCTCACCGATAGCGCCGAGCAACCGCCGGCAAACCCGACCTCCGCCCGCGCCCCCGGCTCGCGGGCGGGCACACCGGCGCCGGCGTCCGGTGCAAAAGGCAACAAGTAATGAGACGGCTGCGCCGCGCCAAAATCGTCGCCACGCTCGGACCGGCATCCTCCGATGCCGCCACGATGGCGAAGCTGTTCGCCGCCGGCGCTGACGTCTTTCGCATCAATATGAGCCACACCAGCCAGGACCGCATGCGCGAGCTGGTGAACGCCATTCGTTCCATCGAGCGCGACAGCGGCCGCCCGATCGGCATCCTGGTCGATCTGCAAGGTCCCAAACTACGGCTCGGCACCTTTGGCGGCGGCCAGGCCATGGTCGCCAACGGCGACACGTTTGTGCTCGACTGCGATCCTGCCCCGGGCGACGCCAAGCGCGCCTATCTGCCGCATCCCGAAATTTTTGCCGCCGTCGAGCCGGGACACACGCTGCTGATCGACGATGGCAAGGTACGGCTCTCGGTGACCGAAGCCGATCGCCAGCGCATGGTCACACGGGTCGTGGTCGGTGGCCGCTTGTCGGACCGCAAGGGTGTCAGCCTTCCTGACACCACCATCGGTTTCTCCGCTCTCGCCGAAAAGGACCGCTCCGATCTGGAGGCGGCGCTCAACGCCGGCATCGACTGGGTGGCGCTGTCGTTCATCCAGCGGCCGGAGGACATTGCCGACGCCAAAAAAGTGACGCGAGGCCGCGCTGCGGTGATGGCCAAGATTGAAAAGCCGCAAGCGGTGACGCGACTCGCGGAGATTCTGGAGATCGCCGACGCGCTGATGGTCGCCCGCGGCGACCTCGGCGTGGAGATGCCGCTGGAAAAGGTCCCGGCCGTCCAGAAGCAAATGACCCGCCTCGCCCGCAACACCGGCAAGCCGGTCGTGGTGGCGACACAGATGCTGGAGTCGATGATCAGCGCGCCGGTTCCGACGCGCGCCGAAGTCTCCGACGTGGCGACCGCGATCTTCGAAGGCGCCGACGCGGTGATGCTGTCCGCCGAATCCGCCGCCGGCAAATATCCGCTCGAGGCGGTGGCGATGATGGACCGCATTGCGCGCGAAGTGGAGGGCGACGAGATCTACCGCAGTATCCTCGACGCGCAGCGCGCAGCGCCCGAACCAACCGGCGCCGATGCCATCGCCGACGCCGCGCGCCATATCGCCGACACCCTCGATCTCGCCGCCGTGGTGTGCTGGACCGCGTCCGGGTCAACCGCCTTACGCGTCGCCCGCGAGCGGCCCCGTGCGCCGGTTATCGCCGTGTCGCCCAATATCGGCACCGGGCGCAAGCTTGCGGTGTGCTGGGGCGTGCACTGCGTCGTCACCGAGGATGCTCACGACGTTGACGACATGGTCGACCGCGCCTGCCGCATCGCCTTCAAGGAAGGCTTCGCCAAGGCTGGCGAGCGCATCATCACCGTCGCCGGCGTGCCTTTTGGTACCCCAGGGGCCACCAATATGCTGCGCATCGCCTATGTCGGCGGCGAACTCGGCCACGAGTAGCGCCCGCGGCGGCTCTCAACGCGAGCGCCGCGCGAACGGCCGGCCACGCCGGGCCCTAAGCTATTTGCTCGTGTTTTGATTTGGCGAGCCGGCGCCGGTTGTCGTGTTTGCGGGCACTTCGGTCAGCATCATCATGGAATTTGGACCGATGACCATGTTCACGGTGTCGCCGTTTTTGTCCTTGGCGCTAACCAGGAACGATCCGGGAATGACCTTCACATCGGTGAAGCCGTCTTGTTGAAGCTTGTTCTTGATTTCCTCGGGAAGTTGCTGCGCGGACACATTCGATGCCGCGGTGTTGCCAGACATGTTGTTGTTCTGCGCGAAGGCCGCGCCTTGCGCGAGCGCCGCGGCGAAAAGGACCGAAGCGAGAAGACGAGTGATCATCGGTTTTGTTCCCATCTGGATTTCGTCGCCCACGAGGCGTGAACGGCATGATGCGGCGATCGTTCCCGCACGGGCGTTCGGCGTAGAATTCAGTGAGAACACCTGACGGCTTGCCGGCAAGCGACTAGATATCGCGGCCTTCGACTTTATCTTGGAGCGTCTTCACGATCTCAGGGACCCGCTCCAGCCGCGGGTAGACGGCGAGCGCGCGCCGATAAACTTCGAGCGCCTGCTTGTCGTCGCCGATGTCCTGCAGGATGAGCCCAAGGCCGGTAAGCGCACCGAAATGGCGCGGCTCGAGCTTGAGCACATGGCGGATGTCGGCGATCGAGCGGCCGTAGTCCTTTTTCATGTAATAGATGGTGGCACGCCGGTTCCACGCCTCGACGTAGTCCGGTTTGATCTTCACGATCGCGTCCAGCAGCTTCAGCGCAAGGTCGAGATCTTTGTTCTCGATTGCCTTTTGCACCCGCGCCATCAGCAACATGGTTGTGTCGCTGCGCGAGTGGATCCAGACCGACCAGATGCGCTGCTCGACGGCTTTTGCCGTCTCGTCATCCGGCGCCGCCTTGAGAGCGCCGAAGAGGAAGTCGAGATTGTTGGGATTGCTCGGCTTGACGCGTGGCAGCTTCTTAGGCGGCCCGATCCAATGCCCTTTGGGCTGCGGCGCCTGCGCGGCGGCCGGCGCGACGAGTACCCCTGCCGTAAGCGCGGCGATGATGGCGGCGATGAATCGGGTGCGCATGGCTGAAGTCTAACGTTTCAGCCGGATCAGACCAATATGTGGCGGCGGAATGGCGCCCTGCGGCCTACGCGGGATAAAGCGCTCAGCCCTGGCGCGCCTTGAAGCGGCGATTGGTCTTGTTGATGACGTAAAGGCGGCCCTTGCGGCGAACCAGGCGGTTGTTCCGATGTCGACCGCGCAGGGATTTCAACGAGTTGCGGACTTTCATGCGTGTCTCTGATGCTGCTGCCGCGCCTTCTAGTGGCGCCACCGGCACCTGTCAACGCAACGCCCGCAAAGATGCCGGTATTTGGCCGCCTGCGGCGTTGCGGGCAGCCGCAGATGCATTTCGCGCCGCCAAAGACCAAGCCTTCATCATCGAAGGTTTTTTGCTATAGCTGGCGCAACAAAGGAGCGGGCCTATGCGTATTGCAGCGATGGCGGCGGGCGCTGTCGGCGGCTATTTCGGCGCGCGCCTGGCCGATGCCGGCCATGACGTGTTCTTTATTGCACGCGGCGGCCATCTCGAAGCCATCCGCAAGAACGGTCTGAAAATCGAAAGCGTGCATGGCGATCTGCACCTCGCCAAGCCAAACATCACCGACGATCCGGCGAAGGTCGGGCCGGTGGACATCGTGCTTTTCGCCGTCAAGCTGTGGGACACGGAAAAGGCGGCGCAGGCCGCGCGTGCCCTGCTCGGCCCCGACAGCCGGCTCATCACGTTCCAAAATGGCGTCGATAGCGTCGAGCGACTTGGCGCGGTGCTTGGCGCCGAACGCGTGATCGGCGGCGCCGCCTACATCGCGACGGTGATCGCCTCGCCGGGCATTATCCGCCACACCAGCAGTTTCGCCATGATGCGCTTCGGCCGCGCGGACAAGAAACCGGATGCGAAATTGCAAGCCTTTGCCGATGCCGCCAAGGCCGCCAAGCTCGACGTCGCCATTTCCCCGGACATCGAGCGCGCTCTGTGGGAGAAATTCATCTTCCTCACCGCCATGTCGGGGGCGACGGCGGCGCTGCGCTCGCCGATCGGACCTATTCGCCAAGACGCCGAGTTGCGTGCATTCTTCCGCGCCCTAATGGAGGAGGCCTTCGCGGCCGGCAAAGCCAAGGGCGTCGCGCTCGACAACAATTACATCGACGAACGCATGGACTTTCTGATGAACAAGGTCGAGCCCGCCATGAAAGCCTCGATGGCGCACGACCTCGAGCGCGGCAATCGCCTTGAGCTCGACTGGCTCGCCGGCAAGGTGCGGACACTCGGACGCGAACTCGGGATTGCGACGCCGGCGAGCGACACGGTCTACACCGTGCTCAAGCTGCACCGCATGGGCACGCATTAACAACCCGCCGGAGACGTCCGGCGGGTTGTGCGGCTTCATGGGTCGCTATTTTTCCTTCTGAACACCTTCCGCCGGCGAAGCCGGGCTGGCGTTCTTCTTCGCGCTCTCATTCATATTGCTTCCGGACGTTGCCATGCTGCCAGCGCCGGTGGTGGCGGCGCCGTGCGGAGCGCGCGCCGCACCTCGCTCGGGGATGCCTTTGGTGTTGCCGCTGGCGGCGGCGCCGGCGCCCTGGTCGGTGGGCGCGGGAACGCTGGGACTGACGCTTGGACCGGACTGATTGTTTGGCGACGGCGAACTCTGCGCGAAAGCGAGGCCGCCCACTGCGCTCAGCAGCGTGGCTGCCAGGATCATGCTACGGAACTTCATGACTCAAGCCTCTTGTTGTTGTCAGAAATGATGCAACGCCAGGCGTTGGCGAGGGTTCCTCGCCGTTAACGGTTCGCCGTTCTCCACGTCGCCGTGAGCAACCAAGCTATGCAAGAAACGTGACGATCCTCGGCGCGCCGCGCGTTCTTTGGAAATTTACAACAGCGGCCCGAGATAGCCGTAAGCAAACAGTGCGGCGAGCAGCACGATAAAAGCCGTCGCAATGTGGCGGCCGATCTTCTCAGCAGTGTCGTCGTTCATACATTGCGCCCTTAAAAAATGGCCGCACTTTTGTCGGCGCGGCCATAAGAGGCTTGGTCATAACCACCCGCTCCAGAGGGGAAAGAGTGGCGCCGGTGATCTTACTCCCGGTCGCCGACGAGCGGCATTAATGCGGATTAATGTCGTCAAGCAGACGCGGGTGGCGTTGAGCGGGCGGGCCACCTAGACTTTCGCCGGCGAGTCGAGCGGGGGGCCTGCGCCGATGCGCGATGCGATTGTCTATTGGCTGACCGCGCCGATCCGCTGGTTCGGCCGTTATCGGGCTGTCCGCCTCGCGACCGCCGGCGTCATCGTGCTCGGCGCGTCTTTCTATGCCACGCTCTGGGCGCTCGATCGTTTCCTGCCGGCGCCGCGCGCTCAGTCGCCCGCACTGGCCAAACTGGCGCCGCTGCCGGACCTGACGCCGGTCACGCACGCGTCATACGCCATCGCGCCGGTGGCCGTGGCGCTCCCGGCCATTCGCGCCAGCCTCGATGCGGCGGCGCCGCGCGAGCTCGTCGGCCGCAATGCCAATCCGGTGAGCAAACTGCTGTCGCAGGCCGATATCGGCGTCACGGTGACGCGCGGCGCGCTCGCTGTCACCGGCGCGCCCAACGATCTCGCGATCACGGCACCGCTCAACGCATCGCTCAAGATCACCGGACAAATCGCGGGTGTGGCCGGCAACCTGACCGGCACGCTGACCGGCTTCCTCGACAGCTCGCTCGGCAAGAGCATCGGCGGCCTGACCAGCAAGGTGCTCGACCAGCGCGCCGACGTGCGCGGGCAGGTGACCGTGCATGCGCGCCCCGAGGTTACCGCCGGATGGCGGCTTGAGCCGCACTTGAGCGCGCAGCTCGCGCTCAGCAACAGCACCATCAGCGTCGCCGGCTTGCGGCTTCCCGTCGCCGACGAAGCGCGGCCGGTCATCGACAACATGGTCAATCAGCAGGTGGCGGCCCTCGAGCAGAGGCTGCGCTCCGACCCGATGCTGGAGCGCGCCGCGCGCCAGCAATGGGCGAAGATGTGCCGCGCCATTCCGCTCGGCGGCGGCAACACCGGCCTGCCGCAGCTCTGGCTGGAAATTCGGCCAATCCGCGCCGCGGCGGCACAGCCGCGCGTCGACGCGCGCGATGTCACGCTCACCATCGGCGTGCAGGCGGAAACGCGCGTCAGCGCGACGCAAACCAAGCCGACATGCCCGTTCCCCACCAAGCTCGAACTGGTGCCGCCGATGCAGGACGGCAAGCTCGCGGTCGGCGTACCCATCGACATTCCGTTCACCGACCTGAACACGCTGCTCGAAGCGCGCCTGCAGGGCCACCGCTATCCCGAGGACGGTAAAGCGCCGGTCGATGTCGAGGTGCTGCACGTCAACATCGGCGCCAGCGGCGACCGGCTGCTGATCGCCCTCGACGTCAGAGCGCATGAGGAAAAGAGCTGGTTCGGTTTCGGCGCCCCCGCCACGGTGCAAATCTGGGGCAAGCCGGCGCTCGACGCGCAGAGTCAGATCCTGCGCCTCACCGACGTGTCGCTGGCGGTGGAATCGGAAGCCGCCTTCGGGCTGCTCGGCGCCGCGGCACGCGCCACCATGCCGCATCTGCAAAAGGCGCTGGCGGAGAAAGCAGCGGTCGATCTGAAACCTTTCGCCGCGGACGCGAAGAAGAAAATCGACGCCGCGCTTGCCGATTTCCAGCAGAACAGCGAAGGCGTGCGCGTCGACGCCAACGTCGACGACGTACGCCTCACCGGCATCGC
This sequence comes from Pseudolabrys sp., assembly GCA_035652735.1. Lineage (GTDB taxonomy): Bacteria > Pseudomonadota > Alphaproteobacteria > Rhizobiales > Xanthobacteraceae > Pseudolabrys. Next base: position 4,900 of record DASRDF010000005.1, on the reverse strand, counting down.
CTTCGATTCCCATACGCTGCGGGTGATTGCGGAAGCGGACGGCACCGCCAAAGTGGCCGTGAGCCAGCTGCCGCGAATGTAACCGGCGCCGTGCACAGCCCGCATTGACAGCCGCCGCAAATCACTTTCAACGTCAGCCGAGCAAGCGGGCAGCTCCATGAACAAGCGCATCACCGAAGGCGAGCCGTTTCCGGAGGCACGCCTCGCGGCGTTAGTGCGCGGACATCACGTGCCGCTGGCGACATCGCACGCAGTTGCACGGCTGGTAGGCCCGATTTTCTGCGCCATGGGCATCGGCATGCTCACCGGCCCCGACGCCTATCAAGAACTCGCCCGGCAATTTCTCGGCAGCCACGCTTTTATCTATTTCTCCGGCGTCCTGATCCTGCTCGCCGGTCTCATCATCCTCAATGCGCATCATCTGTGGACGGCGGACTGGCGCGTCGCGGTCACGCTGCTCGGCTGGGTCTTTGCGCTCACCGGCACCTTCCGCCTGATCGCGCCGCAGTTTGTGGCGCATATCGGCGGGGCCCTTCTGCTGACACCGGGTTTCTTTACCGGCGCCGGCATCGTTTTCCTGGCGCTCGGCTCTTTCTTTACTTTCAAAGGCTACGCGGCGTGACGCCGGCTGCGCATTGACACCCCCTGCCCCAGGCCTACATTAGTCGGGTTCCGAGGGGTGCCGGCAAACGGCTGAGAAACACCCTTTGAACCTGATCCGGGTCATGCCGGCGAAGGGACTGGGACCTTTCTCCCGACGAACCCGGACCTCATCCTGAGGAGGCCGCGCAGCGGCCGTCTCGAAGGATGAGATGTTTGCCGCATGCGAAGGCGCAGCGCGTACCTTTGCATGCGGAAGTCACGCAAAGGAGCGTCCGATGAACAAGCCCGTCACCGCCGCCGATCTCGTCACCCCGAAGGTCACGACCGGTCCGCTCCCCGCCTCGCGCAAGGTTTATTCGGTGCCCGAAGCGGCGCCCGACCTGCGCGTGCCGCTGCGCGAGATTGTGCTGTCGGAAGGTTCGGGCGAGCCGCCGCTGCCGGTCTACGACACCACCGGGCCGTACACCGATCCCAATTACACTGTTGACGTCGAAAAGGGCCTGCCGCGTACGCGCACCGCGTGGGTGAAGGAGCGCGGCGGCGTCGAGGAATACGAAGGCCGGCCGATCCAACCAGTCGACAACGGCAATGTGAGCGGCAAGCACCTGGCACGGGATTTCCCGAACACGCCGAAGCCGTGGCGGGCTGTCGAAGTTTCCGCTCATTCCCGCGCAAGCGGGAACCCAGGAGCCGAGAACTCCGAGCGTGCCGCTCTGGGTCGCCGCTCGCGCGGGGACGAGCGGAATGAGGGCCAACATCCCCTGACTCAATTGGAATGGGCGCGCGCGGGCGTCGTCACCAAGGAGATGATCTACATCGCCGAGCGCGAGAATCTCGGCCGCAAGAAGATGCTCGGGCGCGCGCAAGCGGCGCTTGCGGACGGCGAGTCGTTCGGTGCGAGCGTGCCGGCCTTCATCACGCCGGAGTTCGTGCGCGATGAAGTCGCGCGCGGGCGCGCCATCATCCCGTCCAACATCAACCATGCCGAGCTCGAGCCGATGATCATCGGCCGCAACTTCCTGACGAAAATCAATGCCAATATCGGCAACTCCGCCGTCACGTCGTCGGTGGAAGAGGAAGTGGAGAAGATGGTGTGGGCGATCCGCTGGGGCGCCGACACGGTGATGGACCTGTCCACCGGCCGCAACATCCACAACACGCGCGAATGGATCATCCGCAACGCGCCGGTGCCGATCGGCACCGTGCCGATCTACCAGGCGCTGGAGAAGGTCAACGGCGATCCGGTCAAGCTCGACTGGGAATGCTACAAGGACACGCTAATCGAGCAATGCGAGCAGGGCGTCGACTACTTCACCATCCACGCCGGCGTGCGCCTCGGCTACATCCACTTAACCGCCAACCGCGTCACCGGCATCGTCTCGCGCGGCGGCTCGATCATGGCCAAGTGGTGCCTGTCGCGGCACAAGGAAAGCTTCCTCTACGAGCGCTTCGACGAGATCTGCGACATCATGCGCAAATACGACGTGTCGTTCTCGCTCGGCGACGGCCTCAGGCCCGGCTCGATCGCCGACGCCAACGACCGCGCGCAGTTCGCCGAGCTGGAGACTTTGGGCGAACTCACCAAGGTCGCGTGGGACAAAGGCTGCCAGGTGATGATCGAGGGCCCCGGCCACGTGCCGATGCACAAGATCAAGATCAACGTCGAGAAGCAGCTCAAGGAATGCGGCGAGGCGCCGTTCTACACGCTGGGCCCGCTGACGACCGACATCGCGCCCGGCTACGACCACATCACCAGCGCCATCGGCGCCGCCATGATCGGCTGGTTCGGCACGGCGATGCTCTGCTACGTGACGCCGAAGGAGCACTTAGGGCTTCCCGACCGCGACGACGTCAAGGAAGGCGTCATCGCCTACAAGATCGCTGCGCACGCGGCGGATTTGGCGAAAGGCCATCCGGCAGCGCAACTGCGCGACGACGCCTTGAGCCGCGCGCGGTTCGAATTCCGCTGGATGGACCAGTTCAATCTCTCGCTCGACCCCGACTCGGCGCGCGCGATGCACGACGAGACGCTGCCGAAGGAAGCGCACAAGGTCGCGCACTTCTGCTCGATGTGCGGCCCGAAGTTCTGCTCGATGAAGATCACGCAGGACGTGCGCGACTACGCCGCCGGCCTCGGCGACAATGAGAAGAAGGCGCTGGAGGGCTCGTCCGCCGAAGCTTTAGCGCAGGCGGGGATGGCGGAGATGAGCGAGAAATTCCGCCAGATGGGGAATGAGGTGTATGTCGAGGCGGAGGCGGTGAAGGAAAGCAATAAGGCGCTGTGACCGTCCTCATGCCCGGGCTTGACCCGGACATCCATCAAAACGTGAAATGACCGGATGAATAGTCTGGCGGATATCCGCGACCGCATACATAGCAAAGCGGAAAATTACTTTACGTTAGAATACCGCAAGCGCGATCCAAAAGATTGGCGCATGTTTTATGGGGCCACGGACGCGCTGCTAGATGCGAGTATGGCCGCGAGCGCGTATGACAAGGCTGTTAAATCTGATCCGGCCGTAGATTTGTTGGTCTGCTATGGCTTCCTGCAAGCTTTATACATTCAGCAGGATGCTGTCTGGACACTTTCGCGGTCAATCGGCCTCGATTGGCATCCGAATAACGACCCGAAAATTAGGGAGATACGTGATCTAAGAAATCGATTAACCGGACATCCTGCGTTCGCGGAAAAGTCACGACAACTCTCATCAGCAATTATTGAATACCATGGTGTTAGTTCGTCAGATTTTAGTGGACATATATATTTCGATACGAGCACAAAGCGAGTCACTGTTCATGTCCAGACGATTTTGAAAGACAACGAGTCTCAATTGGCCATTCAGATGCTGAAAATCGAGGCAGCGATGGACGAGCAAGAACGGAAATTTCGTTCGGAGCAATCAAAGAAACCTTTTAGCGATCTGTTTGGAACAGGCTTCGATTACCTTATGCAAAGGTTGCGTCCTGAATTGGACGATGAAGGACGCGTTGTTCAAGCGTCTACACATGTGACCATGATTCGCGATCGAATAAATGCACTTAGACAGGAGCTAACCGATCGCGGACTTGAATCACAAGCTTTTACGCATGAGCTCTCAGCCATCATAGATGGGCTTAAGCTGATCGACAAAATGATTGCAAACAGCGACCGCTCTGCAACGAGTCAGAATGAAATTGATATTGTGTGCGACGGTTTTGGCGTGAATATGAATAAGCTAAGAGAGCGTATTACGGAGTTAGACAAGAAACTGAATACCTCTATCCCGTAACTTTAGTGAGCCCCGTGCCACAGGATATTCCTGCGGGCTTCAGCTAGCCAGCACGACGCTCAAGAACATAGTCGCTTTGCAAAGCATCGATTGCGCGGATTCCGAAGGCCATTTTGGCCCGCATGGTCCATATCACGCCTTCCGCAAACACAATAAATAGAATTAGGAGCGCGTCCGGCAACAGAGACTTTATCGCGGCAGATGGAATGCTTGGCAGCCACTGGTACCAAAAATCTGCGACGTTCTGTCGAACGTTGTCACTCCAGGAAACAATAAGTATTGCTGCCACTATCAGGAACATTCCGCCAAAACGCCACCACTGCCAAAGACCGGCCATATGAGCGTTGACAATTTCAAGTTCGGCTAATCCAAAATAATCTTTGTCATCGGAATACGCCTCTCTAGACGCTCTCACAACGGGCCGTGTGATATACAAAATCCAAATCCACCCAATTGCATTTGCCAAGATAAAGGCTGCAAAAAATATAGAAAACAATTGATCATCATCCCTCGTAAAAGTGAAACCAATGGCCGCCAGAATAAGACATATAACAAGTAAGACAGATTGAAATCGAACATGAACTTTTGTTTGGCTCACCTGATAGACCCATTTCTGATAATACGCGTCAAAAGGAGCGCCACCGAGCCAGCAAAGATAATAAAACCACAGCGCGATTGCCTGAACGTATTCGTGTCTTGATTTCGCAACGCCGTCTGAAAAAGGAATGTTCTTCAGTTGGAAAATTGTAAAGCCTAGACCAACGATGAAGCCTCCTATTGCTACATAGAGACAAGCTTCGTGATAAAGGCGCTCAATATCTTGGCGTGATCGACGACTGTCCGATGTTTGAAATATGCTCAGCGCTTGCCCCTGAACTTATCTTCGGCGCTTGTCGGCAACCAGTCGTTAGACGGATGTGGCAGATTAAAATTACCTCGGATCGAAACTAAGATTAGCTATAAAGCCTGCTTAGGAATTATGCAACTTGTGATTGATAAAGTCTTTTAGCTACATTACCCAGCCATAG
>DASRDF010000004.1:0-102400 GCA_035652735.1 Pseudolabrys sp. | reverse complement strand
GGAACAGGACATGGCGCGTGAACACCGCGGCCTGGGTCTGCGGCTGGCCGTCGCCGCCCATGCAGCCATAGGCGAGGATGCGACGATCCTTGAGCAGGGCAAGCGCGGGATTGAGCGTGTGGAACGGCCGCCGACCGGGCGCAAGCGCGTTGAGCGCCGCCGCGTCGAGCGAAAAGCTCGCGCCGCGATTCTGCATGAGGATTCCGGTCGTCGGCAGCACGCAGCCCGAGCCGAACTCCCAATAGAGCGATTGGATATAGGAGACGACGAGACCGCTGGAATCGGCCGCACCCATCCATATGGTGTCGCCCTCGTGGCGGGGCGTCGGCCATGGCGCGGCTTTGTGCCGGTCGATCGTCGCGGCCTCCGTCTCGAGGAAGTCGGGCGACAGATACCGCTCGGGATCGAGCGTCATCCAGTCCGGGTCGGTGACCGTCTTGTCGCGCACGCGGAAGGCGCGCTTCGTCGCCTCGACGAGCCCGTGCACGTGCGCGAAGCTCTCGGCCTGCGTCACGCGCAGCCGCTCGAAGAGTCCGAGGATGATGAGCGATGCCAGTCCCTGCGTCGGCGGAGGCGTATTGCAGAGCGTGCCGGCCTCGATCGCAACCGAGAGCGGATCGGCCATGTCGGCGCGGCAGTTTTCGAGATCGGCGCGGGTGATCGGACTGCCGATACGTTCGAGATCGGCGGCGATTTCGCGTCCCACGTCGCCGCGGTAGAAATCGGCGAGCCCCGCGCGGGAAAGCTGCTCGAGCGTGGCGGCCAAGGCGCTCTGCCGGAGCCGCGCCCCCGCCTCCGGCGGCTTGCCGTCGGCGAGAAAGGTCGCGGCGAAGCCGGGCACATCCTTCAGCTCCGGAAGCTTCTCCGCCGTCAGCCGCGCCTGGCTGCGCGTCACGCCATAGCCCTCGCGCGCGCGGCGGATCGCGGCGCCGAGCAGCAGGTCGAGCGGCAGCCTGCCGCCCCAGCTCTGTGCCGCCTCCTGCGCCAGGCGCCAGCCTGCGACCGCGGCGGGGACGGTAAGGGCGGCGAGCGGCCCGCGCGGGGGGATCTCGTCGCAGCCGGCCTCGCGGTAGAACGCGACCGTCGCCCTGCTGCCCGCGCGGCCCGCCGCCATCAATGCGCGCACCCTGCCCTGCGGCGTGCGGATGAGCCAGAATCCGTCGCCGCCGAGATGGTTCATGTGCGGATAGACCACGGCAATCGAGGCCGCCATGGCGATCATGGCCTCGACGGCGTTTCCACCCTCGGCCAGGATTGCGCGGCCGTCCTCGACGGCGGCAGCGTGCGGCGCGCAGACGACGCCTTGCCGGTGGCCCGCAGTGTGGAGATTCATCTCACTCGCTCCATCGAACCGAACGCCTCCGGCGCCGAAGCGCAGCGATGGGGTGACGACTAGGCAACAACATCGGCGAGGCCGCGCCGGGTCAATAGCGCCTGCGGGCTCGGCAGCCGGCCGCGGAAGGCGCGATAGGCTTCCTCCGGGTCGCGCAGATTGCCCGCCCCGTAGATGAATGTGCGCAGACGCTCGGCGAGCGCCTGGTTGAACACGTCGCCCGTTTCCTCGAAGGCCGCGAAGGCGTCGGCCTCGAGCACCTCCGCCCACAGGTAGGAGTAGTAGCCGGCCGCGTAGCCGTCGCCGGCGAACAGATGCTGGAAATGCGGCAGGCGGTGGCGCAGGACGATCCCCGGCGGCATTCCGATGCGCGCAAGACCCTCGCGCTCGAACGCGTCGACGTCGAGCGTGGAGTCGGCGCGCGGCCCGTGCAGGTCGAGGTCGAGCAGCGCACAGGCCGTGTATTCGACCGTGGCGAACCCCTGTCCCTCCGTTCGCGCCGCAAGCAGGCGCTCGATCAGCGCCTGCGGCATCGGCTCGCCCGTGCGGTAATGCCGGGCATAGGCGCGCAGCGTCTCCGGCACCTCCAGCCAGCGTTCGTAGAGCTGGGACGGCAATTCCACGAAATCGCTGGCGACCGCGGTGCCGGCGAGCAGCGGATAGGTGACGTTCGATAGTAGACCGTGCAGCGCGTGACCGAACTCGTGGAACAGGGTGCGGGCGTCTTCGAAGGAAAGCAGCGCAGGCTCGTCCCCCGCCGGCCTGGAGAAATTGCAGATGTTGACGATGATTGGCCTGACGTCGCCGAGAAGCCGCTCCTGGTCGCGCAGCGCCGTCATCCAGGCGCCCGAATGCTTCGAGGGTCGCGCGAAATAATCGCCGATGAACAGGCCGATCACGCCGCCGCCCGCCTCCCTGACCTCCCACGCACGCGCGTCGGGGTGGTAGAGCGGCACGGCCACGGGCGTGAAGGTGAGGCCGAACAGGCGACGCGCCGTCTCGAACGCGGCGGCGATCATCCGATCGAGCTGGAAATATGGCTTGACGGCGGCTTCATCGAGGTCGAAGGCCGCCCGGCGGCGTTTTTCCGCGTAGTAGCGCCAGTCGTGCGGCGCGAGCGCGAAATTGCCGCCCTCTTCCGCGATCAGCGCCTGCAAGGCGTCGCGCTCGGCGAGCGCCTTGACGCGCGCGCGGGTCCAGACTTCCTCGAGCAGCCTGCGCGCCGCCTCGGGCGTCTTGGCCATGCGGTCGGCGAGCCGGTAGTGAGCGAAGCTCGGATAGCCGAGCAGCCTTGCCCGTTCGGCCCGCAGCGCGACCATTTCGGCTATCAATGCGCGGTTGTCGGTTGCCCCGCCGCCCTCGCCGCGCCTGATCCAGGCCTGGAAGACCCTTTCCCGCAGGTCGCGCCGGGACGAGAACTGCAGGAAGCTCTCGACCGCGGAGCGCGCGAGCGTGATCGCATATCTGCCGGCTTGACCGCGCGCTTCGGCCGCCGCGCGCGCGGCAGCGCGGACGAAATCCGGCAGCCCGGCGAGATCGCCCTCCTCCAGAATCAGGGCAAAGGCCCGCTCGTCCGCGAGCACGTTCTGACCGAAGCGCGTACCGAGGCTTGCCAGCCGCTCGTTGATTGCGGCAAGGCGCCGCTTTTGGGCCTCGTCGAGCCCCGCCCCCGCGCGCACGAAGCGCGCGTGGTAGCGCTCGAGCACGCGCGCCTGCTCCGCGTTCAATCCGAGCGATTCGCGTCGCCGGTAGAGCTCGGCCACGCGGGCATAGAGCGGCCGGTTCAGATAGACGGCATCATTGTGGCGGGCGAGCAGCGGCGCCACGTCGCGCTCGACGGCCTCGATCTCGTCGTCGGTATGGGCGCCGGCCAGCAGGGAGAAGAGGTTCGCGAGCCGCCTGAGGTCGCGGCCGCTCCGCTCCAGCGCGGCGATCGTGTTGTCGAAGCTGGGCGCGGCGGGATCGGCGGCGATGGCCTCGATCTCGGCACGATGCGCGGCGAGCGCCGCGTCGAAGGCGGGGCGGAAATGCGCCGCTGTGATGGCCTCGAAGGGCGGCAGCCCATAGGGACCGCTCCAGGCGGACAATAGCGGGTTCGCGCTCGAATCGGGGTGTCGGGGACTGGCCATGGCTGCGTATCTACCCGCGCACATGCCGCTTGGCGAGCCGGCCGGCGCTTTTCCCCGCCGCACGGCGGACTTGCCTGCCTCGATGGATTGGGCTTGAGTGCGCGCATCGGAAAGGAGACCTCCGAATGGCCGGCCGCCGCATCGTCTGGCAGAACGTGGTGACCGTGGTCAGCGCCGCGATCCTGATCGGCGCCGAAGTGTTCGGCGCGGCCTTTGCGGGTTCCTGGGCGATCGCCACCTTGTTCGACCTCGGCAGCATCGGCGCGCGCGCGCTCGACATCGTCCTGATGCTCTGCGGCGTCGCCGTCATGGTGCAGTTCATCCGCTCCGCACATCTGATCGAACCGTTCACCGCGCGCCGGTGAAGACGCGCTCAAAAAAAGTTAAGGAAGTTTTGGTGCGCGGCGAATTTTCTCTCTTGCATCGCGCGGAAAATTTGTTATGTCGGCTATTGCCCAATTTCGCACGTGCCTGTGGCCGTGTGTCGGTCGGTAGGTAGCGGGACAAGAGGCCCGCCAGCCGCCTGGAGAGAGACGCCAGAGCCTCTCCAAGAGATCTGACCGGCAGCTGGAGGCGAAACCAGCACACCCTGCTCTCAGCAGGGGACGCGGCTTAAAGCAACGACGATCGGGCTTCCTTGGTCTCTGCCGGTCTCCACCGCCGGCGCGGGTCACCGAAGAGGCTTGTTCATCTTGCCAGCAGTGCGGCGGGGTCTCCCCTCCAAGCCAAGGCAGCTATTGCGGTGTAAGAGTTGACGGGCTCAGTGCGTCCCCATCGCGCACCGCTCTCCGACTCCCGAACCGCGGCAAGAGGACGGCTAGAGTCCGTCCCTTCGAGCTGGAGAATGCGCCAATGACCGAGCGCATCCGCGAATTCCTCCGCAAGCGGCGCGAGGACGGCCCCTGCCTCGTGGTCGATCTCGACGTCGTGCGCGACAACTACAATGCCTTCGCCAAGGCGCTGCCCGACACGCGAATCTTCTATGCGGTGAAGGCCAACCCGGCACCGGAGGTGCTTTCGCTCCTCACCCGACTCGGCTCCTGCTTCGACACCGCCTCGGTGCCCGAGATTGAGATGGTGCTCGCCGCCGGGGCCACCCCGGACCGCATCTCCTATGGCAATACCATCAAGAAGGAACGGGACATCGCCCGCGCCTATGCGCTCGGCGTGCGCCTCTACGCGGTCGACTGCAAGGCCGAGGTCGACAAGATCGCCCGCGCGGCGCCGGGCTCCAAGGTGTTCTGCCGCATCCTGTCGGATTGCGTGGGGGCCGAATGGCCGTTGTCGCGGAAGTTCGGCTGTGAGCCCGCCATGGCGGTCGACGTGCTCGAACACGCCCTCAAGGCCGGGCTCGAGCCCGTGGGCGTGTCGTTCCATGTCGGTTCGCAGCAGCGCAACCAGCACGCCTGGGACCGCGCGCTTGCCTCGGCCGCCGCGGTGTTCCGCGATTGCGGCGAGCGGGGCATCAACCTCACCATGGTCAATCTCGGCGGCGGATTCCCGACGCGCTACACGAAGAACGTGCCGTCGGTGAAATCCTATGGCACCGCCATCTTCCGCGCGCTGCGCAAGCATTTCGGCAACCGCATCCCCGAGACGATCATCGAGCCTGGCCGCGGCATGGTCGGCAATGCCGGGGTGATCGAGGCGGAGGTCGTCCTCGTTTCCAAGAAGAGCGAGGAGGACGACGTGCGCTGGGTCTATCTCGACATCGGCAAGTTCGGCGGTCTTGCCGAAACGGCCGACGAGATGATCCGCTACCCGATCTACACGGCGCGGGACGCCGACGAGAAGGCGCCTTGCGTGATCGCGGGCCCCACCTGCGATTCGGTCGACATCCTGTATGAAAAGCAGCCTTACGCGCTGCCGATCACACTGGAGATCGGGGACAAGGTGCTGATCGGCGGCACCGGCGCCTACACCGCGACCTACGCGTCGGTGGCCTTCAACGGCTTTCCCCCGCTGAAGACCTACCACATCTGACCGCGCCGCGGCGGCCGCATTGATCGCGCCCGTTCCCGGCCTTACCGGCAAGTGAGCGGACCGGTTCCCGCGCGGGCTTGACCCGCGCCGCGTGAGGCTTGTGATGGCGGACGCACGGCGCAGCGCCGCCACGGACGCGTCCGCCGCGACCGGACCCATGGGGACCGATGAGCGACGTCCGCCGGCGGCCGGGCGGGCGGGCACCGCGGCAAGTCGGCCAAAATATCGTGGAAGCCGCGCCGGAATGTGCGCCTTGCGGCTTTCGTTTGCGGACGGCGACGGATATCACCGGGCGTCGACGGGAGCGCGAGGCGATGCAGAATTGGCCCATCCACGGACATATCGACGGTCCCATCGTCATGATCGGGTTCGGCTCCGTCGGCAAGGGCACCCTGCCGCTGATCGAGCGCCACTTCACCTACGACAAGTCGCGCTTCGTGGTCATCGATCCCGAGGACAAGGACCGGCATCTGCTCGATGAGCGCGGCATCCGTTTCATCCGCGAGGCGGTCACCCGCGCGAACTACCGCGCCCTGCTCACGCCGCTGCTCACCGCCGGCGGGGGTCGCGGCTTCTGCGTCAACCTGTCGGTCGACACCTCTTCGCTCGACATCATGGAGCTGTGCCGCGACCTCGGTGCGCTCTACATCGATACCGTCGTCGAACCCTGGCCGGGTTTCTATTTCGATTCGCGGCTCGGGCCGGCGGCGCGCTCGAATTACGCCCTGCGCGAGACCATTCTCGCCGCGCGCCGCAAGCGGCCGGGCGGCACGACCGCGGTGAGCTGCTGCGGCGCCAACCCCGGCATGGTGTCATGGTTCGTCAAGCAGGCGCTGATCAACATCGCCTCCGACCTCGGTCTGAAGATCAGCGAGCCGAAGACGCGCGAGGAGTGGGCGCGGCTGGCCATGCGGCTCAACGTCAAAGGCATTCACATCGCTGAGCGCGACACGCAGCGCGCCAAATATCCGAAGCCGATCGAGACCTTCGTCAACACCTGGTCGGTCGAGGGCTTCCTCGCCGAGGGCCTGCAGCCCGCCGAGCTCGGCTGGGGCACGCATGAGAAATGGATGCCGAAGAATGCCCGCAGGCACAGGACGGGCTGCAAGGCCGCAATCTATCTGACGCAGCCGGGAGCCAATACGCGCGTGCGGTCATGGACGCCGACCGCGAAGGCGCAGTACGGCTTCCTTGTGACACACAACGAGTCGATCTCCATTGCCGACTACTTCACGTTGCGGGAGGGACGGCGCGTGGTGTACAGGCCGACCTGCCACTATGCCTATCACCCCTGCAACGACGCGGTGCTTTCGCTGCATGAGCTCTTCGGCCAGGCCTGCAAGCGGCAGCCCTTCATGCACATCCTGGACGAACACGAGATCGCCGACGGCATCGACGAGCTCGGCGTCCTGCTCTACGGACACAAGAAGAACGCCTACTGGTACGGATCGCAGCTCTCGATCGAGGAGACCCGCAGCATCGCGCCCTACCAGAACGCGACCGGCCTGCAGGTGAGCTCCGCCGTGCTCGCCGGCATGGTCTGGGCGCTGGAAAACCCCGAGGCCGGGATCGTGGAGGCGGACGAGATGGATTACAAGCGCTGCCTCGCGGTGCAGAGACCCTATCTCGGCCCCGTCATCGGCCAATATACCGACTGGACGCCGATCACCGACCGACCGGGCCTGTTCCCGGAAGAGATCGACGAAAGCGATCCCTGGCAGTTCAAGAACGTGCTCGTGCGCTGACCGGGCTTAACGCGGTTCGGGCCCCTTCTCCTCCGGTTTCTTCGGTTGCGCGGGCGGCTGGCGCGGCGGCGCATGCGGGGTCGCCTGCGGTGGCGGGGCGTGGGGCGGCTGGACCGCACGTTGCTGCGGCTGCGGTGGAGGGGCATGGGGCGGCTGGACCGTCCGCGGCTGCAGTTGCGGCGGCGGTTGAGGATGAGGCTGCGGGGATTCTTGCGGCCGGCGCTGCGGCTCGAGCCGCTCGCGCTGCTGGATTTGCGGTTGCGGCGGCTGGTGCGGCGGCTGAACATGCGGCTGCTGCGGCTTGGGCGCCTGCGGCGGCTGCGGCTGAACCCGCGGCTGCGGCTGCGATGGCGCTTGCGGCGGCTGAACATGCGGCTGCGGCTGCGGTTGAACGCGTTGCTGCGGCTGTGGCGGCTTGGGCGCCTGCGGCGGCTGCGGCTGAACCTGCGGCTGCGATGGCGGCTGCTGCGGCTGAACATGCGGCTGTTGCGGCTGTTGCGGCTGCTGCGGCGACGGCTGCGTGACGGTCGAACCTCCCGGCTGCACGTTCGTCCCCTGCGCGGCACGCGGCGGGCGCGGACCGAGTCGGCCGGGCTCTCGCTTGTTGAGCGGCTGCGGCGGAGGCACGGCAGCCGCGGGCTGGATGGCGACGTTCGTGCGTCGCACCTCGACCGGCGCGATGCGTCTTGCCGCGCCGCGTTCACGCAGATCCTCGCGGCGAACGGTGATCGCGCCCTGCACGTTCGCGGTCCCGCTCAGCACGCGCGGGCGCACCTCGTAGGCATGCAGCGTCACATGCGCGCGCGCGGCGATGAAGCCGGGCGCGAGACCCGGATTGACCCAGATGCGCCGATCGCGGATGTGCACCGGGCGGTTGACGACATAGGTCGAGCGCAAGAGCACGACACGTCGCTCCGGCGGCACGAAATAGACGCGCACGCGCGGCTCGGCGATATAGCGCATCGGCACGAATACCCAGTAGTCCGGCGCGTCGTCATAGACGTCGAGCAGGTCGTCGGGCGGCAGGGGTGCCCAACCGATTGCATCGCCGCCATAGCGCCAGTCGACCCAGGCGGGTGCCCATTCGTCGCCCGGCACCCAGAACCAGCCGATGCGACGGTCGAAGGCCCAGCGGCCGTAGTGATAGACGATCCAGCCCCAATCATCCTCGCTCTCGTCGGAAATCCAGTACCAGCCCCAATCGTCGGTATAGACCCAATGGCCAAATGAATAGGGGCGCCACCCGGGCGGCACGGCATCCGGCACCCACACCTCCCCGTAGGGCGCGTGCACGATCCAACGGCCGTAGGCGGCAAGTGCGTCGTGAAATTCCTCCGTCACCTGCGCTTTCGCCGGCGTGGGAGCGATGGCAACGAGCGGAGCGGAAAGGCCGGCATAGACGAGCGCCAAGGCAAAGAGGCCGCTACGCACGACGTGCCGGATGAAAAAATTGAGCATGTATAAACCTCGCGATCCTGCTGAGAACGGCAAACGCCGCGGCGAGCGGCGGGTTCCAGCGTGACGACCACCCTAGACGGGCCAAGCTGAACGGCGTCCGAACCGGTCGGGCGCAATCCCGCCGCAATTAGAGCGATAGCAGGCCGGCCTCACCGTTTTCGCAGCCGAAGGCGAGCTGCCCGCCGGTTGCATCCCAGGCGAGCGCGCTCACGGGCGAGGCCGTGCCGGCGCGCGCTTCGATCAAGGCACCATCGTCGAGCCGCACCAGGGCGACCGTGCCATCCTCCGTGCCGACGGCGGCGACTGGCCGGCGCGGATGGCAGGCGACCATCACGATATGCGTGTCGCCCACCGCCACGAGGCGCGGCGCGCGACCCATCGGGCCGGCCTTGCCGTCGAAAGGCCAGAGCACGAGCCGTTCGGCGCCCGAGGTGGCGAGAAACTTGCCGTCGGCGGTCCACGACAGCGACCGCACGCGCGTCGCATAACCCGACATGCGCATCGACTGACCGTCGGCAAGGCGCCAGCCGTGCAGTGTCGGCTCCTGCATCGCGGTAACCAGGAAACGGCCGTCAGGGCTGAAGCGCACGGCAAGGTGCGAGCCCTTCCAGTCGAGCCTCGCTGGCGGAACGGCGGGCGCGTCGGGAAACCAGAGAGTCGCGCCGTTGTAGTGGGCAATGGCCACGCGAAAGCCTTTCGGCGCGAAGGCCAGACCGGCAACCGTCGACGGCGCCTCGAAGATGCGTTCATCTCCTTTCGCCGTGAGCACATGCGCGACTCTCCCCGCCGACCAGGCAACGGCGCCGTTACCGCCGAGGGCCACCTGATCGATCCAGCGTCCGGCGCCGTCGGCGGCGAGCACTCGATGGGAGCCCTCGGCGTCGACGGCGACCAGCCTGCCGTCATCGCCGCCGGTGACGAGCCGCGCGCCGTCGGCCTCGCTCGCGAGAATGGCGCCGGAATGGATGGCGATACGACGACTTCCCCCGGCAGAGAGGAACAGGACCGCCTCTTCGCCCAGCACGAAGACCGGAGCCGTACCCAGGAAATGGACGCCGACCACCATCGCGCCGGCATCGATTGCGCGGACGCGGTCGGCAAGGGAAGGCATGGGAAAGCGGTCGGCTTTGGCCAAGCGACCTACGCCACGCAGCTAGCGAAGCCGGCGCGGATCGTTTCCTTCGGCAGGTTGCGGCCGATGAAAACGATCCGGCTGTCGCGCTTCTCGTCGGCACGCCAGGGCCGCTGATGATCGCCGTCGAGAATCATGTGCACGCCTTGGAACACGAAGCGCCGAGGATCCTCCTTGAAGGACAGGATGCCCTTGCAGCGCAGGATGTTCGGACCCTCCTTCGCCACGAGATCCTGGATCCACGGGAAAAACTTGTCGGGGTCGAGCGGCTCGTCGATCGTCAGCGCCATCGACTGCATCTCTTCGTCATGATCATGCCGGAGGCCGCCGTCCTCACGCTGCGGATCGCCATCATGGTGGCGATGGCCGGTGCCGTCGTGCCGGTCGTGGTCGTGTTCATGCCCGGCCGTCCCGAGGAAGTGGGGTTCGATATGGAGAATGCGGTCAAGATCGAAGGCGTTGCGGTCAAGCACCTCCTTGAGGTCGACGCGCGCACGTTCCGTGCGGTGCAGGCGCGCATAGGGATTGATGCCGCGGATGCCGGCCTCGAGCGCGTCGATCTCGGCCGGCGTAACGAGGTCGGTCTTGTTGATCAGGATGACGTCGGCAAAAGCGATCTGGTTCTTGGCCTCGGGCGCGTCCTTCAAGCGATCCTTCAGCCACCGCGCGTCGACCACGGTGACGACCGCATCAAGCTTCGTCTTCGCGCCTACCTGATCGTCGACGAAGAAGGTCTGCGCGACCGGCGCCGGATCCGCGAGACCCGTGGTTTCCAGGATGATTGCGTCGAATTTTCCCTTCCTGCGCATCAGCCCGTCGATGATGCGCACGAGATCGCCGCGCACGGTGCAGCAGACGCACCCGTTGCTCATCTCGAAGACCTCCTCGTCGGCATTCACCACCAGCTCGTTGTCGATGCCGATCTCGCCGAACTCGTTGACGATCACGGCATATCTTTTGCCATGCCGCTCCGAGAGGATCCGATTGAGGAGGGTGGTCTTGCCCGCGCCGAGATAGCCGGTCAGCACGGTCACGGGAATCTTGTCTGTCTGCGGCGGTGTCATGAAGGATGCGGGGTTCCGTCGACCTCGATATAGACAATCTTGATCGGCCGGACAAAGCCCCCCGGGCCGGGGCGCGCCCGGCGCCCTCTGCGTTTCAGGACGGTTTTCGGCGATATGGACCCATCATGGCAAGCATTGCGAGCACAGCGAAGCAAGCCGGATTCGACCCTGCTCGCTCGGACCTGCTGCGGCGCCCCGGCGGCGTTTCCCGCCATCACGGCGCCGATGCGAACTGGTTTCGAGGCGGACGGCGCGACGGAATCACCACTGCCGGCCCGACGGCGCCTGCGCCCTAATCCTGGCGCCGCATGATCTGTTCGACCACCCAGTTCGCCGACCCGGTCTTGATCCAGTTGAGCGCGTCATATTGCGTGGCAAAGCCGGTGACGATGTCCTTTTTGCCCGACGGCCAGGTCACGTAGACGCACCAGGGATGTCCCACGGGATTGGGGTTCGGCCGCGCTTCGAAGGTCGGGTCCGGAGCGGACATGGCGCGCGATTCGCGAAGGGCCTTGCCGCTTATAGGCCCGCCCCGGCCACCGCACCAGCCTGCCGCTTGCCGAAGTAATGTTATAATATTACATTCACGCCGCCTGCGGCAGGAGGACCGTGCCATGCGCTACATCGTGAGCCTTGGATTGGTCGGCGCCGTCATGGCGCTCGCGAGCGGCCCGGACCTCGCCGCGTCCCCGCTTCGCCTTGTCGCGGCGGAGAACTTCTACGGCGACCTCGCACGGCAGATCGGCGGCGGACAGGTCGAGACCGTCAGCATCATCAGCAATCCGGACCAGGACCCGCATCTGTTCGAGACGTCGCCGACGGTGGTCCGCCGCATCGCCGACGCGCGCATCGTGATCTACAACGGCGCGGGCTACGATCCGTGGATGGACAAGCTGCTCAAAGCCGTGCCGCGGCCGGACCGCCGGGTCATCAATGTCGCCGACCTCATGGGCAAGACGCTCGGCGACAACCCGCATCTCTGGTATGATCCCTCGACCATGCCGAAGGCCGCGCGGGCCTTGGCCGACGCGCTGACGGAGGCCGACCCTGCGCACCGCCGCGACTACGCCGCGCGGCTGCGGACCTTCCTTGAGTCGCTCGAGCCGCTCAACGACAGGATCGTCGCCATCTCCGCGAGATATGCCGGCACGCCTGTCACGGCGAGCGAACCGGTGTTCGGTTACATGGCCGCGGCGCTGAAACTGACGATGCGAAACGAGCGCCTCCAGCTCGCCATCATGAACGACACCGAACCCAGCGCCGCCGATATCGCGGCCTTCGAGGACGACCTCAGATCACACAGGGTTCGCGTGATGTTCTACAACAAGCAGGCCGTGAACGATCTCGTGCGTCGGCTTGTTGCCATGGCGCGGAAAAGCAACATTCCCGTGGTCGGCGTGACCGAGACCGCTCCGCCCGGACAGGACTATGTCCAATGGATGCTGAGCGAGCTCGATGCCACGGAAAAGGCGCTGGCTCTGGCATCGCCATGAACGTTCTGGAACTCGCGGGGGTGAGGCTAAGCATCGGCGAACGCACGATCCTTGCGGACGTCAGCCTTGCCGTCCGCGCCGGCGAGTTCATCGGCGTGCTCGGCCCGAACGGCGCGGGCAAGACCACCCTCATGCGCGCGGTGCTCGGCCTGTTGCAGCCGGCCGAAGGCCAGATTCGCGTTTTCGGACGTGCGCCGCGACGCGGCAATCCCGCCATCGGCTACATGCCGCAGGTCCGCACGGTATTGCCGGACCTCAAGATTCGCGGCCGCGATTTCATCGCAAGCTCGCTCGACGGCGCGCGCTGGGGCCTGCCTTCGCACGGCCGTGCGGAGCGGCATGCCATCGACGCGATGCTCGACCTCCTCGGCGCGCGTGCGCTTGCCGAGCGTGCGCTGTCCGACATGTCGGGCGGGGAACGCCAGCGCCTGCTGCTGGCCCAAGCCTTGATCGGCGCGCCGCGACTGTTGTTGCTCGACGAGCCGCTGATCAGCCTCGACGCGCGGCATCAGGAGATCGCCATCGACGTGGTGCGGAGGGTCTGTCGCGAGCGCGGCGCGACCGTCCTGTTCAGCGCGCACGAGCTCAACCAGCTTTTGGGCACGCTTGACCGGGTGCTCTATCTCGGCAATGGGCAGGCCGTGCTCGGCACCGTGGAGGAAGTGATCACTGCGCCGGTGCTCTCGCGTCTTTACCGCACCGAGATCCAGGTAATCCGGGCCGACGGCAATGTCTTCGTGATGTCGCGCGGCCGCACGGTGGAGCACGGCGAGCATCTGCATCATTCACCGCATGACCGCCATCCTTGATCCGTCATGTTCGCCTATGAATTCATGAACAATGCCTTCGCGGCCGCCGGCATCGTCGCAGTGGTCGCGGGTCTCGTCGGCTACTTCCTCGTCATGCGCGGGCAGACCTTTGCCGGCCACGCGCTCTCGCATATCGGCTTTGCCGGCGCCACCGGCGCGGGTCTGCTGGGGCTCGCTCCGCTCTGGGGCCTTATCGGTTTCACGCTCGCGGCGGGGCTTTTCATGGGCGCGATGAGCGAGCGGATCAGCAACCGCGACGTCGCCGTCGGCGTGGTGCTGGCGCTCGCGCTCGGCTTCGGTCTTCTGTTTCTGCATTATTACACGGCCTTCGCGACCCAGGCGACCGCCGTCCTGTTCGGCAACGTGCTCGCCGTCGACGCCCCAACGATCCTGACCCTGGCCGCGCTCGGCGCGATCACGCTTGCGGGTCTCGGCGCGATCATGCGGCCGCTCGTCTTCGCGAGCCTGCAGCCGGAACTCGCCGAGGCCAAGGGCGTGCCGATGCGCGGCCTCTCCACCGCGTTCCTTGCGCTCGTGGCCTTGGCGGTGTCCGCCTGCGCCCAGATCGTCGGAGTGCTCATGGTGTTCACGCTCATGGTCGGGCCGCCGGCCGCGGCGCAGCGTCTCACCGTCCGACTCTGGAGCGGCCTTGCGCTCGCGGCCGGGCTCTCCCTCGCGCAGGCCTGGCTTGGCCTTGCCATCGCCTTCTACACGGATTGGCCGGTGAGCTTCTGCATCGCGCTTCTGAGCGGCGCCGGGTATTTTGCGGCGCTCGCGGCGCAGGGGACGGTCAGGGTCTCGCCAGCATCATCGCCATCCCCGCCGCAATGAACGGCAGCGGCAGCGAGACCGCCGCCCGCAACCAGACCACGCGCGGCGGCATCAAGGGCGCCTCCCACATCACCAGGCGATGCACCGCATAGAGCGCCCAGGCGGTCGAATAGGCGACGACCTGCGGCGCGCCGGCCCCGCTCTTGAGCATCGCCGAACCGACGGAGAAGCCGATGACCGGCCCGCCCGGCGTCAGCGCGCCGCCGAGCGCGGCGATCGCGACGCCGAGAAATCCCGAACCCGGCCCGAGCCACGGGATGATGACGCTGCGCGGCAAGGCCTCGGCGACGAAACCGGAGCCGATCACGCCGATGGCGATGCGCGGCAGCAGACGCAGGAAATCGATCGCCCCGTCGCGGGCGCCGCTTTGCAACAGCGCGCGCCCGCGCAACGCCGCAAGCATCGCGAGCCCGCCGACCACCAGCCACAGCAGGATGTTGACCGCCACGATCATGAGACGCGCGCAAGCCCGGCCTTGAGCGCCATGCGGGCCAGGAACCCGGCAAGGATCGGCAGCGGCAGCGCCTCGACGATGCGCCAGATCACGAAATGCGGTCCGAAGAAGGGCAGTTCCCAGACCAGCGCGCGGGTATAGCCGCAGAGCGTCCAGCAGGTGATGAAGGCGACCACGGCGCCCGCGTCGGCACCCATGGCGAGGAAGGCGCCCGCCACCGGATAGATCGTGATCGGGCCGCCGGGCAGGATGAAGCCGAAGAGCGCCGCGATCGCGAGTCCGAACAAACCCGACTCGTGCCCGACCCACCGGGCCACGAGCTCGCGCGGCAGGATCAAGGTGACAAAGGCGCCGATCAGGCAGCCGGCCAACACCTTGGGCAGCATTTCCGCGAACAGTGAGAGGTCGCCGGCGAGAATGGCGAGAAAATGCACGCGCCCGTCGCGCCAGTAGACCGTGGCGGCGGCGATGACGGCAATGGCAGCGATCGCCGCGGTTGACCAATCGAAGACGCGGCGGCGCCGGCTGCGGAGCGGCTTGCGACGTTCCAAGGCGATCCTTCACCCCATCGGACGGAGGCCGAGCTTTCCGAGCAAGGCGAGATCGCGGTCGCGATCCGGATTGGGCGTGGTCAGGAGCCTCGGCCCGTAGAAGATGGAATTGGCGCCGGCGAGGAAGCACAGCGCCTGCACTTCCTCGCTCATGTCGTCGCGACCGGCCGACAGCCGCACCATCGAACCCGGCATGCAGATGCGGGCCACCGCGACCGTGCGCACGAAGTCGATTGGATCAAGTCTCGGCGCCCGGGCAAGCGGCGTGCCTTCGACCCGCACCAGCAGGTTGATCGGCACACTTTCGGGGTGGACCGGCAGGCTCGCCAGCGTCGCGATCATGCCGACGCGATCCTCGAGGCTCTCTCCCATGCCGACGATGCCGCCGCAGCACACGTGAATGCCGGCATCGCGCACGTGGCCGAGCGTCTCAAGCCGATCCTGATAAGTGCGCGTGGTGATGATCTGTCCATAATATTCGGGCGAGGTATCGAGGTTGTGGTTGTAGTAGTCGAGACCGCTCTCCCTGAGCCGCCGCGCCTGACCTGCGGTCAGCATGCCCAGCGTGACGCAGGTTTCCAGGCCGAGGGCCTTGACGCCTTCGACCATGGCGCAGACCGCTTCAAGGTCGCGATCCTTGGGACTGCGCCATGCCGCGCCCATGCAGAAGCGGGAGGCGCCCGCAGCCTTCGCCGCCCGCGCCGCCGCCAATACGGCGTCGAGATCCATGAGCCTTTCGGCCTTCACACCGGTCTTGTACCTGGCCGCCTGGGGACAATAGGCGCAATCTTCCGGGCAGCCGCCCGTCTTGATCGACAACAGCGTCGAGATCTGCACCTCGGTCGGATCGAAATTGGCCCGGTGCGCGGCGGCGGCGCGGAACATCAGTTCCGGGAACGGCAATGCGAACAACGCGCGCACCTCCTCGCGCGTCCAGTCGTGGCGGGGCACCGCGGCCTGGCGTCGCGAGTCCGATTCCTGCAAGAGCGACATGATGTTCTCCGGTTGAACACAGCCGTGGGACGGCCGATCGAGGCGGCCGTGTTATAGCAATGCCCGAGCCCGCTGCCGAGCCACGGCGGCTGCGGGCTCACCGCGGACGGCGCCGCATCCGATCCCGGAAACGGGGCTCCTTGCTGCGCTCGGGACCGCGAGCGGGCAGACGCCTGCGCGCCGGTCGCACCACGTGAATCTCGATACCGGTGATCCGCCGCCATGGACGACCTTTCCCGCGAGGAGATTTCCGGCGAGGACATCGCACGCGTCGAGGAACGCATCGAGGACCTCGTGCAATCGATCGAACGTTGCCGCAAGTTCTCGCTCGCGGCCAAGGCGGCCATCGCGCTCGGGGCGGCCTGGATCGCGCTTACCGTCGTCGGGATCCTGCCCTTCGTCGCCGCTCCGGTGATCGGCGCGCTCGCCTCGGCGATTGGCGGCGTCGTGCTGCTCGGCTCGAACGCAACCACGTGGCGCGAGGCCGAGGCATCCTTGCGCGCGAGCGAGGCGCTGCGCCGCGAGCTGATCGCAGGCATGAACCTGCGCACAGTCGATCAGGAGGTCAGGCGTCTGCCCTGAGGCGATTGTCACGCTAAGTGCCGATGCGCAGCGGCGCCTTGAGCTTGCGCAGGAACGCGATCACGGAAAGCGCGGTAATGCGGCCGGTTCTTGGATTCTCGCTCGGCACATTGGCAATCGACATCGAAAAGCTTGCCGAGTCGGCCTCCACCTCGATGCGGTGCATGTTGCGGTCCGCGGATGGATCGGCCCAGATTTCGAGCATCGTCCGGTCGGGCCCCAAGCCGGCGAGCGACAGGGCCGCGGCGACGTTGACATTGGCCGGAAATCCCTTTGCCCCTTCCCGGGCCGAGCCCTGGAAAATCCTGGTCGGTTCGCGCAGGCCCGCGAGATCGATCCCGTGCGCGAGGACGTAGGGCGCGCCGAGAAGACCGCGCGGAGGCTTGCGCGTGACCATGCGCACCGAGTGGATTGTGCCTTCGGCCGCCGCGGTGACGGCATCGAGCCCTATCAGCGCGCCGGTCGGTACCGCAATCTGACCGCCGTTGCGCCTGGCGGTCTCGACCAGATCCCAATTCTCCAGCAACGCGCCGCAGCTCATCACCACGGCCGTCTTGCCCCGGGCGACGAACGGCTCGACGATCGCACGCAGCAGGGCGGCCGGCGCGCATTCGATCACCATGTCCGCGGCCGGCTCCAGCGCCGCGAGCGGCAGAACCGCGGGCTTGCGGGAAAACCGGTCGAGCTCGGGCCGCGGTTTTGCCGGGTCGCCGACCGCGATCGCGGCGAGCGCGAGGCCGTCCAGGCCCTGGTCGAGCGCCTGCGCGACCTTCAGACCGACGGCGCCCAGGCCGGCCACGGCGACGCGCAGAACATGGCCTTGAACCCTTCCCAGCATCGGCAAAACGTCCTTCGAGGGTTGCAGCTTTGTCGCTTGACCGTCCATGCAACTCCGTTATTGCAGCAGGCGCAACTCTCTCTGCACCCCGGGGGTATCCGCGTCCAATGAAGAAACTCGCTGCGAGCCTGCTCGTCATGCTGGCGCTCGCCGTACCGGCGATCGCGCAGGACTTTCCCACGCGGCAGATGACCATGGTCATTCCTTTCGCCGCAGGCGGTCCTACCGACCTGCTCGGCCGCGTGATCGCCCAGCGCATGGGCGAGATTCTCGGCCAGACCGTGGTGGTGGAAAATATCGGCGGAGCCGGCGGCATGACCGGCTCGAAGCGCGTGGCCGACGCCAAGCCGGACGGCTACACCTTCCTGCTCGGCACGGTCGGCACCCACGCACAAAACCAATCTCTTTTCGCGCATCCCGCCTACAATGCCGTGACCGATTTCACCCCGGTCGCGCTGATCGCCGAGGTCCCGATCGTGCTCATCGTACGCAAGGATCTTCCGGTGAACGACCTCAAATCCTTCGTCGCCTACGCCAAGGCCAATGAAGGCAAGCTGCAGTTCGGCTCGGCGGGGGCGGGCTCGGCGACCCATCTCGGCTGCGTCGTGCTCAACACGGCAATGGGCACGCCCAAGATCACCCACGTTCCCTACAAGGGGACGGGACCGGCGATGCAGGATCTGGTCAGCGGCCGCATCGACTACCTGTGCGAGATCATATCGACGGCAAAGCCGCAGATCGACGGCGGCAACGTCAAGGCCATCGCGATCATGACCCGCCAGCGTTCGCCCGTCGAGCCCAATCTGCCGACCGCGCTCGAACAGGGTCTCGACGTTCAGGCCTACACCTGGAACGCGGTGTTCCTGCCCAAGGGCGCTCCCGAGGCCGTGGTCAAGAAGCTCAACGCCGCCATCGTGGAAGCGATGAAGACGCCGTCGGTGCGTTCCCGGCTCGAGAGCTTCGGCGCGCAGATCGTCGACGAGGAGAGGACGTCGCCCGCCTATCTTGCCCGCTTCGTCAAGAGCGAAATCGAGAAATGGGCGGCGCCGATCAAGGCAAGCGGCGTCCAGATCAACTGAGACCCCGCAGCGGCGAAGCCGACCAGACGCGGCGAGGCCCGGCTCGGCCTCGCCGATCTTCTTGCCGCCGAAGCCCGTGCGTGGTCCGCGAAACCGGCGCGTCGTGTCGCGGAAAGGGACGATGCTCCGTGAGGACGTCAGGCACGCATGGCGTTTTGATCGAGATCCGCTTGCACGTCAGGCGTCGAACACCAGCATGAGGAAGGCGGCGAACAGCACGACATGCACGGCGCCCTGCAGGACATTGGTGCGGCCGCTGGCGAAGGTGACGACGCTGACGGCGAGCGTCGTCATGAGCAGAAAATTGTTGGCACCCTCGAGCCCGAGCAAGACCGGGTGATCCGTCACATAGCTCACGGCCAGCATGACGGGCACGCTCAATCCCATGGTCGACAGGACCGAGCCGAGAAAAATGTTTATCGCGCGTTGCAGGCGATTGGCGAGCGCCGCGCGCGTGGCGCCGACCGCCTCCGGCATCGCCACCAGCACGGCGATGACGATACCGCCGAGCGCCGTCGGCAGGCGTAGGGTTTCGATGAGGTGATCGATCGGCCGCGCCAGGTGGTCGGCGAGGAATACGATCGACGCGATATAGGCGATCAGCAGCGCGGCGTGCCGAGCCGCGGAGCGTCGCGGGACCGTCCGCCGCGGATCGTCCGCCTCCTCCATGGAGAAGTAGCCGCGATGGCGACCGGTCTGGATGGCGAGAAAGACGATATAAAGGCCGATCGCCACCGTCGCAAGGAAAACCTGCTGCGGGAGTGACAGCGTCGGTCCCGCGGTGCTGACCGTGAAGTTCGGCAGGCTCAAAGTGAGCATGGCCAGCGGGATGATCACGCCGAGATAGGCGTTGGCCCCCTGCAGATTGTAGTGCTGCTCACGATGACGGAGGCCCCCGAACAGCAGCGAGGCGCCCACCATTCCGCCGAGGATGATCATGACGATGGCGAAAAGCGTGTCGCGCACCAGCGTGGGGTTGTTCGCGCCGTGCAGCATCACCGCCGAGATGCTGAGCACCTCCACCGTGGTGATCGACAGCGTCAGGATCAGCGTGCCCAGGGGCTCGCCGAGCGCTTCCGCCACATGGTCGGCATGACGCACCACCGCGAGCGTGGAGACGGCCAATATCGCGAAGAGCCAGGCGAAGATGAGCGCGAACCACAACGGTTCGCCGAGGCGATCGAACAAGCGCTCGCCGGCAAAGGCGAAGAAAACCGCGGTCGCGACGCCTGCGCCCAGCGCCCATTCCGCGCCCAGGCCGGACCGCAACGACGCGAGCCGTCGCGAGAAACCGCGGCGTTTGCCGCTCTTTGCCAAAGATCCGCCTCCGCGCCCGGCGGTCGGTCGACGCCGCACCGCGATTCAACCGGTTCCTTACCCTGGCCGACAATCTACACGAAAAAACGGGGGAAGACCGGCCTCCAGGGACCGCGCGCCGCTTTCCGTCCGGCCGTGCGTCGAGTTTGCGTCGCCGGCCGCGCCGTACCCGCGGGTGCAAGCCCACGGCAGGCATGGACGCGCCGCTTCGGCGAGACGCGAATGAGGCGGCCCTATTCCGCCGCCTGCTGCTGCGCGACCGCTTCCACGCGTGCGGCGCAGTACTTGAATTCGGGAATCTTGCCGAACGGATCGAGCGCCGGGTTGGTGAGCTTGTTGGCGGCCGCCTCGAAGAAGGCGAACGGAATGAACACCACTCCGTCGGGAATGGCGTCGTCGAGCCGCGCCGCAAGCTCGATGGTGCCTCGTCGCGTGGTCACGCGCACGCGATCGCCCGGCCGTATGCCGAGCTTGGCGATGGTGCCGCGCGAGACCGCCGCTGTTGGACCCGGCTCGATGGCGTCGAGCACGCGTGCGCGCCGGGTCATCGCACCCGTGTGCCAATGCTCCAGCTGGCGTCCCGTGGTGAGGATGAACGGATATTCGCTGTCCGGCGTCTCGTCCGGCGGCGTGAGTTTCGCCGCGACCAGCTTGCCGAAGCCGCCGGGACGGGGGAAGCCCTTGTCGAAGACGACGTCGCGGCCCGGCTTGTCCGGCGCATCGCAGGGATAGGTCACTGCGCTTTCGCGCTCCACGCGCTCCCAGGTGATGTGGTCGAGCGAAGGCATGAGCGATGCCATCTCGGCATAGATCTCGCTCGGACCGCGATAGTTCCAGTTCATGCCGATGCGACGGCCGATCTCCTGCGTGATCCACCAATCGGGGCGCGTGTCGCCCGGCAAGGGCAGCGCCTTGCGGCCCATCTGCACCTGGCGGTTGGTGTTGGTGACCGTACCCTCCTTCTCGGGCCAGGCCGAAGCCGGCAGAACCACGTCGGCATAGACCGCGGTCTCGGTGAGGAAGAGATCCTGCACGACGAGATGCTCGAGATGCGCGAGCGCCTCGCGCGCGTGGTTGAGATCGGGGTCGGACATCGCCGGGTTTTCGCCGAGAATATACATGCCCTTGATCGTGCCGGCATGGATCGCGTCCATGATCTCGACCACGGTGAGCCCCTTCTTCCTGTCGAGCGCCGTGCCCCAGGCCTGTTCATATTTGGCGATGACGTCGGGCGCTTCCACCGACTTGTAGTCGGGATAGAACATCGGGATGAGGCCGGCGTCGGAAGCCCCCTGAACATTGTTCTGCCCGCGCAAGGGATGCAGGCCGGTGCCGGGCCGGCCGATCTGACCCGTGATCAGCGCGAGCGCGATGAGGCAGCGTGCGTTGTCGGTGCCGTGGGTGTGCTGGGAAACGCCCATGCCCCAGAAGATGATGGCACTGCGTGCCCGCGCATAGGTGCGCGCCACCTCGCGCAGCGTATCGGCGGGAATGCCGCAGATCGGCGCCATCTCCTCCGGGGTGAAGTCCTTGATGCTCTCGGCGAAGGGACCGAAGCCTTCGACATAGGTCTGGATGTACTGCTGGTCGTAAAGCTTCTCCGTCACGATCGTATTGAGCATGCCGTTGAGCATCGCGACGTCCGTGCCCGGCTTGAACTGCAGCATGCGCCATGCGTGACGCTTCAAGGCCTGGCCGCGCGGATCCATCACGATCAGTTTCGCGCCGCGCTTGGCCGCCTGCTTGAAGAACGTGGCCGCGACCGGATGGTTTTCCGTCGGATTGGCGCCGATCACGATGATCACGTCGGAGTTCTTGCACTCATTGAAGGTCGCGGTCACGGCACCGGACCCGATCCCTTCCATGAGCGCCGCGACCGACGAGGCATGACAGAGCCGCGTGCAGTGATCGACATTGTTGGTGCCGAACCCGGCGCGCACCAGCTTCTGGAACAGATAAGCCTCTTCATTCGTGCATTTGGCCGAACCGAAGCCGGCGAGCGCCTGCGGACCGTCGCGATCACGGATCCGTTTCAGGCCCGCCGCGGCTCGGTCGAGCGCCTCTTCCCACGTCGCCTCGCGGAAATGGGTCCAGGGATTGGCGGGGTCGATCTCCTCGTGGGCAATCTTCGGCACGCCGTCCTTGCGGATCATCGGCTTCAGCAGACGCTGGGGATTGCTCACATAGTCGAAGCCGAAGCGACCCTTGACGCAGAGCCGGTTCTGGTTGGCCGGCCCGTTGCGGCCGGTGACGTAGACAATCCGGTCGTTCTTGACGTGGTAGGTGAGCTGGCAGCCGACGCCGCAATAGGGACAAACCGAGTGCACCTCGCGGTCGGGAAATTCCGTGCGCAGGTTGTTCTCATTCACCAGCGTTGCCGGCATCAGGGCGCCGGTGGGGCAGGCCTGCACGCATTCGCCGCAGGCAACGCAGGTCGACGCGCCCATGGGGTCGTCGAAGTCGAAGACGATCTTTTCGGCATGCCCGCGACCGGCCATGCCGATCACGTCATTGACCTGCACCTCGCGGCAGGCGCGGACGCAGAGATTGCACTGGATGCAGGCGTCGAGATTGACCGCCATGGCCGGATGGCTGCGGTCGGGGCCGGGCCTGAGGTCCCTCGGAAAGCGGCTCACCGCGATGTTCATGCGCTCGGCCCAGGCCCAGAATTTCGATTGCGGGTCGTGCGCGGCCTTGCGCTCGGGCTGGTCGGCGAGCAGGAGCTCGAACACCATCTGCCGCGCCGCCCGCGCGCGTTCGGACGCGACTTTCACCTTCATGCCTTCCACCGGCTTGCGGATGCAGCTCGCCGCGAGCACCCGCTCGCCTTCGATCTCCACCATGCAGGCACGGCAGTTGCCGTCGGCCCGGTAGCCCGGCTCCGGCGAATAGCACAGATGCGGAATGTCGATGCCGTGGCGGCGCGCGACCTGCCAGATGGATTCGTCCGCCTGCGCGGTGACCTCGCGCCCATCAAGCGTGAATTTCACCATCCTGCCGGAGCCGTTGGTTTTCGTCATTCGGGCAAGTCCTCCACTGGCGGCGTTGCGTTTCTCCGGTTACCGGGACCAAAAGGGACCGGATCCTGCCGGCCGCGCCGCTTGCATCCTTGCATCACCAATATCATCGGCGGCACCCGCAATTCACCAGCTTCCCAGCGGCCTGGCGAGATCCTCCGGGAAATATTTGAGCACGCAGAGGAGCGGGTTCGGCGCTGCCTGACCGAGTCCGCAGATCGAGGCGTCGCGCATCACCGCCGCCAGTTCGGTCAGGAGGGAGGAATCCCACGGCCCTTTCTCCATCAGCTTGACCGCCTTTTCGGTACCGGCGCGGCAGGGCGTGCATTGGCCACAGCTTTCATCCTGGAAGAATTTCATCAGGTTGAGCGCCACGGCCTTCATATCATCCTTGTCGGAAAGGATGACAACGGCGTGCGACCCGACGAAGCAGCCATAGGGCTCGAGCGTGCCGAAATCGAGCGGAATGTCGGCCATCGAGGCCGGCAGGATGCCGCCCGAGGCCCCGCCCGGCAGGTAACCCTTGAAGACGTGGCCCTCCTGCATCCCGCCGCAGAACTCCTCGATCAGCTCGCGCGCGGTGACGCCGGCCGGCGCCAGCACCACGCCCGGTTTCCTGACGCGGCCCGACACGGAAAAACTGCGGAAGCCTTTGCGGTCGCGCCGCCCCTGCGACGTCGCCCAGGCGGGGCCCTTCTCCACAATGTCGCGCACCCAATAGAGCGTCTCGACATTCTGTTCGAGGGTCGGGCGTCCGAACAGGCCCACCTGCGCGACATAGGGCGGGCGGTGGCGCGGCAAGCCGCGCTTGCCCTCGATCGACTCGATCATGGCGGACTCCTCGCCGCAGATATAGGCACCGGCGCCGCGACGCAGATGCAGTTTGGTATGCGGCGACAGCCCTGCCTTCTCGACCGCCGCGAGCTCCTGGGCGAGCATCAGACGCAATTCGGGATATTCGTCGCGAATATAGATGTAGGTTTCCACCGCTTCGACCACCCAGGCCGCGATCAGCATGCCTTCGATGAAACGGTGTGGATCGCGTTCGAGATAGTAGCGGTCCTTGAACGTGCCCGGCTCGCCCTCGTCGGCATTGACCGCAAACATGCGCGGCGCCGGCTCCGCGCGCACGAGCGACCACTTGCGCCCGGTGGGAAAACCCGCGCCACCGAGACCGCGCAGGCCGCCGTCGCTGACGAGCCTGATTAGCTCA
Organism: Pseudolabrys sp.; assembly: GCA_035652735.1. Taxonomy (GTDB): domain Bacteria; phylum Pseudomonadota; class Alphaproteobacteria; order Rhizobiales; family Xanthobacteraceae; genus Pseudolabrys. The sequence continues at coordinate 78,379 of DASRDF010000004.1, read as the reverse complement.
TCCCGCGTCCGCTTTGCCGCGAGGCAGTCGCGCAGCAGCGCATAGCCGCCCGCGTTCCGATAAGCGGTAAAATCAGTCGCCGGCACCCAGGCCCGCGGATGCCGGTTCGCCTTCACGGCGGCGGCGACCGACTCGACGGTGGCGCCGAAGGTCTGCACGTGGCCCACCGCGCAGACCGGCGCCCGATCGCAGGCTCCCATGCAGGGAGCGCGCAGAACGCGCACGTCCGCGCCGAGCCTGCGCTGCAGGTCTCGCTGCAGGCGCTCCGCGCCGGCCATGGCGCAGGACAATGAGTCGCAGACCCGCACGGTCACCGCCGGCGGCGGCGACTCGCCTTCCTTCACGACGTCGAAGTGGGCATAGAAGGTGGCCACCTCGTACACCTCGGCGAGCGCCAGCCGCATTTCGGCCGCGAGCGCAGCAAGGTGCGCCGCGGAAAGACAGCCATACCGGTCCTGCAGGAGATGCAGATGTTCGATCAGCAGATCGCGCCGGCGCGGCCTGTCGGTCAACAGCGCGCGCACTTCTTCGAGCGCGACCGGATCGACCTGGCGTCCTTTGGGAGTGAGCGGGGGTCGACGGCGGCCGCGTGCGCTGCCCGGCGGCACGTTCAGATCCAGCGAAGTCATTCACACCTCCAAGCTCCCATGCACAAGACCGCGCCGCGCACGACCATGCAAGACCCAGGAACCGATTGATTGATAGATATTTTCGATTAACATGTCGCGCGACCTATGAATTTTTCGATTATTGGCCGCCCGCCTTCAGCAGATAAGTGCAGCAATATGTCCTTTCTACACCCCGTGCAACCGGTCGTGGGGCCGCATCGAAGCCGCAGCCGTGCTTGAGAAGCTTGAATTCCTTCTCGCGCTCGCGCGCGAAAAACATTTCGGCCGCGCCGCCGAAGCCTGCGGGGTCACCCAGCCCACGCTGTCCGCCGGCGTGAAGCAAATCGAGGATGCGTTCGGGGTTCTGCTCGTCAATCGCGGCTCGCGCTTTCGCGGTTTCACGGCCGAAGGCGAGCGCGTGCTCGAATGGGCGCGCCGCATCGTGGGCGACGCCCGCGCCATGCGCGAGGAAGTGCTCGCGCTCAAGCACGGTCTCGCCGGCCGACTGCGACTCGCGGCGGTGCCGACCGCCCTGCCCATGGTGGAGACGCTGACCACACCCTTTCGCGCGCGGCATCCCAACGTGCAATTCACCGTGCTCACGCGCACCTCGACCGAAGTGCTGCATCTTCTCGACAATCTCGAGGTCGACGCGGGGCTCACTTATCTCAACAACGACTTGTCCGGCCGTGTGTCCGCGGTGCCGCTCTATCGCGAGAGCTATCGGCTGCTTGTGGCCGCCGACGGACCCCTCGGCCATCGCGACCAGGTCACCTGGTTCGATGTGGCGCAAGTGCCGCTCTGCCTGCTGACCCCCGATATGCAGAACCGGCGCATCATCGACCAATACCTGCGCGAGACCGGCGTCGAGCCCACGATCACGCTCGAATCCGATTCGATGATCGTGCTCTATTCGCACGTGCGCACCGGCCGCTGGGCGAGCGTAATGCCGTCGCGCGTCGCCGCCATGCTCGGCCTGACCGACGTGCTGCGCGCGATTCCCATCGTCGGCGCGGACACCTCGTACACCATCGGATTGGTCGCGCCCGCACGCGAACCGATGATGCCGCTCACGGCGGCACTTGTGGCCGAAGCGCGTCGCGTGGCCGTCCTGCTCGCCGATTGACCTGCCGGCGTCCGCCCGCGGCTGCGGAGCGATGCGCCACCCCTCCTGTTGCCGTCCGCTCGACACTCTTCATACTTCACGCCACGCCTGTCACGTCGGCTCTTTCATAGCCCTTCGCTATTGCGAGATGTGCAGATTCTATGACGCGATCGGAATCCGCTCGTTGATAAAGCCTCCGTTCGACCGCAGTGTGCGTCACGCAGTTCACCGGCCTGCATCGGCCCGCGGTCTGGTGCCGACACGAGAAGAGCGGAGTCCAACAGAGGAATCGCACAATGAGTGCATTTTCATTTCTCGATCGCAGTCACACAATTGCCAAACCGGGATTTAGCCGCTGGATGGTGCCGCCGGCTGCGCTTTGCGTGCATCTGTGCATCGGACAGGCCTATGCCTTCAGCGTCTTCAACCTCCCGATGACGAAGCTACTTGGAATCACCCAATCGACGGCTGAGGACTGGAAGCTAACCGAGCTCGGGTGGATTTTTTCGATTGCGATCTTTTTTCTCGGCGTGTCGTCGGCGGTGTTCGGACGTTGGGTCGAGGAAGGCGGTCCCCGCCGCGCCATGTTTACGGCCGCATTGTGTTGGTCGGGAGGCTTCCTGATCTCGGCGATCGGCGTCTATGCACACATGCTTTGGCTCATCTATCTCGGCTACGGAGTTCTCGGTGGCTGCGGTCTCGGCATCGGTTATATTTCGCCGGTCTCGACCCTGATCAAATGGTTCCCCGACCGTCCGGGCATGGCCACCGGCATGGCGATCATGGGCTTCGGCGGCGGGGCCTTCATCGCCTCGCCGCTCTCCGTCTGGCTGATGAGCCGGTACTCCACGCCCACCCATATCGGCGTTGCCGAAACCTTCATCACCCTGGGCATCCTCTATTTCCTCTTCATGATGGTCGGCGCAATGATCGTGCGTGTACCCGCGCCCGGTTGGAAGCCGCAAGGCTATGTGCCGCCGGCGGTGCCGCAGAAGCTGATCACCAAACATGACGTGTTTGTTTATGACGCGCTAAAGACGCCGCAGTTCTGGCTGATCTGGTGGGTGCTCTGTCTCAACGTGACGGCGGGCATCGGCGTGCTCGGCCAAGCGTCGGCCATGAGCCAGGAGATGTTCCCCGGTCGAGTCACGCCGGTTGCCGCGGCCGGTTTCGTCGGCCTCATGAGCCTGTTCAATATGGGCGGTCGCTTCTTCTGGGCGTCGACATCGGACTTCATCGGCCGCAAGAACACCTATTTCGTGTTCTTCGCGCTGGGTACCGTGCTGTACTGCCTCGTGCCCCATACCGGCTCGATCGGGAGCGTGGCGGCCTTCGTGATCTGTTTCCTGATCATCATTTCAATGTACGGAGGCGGATTTGCGACGGTGCCGGCCTATCTCAAGGACATGTTCGGCACCCGCTATGTCGGCGCCATTCATGGGCTCCTGCTCACCGCCTGGTCGATGGCCGGTATCTTCGGCCCGGTGCTGGTCAACTATATCCGCGAGTACAACGTCACCCATGGCGTGCCGAAGGCGCAGGCCTACAATACCACGATGTACATCATGGCCGCGCTGCTCGTCGTCGGCTTCGTCTGCAATTATTTCGTCAAGGCGGTGCATCACCGCTTCCACATGAAGTCGGAACAAGAGGGCGAAGCCATGCCGGCCCGTGCCGCCGCGGCAGGCGAACCGGCGGGCGCATAAAGGAGCTCAGGTCATGACCAATGGCGATCAACGGGGCACCACCACGCTCGAGCTCGTGCTCGCTTGGAGCTTCGTCGGAATCCCGCTCGCGCTCGGCGTCCTGCAGACGCTCATCAATGCAATGACCTTGTTCCAATAACGATCCGTCACACGGTCGCCGCTTCATCCGCGAAGCGGCGGCGCCTCTGATGGAGACCCGGCGACGCGTCCGGCGCGAGGCCCGCGATGACATTTCAGCTCGTCTACGGCGCGGTGACGGATCCTCCGCGCAAGGTCATTCACGTGGTGCGCGTGGTCGACGACCTGCTCGACATCGATCAGCTCGACGAGATCGCCGATCGGATGCGCCACTACGCGATGCGTCGATATGGCGAACAGGCGCCCAACGTCGTGGTCGTGCAGGGCTACGCCAAGGAGACGCTGAGGCTGTTCGGGGAGCCTTATGCCGTAGCGCGCGTGCGCGCCGCCATGTTCAATGCCGCGATCAATTTCAGACCGATCGACCTCGGCTAAGACAGGCCCCGTTCGGATCGAATCGGCTCCGTCATTGCGGTAAGCCCCCCGCAAGGGACGACCAGGCAATCCAGCGCGGGCCGATGCGATTCTGGATGGCTTGGCTGCACGCACACGATGCTCGCGGTGACGGGTCAGTGGTGCCGAAATCCGCCCGCATCGCGCGCACCACTGCGGACAAGGAGAACGGGCGGCGGCGGGCCGCCCGCGGCTCCGCCGTCGCCCGCGCAAACGCTCAGGCCACCTGCACCTCCAGATGGCGGAACATCGCACGCCGCGCCTCCTCGTCGAACTCGGTCTTGAAGACGTGCTTGTGCCGGTCTTTGATCGTGAGCGCGCGCTGCGCCGCCGGGCGCGCGCTGATCTCGTCGACCAGACGCTTCAGGTGCGGGAATTTGGCCCAGGCCCCTTCCCCGAGCGCGGTCGGGACCAGACGCGCCCAGCCCCACACGGCCATGTCGACGATCGTGTAGGCATCGCCCAGCACGTATTTCCGCTCGGAGAGGCGGGAGTCGAGAATGCCGAAATGACGCTGCGCCTCGTAGGCATAGCGATTGAGCGCATAGGGGATCTTCTCCGGCGCGTACTGGCGGAAATGCACCGACTGGCCGGCAAAGGGGCCCACGCCGGACGCCACGAAAAACAGCCAGGACAAGAGCTCGCCGCGCGCCTTGTCTCCGCCGGCAGGGAGGAACCTGCCGGTCTTCTCGCCGAGATAGAGCAGGATCGCGTTTGAATCGAACACGACGGCATCGCCGTCGACGATCGCCGGCACCTTCGCGTTGGGATTGATGGCGAGATATTCCGGCTTATGCTGCTCGCCTTTGCGCGTATCGACCGGAATGGGTTCGTAGGCAAGACCCGTTTCTTCGAGCATCAGCGCGACCTTCATCGGATTCGGCGCGCCGCTGTAATAGAACTTGATCATCGTCGTCCTCGTTCACTCACTGTCAGCCTTTCGCCAGCCACTCGCTCCGCGCCGACCAGGCGTTCATGGCCAAACCGGGCGTGGCGTCACCCGGCTCGCCGTAATCGCGAAAGCGAGCGAATGGACACGTTGTCTATGACAATCCTACGATCCTGCCATCGGGCCCGATGTCGATGGACTCCGCTGCCGGCACCTTGGGGAGCCCCGGCATGGTCATGATGTCGCCGCAGATGGCCACGACGAATTCAGCGCCCGCCGAAAGCCGCACTTCGCGCACCTTGACGACATGGTCGGTCGGCGCGCCGCGCGCGTCGGGATTGGTGGAAAAACTGTATTGGGTCTTGGCGACGCAGATGGGAAAACGGCCGTAACCCATCTGTTCGAACAGGGCGAGCTGGTCGCGCACCGATCGATCGACATCGATGTCCTTCGCACGATAGATCTCTTTCGCAATCGTTCGGATTTTCTCGAGCAGCGGCATGTCGTCCGGATAGAGCAATTTGAGCTTGCTCCTGCCGCTTTCCGCAACCTTCACCACCGCGCGCGCGACGTCCACGGCGCCCTCCCCGCCCATCGCCCAATGATCGGCGAGCAGGGCGTCCACGCCGAGTGCCTTGCATTTCTCCTTGACCAGCGTGATTTCGGCATCGGTATCGGCCGAAAAACGGTTGATCGAGACGATCGGTTGCAGGCCGAACTTCTGAATGTTTTCGATGTGGCGCTGCAGGTTCGCCATCCCGGCTTCAAGCGCCTTGAGATTCTCGCTCTTCAGCTCATCCTTCTTCAGGCCGCCGTGCATCTTGAGCGCACGAATGGTGGCGACGAGCACGACGCAGTCCGGCGCAAGCCCAGTCTTTCGACACTTGATGTCGAGGAATTTCTCGCCGCCCAGATCGGCGCCAAATCCGCATTCCGTGACCACGTAGTCGGCGAGCTTCAGCGCCGTCGTCGTCGCCAGGACCGAATTGCAGCCGTGCGCGATATTCGCGAACGGACCGCCGTGGATGAACGCCGGCGTGCCTTCGAGGGTCTGTACCAGATTGGGGGCCAAGGCATCCTTGAGCAGCGCCGCCATCGCGCCCTGCGCCTTCAGGTCGGCCGCGCGGACCGGCTTGCGATCCCGCGTGTAGCCGATGATGATGTTCGACAGCCGGCGTTTGAGATCGTCGAGGCTGTTGGCGAGGCAGAAGATCGCCATCACTTCCGAGGCGACGACGATGTCGAATCCGTCTTCACGCGGAAAGCCGTTGGCGACGCCGCCGAGCGAGGAAACGATATGACGCAGCGCGCGCTCGTTCATGTCGAGCGCGCGGCGCCAAGTGATCCGCCGCGGATCGATGCCCAGCGAATTGCCCCAATAGATGTGATTGTCGATGAGCGCCGCGAGCAGATTGTTGGCCGTGCCGATGGCATGCAGGTCGCCGGTGAAATGCAGGTTGATGTCCTCCATCGGCACGACCTGCGCATAGCCGCCGCCGGCCGCGCCACCTTTGACGCCGAAGCAGGGCCCGAGGCTCGGCTCGCGGATGCACAGCATCGCCTTCTTGCCGATCCGGTTGAGCGCGTCGGTCAGGCCGACCGTGGTGGTGGTCTTGCCCTCGCCGGCCGGCGTCGGATTGATCGCGCTGACCAGGATCAACTTGCCGTTCGGCCGGTCCTGGATGGATCGGATGAAGTCCATAGAGACCTTGGCCTTGTAGTGGCCATAGGGCTCGAGATGTTCGGGCGCGATTCCGAGTTTCTCGCGCGCGACGTCGACGATCGGCCGCAGCTTGGCCGCCTGGGCGATCTCGATATCGGATTTCGGATTCAAATGCTGAGAGGTCGGCCTATGCATGGCGGTTTCCATCCTTTGTTCAACGTCAGCCGAGTCGCGCCCCGACGGCGAGCTTGGCGGCCGCAATGAATTCGGACGCGTCGATCTTCTTGCCGCCCTCCGGCTGCACGCGGGTCACTCTGATGCGGCCGTCGGCGCAGACTACGGTGAAACCGTCGGCGTCCACGACGACGACCTCGCCCATCTTGCCGCCGATGCCTTTCGGATCCTTGGCGGGAAGCGGTTTGGCTTCGAAAATCTTGAGCGGCTTTCCCTCGAACACCGTCCAGGCGCCCGGGGAGGGATTGCAGCCGCGGATCAGGCGGTCGATCTGGATCCACGGCTTGCCCCAGTCGATCTTCGCGTTGTCCGGGCCGCAGCGGCCTTCATAGGTCGCTTTCGACTCATCCTGCTTGATACGCGGCGCCTTGCCGGCCTTGACGAGATCGACGGCTTCGAGCATCGCCTCGACTCCCATCGGAAACAGGCGATCGAAATAGACGCTGCCTACCGTATCGGTATCGGAGATCGGCGTCTTCTTCTGCAGCAGCACGTCGCCCGTATCGAGGCCGTTGTCGGGCCAGAAGATGGACAGCCCGGTCTCCTTTTCGCCCTTGATGATCGGCCAGTTGATCGCGCTCGGACCGCGATAGGCCGGCAGGAGCGAGGGGTGATACTGGATCGAACCGTGGGTCGGAATGTTGAGGAATTGCTCGGGCACGAAAAGCGTGACGAAGGCCATCACCTGCAAATCGGGCTTGAGCGACCTGAATTGCTCCCAGACCTCGGGCTTGCGATAGTTCTCGGGTTGATAGACGGGCAGGTTTGCGGCAAGCGCGGCCTCCTTGAGCGGATCGGGCTTGGCGCCCGGTTTTTCCGGGGCGACATAGACCGCGATGACCGACTCGCCGCGTTTCAAGAGAGCCTCCAGCACGGCCTTGCCGAATGCCTGCTGGCCGTGGACCACGATGCGCATCCTCGCAACTCCTCCCGAATCTGTTCCGTCTCACCCCCGCCCGCCGAGAAGCGGCCGACATGCGGCCGTCAGCAAAGAGGCCCGCATGGAGTTTTGCCGCCGCGAAACGCGGTGATAACCCGCGCCGGCCCCATGCTCGGGCACCCGACCTCCGCCCCGCGGAGGGCGAATGAAAAACTACGCCGCCTTTTCTTCCTTCTGCGCGGCACTGAGCGCGCCGGATGCCTTGATCTCGGCGATCTCCTTGGCCGAAAACTTGAGCACGTCTCGGAGAATTTCGTCGGTGTGTTCGCCGAGCAGCGGCGATCGCCTCACCTCGGAAATGGAGTCGGACAACTTGATCGGATTGCCGACGGTCAGGTACTTGCCGCGCACGGGGTGGTCGACCTCGACCACGGTGCCGGTCTTTCGCAACGACGGTTCCTCGGCAAGTTCCTTCATCGACAAGATGGGACCGACCGGAATGTCGAGCTTGTTGCAGATTTCCATGACCTCGAACTTGGTCTTGGTCATCGTCCACTGCTCGATGCGATCGAAGATCTTCCGCAAGCGCGGCAGCCGCGCTTTCGGCGTCGCGTAGTCCGGATCGGTCTTCCATCCCGGCTCGCCGATGACGTCGCAGATCTTCTCCCACACCGGCGCCTGCGTGATGAAGTAGACATAGGCATTGGGATCGGTCTCCCAGCCCTTGCACTTCAGGATCCAGCCCGGCTGGCCGCCCCCCGAATCGTTGCCGGCGCGTGGCACCGTATCGCCGAAGGGAATGCCCTCCCCGTACTGGCTGTATTCGGTGAGCGGCCCGTGCTTGAGGCGTTGCTGATCGCGCAGCTTGACCCGGCAGAGATTGAGCACGCCATCCTGCATCGCCGCGAGCACCTTCTGGCCGCGACCGGTACGGGTGCGCTGATACAGCGCGCAGACGATGCCGAGCGCGAGATGCAGGCCGGTCCCGGAGTCGCCGATCTGCGCCCCGGTGACGAGCGGCGGACCGTCGCGGAAACCCGTGGTCGAGGCGGCGCCGCCGGCGCATTGGGCGATGTTTTCATAGACCTTGCAATCCTCGTAGGGACCGGGCCCGAAGCCTTTGACCGAGGCGACGATCATGCGCGGGTTGAGCTTGTGGATATGCTCCCACGTCAGTCCCATGCGATCGAGCGCGCCAGGCGCGAAATTCTCCACCAGCACGTCGCACACCTTGATCAGCTCGTCGAGCACGCGCTTGCCCTGCGGATGCTTCGAGTCGATCGTGATCGACCGCTTGTTGTGATTGAGCATCGTGAAGTAGAGCGAATCGGCGTTCGGTATGTCGCGCAACTGACCGCGCGTGATGTCGCCGACGCCCGGACGCTCGACCTTGATCACGTCCGCGCCGAACCAGGCGAGCAATTGCGTGCAGGTCGGGCCTGACTGCACGTGCGTGAAATCGAGGATGCGCACGCCCTCAAGCGCCTTGCCGGCCTGACCCCAGGGTTTGGTCGACGGCTTCGGCAGGCCGTTGCCCCGGGTCGTCCCCGTCGACGGCTTCTTCGTCTTGAGCTTCACGACCCGTCTGGACGCGGCCTTCGTCCTTGATTTGATCTTAGCCTTCCTGCGAACTGCCATTGCGCTCTCCTCGAACCCATCCGGCGGACCAGGGCACCCGAAACGTCATGCCCGCCATGCTCATTCTCGGCATTCCGAACTGCCGACCATCGAACGCCTCGCCCAGGCGGCGCGGCGTGCCCTGCGCATGCCCTATGATTTCTTGCGAACCATGCTTTGCGGATTGAGCTTGCCGATACGGCCGCTTTCCGTACCCGCCGCCGGATCGATCACCGCATTGATCAGGGTCGGCCGGCGTGAATTCATCGCGCTGTCCACCGCACGCTTGAGTTCGTCGGGGGTCGTCACATGCGCGCCGACGCCGCCGAACGCCTCGATGATCCGGTCGTAGCGCGCGTCCTTGACGAAGGCCGTCGTGGCAGGGTCCGTTCCTCCGCCGGGATTGACGTCCGTGCCGCGATAGATGCCGTTGTTGTTGAAGACCACGATGCAGACCGGCAGGTTGTAGCGACAGATCGTCTCCACCTCCATGCCGCAAAATCCGAAGGCGCTGTCCCCTTCGACGGCAAGCACCGGCTTTCCCGTCTCGATCGCCGCGGCGATTGCGAAACCCATGCCGATGCCCATGACTCCCCAGGTGCCCACATCGAGCCGCTTGCGCGGCTGATACATGTCGATGACGCCGCGCGCGAGATCAAGCGTGTTGGCGCCCTCGTTGACGAGAATGGCATCCGGACGCTCCCTGATGACGGAACGCAGCGCGCCGAGCGCGCTGTGGAAGTCCATCGGCACCGCGTTGTTCATGAGGCGCGACGCCATCTTGGCGATGTTCTCCTCCTTTTTGGCCTTGATGGCACCGATCCACTCCGCCGACGGAGCCGGCCAGGTCCCGCCCATGGCGTCGAGGAGCGCCGTGACGCAGGAGCCGATATCGCCCACCACCGGCGCGGCGATACCGACATTCGAATCGATCTCCTTCGGCTCGATATCGATCTGGATGAAGGTCTTCGAGTGAGGCTCGCCCCAGGTCTTGCCCTTGCCGTGGGACAGGAGCCAGTTCAGGCGCGCGCCGATGAGCATGACCACGTCCGAGTCTTTCAGGACCGTCGAGCGTGCGGCGCCCGCGCATTGAGGATGGGTGTCGGGCAGAATTCCCTTGGCCATGCTCATCGGCAGGAAGGGAATTCCGGTCTTCTCGACAAGGGCGCGGATGGCCTCGTCGGCCTGCGCATAAGCGGCCCCCTTGCCGAGAATGATCAGCGGGCGTTTCGCGCTGCGCAGGAGATCGAGCGCCCGCCTGACGGCGCTCGGCGCAGGAATCTGGGCCGGCGCCGGATCCACGACCTTGACCAGGGACTTCCGCCCCGCCTCCGCGTCCATCACCTGCGAGAGCAGCTTGGCGGGCAGATCGAGATAGACCCCTCCCGGACGGCCCGACACGGCCGCGCGGATCGCCCGCGCGACGCCGATGCCGATGTCCTGCGCATGGAGGATGCGAAACGCCGCCTTGCAGAGCGGCTTGGCGACGGCGAGCTGGTCCATCTCCTCATAGTCGCCCTGCTGCAGGTCGACGATCTCGCGCTCGGAAGACCCGGAAATCAGGATCATCGGGAAACAGTTCGTCGTGGCATTGGCCAGCGCCGTCAGGCCGTTGAGAAAGCCGGGCGCCGACACCGTAAGGCAGATGCCGGGCTGCTTTGTGAGGAAGCCGGCAATCGAGGCGGCATAGCCGGCATTCTGTTCGTGCCGGAAAGAGATGACGCGCATGCCGCGCGCCTGCGCCAGACGGCCGAGATCGGTGATCGGAATGCCCGGCACGCCGTAGATGGTGTTGATGCCGTTGAGCCTGAGCGCGTCAATGACGAGGTGGAAGCCGTCGGTCAATTCGCCTTCTGGCTCCGCCGCGGGCGATTTCTCCTTCACTGCCGCTTCTGCCATGGGATTCCTCCTGCTTCCCGGCTCGTCATCCGCGAGCCCCTTGACGCCACGCCTCGCGCGGAATGAACCGCGCCCGCTCGTACCGGCGAGGCGGCACCGTCGGGCGCCCGGTCAAGCGCAACGGGGACGGCGTGCGTGCTGCAAAGTCTTCCCCGCATTTTCAATCCAGATAATTCGCGTATTTCGCCACATGATCGGCGAGGCCGAGCGCATGATCCCGCACCAGCCGCTCGGCGCGATCCGTATCGCGGGTCTCCAGCGCCTTGATGATGTTCATGTGGTCGCGGATCGATTTCTCCACGCGGTCCTTCTCGCCGATCGTCTTGCGGCGGATCATGCGCATGTGGGTGAACAGGTTCTCCGCAAGCGAGATCAGCACGCCGTTGCCGCTCATGCGGATGATGGTCTGATGGAATTCGATGTTGGCTTCCGAATATTCGTCGAGATGGGCCCGCAGCTCGCCGTTGTCGAATGTCGCGAACATGCGCCGCAGCCCGGAGATTTCCTCGTCGCTGGCGGTCTGGGTGATCAGCCGCGCGGCCATGCTTTCGAGCGCCGCCCAGGCGGTGATCATTTCGATCACCTCGCGCTTGGTCTTGCGCACCACGTAGATGCCGCGGCGCGGGACCGAACGCACGAAGCCCTCGCTCTCGAGCTGCGCCATCGCTTCGCGCACCGGCGTCCGGCTGATGCCGAAGTCCTGTGCAAGCTTCCGTTCATCGAGTCGAATGTCGTCGCGACTGCGATAGACGTCCATCGCGACGATGGCGTTCTTCAATGCCGCATAAGCCTGATGCTTGAAGCTCGATGCGGTGTCGATCGGCGCCAACAGCGGTTGCGGCGCGGCGGCCTCGAGCGCGGCGCCCGTCTTGCGCGAGCGCGCGGCGTCGCCGCGGCGAAGGGTTCGGCTGGTGCGGGTCATGGCTGGTATACAATATGCCAGCTCGGCAACCGGCGCAACCGCGTCCTCCCCTGTCGCCCGCGCGCTTTACCCCCGCTCGACGCCGTGCAGGAGGACAAGGTTCGCGCGCGGCCGCTCCCGCCGCGCGCGCGTCACGACGCACGAGAAGGCAAGGACGGTGCCCCAAGCCTGACCAGAAGCGGATGCCGACCCTCTACTCGGCGGGGCGCAGGGCGCCGTTGATGAGATCCCGCGCGCGCGTCAGCAGCGTCTGGATCACCGGCCAGAACAGCGCGATCAGACCGAGTGCCATGATGGTGCTGACGAGTCCGTTGGAGAAGAACACGCCGAGGCTGCCCTGCGAACTCAGCAGCGACTGCCGGAAACCTTCCTCCGCCTTGTCCCCGAGCACGATGGCGAGAACCATCGGCGCCAACGGATAATTGGTCTTCTTCATGAAATAGCCCATGACGCCGAACACCAGCATCATCACGACGTCGAAGGTATTGTTGTGCACGGTATAGGCGCCGATCGCGCAGAACACCATGATGATCGGCGCGATCACGCTGAAAGGAATGCGCAGGATGGAGGCGAAAAACGGCACGCAGGTGAGCACGATCAGGAGCCCGACGATATTGCCCATATACATGCTCGCAATCAGTCCCCACACGAAATCCTTCTGCTCCGTGAACAGCAGCGGTCCCGGCTGCAGTCCCCAGATCAGCAGGCCGCCGAGCAGCACTGCGGCCGTGGGCGAACCGGGCACGCCGAGCGAGATCATCGGCAAGAGCGCGGAGGTCCCGGCTGCATGCGCGGCCGTTTCCGGCGCCACGACGCCCTCGATCTCGCCGGTGCCGAACTTGTGGCCATTCTTGGAAATGCGTTTGGCGATGCCGTAGCTCATGAACGAGGCCGGCGTCGCGCCCGCGGGGCTGATGCCCATCCAGCAGCCGATCAGACAGGAACGCAGATAGATGAGCCAGTAGCGCGGCAGCCTGGCCCAGGTCTCAAGCACGACCTTCATGTTCAGCTTGGCGGTCTTGCCGCGGAAGCTCAGGCCCTCTTCCATGGTGAGCAGGATCTCGCCGATGCCGAACAGGCCGATGACGGCGATCAGGAAATCAAAACCGTTGAGCAGCGGCTCGGCGCCGAAGGTGAGCCGCAGCTGGCCCGTCATCTGGTCGAGACCGACCGCGCCCAGCCCGAAGCCGAGCATCATCGAGGCGATGGTCTTGAACGGCGGTTCCTTGCTCAGGCCCACGAAGCTGCAGAAAGCGAGAAAATAGACGGAAAAGATCTCCGGCGGCCCGAACTCCAGCGCGAAACTGGCGACGAGCGGCGCGATGAGCGTGATCACGAGCACGGCGAACAGGGCGCCGACGAACGAGGAGGTGAAGGCCGCGGTCAGCGCCTGGCCGGCCTGGCCCTTCTGCGCCATCGGATAGCCGTCAAAGGTCGTCGCCACGGACCAGGGCTCGCCCGGAATGTTGAACAGGATGGAGGTGATGGCGCCGCCGAACAACGCGCCCCAATAGATGCACGAGAGCATGATGATCGCGGATGTCGGCGACATCGAGAAGGTCAGCGGCAACAGAATGGCGACGCCGTTGGCACCGCCCAGTCCGGGAAGCACGCCGACGATCACGCCGAGCACGATGCCGATGACCATCAGCACCAGGTTGAAAGGCTGCGCGACCACCGCGAAGCCGTGAAAGAGATTGCCGAAATCCGCCAGCATTCGTCGCGTCTCTTTGGTGTTCTGCTAAACCTTCGACGTCGAATTCGCCTCCGCGGCGGCCTTTGCTCGTGCGGGCCGCCTCGCGCTCAATATCCGAGATACGTCTCGAGCGGTCCCTTGGGCAGCGGCACGAGGAACCACATCTCGAAGGTGACGAACGTCGCGATCGGCACAAGGATCGCAACCGCCACGGTCGGCAGCCAGCCGTAGCCACCGAACCAGCGCATGAAGAAGCCGATCAGCAGGGCCGAGGCGACATAGATGCCGGTATAAGGGACCAGCGTGACATAGATCGCGGTCGGCACCAGGACGGACAATACCTGCCGCAATTGGCTCCATTCGGCAAAGATCTTGCGGGTCTCGCGCGCCGTGAGCACCGTGACGATGTTGACGGCGCAGGAGATCAGCACGATCAGGCTGACATAGAAGGGAAAGAAGCCGGCGCGCGGCCCGTCGGCTCCCCACCCGACGCCCACCTGGAGGCTGCCGTAGATGCCGATGAGCGCCAGGATCGCCATCGCAACGGCGACCCCGACCTCCACCTGCCGGTGGGACGGGCCTGTCCCACCGGAGTCGCTTGCGGTTTGATTCATCTGCGTCCCTGTCCTGATCGCATGTCGGCAATCGGCGATCGCAGGCCTACTTCTTGGCAAGGAAGCCGGCCGACCGCATCAGGTCCTCATGCAGCTTTTCGGCGCTTTCCAGCCATTTCACATAGGCCTCGCCGGTCATGAAGCTCTGGTTGTAGGCGCCGTCGTTCATCAGCTTCTTCCACTCGGGAGTTTCGCGGACCTTCTTGAAGAGGTCGACATAGTACGCGACCGCATCCTTGCTCACGCCGGGGGGCATGAAATAGCCGCGCAACATCAGATATTCGATGTCGAGGCCGGATTCCTTGCAGGTCGGAATGTCGTTCCACGACATGTCGCCGGCAATCTTGTCGTGATAGTCGAGCCGCTTGGAATCGAACACACAGAGCGGCCGCAGCTTGCCCGCGCGCCAATGGGCCACCGCCTCGATCGGGTTGTTCACGGTGGAATCGACATGGCCGCCGACGAGCTGCACGGCGACCTGGCCGCCGCCTTTATAGGGAATGTAGGTCAGTTTCTTGCCGATCGCCTTTTCGATCGCGATGGTGATGATCTGGTCTTCCTGCTTGGAACCGGTGCCGCCCATCTTGAAGGTGTTGTCCGGTGCCGCCTTGATGGCGTCGATGTAGTCCTTCACCGTCTTGTAGGGCTTGTCGGCATTCACCCAGAGGACGAATTCGTCGAGCGCCATCATCGCGACGGGGGTGAGGTCCTTCCAGCTGAAGGGAATACCGGTGGCAAGGGGCGTGGTGAAGAGGTTGGACAGGGTGATGATGAGCTTGTGATCATCGCCCTTGGAGTTCTTCACGTCGAGGAAACCCTCGCCGCCCGCGCCGCCCGACTTGTTGATCACGACGATCGACTGTTTCGACAGGCCGTGCTTGCTGATGATGCCTTGCATCACGCGGGCCATCTGATCGGCGCCGCCGCCGGTTCCCGCCGGCACGATGATCTCGATGGGGTGGGTCGGCTCCCATGCTTGGGCCGAACCCGACAAGGCGAGAACGCCGCCGAGAAGCGCCGCACCCGCGCAGAAAAGCCGATTGAAGCTCATCATGATTCCCTCCCTCACACCTTCCTCCATGCGACCGATCTTTGCCACTCGTCGGTTCGCCCCCAATTCCGAGCTCTCACAAACTATCCCCGCATCGCGCCTCTTGGCAAATCGATGCCGCGCGCTCACATAGCCTCGGTCGGGACCACACGCAATCCGCACGCGCGAGGCAAGACCCTTCCCTGGCGCAGGTCCGGGACGGCGTCCCGCGCCCGCGCGCGGCACAGCCCAATGCCGATCGCCTCGCAGACGGGAGCGCCGAACGCCGTCATCAAGTTTGGATCGGCGGAATCTCGCGAACGGCCGCCGCGCCGCCCCGCGTTGACGCGGAGGAGACGCGCACCGGTGCTGCGTCGCACAATGCGCGGCGAGGCCGACAGACGTGCCGGGGTCGGCTTTCCGCGACGTCCGCAGGCGCGTTACGATCGCCTTCCGCCGTGCTGGCGGACGCGGCGAAAGCACAATACACCGATACGCGTGCCTAGTCGGTGGCGCCGGCGACAGCGCGACCATCACGCATGAGGCGCAAGGCGGCCCGCGATCGCGACGACGTCAATCAACCGCTCGTGTCGTCCTCCATGCACTCGGAAACCGACCGCGCGAGCCGAGGTCCCCACCCGCTTAACGCCGTCTCATTTCACGGCGTTGCGGCCATGCTCCTGCTCGCCGTCATGTGGGGGCTCTCCATTCCGGCGACCAAGCTTGGTCTTGAAACGGTTCCTCCCGTCACCGTGACGGTCATGCGGTTTGCCGCGGCCGCGCCCCTGTTGTTGGTTCTTGTCATCGGGAGAGAGCGTCTGCCGCGACGGGCGCTGACGCGGGTTGCGGCGCTCGGGGTTCTCGGCGTCGGTCTGGGCCAGGTCGCACAAGCGTTCGGCGTCGAAGGCACGACCGCATCAGTCGGCACCACGATCTCGGCGACCATCCCGGTCTTCGTTGTGGTCTTTGCCGCGCTTCGACTGAAGCAGCCGGTCACGGGTCGGCAACAACTCGGATTGCTGGCTGCTTTCGCTGGCGTTGCCCTCGTCGCCATGGGTAGCGGGCAGAATCCGGGCGGCACACCGAACGACAGTTTCACGGGCGCTGCCTGGTTACTGCTCTCCGCCGTCGCCATCGCGTTCTACTATGTGTGGAGCGTCGAGCTCACCGAGGCATTCGGTACGGTCGCGGTGGCCGCGTGGAGCACGCTCCTTCGCTTCATTGCCATGCTGCCTTTCGCAGCTTGGGAAATGTGGCACGTGCCAATCCGCATCACGGCCCAGGCGGTGGGCGTCGCGGCCTATCTCGGCATCGTCGTGACGGTCGCCGGACTGTTCCTGTGGCTGCGATGGCTGCGCACCGTTCCCGCCCGCGTCGCCGCCAGCGTCCAATATCTGCAACCGGTCGTGGGCATTGCCGCCGCGTCCGTGATTTTCGATGACCGGCTCGGCCTCCTGTTCGCCCTCGGCGTGATCCTCGTTCTCGGCCGCCTTGCTCTCGCCGTGACCACGCGCCGCGCGCCGGAGGAAGCAATGCCCCACGAGTGAAGGCGGTCGCATGCGCCGTTCGGCGGCCTCGCCGCTCGCCATTGTGACCTTCGTCGAGGCGACCGGCTCGCATCGCGGGCGCCCGGCCGCGGTCATGCCGGTGGTCTGCCGTCGGGTCCGCGACCCGCAAGGGGCGCATCCATCATCCGGCGCGGAACGGTTCAGGAAGCCGGCACGAACCTGGCCGCGCGGCGGCGTCCAGCCGATCGATCGGCGCGGCAGGCCGGAGGATCGCCGACGCCGATGGCAGCTTCGCCGCGCAGGGCGCTCGCGCTCCTTCCTTTCGTCCATTGGAAAAAGCGCCGCACCGCTCCCTGCGCGAGCGCTGCCGGCCTCCGTCCACGCGCCGAGCCTCGTGCGGCGACTCTGTCAATAAGCAAAATGGCGGTTGCCAAGCGCGGGCGGATCGCGTTTGCTAACCTCGGAGAATTCAAAACGACGCCCGGTCGGATGGGGGAGGAAGTCTACATGTCACGCAAGGAATGGGTTGTGTCGGGGTTGGTCGCGCTTGTCGCGATGGCGGCCATGCCCGCCGAAGCGCAGCAGCCCGCGACGGTAAAGCTCGGCATCGTATCGTTTCTGACCGGGCCGGCCGCCTCGCCCTTCGGCATTCCGGGTCGCAATGGCGCGGAGATCGTGATCGAGGCGCTCAATGCCGGCAAAGCACCGGCACCCTTCGACAAAGTCGGATTCGGCGGCAGCAAA
This sequence comes from Pseudolabrys sp., assembly GCA_035652735.1. Lineage (GTDB taxonomy): Bacteria > Pseudomonadota > Alphaproteobacteria > Rhizobiales > Xanthobacteraceae > Pseudolabrys. The sequence goes on along the minus strand of DASRDF010000004.1, from coordinate 60,733 downwards.
ATCGAGGCCAAATATGTCGATGAGGCGGGGTCGGCCGCCAATGTCGTGACCGAGTTTCGCAACCTCGTGCAGCGCGATCAGGTGGATGCCGTGGTCGGCTACGTATCGTCGGGAAGTTGCCTCGCGGTGACGCCGGTCGCCGAGGAACTCAAGGCGCTGACCGTTTTCTACGATTGCGGCACGCCGCGGATATTCGAAGAGAAAGCCCGGCACTATGTGTTCCGCGTCAGCCCCCACGCAACCATGGATAACGTAGCCGCTGCCCGCTACGTCGTGGCGAAGAAGAAGAACATCACCAGCTATTCCGGCATCAACCAGAACTACGCCTGGGGTCAGGATTCCTGGCGCGATTTCGAAGGCTCCATGAAGGTGCTCGCGCCCAAGGCAACCGCGGACAAGGTTCTGTTCCCGAAACTGTTCGCCGGCGAATACGGCGCGGAGATCTCGACCCTGCTTACGTCGAAATCGCAGGTCCTGCACACGAGCTTCTATGACGGCGACCTCGAGAGCTTCATCTTCCAGGAGCAGGCCCGCGGCCTCGACAAGCGCATGACCATCATCATGACGACGGGCGAGACGGCGATCTGGAGGCTCAAGGACAAGATGCCGGACGGCACTATCATCGGCGCGCGCGGCGCCAACGGCCCGCTCGCGCGCGACACCGAGATCAACCGGTGGTTCCAGAAGATCTACACCGATCGCTACAACACGCCGCCGACCTATCCCGCCTATCAGATGGCGCAGTCGCTGCTCGGCCTCAAGCTCGCCTATGAGAAGGCGGCGGCCGCCGGCGGCAAGCCCGATGCCGATGCGATCTCGGCCGCCTTCAAAGGGATCGAGTTCACCGGACCGGCGGGCCATGTGAAAATGGCGCTGGGCGATGGACATCAGGGCATCACCGAGACGGCTTACGGCACGTACAAGTTCAACAAGCAGACGAAGATGCCGGAGATCGTCGATATCATGCGCTTCCCTGCCGAATGCGTGAACCCGCCGCCCGGCATCGACGCCGACAAATGGATCGCCGGCGGCATGCAGGGCGCCAAGTGCTGAGGCCGTAGCGTCGAACAGGGACGGTTGATGTTTGGCGCGTCATGGCCGGGCTTGTCGTCGCAAGTCGGGGATACTCGACTTGCGACCGCTTCGGGCCATCGCACGGCGAACGAATGGGCGTTGCATCCCCGTCCCTCCTCAAGCAACGCACGATATGGGTGGGCGGCACGGGTCGACCGACGAGTGCCGAGGCGAGCCTTCCGGCATGACGAAGGGCGGGGCGGCAATGCCCTTGGATAGTTGCGGAGCGCGGCGGTGCTGACGGCCTTCGCCATTCTCGCCGACGGGCTCGTCTATGCCGCCTATCTGTTCATCGTGGCCATCGGGCTGACCTTGATCTTCGGCGTGATGAAGATCCTGAACGTCACCCATGGGTCCTTCTACGCCTTCGGGGCCTATGGCGCCGCGACCGCCGTCGGCATCTACGCCAATGCCGGTTGGCCGGCCGCGCTCGGCTTCCTGTTCATGATCGCCTTCGGCATGGCGATCGGCTTGGTCATGGGCATCATTCTGGAACGCGGTCTGTTGCGCCTCGTCTATGGCCGCGACGAGGTCGTCGTGGTGCTCGTCACCTACGCCACCTTCCTCATTCTGGAAGACGTCATCGTGCTGATCTGGGGGGCCCAGTCCTACGCCGCCTATCAGCCCATGGTGGCGGCCGGCAACATCGCCATCGGCGATCTCGTCCTGTCCAACTACGACATCATCCTGGTCGCGCTCGCCGCGGGGCTTGCCGCGCTGGCATACTGGGCGCTGAAGTTCACGCGCTACGGCCGGCTGCTTACCACCGTGATCTTCGACCGCGAGACGGCGGCCGCCTTCGGCATCAACGTCACCGTGGTCTACACCGCCACTTTCGTCATCGGCGCCATGCTGGGTGCCCTGGGCGGCGCGGTGATGGCACCGAAAATCTCGGTGACGCTCGGCATCGGCGTCGAGGTGATCGTGCTCGCCTTCGCCGTGGTCGCCATCGGCGGCATGGGGTCCATCGAAGGCGCGCTCGTCGGCGCGCTGATCGTCGGCATCTGCCGCGCCGCGGCGGTGCATTTGGTGCCGCAGATCGAGTTATTCGTCATCTACGGCGTGATGGCCGTGGTCCTGGTGGTGCGCCCGTACGGGCTGTTCGTGCGTGCGCGACCGAGAAAGATCTAAACGCATGGCCACGCGTGCGCACCTGGTCGGCGCTCTGATGTTCCTCATGGCCGCTGCGGCCGGCCCGACACTGCCGGACTGGGCCGTGTCGCTCGCCACCATCGCCTTCGCCAATGCCTTGGTCGTGCTCGGACTGGTGGTCATGTGGCGGGCCGGCCTCGTTTCCTTCGGGCAGGCACTTTATTACTGCATCGGCGCGTATACCGTGGCGCTGATTGCACGCTGGACCGGCTTCGCCGATGCCCTCGCGCTGGTGGTCATCGGGGGCATCAGCGCCGCGGTCGTGGCGGCGCTGGTCGGATTTCTGCTCGCACGCTATCGCGAGATCTTCTTCGCGATGCTCTCGCTCGCGCTGTCGATGATCCTTTACGGAGTGCTGGTGAAGACCGAGTCGCTTGGATCAACCGACGGTTTCAGCGTCGCGACACCAACCTTCCTCGGCTTCGCCTTGCACGGCGACAAACTCATCCTGGCGCTCTACTGGCTGACACTCGGCGTCGACGCGATCGCGGCGGTTGCGGTCGGCTATTATTTCCGTTCCATCGCCGGCGCGCTGGCGGCGCCGATCCGTGACAATGAGATCCGGGTCGAGTTCCTGGGCGTATCCGTGACCGGCATCATCCACGGCAAGGTGGTGATCGCGGGGATCCTCGGCGGGCTCGGCGGCGCGCTCGCCGCCCTCACCATCGGCCATGTCGACCCGGCCATGGCCTATTGGACGACGTCCGGCGGCTTCGTGTTCGTGACCATCCTGGCCGGAGCCGGCTCGGTCGCCGCCGCCTTCATCGGTTCGCTGGCGTTCGAGGTGGTGCGTTCGATTGCCGTCGACGTGATGCCGGGCCTCTGGCAGATGCTGCTCGGTGCGGTGCTTCTGTTGACCATCCTGTTTCTGCCGGAAGGACTCGGTTCCCTCGCCGCCCGTTTGAGGAAGCGCGGGGAGGCCCGGTCATGAGCGACATTCTGGCCGTCCGCGACCTGGAGAAGACTTTCGGCTCGCTGGTTGCAGCCCGAGACATCACGGTGAGCGTGCCGGCGGAACAGACCGTTGGCGTCATCGGCGCCAACGGTGCGGGCAAGACCACCTTTATCAACATGATCACCGGCCATTTGACCCCGAGCAAGGGCACGATCCTGTTTGAGAACAAGGACATCACGGGCCTGCCCTCGCGCGAGATCACGCGGCTCGGCATCTCCCGCTCTTTCCAGGTCGCCCAGATCTTTCCCACGCTCACCGTACGCGACAACATGGTGGTGGCGGCCGCCATTGCGCGCCGCGCGGGCGGCACGCTCCGCACGATCGTCACGCCGGTGCATTCGCCGGCCGCACTCGCCGAGGCCGAGGCGACCATCGAGCTGTTCCAGATTTCCCGTTATGCCGACACGCCCGCCGGCCTGCTACCGCAGGGCGTGCGCAAGCTGCTCGACATCGGCATGGCGGTGGTCGGCTGGCCGCGGCTGCTGCTGCTCGATGAGCCGACAAGCGGCATTTCCATCGAAGAGAAGTTCGATCTCATGCAGGTGGTCATGTCGGCGCTCAAGACGCGCAAGATCACCGTGCTGTTTGTCGAGCACGACATGGAGATCGTCGGCCGCTTCGCCGACCGCGTGCTTGCCTTCTATGAAGGCACGGTGATCGCCGACGGAACGCCGAAACAGACGCTCGGCGACCCGAAGGTGCAGGAGCTCATCACCGGCGTGAAGGTGAAGTCCGCGGGAGCCGCCCATGCTTGAGGTCGCGAACCTCAACGTATCGATCGGCATGGTGCCGATCATCCGCAATGCGTCCCTGTTCGTCACCGAGGGGCAGATGTGCGGCCTGATCGGCCGCAACGGGGCCGGTAAGACGACGCTGCTGCGGGCCATCATGGGCGCGCTGCCCGCGAGCGGACGCGCATTGCTCGGCCATGTCGATCTCATCGGTCTGCCGGCGCATCGGCGTGCGAGTTTCGGCATCGGCTACATGCCGGAGGACCGCCGGCTCGTGCCCGAATTCACGGTCGAAGAAAACATCCGTCTGCCGACCTGGGCCATCCCGATCGATGGCGCCGACCAGCGGCTCGAGTGGATCTATTCCATCATGCCGGAGGTGGCGCGTTTTGCGCATCGGCGCGCGCTCGAATTGTCCGGCGGCCAGCAGAAGATGGTCGCGCTTGCGCGCGCCTTGATGGCGGGCACGCGCATTCTCTTGCTGGACGAGCCGTTCGAAGGCCTCGCGCCAGCGCTGACCCGCCGCCTCGGTGAGGTGCTCGCCAATCTCAAGAATGAGGGCGTCTCGGTGCTGATCGCCGAATCGAACGAGGTGCATGTGCTCGATCTGCTCGCGCGCGTCTACTTCATCGAGCGCGGCAGCGTCAGCGACAGACGCTGACGTCGGCGTCCCGCCTGCGGTGCAGGCCGACGCGCGACCACGCCGTGCGAGCGGATCGCCGCGACGGTCGAGGGATGCCTTGCACGGCGCAAGCGTGACCCCTCCATGCAGCCGCGGATTGGCGGCCAAGCGCCACGTCGGCGCACGCAGGACTGGGTGCTTCGTCAGCCCGAGGCGGCGGCGAGGCGACCGCAAGGGTCCCAGCGTCCGCCATGCGCGTGACGCAAGCTCTGAGCGGATCGAATCGCCGCCCTCATGGCGAGCCGCGCGGCGGAGGAGCCCGCAGCAATCCGGAATGCGTCCGTCCTCGCACGATCCGACGGTCGAGCGTGCCGTGCGCTTTGCCGGAGACAGGCCGGTGCCATCCTGAAGGCCGTCGCGCCGCGACCGGCCTGTGGGTCGGCGACTTGCCTGGAACCACGGCGCTCCGCCATCTTGCCCTCAATGAGGCGCCGGCGTTCGTGCCGGTGCTCCCATTGCCGGGGGCCCGCCGGTGACGGAGTGAGGAAATGACAGGCGTCGCCTTTCCGCCCGCACAGGCCTGCGATTGCCATGTGCACGTCATCGGGCCGAAAAATCGCTTCCCGCTCAGCCGCGAGCGGACTTATACGCCGCCGGACGCCACGCTGGATCAGCTCGTCGCCATGCTCGCGCGGCTGTCGCTCGATCGCGTGGTCCTCGTACAGCCCAGTGTCTATGGCACCGACAATTCCTGCCTGCTCGACGCGCTCGATACGCTCAGCGGGCGAGCGCGCGGCGTCGCCGCCGTGGCACCGGACATCACCGGAAGCGCGCTCGACGAGCTGCACCGGCGCGGCGTGCGGGGCCTGCGGGTGAACGTCGCGAGCTTTGCAGGTGAGAGCGCCGATAAGGTGCGGGCGCGGCTTGCCGCCGCGGCCGCCCTCTGCGCGCGCAACGGCTGGCATGTGCAGACCTTCCTGCCCGCCGCCGCAATTCCGCCGCTCGCCGCAACGCTCCGCGAACTGGCCGTTCCGGCGGTGATCGATCACTTCGGGCTCGTGACTCCGCAGGCCGTCGACTCGGAAGCGGCGGGACAACTCGTGCGACTGCTCGGAACCGGGCGCGTATGGGTGAAGCTCTCGGCGGCCTATCGCATCGCCGAGGATCCCGCGGATCCGCGTATCGGCCCGCTCGCACGGCGCTTCGCCGATGCCAATCCCGAGCGCGTGGTCTGGGGCTCCGATTGGCCGCACACGCCCGCGCACGGCCATGACTTCGTCGCCACGGACGCCGAGCAGCCCTATCGCCATCTCGATACAAGGGCGCTCCTCGACCTCGTCCGCAGCTGGTTCGAGGACGACACCGACCGCATCGCGCAGCTGCTCGCGCGCAATCCCGCGGAGCTCTACCGGTTCTGAAGGTGCAGGACACGTGCCGATCGGACGGCATCGGCGCCGTCATGGCGAGGAGCCGCGCGAGGGGCGACGAGGAGCAATCCTGAGCGGGCCTGGGCGAACCCGGGTGGCTCCGCCCTCATTCCGCGCGGGCGCGCCATGACCGATCCATATGGCGGAACCCGCCTTCAACCGATCGCGTCACCACGCTGCCCCGACTCTTCCGCGAATGGCGGGAGACCTGCCCGCCGGGTAACGGGGGATGCGTCTTACTGAGAATGTTCCTTGCCGATCTCGGCCAGACGGTGCATCACGTCGACGCCGACCAGCTTCTCGCCGAATTCTTTCCAGACCGGCGCGGACACCTTCACCCATTCGGCGCGCTGTGCTGCCGTCAGATCATGAATGGGTTTGCCCAGGGCCTTGACCTTGTCGTATGCGGCTTCGTTTTCCTTGGCGGTGTTCTCCCAGTTCCATTTGGTGGCGACCTTCATCGCCTCCTGCACGGCGGCTTTCACGTCCGCGGGCAGGCCGTCCCACCATTGCTTGTTGGCGCCGACGATGTAGAAGCTGTACTGGTAGCTCACGCGTGTCACCTGCGAGATCATCTCGTAGATGCCGGAGCCCACGAGCGCATTGGGCGTGACCTCCACGGCGTCGATGACCCCCTGCTGCATCGCTGTCGGTGCTTCGCTCCATGACATGGCGATCGGCGCGGCGCCAAAGGTCTGCATGGTCTTGATGTCGACCGGCACGCCCTGCACGCGGATCTTGACGCCCTTGATGTCGGCCGGAAGCAGGATCGGCTTGCTGCCGCGGTAGCTGAAATCGCGCGGCCCGTTGATCCAGATGGCGATCGGGGTCACGTTTTTCTTCTCCAATTCGGCCACGATCGATTGCTTTACGAGCGGATCGGCCATCGCCGCCTCGACCGCCTCGGGCGTCGTGAGCAGGAACGGCAGCGACAACGCGTTGATCTTCGCCGAAAGCGGCGCGTAAATCCCCTGCGTCGGCGCGATGATGTGTACGCTGCCGAGTTGAAGACCCTGGATCTGCGTCTTCTGGTCGAACAGCGTGCCGCTGTGGTGAAGCTCGACGGTAGCCTTGCCCTTGAGCCGCGCGTCGAGCTCCTTCTTGAGCACCTCGAAGGTGCGCCCCTTCACGCCGACGGCATTGTTGTCGTTCGACATGATGATCTTGACCTCGGCCGACGCCGGCGACGCCGCCGCCACGGCTACCGCGGCGGCAAGCAACCAAGCCTTCGAACTTTTCCGGAAACCCATCTCGACCTCCCTTGAAGCGGCGCGGTTCACCCGAGCACCAGGTTGGGCAGAAAAAGCGAAACGGCAGGAACGTAAGTCACGAGGAGAAGCACGCCGATCGTGACGCAGAGCCAAGGCAGCGCGGCCACGAACACCTCGTACACCGGGAGCCCCGAGATCGCGCTGCCCACGAAAAGATTCAGGCCGACCGGCGGGTGAATCAAGCCAAGCTCGATATTCACGACCACGATGATGCAGAAATGCACGGGGTCGACCCCGAGCGCCTTCGCCGCCGGAAACAACAGGGGAACGAACATCAGCACGGTCGGCACGCCTTCGAGAAAGAAACCGACGATGATGAGGACGACGTTTACCATCAGCAGGAAAAGCCATTGCGGCATATGGGTTGCGGCAAGCGTTTCGCTCACCGCTTGCGGGATGCCGAGCTGGGTGATCACGAAGGCGAACAGCAGCGCGTTGATGGTTATGAAGAATATCATCCCGACGCTCGGAGACGTGGCCACGATGGTGCGCACCGCCTCGCGCACCGTCATTTCGCGATAGACGAAAAGGCCGATGACGAGTGCGAGCACCGCCGCCATCACCGCGGCTTCCGTGGGCGTGAATATGCCGCCGCCTTCGAAGGTTCGACCGAACAGCGTAAATTGCGGGAATCCGTAGATGCCGATGAAGATGAAAGCCGGCAGCGTCAGCGCGGGACCGGCCGCGCGCAGGGCGCAGATCCGTTCGCGCCACCCGTTCCTGGGTCGCAGGGCGACGCCGGCGCGGTTCGCAAGCACGCGCGCCATCAGCATGAGGCCGCAACCATAAATGATGCCGGGCACGACGCCGGCAAGGAAGAGTCGCGTGATCGACGTCTCGGTCACGAAACCGTAGAGGATCATCGGGATCGACGGGGGGATAAGAATCCCCAGCGATCCGGAGACGGTCAGCGCGCCGATCGCGTAGCGCGGCGAATAGCCCTCGCGTACGAGCGAGGGATACATGATGCGGCCGATCCCCGCGACCGTCGCCGGACTCGAGCCCGAGATCGCCGCGAACATCATCGCGCTCAACACCGCCGTCATGCCGAGCCCGCCGCGCCAATGCCCGACCAGCGCGTTGGCCAACCCCACGAGCCGTCGCACCAGGCCACCGGTCTCCATCAGCGCGGCGGCAAAGAAGAAGAACGGCACCGCCATCAAGGTGAAGTGGTCGACGTTCGACAATACCTTCTGGCCGATCACCGGTAAGGGGATCGGGCTGAACAAAAGCGACGTCAGGATGGCGGAACCGCCGAGTGCGGCCGCAACCGGCGCGCCGACCGTGAGCAGGCCGAAAAACGTTAGAAGCAGCACGGCGACGCTCACGACCGACCCTCGAGCTCGGCAGCGTCGGCAGGCAGCGCGTGAGGCATGACCTCGTCCTCACCGCGAACGGCCCGCACGATGCGAATGACATAGCGGAGGGCGAAGGCCCCCATCGTGATCGGTACCAGCAGATAGACGACCCAGTCAGGGATCCCGGTATCCACCTGCACGGTGCCGATCATGTGCACGAAGCGCACATAGAGAGCACCGCAGAGAGCGAAGAATGCGCACAATAGGCCGGTGACGATATGGGAAGAGAGAATGAGCCTGCGCCGGAGCCGATCGGGAATGACCAGGAACAGCAGATCGACGCGGACATGGCGGTCCTCGGCAACCGCCCGGCTGCCCGCAAACAGCATTCCCGCAATGGTGAGCAGGATGAAGACCGTTTCCGACCAGGCGAGCCCCGTATCGAACACATATCTCAACACCACCTGCGTCACCCCGAGCCCCAGCGCCGCAAGGGTGAAGAAGGACACGAGTCCGAACTCGATGACGCCGAGCGCGCGGTCCAGGCAGTGAAACGCCTTGGCATGCTTTTCAGTCATGGCGCGCCCGCGAGCTCCCGCGTGAGCGCGGCCGCGCGCTTGCCGAAGGCCCGGGTGCCGAGCGGACCGCCGAGGTCCCGCGTGCGCCAGGCCGGATTGGCAATCATGCGATCGAGCGCGCGCTCAATCGTCGCGGCCGCGCGACCCAGTGCATCCGAGCCTCGCCTTTCGCCGAGCCAGGCGAGCAGCATCGCCGCCGAGCCGATCAGCGAAGAGGGATTGGCCATGTCCTTGCCGGCGATATCGGGTGCGGAGCCGTGCTGGGCCTGGGCGAAGGCATGGCGCTCGCCGACGTTGAGCGATGCCGCGAGTCCGAGGCTTCCGGAGATCTCCGCGGCGAGATCGGAGAGGATGTCGCCGTACATGTTCGTCGTGACGATCACCTCGTAGCGGCTCGCGTCGCGCACGAGAAGCGCCGCCATCGAGTCGATGAGCTGCTCCTCATAGTCGACCCCGGGAAAGCGTTTGGCTACCTCGCGGACGGATTCGAGAAACAGCCCGTCGCTGACCCGCAGGACATTGGCCTTGTGGACCGCCGTCACCTTGCGGCGCGGCCGGCGCGTCGCAAGCGAGAAGGCCGTCTCGGCGATCCGCCGTGACCCCGCGCGCGTGATCTTCCTCACCGAAAGGGCCAAGTCCTCGGTCGGCATGAACTCCCCGTGGCCGAGGAACATGTTGCGATCGGCATAGAACCCTTCGGTATTCTCCCTCACGATGACGAGATCGACCGGGCTTCCGCATCGCGGCGGAAAGCCGGCGCGCGATTTTGCGGGTCGGATGTTCGCATAGAGATCGAGCGCCTTGCGCAAGGTACCCGACGGATTGATGCCCCCTTTTTCGACCGGGGGATAAGCATTGTGGTCGACGGGCCCGAGAATAATTCCGTCGGCGGCCCGCGCCTTCTCCAGCGTGCCGTCGGGAAAGGTCGTCCCGTGTCGCCGCAAGGCGTCGAGACCGATTGGCGCCTCGTCGAACGAAAGACCGAGCGCAAAAACCTCATTCACGGCGTCGAGCACGTCGCGCGTGGCGGCAACAATCTCCGGCCCGATCCCGTCTCCTTCGAAGATCTGAATTTTGATCGACACGCGCTCCTCCAAAGAGGTCGTTATCTCATTCAACGCGGAAACGACGCGCCTCGCAACATGCGCGTCAGGTTTGAGGCGACCGTCTTCTTGGCCGACGCAAGCGACGGTCGTGGTGGCGCCCGTCGCAGCGGCGGCCTGCGTCGACGGTGCCGGCCATTGCCCGGCGGGCGCAAAGAGACCATGGCGCTCCGTCCACGCGCAACCCCGCCCCGCAGCGACGGGCCGCGGTTCCGCGGCAACGGCGCGCGCCACGTTCGCCCTCATGTCAGCGCGGCGACGGACTCACATTGGGCGGTGCGAGGCTCACCGAGTCGCCCTCGGCCGCCTGCGCCGCCGCGGCCAGGCCGGCCGCGTCAAGGGCGGCATAGGCAACCGAGCAGATATGCGAATGGATGCGCTTCAGGTCGCGCAAGACGTCGAGGTGCAGCGAGGTCGTTTCGATCGACTCCGGCCGACCCTCGCGCAACCGCTCGAGATGGTGTTCCGTCGCGGCCAGCTCGGCATTGCGCAGCTCAGCCTTCTCCAGAATGAGCCGGCGCGCGTCGTTGACGTCGCCGGACATGAAGACGCCGAAAGCGATCCGAAAGCTCTCCAGGATGCGCTTGTGGAACGCGATCAGCTCGGCCGCGCCTTCCGGGGAGAAGCGGACCCTCTGCTTGATCTTTTTGGCCGCGAGCTCGCTGAGGTTCTTGTCGATGATATCACCGATATGTTCGAGATTGATCGTGAAGGAGACGATCTCCATCGCCCGACGGCTCTCGCGCTCGTCGAGGCTGCCGCGCGAAAGCTTGGTCAAGTAAAGCTTGATCGCTTCGTCCAGCCGGTCGACGGCATTGTCCATGCGCGAGACTTCGGCGACGAGATTGCGATCATCGGTCATCAGCGCGGTCATGATCTGGCGCAGCATCGTCTCGACGATGTCGCCCATATGCAGCGTCTCTCGCGCGGCGTCAGCCAAGGCGAGAGAAGGCGTTTCCAAGGCACCCTCGTCGAGATAGCGCGGCGCCGATGGGTCCGTGACGGTTCTCCGGGTCGGGAAAAGTTTTACGAGCAGTGCGGCCAGCGGATCGAGCAGACCAATGAAAAGGATAGCCAGCGCGACGTTGAAGGCGATGTGGAATTCCGCCGTCATTCGGGCGGCGTTCGCCTCCACCGCGCCGAACGCATCGGCGATCGCCTGCAGGAAAGGCAGGCAGGCACCGATGCCGACGATGCGGTTGATAAGATTGCCGACGGGCAGCCGGTAGCTCGCCGGGTCGTCGCGTCGGGTCCCTTCCAGTACCGGATTTATCGCCGTACCGAGATTTGCGCCAAGCACGAGCGCGAACGCCGCCTCCGGCAAGACGAAATGCGAATAGGCAAGCGACATCGTGAGCAGGACGATGGCGACGCTCGAATGCGCGGCCCAGGCGAGCACGGCGGCGATGAGGACGCACAAGGTCGGGTCGGTCGTGATGGCGCTCAGCAAAGCGCGCACACCCGGCGCATTCTCCGCGGGCGCCAGCGTGTTGATGAGGAGATGAAGCGACAGGAGGATGAGCCCAAGGCCGATGGCGATGCGACCGACGTCTTTCCATCGCGTGCCGGCGCCGCCACGGAACAGAATGACGCCCAGGACGAACAGGGCCGGCGCGGCGGCGGTCACGTCGAAGGAAAGCACCTGGACGATCAGCGTCGTGCCGACATTGGCGCCCAGCATAATGGCCAGCGCCGGCACCAGACCGACCAGCCCCTCCGCCGCAAAGGAGGCAGTCATCAGGCCCGTGGCGGTGCTGCTCTGCAACAGCCCGGTCAAGATGAGCCCGCCGAGAAAGGCCTTCGCTCGATTGCCGAACGCCTTCGCAAGAAGGCGGCGCAGATCGTTGCCGAAGGCGCGAAGAATGCCGCTCTGGACCATGTGCAGGCCCCAGAGCAGCAGCGCGACGCCGCCGAGCAAATCGAGCAATACGACCGTACCCATGAGCGAATCCAGAACACCCCTGACCCATCCGGCCGCCCGCGCGTCCATCACCGGATGCCGGCGCGCATGAAGCTCTGCACGAACTGCCGTTGAAACAACAGGAACGCGATCAGCAAGGGCGCCGCCGTCATCAACGTCGCCGCGGTGATCACGGACCAGTCAATGCCCTGATCCGACGAAGCGAAGATCTGCAGGCCGACCGTCAAGGGTCGCGTCGACACCGAATTGGTGATGATCAGCGGCCACAAGAAGTTATTCCAATGATAGCTGACCGACACGAGGCCATAGGCGATATAGACGGGCTTCGCGAGCGGCACGTAGACTTTCAGCAGGATCTGAATCGGTCCGGCGCCTTCGACGCGCGCCGCCTCGTCGAGCTCGCGCGGGACGGTCTTGAAGGTCTGCCGCAGAAGGAAGATGCCGAAGGCCGAGGCCATGTAAGGCAGCCCGATCGCAGGGATCGTATCGACGATGCCGAGCGCGCTCATGGTCCGGTAATTCTCCACGACCAGCACGTCGGGCATGATCATCAGCTGCAGCAATACGAGCACGAACGCGAGCCTGTGCCCGAGGAAGGCATAGCGGCTGAATGCGTAGGCGGCGAGCGTGCACAGCACGAACTGCACGCCGAGAATCATCGTCACCAGCAGGAAGGTGTTGAGGAAGTAACGCGCGAAAGGCGCCGCTTTCCACGCGCGCACGAAATTGTCGAGCGTGAGCGGGGCGTCCAGCACGAAACTCGCCGAATAGGCGCTGGGATGAACGGCCGCCCAGAACGCGTAAAGGAGCGGCAGGATCCAGAGCGCCGCCAGCAGCCACGCTCCGCCCGTTTCGAGCGCGGCGACGAAGGAGCGACGGCTGCGCAACGCGTTCATTGATAGTGAATCCTGCGGTCGAAAAAGGTGAATTGACCTACCGCCAGGACGGCGAGCAGGACGAGCAGGACAACCGTCAGGCTTGCCGCATAGGCGGTATCCCAGAACTTGAACCCAACCTCATAGATGTAGAAGAGCAGCAACGAGGTCGTGTTGTTGGGGCCCCCGCGCGTCATGACGATGACATGGTCGACGAGGCGGAAGGAGTTGATGATGGCGTTGATCAGCACGAACAAAGTCGTCGGCATCAGCAGCGGAAAGGTAACGCGACGGAAGAAGTACCAGCGGCTCGCGCCTTCGATCGCCGCCGCTTCCGCGAGCTGCGGCGGCATCTGCTGAAGGGCCGCCAGATAAAAGATCATGAAGAAGCCCGCATCCTTCCACACCGCGACGGCGATGAGGCATGCGAGCGCGGTCTGCTCGCTGCCGAGCCAGTTGTGAGCGGGAATACCGAACAGAGCGAGCAGCCGGTCGAGCAAACCGTATCCCGGCGAATAGAAGAACAACCAGATATTGGCGACCGCGATCATCGGCATCACGGTCGGCGTGAAGAACGACATGCGCATGAAGCCGCGGCCAGCGAGTTTGCGGTTGACGGCAAGCGCCATGGTCATGGCGAGCGCAATGGTCAGCGGGATCGTGCTCAGGGCATAGACGAGGTTGTTGTCAAGCGAGCGCCAGAATATCGGGTCCGATATCATCGCCTGATAATTGTCAAGGCCGACAAAGACGGAATGGCGCGGACCCTTCGGCGTGGAAAAAAAGCTGTCGATGACGGTGGCGACGGCGGGGAAATGGGTAAAGGTCGCCAGCAGCACGGCGGCCGGCAGCAGCAGGAGCCAGCCGTGGATGTGCACGTCCCACCGCCGCACGTGCGCCGGCCGGCGCATCCGCCCGGTAGCGGCGGAGGGAACGCGACGGGAGGACGGCCGAGCCTCCTCCCTGTTCTCGTTGAGCGTATCGCGTGCAAGAGTCATCGGTATGGGCGCAGGATTCGCGCCGATTCCTGCTGCGCGTCCTTCATCGCCTGCGTCGGCGTCTTGGTGCCGTTCAACGCCGCCTGAATGCCGTCGTTCAGCGCCTTGGTGACGCGCTGGTTGTCGTGCGTCGACAATTCAGCGACGGCAAATTTGAGCTGGTCGCGCGCGACTTCCGCCGCTGGGAAATCGGCGACGTATTTCTTCATCGCGGGCGTCTCCCAGGCGTCGGGCCGAACGGCGACGTAACCGGTGGCGATACCCCAATCGGCCGCGCGTTCCGGCGTGGTCATCCACTTGACGAATTTGAACGCGGCAGCGCGCTGCTCCGGCGTCATCTTCCTGAAGAAATAGAAATTGCCGCCGCCGGTCGGCGACCCACGCCCCTTGTGGCCGGGCAGCATCGCAACTCCGAATGGGAAGGGCGCGTTCTTCCGCACGTTGGTGAGGTTGCCCGTGGTGGTCCACATGATGGCGGTCTTGCGTTCGAAGAAATCCTTTGGCGTGGTGCCCCATTCGACCGCCCCAGGCGGATGAATTTCGTACTTGCGGCTGAGGTCGACCCAAAATTGCAGCGCCTCGATCACCTCCGGCTTGTCGAAATAGGTTTCGGTGCCGGCCTGGTTCATCAGCCGCACATTGTTGGCGGTGGTCAGTCCTTGGAAGAGCCAATAGGGAAAGCCGGTCGAGGGGATTTGCACGCCCCATTGGGTGGTGGCGTTGCCCTCGCGCTTGGTGAGCTTCCGGCCGAAGGCGACAAGCTCGTCCCAATTGTCGGGCGCCTTTTCGGGATCGAGGCCCGCCTGCTTGAAGGCGTCCTTGTTCCAGTACATGACGATGGTCGAACGCTGGAACGGAATGCCCCAGGTCTTGCCGCCGGTCTGGCTGTTCTCCATGAAGGCGGGATAAAACGATTTCAGCCACGCCTTGTCGGCATCCGACTTGACGAGATCGTCGAAGGGATCAACCGCCCCCTCGTCGATCAGCGTGAACATGTCGGTCGACAGCAGCACCGCGATGTTCGGCGGCTCGCCGCTCTTGAACGCGGTGAGCGATTTCACCAGCGTGTCCTGGTAGGTGCCGGCGTAGATCGCCCTGACCTTGATGCCCGGGTTTTCCTTTTCGAAGGCGGCGGCATAGCCGTCGATGATCTTCGTGATCGGTCCGCCGACCGCGACCGGATAATACAAGGAGAGCTCGACTTCCTTGGCGAGGACGGCTGGGCTCAACACCGCAGCCGCCGTACCTGCCATGGTGGCCAGGTATTTCCGTCGAGTGATGCGCATTCGATTTATCCTCCCTTGAGCGAGACAGGTTCGTACATTGCCTGCTGCATCGATTTGGTGAGCGCAAGCACGTCATCGCGCCGCTTGCCGCTCGCCGCGTCGAAGATGTGCAGGTGCTCGGGGCGCCACGAGAGCCTGACCGGCGATCCGACCGACAGCGCGACCTTGCCCGGCGCACGCACCGCGAGCATATGTGTGCCGATCGTACAGGCGATGATCGTGTCGGCGCCGAGATATTCGACACCGGCGACGCCTGCCGGAATCCCGTCGTCGCCGAGGATGACGTGTTCCGGCCTCACTCCGAGCAACAGTTTTTCCCGTTGGGCGCCCGGAATGTTGGCTGTCCAGTATCTGGCGAGCGCATCGTCCGTCGCTTCGAGCGCTAGGATATTCATCGGCGGCGTGCCGATGAACCGGGCGGCGAAGGCGGTCGCCGGGCGTTCATAAATCTCGCCGGGCGTGCCAACTTGCTCGATCCCACCGTTGCGCATCAGCACCACTCGATCGGCCATGCTCATGGCTTCGGTCTGGTCGTGCGTCACGTAGATCATGGTGACGTTGAGCTTCCGTTGCAGCGCGCGGATCTCGCGGCGCATATCGGCGCGCAATTGCGCGTCGAGATTGGAAAGCGGCTCGTCCATGAGACACACGGGCGCCTCCGCGATGATGGCGCGTCCGAGCGCGACCCGTTGCTGCTGTCCGCCCGAGAGTTGCGACGGCTTGCGATCGAGCAGTCCGGCAAGACCGAGCAGCGAAGTCACCCGTTCGAGCCGCCGCGCGCGCTCGGCGGCCGGCGTCTTGCGCACGCGCAGACCGAACACGATGTTCTCGGCGACGGTGAGATGCGGGAACAGCGCATAGGATTGGAACACCATCGCGACGCGCCGCTGCGCGGGCGGTAGATCGGTGACGTCGACACCGCCGATGAAGATGCGACCGCTGCTGACCTGCTCGAGCCCGGCGATGAGACGCAAAGTCGTCGACTTTCCGCAGCCCGAGGGGCCGAGCAGAACAAGGAACGATGCTTCATCGGCCGCGAAGCTGATCGCATTGACCGCCTTGGTCGAACCCCACAGCTTGCTGACATTCTCAAGCGTGATCTGCGACACGTCGTCTTCCGATCAAACGGTTAGCACTCGTCTCGTGACATCGTAGGCCATGGCGGCGGCGGAACATACATTCTTCAGGTGAGTGCGAGATGGGATCTCCGTGCGGATCGCAGCGCGGCGAGCGCGTCGGCGATCTCGGCTGCCTGCCGCGGGTTCAGGTGCAGGCCAAGCTTGGACCGTCGCCACAAAACATCCTCCGCCGTCCGCGCCCATTCCTCCCGGACCAGCCAGTCGAGCTCGCGTTCGCTGAACCCACAGCCGAACATCTTGCCGAGGTCATCGATGCGATGGGCACCGGCCAGGAACTTCCGTGCCTCGGTTCCATAGCTACGCGCCAGCCGGCGCGTCGTCGCGCGATCCAGGAACGGGAACTGGCGCAAAAGCTCGTCGGCGAAGGCCCCGACCCCGCCCGGGGGGAGATCGCCACCGGGCAGCGGCGCATGCGCCGTCCACGGCTTGCCGCAGGCGGGAAAGTAGCGCGCGAGTTTCTCTAACGCGTGTTCGGCCAGACGCCGGTAGGTGGTGAGCTTGCCGCCAAATACGGAAAGAAGCGGCGCACTCCGGTCCCCCGCGTCGAGCTCGAGATGATAGTCGCGGGTCACGGCAGAGGCGTCCGCCTCCTCATCGTCGTAGAGCGGGCGAACGCCGGCATAGCTCCAGACCACGTCGGTGGGAGAGACGGGTCGTGCGAACCAGCGGGATACCGCGCGACAGAGATAATCGACCTCACGGGGATCGATCGCGACCGTCTCGCGCGATCCCGTGAAGGGAACATCCGTCGTGCCGATGAGGCTGAATTCGCCTTCGAAGGGTATGACGAAGATCACCCGCCGATCGTCGTTCTGAAGGATGTAGGCTTGCGATCCGTCATAAAGGCGTCGCACCACGATGTGGCTGCCCTTGACGAGGCGAAGCGCCGACGACGCATGGCGAATGCCGGCGCGTTGCAGCACATCAGCCGCCCAAGGACCCGCCGCATTGACCAGAACGCGGACAGCCACCTCTTCGGCCTCGCCGTCGGCGCCGACGAGCCGGACGACCCAATGATCGTCGCTGCGTCGCGCGCTCTTCATCTCGGTTGCACGGGAGATGATCGCCCCGCGTGCGGCAGCGTCGCGCGCGTTCAGCACAACAAGTCTCGCGTCGTCCACCCAGCAGTCGGAATAGACGAACCCGGTCCTGAGCCGCCCCTGCAGGGGCACCCCATAAGGATGGCGGCTGAGCTGAACGGTTTCGGTTCCGGGCAACACGCGCCGACCGCCGAGGTGATCGTAGAGGAAGAGGCCGAGCCGCAACAGCAGCTTCGGCCGCAGGCTGCCGTCGTGGGGCAGCACGAAGCGCAACGGCGCGATGATGTGCGGAGCATTGGCGAGCAGCACCTCGCGTTCGGACAAGGCCTCGCGTACCAGACGGAGCGCGCCGTACTCGAGATAACGTAGCCCGCCATGGATGAGTTTGCTGGACGCCGATGACGTTGCGCCCGCAAGATCGCCTTTCTCGACGAGTCGCACCGAGAGCCCGCGGCCCGCGGCATCGCGCGCGATGCCGGCGCCGTTGATCCCGCCGCCGACAACCAGCATATCGAGCCTATGAGCCACCGTGGTCTTCCCTCGCGCAGAAGCTCCGGCCTGCCACGCGCGCAAGCAACATGTCGGCGAATTCGACGAAACCTGCGCCGGATGCCGAGGCGGTGACGAAGGCAGGACACGCCGGCAGCCGGCCGGCAAAATTCCGGATGTTGGCGACGCCGACCGACAAGGGAAAAAAGCCGAACATCGGCGCATCGTTCGGCGAGTCGCCGATGAAGGCGACGCGCTCGGGCACGCGGTCGAGATCGATCGCAAAAATCTCGGCGAACAGTCTCTTGGTCATCGCGAGCTTGTCGAAGTCGCCGAACCAGCCATTGACATGGATCGAACTGATCTTGGCCGTCGCGCCGGCCGCCTCGAGAATGGCAACGACGCGTTCCGCCGCGCTCTCCGGCAGGGGCGTCACGTCCTCGCGATAATCGATGGCGAGATCTGCGACCCGGTAGGGCTGATCCTCGGAAATCGCGACGCCGGGGACCTCCGTGATGATTTTCTCCGCAAGCTCCTGCAGACGGGCGCGGGCGGCTTCCATCGTCGGTCGATCAAGCCAGAAGCGTCGCGTCATCCGGCGTGCCGACCGGTCGTAGCGGAAATAGAGCGCACCATTCTCGCCGACGACCGCCGCCACGGGCCAGAAGCGGGCGATGAGATCACACCATCCCGCCGGCCGGCCGGTGACGGGAATCACCGCAATGCCCGCCGCATTGAGGCGCTCCATCGCGCGATAGGCCTCGGCACCGAGACGGCCCTCCGTCGTCAGCGTGTCGTCAATGTCGGTGAGCACGAAGGAAGGCGCCTGGTGCGGGAATGCGGAGAGCGGGCGCATGACGCGGCGGGGCGGAGGTTCGAACATCGCGGTCACTCTTTCGCGTCGGCGCTTTTCGCCGTGCGCCAGCGCTCTCGCCACACGCTAGGCAAACCGCCAATAATGTGGTACTTTCCACATTATTCTGTGGAAAGTCAATCATAGGTCGGCGGTGCCCCGGGTCTCGTCCAAGAAGGCGCTACGTCACCAGCAGATCGTGGCCGAGCTCGCCAGCCGCCCTGCCGTCCGCATCTCGCAACTTGCGGAACGCTTCGGCGTCTCGACGGAGACCGCGCGGCGCGACCTCGAGGAACTCTCGCAGCGCGGGGTCCTCGACCGGACCTATGGCGGGGCTGTCACGCGCTATATCGGCTTCCAGCCCGCGGTAAACGAGCGCGACCGGCATGCCGTCGCCGAACGCAGCCGCATCGGCCGCGCCGCCGCGGCTCTCGTGAAACCGGGCCACGTGGTGATGATCGATTCCGGATCGACCACGACGCAGTTCGCGCGTGCCCTCGCGGCCGCACTGGCCGGGCCGCTCACCGTGCTCACCAACAGCTTGGCGGTGGCGACGACCTTGGTCGACATCGCGGACGTGCGCGTCATCCTGTGCCCCGGCGATCTGAACGGCCGCGAACGCGGCAATTACGGCGCTGATACGGTGAGCTATATCGGCCGCTATTTCGCGGACCTTGCATTCATTGGCGCGAGCGGACTTACCACCGATGGACCGACCGACGTGGAGAGCCGCGCCTGCGCAGTGAAGCGCGCGATGATCGAGCGTGCACGGCGCACCGTGTTGCTGGTCGACAGCACGAAGTTCGACCAGAAGCATCTCGAGGTGGTCTGTCCCTTGTCGCGCATATCGGAGCTCATCACCGATGCCGCGCCGCAAGGGCGGCTGGCCAGAGCGATCGCCCGGGTCGGCATGAGCGTGCGGGTTGCGAAATGACCGCGGACGCGAAAATATCGCGCCGCAGGCGCCCCGCATTCGGAAATGCGCAGACGGCGCGGGCGTCGCGACCAACAAGCGAGATTCGATGCTTGGCTAGACAAACAGCCGTGTCGAGCATGCGCGCCATCGCGTCGATCCACCGTCGGCTCACTCGGCGCGCCACTTGCCGAGCGCCACGTCGATCGCATCCTGGACTTTGGTCACGATGATGCCGAGCGCCGCGAGGACGAGCAGGACGGCAAACACCTGCTCGGTTTCGAGGATCTGACCGGCAAGGTAGAGGCGAGCACCGAGTCCGGTCTTGCCGACCACCATCTCGGCGGCAACGACGAGAATGATCGAGACACCCAGGCCGAGCCGTACGCCTGCGAAGATCGAAGGGATCGCGCTCGGCAACAGCACGCGGCGCATGATCTGCCGCGGCGTCGCGCCCAAATCGCGTGCGGCCAATACGAGACCGGGGTCGCATTGACTCACCCCGAGCACCGTGTTGATCACCACGGGAAAGATGGCGCCGAGGAAGCTGATGGTGAGCATGAACGGCCCGCCGGTACCGAGCCAGATGATGAGCAGCGGAATCAGGGTGACCTTCGGCAGCGGATAAAGCGCGGCAATGAACATATCGGCGACGGCGCGCGCGCGAAACGAGGTCGCAATCCAGAGGCCGAGCAGAACGCCGAAAACAAGCGCGACGGCGAAGCCCGCGAAGATGCGCCAGAGCGTGATGCCGAGGTCGAGCGCAAGTCCGCCGCTCGCGAACATGGCCACGAGCGCCGCAACAATCTGCGAAGGTCGCGGCAGATAAAGCGGCGAGACCGCCGACAGCCGCGCGGCCAGTTCCCAGACGATCAGCACGAGCGCGATCGACCCCCAGCCGAGCACGCGCGGATCGTCGAGTGGCGAACGGCGCGATCTTGCAGGCTCGGGGGGCGGCAGCGCGGCCGTGTCCTCCTCCAGTCGCGGCGGCCGGCGCATCGCTCAACCGCCCTCCCCGCTCACCATGGAACGCATGACCTCATCACGCAGCAAGCCGTAGATGCGGTCGAAAAGCACGGCAAAACCGGGATCGTGCGTGGTGGCCACGCTGCGCGGGCGCGGCAAGTCGACCTCGATGCGAGCCGCCACGCGCCCTGGCCGCGCCGTCATCACCAGAATAACGTCGGCGAGCAGGATCGCCTCTTCGATCGAATGGGTGACCAGAATGGCGGTCGTGCCGCTTGTCTCCACCAGACGCGCCAATTGTTCCTGCAGGATCAAGCGCGTCTGCGCGTCGAGGGCGCCGAACGGTTCGTCGAGCAGCAGGACCTCAGGCTCCATGACGAGTGCCCGCGCCAAACCCACCCGTTGGCGCATGCCGCCGGAGAGCTGACGCGGATAGCGATCCTCGAAACCGGCCAGATCGACCGCGGCGATCGCGCGACGCGCGCGTGCATTGCGCTCGGCACGCGGCACGCCGGCGAGATCAAGACCGAATGCGACGTTGTCGAGAACGGTAAGCCAGGGAAACAGATTGAAGGCCTGCCACACCGTAGCCATCGGCGGCCGGTCGGCAAGCCTCCGCTCCGTTGGCTCCACGAACTGCAGCCGGCCGCGCGTCGGCTGCAGAAAGCCTCGCGCGATCTGCAACAATGTGGTCTTGCCGCAGCCGCTCGGGCCGATAATCGCCGTCACCTGTCCGGCCTCGAAGCGGCAGCTTACCGCTTCCAAGGCGACCGTCGGCGCCGCCGATGCGGACGTAAATGTCAGCCCGATCTCGTCGAATTCGATGGCAACCGCCGGCCTAACCATCGGCGGAACTTAGGTGAACGGATTGCTCTGGCTCAATCTGGCGTCGGCTTCGACGGCCGGCGAAAGGTCGAACAATTGTTCCTTCGTCACCGTTGCATGAACCAGTTTCATCTTTGCCCAGAAACGCCCTTGCGCGACGCAGGACTCGACATTCGGCATCCCCCTCTCGTCGAACCAGGTCCAGCGCGGCGCCGCCATTTCGACCAGAGGTGCGGGGACTCGGGTGGCCTCGGAAATGATCTTGATGATGTTGGCGTCCTTCGCGGCAGCCGCCTTGTTGAACAGACGCCCGGCAAAGGTATGTGCCATGGCAAAACGCACGGCGGCTGACCTGTTTTCGGCCAGGAATTTGGACGACATGACCCAGCAGGCCAGTTGCGCATTGGGCTCGATGTCGGATCCCGCGCCCACGATCTTGCCGACCTTGTTCTTCTCCGCCAGGAACGCAAGCGGCACCGGAATGTTGGCGGCGTCGGCCTGGCCCGCGCCCATCAGCTTGATCATGTCTGGATAGGCCATACCACTCGACCAGTTGAGCTCGCTCGTCGGATCGAGTCCGGCCTTCTCCGCGGCCCGACCGAACAGATACTGGTCGATACTCCCAGGTGCCTGAATCGCTATCTTCTTGCCCTTGAGCAGCCTGGCCCTGTCGACCGCGGTGAAGCCGGCCTCGTACATGGCATTGCTGGCCACGATCGTCATCGAGCCGGCGCCTGGCTTCTCGATGCCGCGGTCCAGAACGAGCTTGTAAGGCGCGCCCTTCGCCACCGCGTTGAACAGACCGGCATTGAGGGTGGAAGCGGTGAGATCGAGCTCGCCCGCCACCAGCGCCGGCATCGCCAATGCCCCGTCTGCGAAATAGACGAGCTCGACGTCGAGATTGACCTTGTCGAAGAATTTCATCGCCTCGGCGATGAAGATTGGGCCGGAGGAGATCAAACGCACCAGGCCGAGGCGCATCCTGACGCGCGGCTCCTGCGCGCGCACGCGGCGCGGCAATGCGCCGGTGACCGTCAGCGCGGCGCCGCCGACCAAAAGTCGACGACGATCAAGGGACATCGACATGGCATTCCTCCCCGGGGCGTTGTTTGTTGGTGTGCTTATGATTAGCGTACCAACCTCGCCGGGAAGCCGTCAACGAAACGCTTTTCACCGCCGAAGGAAATTCAAGGCCGACGAGGCCGGAAGCGACCAAGAACGATGGGAACGTGACGCATGCATCTTGCATGGATACGCGCGGCCTCGGAACAATGCCCGGCTGCCCACGACGGTCAAACCAAGGCGCAGCGCAGGCTGCACCATGCGATCACCATGCTATCGTCGCGGTCGTCCCGCCCGGACCGCTCCCGCATCCCACCCATGCCCGTTTTGCTGAACTTGTTCGCGCAAACCTTGTATCCTTGCGGCAGGGGATTTGCGCGAATGCTCAAAAATAGCGTCCGCCCCGGAGCCCGTTGCCGACCATGTCCGCGCTGAAACCGATCGCCATCACGTCGCTCGCCGGAGAAGCCTTCGGCAAGCTTGTCCAGGCCATCACCTCAGGCGAGTTCGAGCCCGGACAGAAGCTTTCGGAAGCGGCCTTGGCACGGCAGCTCGGTATCAGCCGAGGACCGCTGCGCGAGGCGCTCGGCCGGCTGGAAGGACGGCTGGTCATGCGCACGCCGCGGCTGGGCGTCCGCGTGATCGACTTTACGCGCGAGGATCTGGAGCAGCTCTTCCTCGTGCGCGAGGCGCTCGAGGGCATGGCGGCCCGGCTCGCCGCCGAGCGGATGACGACCGGGGAATGTCAGCAGCTGCGCGATCTCCTGGCGCATCATGCAAGCCAGCCTGAGCTCGCCGCCGGATCGGCCTATTTTCAGCGTTCGCGCGACGAGGACTTCCATCTGACCATCGCGCGCGCCGCGCGCTGCGAACGCCTCGAGCAGATGCTGCTCAATGAGCTTTATTATCAGCTGCGCCTGCAGCGGCTGCGCTCGAGCACCAGGCCGGGCCGGGCCCAGCAAGCTCTGAGCGAGCACCGCGACATTCTTGATGCGCTCATGTCGCGCAATCCGGATGCCGCCGAAGCGACCATGCGCCATCACATCCGCAACGCGCGCATGAGCGCTCTTTCGGCCTTGCGGGGGGAGGATGTCGCCGAAACACCACGCCGACGCAGCACGCGCCGCTGAGAGAAACCCCATGCTGATAACTGTTGACAGTTGTCAGGCGCGGCGTATGAGTCGACCCGCTGGAGTAAGGAAAAAGGGAAGGCCCGGTGGACGTATCAGTCAGGGTCGAGCGGCCCACAACCCGTCTGAAAGCGCTGCTCGCGCGCCGCGAGGCCGTCCTCCTGCCGGGCACGCCGAACGCTCTTTTCGCCCGGGTCATCGAAGACCTGGGTTTCGAAGCGGTCTATGTGACCGGGGCCGGCGTCGCCAACATGTCCCTCGGTGTGCCCGACATAGGCTTGGTGACACTCACCGAGCTGAGGGATCAGGTCGCGGCGATATGTGATGCCACCGCGCTTCCGGTGCTGGTGGATGCCGATACCGGCTTTGGCAATCCGGTCAATATGATACGCACGATCCGCGTGCTCGAGCGAGCGGGCGCCGCTGGCGTGCAGATCGAAGACCAGGTGTTCCCGAAGAAGTGCGGCCATTTCACGGGCAAGGATGTAATCCCCGCGCGGGAAATGGTGCAGAAGATCAAGGCGGCCGTCGACGCGCGAAGGGACGGGGATTTCCAGGTGGTAGCCCGCACCGATGCCCGCGCGGTTCAGGGCTTCGAGGCCGCTCTCGAGCGCGCCCAGGCTTTCGTCGAGGCCGGTGCCGACGCGACCTTTGTCGAGGCGCCGGTGAACGCAGGAGAACTGGCGAGGATCGCGCAGTCCCTTCCGGTGCCGCAGATCGCCAACATGGTCTTCGGCGGGCTGACACCGTCGCTGTCGCAGAGCCAACTCAGGCAGATGGGCTTTGCTGCGGTGCTCTACGCCAATGCTGCCCTCCAAGCCGCTTTGAAATCCGTAGGCGAGGTGCTCGCCGCGCTCAAGCGCGATGGTTCCCTCGACCACGTGCGCGATCGCCTCGCTTCCTTCGAGGAGCGCCAACGGGCGGTCGCGAAGGAACGCTATGACGCGCTTGAAGCACGCTACCGCGATTGAGCAACACCGAGGCATCCGATGAATCCGTGGGACACGATCATTCCACAGCACGAGCAGGAGGCGTATCGGGCTGCCGGATTCGGCCGTCGTGCGGGGCTCGGCAAGCGGCCGGCGCTTCTCATAATCGACGTGCAGTATCGCACCGTTGGCACCGAGCCGCGGCCGTTCATGGAAGCCATCAAAGAGTTCCCCACCGCCTGCGGGGAGGTAGGCTGGAACGCCGTCCGCCAGATCGCGCGCGTCCTCGCGCTTTTCCGCTCGCGCAACTGGCCGGTGCTGTACCCTTACGTTTCACCCAAGGAAAGCTTCGATACCGGTCGCCTCGCCGACAAGGTGCCGGCCCTTATGACCGTCGCCAAACATGGCTATGACTTCGTGGCCGAGATTGCGCCGGAAAAGGACGATGTGCTTCTACCCAAGAAACATCCCAGTGCGTTCTTCGGTACGCCGCTGGTGAGTTACCTGATTGAGCGCGGCGTCGACACCTTGGTCGTCACCGGCTGCACGACGAGCGGCTGCGTGCGCGGCACAGTGGTTGACGGCTTCGCCTACAATTTCCGCATTCTCGTGCCGCACGAGTGCGTCTACGACCGAAGCCAGGTTTCGCATGCGGTCAACCTCTTCGACATGTCGGAGAAATACGCGGACGTGGTGAGCACTGACGCAGCCCTTGCAGCGCTGCAATCGGTTGGAAAAGCCGTGGCCTGATGCCGGACAACTCAGGGAGAGTGGAACAATGAGCAAGCCTGGTCGTGGTATTCGATATTTTTTTGGCGCCGCGTGCCTAGTGGCGCTTTGTGTGGGGTTGCCCGCTTCAGCGCAAGACACGTACCGGTTCGGCCTCGCCATGCCGTTGACCGGTTCACAGGCGCTTTATGGACAGGACCAAGTCAAGGCCGCCGAATGGGCGGTCAGCGATATCAACAATGCGGGCGGCGTCAACGGCAAGAAGCTCGAGATGATCGTGCTCGATACCCAGGCCGATCCGCAGCTCGGCATCCAGATGGCGAACCGTCTCGTCAGTGTCGAAAAAGTGCCGGTCTTCGTCACGGCATGGAGCGCCGTCGTCAAGGCCGTAGCACCGATCGCCAACGACAACCACGTGGTGGCGCTGAGCGTCGGCGCGAACTCGCCTGACATCGCCAAGCTTGGCGACTACGTCTACACCACGTTCCCCTTGGCCGACGTGGACATCGCCGCGGTCGCCAAGTACGCCGCCACCACCATGGGCAAGAAGAAGGCGGCCATCGTCTACATCAACAACGAGACGGGCACGGTAGCGGCTGAGGTCTACAAGAAGGTCTTCACCGCCAACGGTGGAAAGATCGTGGCCAACGAGGCCTACGATCCCAAGGCGACCGATTTTACGGGCCCGTTGCTCAAGGTCCGTGCAGCCAATCCTGACATCATCCATCTGCAGGGGCTCGTTTCCGACACACCCCAGGTGATCGCACAAATGCGCCAGCTCGGCTTGACACAGCCCGTCACCTCGTATTCGGCCGCATTCAATCCCAAGCTGATTCAACAGCTCGGAGCGGCAGCCGAAGGCGTCATCGCCACCTCGCTCGCGCCCGGCGTCGAGGATTCGGACAAGGTGAAAAACTACGTCGCGCGCTGGCGCAAGGAGATGGGCCGCGAACCGAACGGGCTCCCCTACACACAATACCTCTATGATGCGCCTTACTTGGTGGCGGCGGTCTTTAAAGCGATGCGCGACAAGAATCTCCCAATGACGGGCGAGAATTTCCGCAAGGAGATGCTGGCGGTGCGCACCTTCGTACTGCCGCTCACGGGGCGGACGGTCATCGGTGAGGACCATACCGTGGTCAAGCCGGTCTACCTTATGGAGGTCAAGGGCGGGAAATGGGTCCGCAGAGCGGTCGTCGGCGAATAAAAATAGAGCGCCGATAGCCGGTTCGCTGGCAGGGACGATCCCACGATGCTGGACGCCACGATCATTTTGCAGATCCTTTGGTCGTCCTTGGCGATCTCCTGCTACTATGTCCTGTTCGCGGTCGCCTTCGCGCTGGTGCTGAAGGTGACACGACTCTTCAATTTCGCTCAGGCCGCGATCATGACGATCGCGTTCTATACCGCTTTCGTAGCCGTGCAATGGCTTGAATGGCCGGCCTGGGTCGCATTTCTGCTCATGATGGCCGCCAGTCTTGCGGCGTCCTATGTACTCGAGCGGCTTGGTTTCGAGGCATTGCGCAGGCGCGGTGTCTCGGTGATGTTCGTATTCGTATTCACGTTCATGGTTTCGGAATTCGTCGCCTACGTAGCGATGCTCGTCTTCGGAACGTGGCCGCAGACGATATTTCCGGCCATGTTTTGGCCAGTCACGCTGGTGGGCAATATCGCCGTTAGCGCCTGGGACCTGCCGGCGATCGGCGTCACCATCGCTGCGCTGGCCGCGCTTTCTGCCTTCATGCGCTTCACGGGGGCAGGCCAGTTCATGGTCGCGGTAGCCGACAATCCGGCTCTGGCCGAGCTCTACGGCATCAACAAGCGCCAGACCTTTCTGCTGGCGATGATGATCGCCGGCGCTCTCGTCGGGCTCGGCATGTTTCTCTACGGAACGCGAGCGCAGGTACTGCCGCAAACCGGCATCTCGCTGATGCTGTTCGCCGTGGCGGCCACCATCATCGGCGGCATCGGAAGTCTCGCGGGTGCCGCCGTCGCCGCCGTTATTCTGGGTATTATCCAAAACGCGAGCGTTCTTGTGATCTCCTCCGAATGGCAGGGTTTCCTGCTTTACGTTTTTCTCTTCGCGGCGATCGTGCTCTTCCCGAAAGGTTTGCGCCTGCCGCGGCGGCGGTTCGGGACAGCGAGCCACCGAGTGACGCGAGGCACGGCAGCCCCCGCTGCCGAAAGCAAGGCGGCATAACGGCCATGGAGTATCTTTACGGCATTATCATAATCGTGGGGCTCTACGTCATCCTGGCGACGAGCTTCAACCTGATCATCGGATATGGCGGTCTCTTCTCAATTGCACATCCTGTGTTCTTTGCCCTCGGCGCTTATGCCTCGGCCTTGCTTGCGCGGGAACTCGACGTGCCGATGCCTCTGGCGATGCTGGCCGGCGCGCTCGTTGCGGTAGTGGCGTCGGTGGCGCTGGCCCTGCCCTCCCTGCGCGTGTCAGGCGATTATCTCCTCATCGCCAGCATTGGCTTCCAACTCGGCATGCTCGAGGTCATCAAAAATCTTCGCTTCACGGGCGGCCCTGGAGGTCTCACCAACATTCCCCCTTTTCTCATTCGGGAGTTCGGTCGTGAGAGCTACGTTCTTCTTGTGCTCTTTCTCGCCGTGGCCGTGACTCTGCTCGTGCGCTGGATCGCACGCAGCGATTACGGCCGCGCGATGAGCGCGATGCGCGACGACGAGCTCGCTTTCGCATCGCTCGGCCGGGATGCCATGCGCATGAAGATCGTGATTTTCGGTCTCGGCTCTGGTCTCGCCGGTCTCGCTGGCGCGCTTTATGCTCATTATTTCCGTTTCATCGCGCCGGAGCAGTTCGAGATCCTTCAGTCGGCGGCAATCCTCACGATGGTCGTCGTCGGCGGCTTGCGTACCACCTGGGGGCCGGTCGTGGGCGCTCTGCTATTGCAGGCGCTGCCGCAAATGCTGACGTTCCTCAATCTGCCTCCCAGCGTCCTCGGCCCGATCCAGGGCATGCTGTTCACCGGCCTCGTCCTGGTGTTCATGTTTTTCCGGCCGCAGGGATTGCTCCCCGCCGAGGACGTCTGGCACGGCCGCGAGGGCCTTGGCGGAACGAGGAGGAACTGATGACCGCCAATGTCCTCGAAGTACGCGAGCTCAACAAGAGCTTCGACGGCATCGTGGTGGCACGCGAGATCAATCTTACCCTTCAGAGCGGGCGGGTCGTCGGCCTGATCGGACCCAACGGCGCCGGCAAGACGTCACTGTTCAACCTGATCACGGGCGTGGTGAAGCCGGACTCCGGCACTGTACTGCTCGAGGGGGCACCGCTCGACCGGCTCGCCTTTCCGCAGCGCGTCCGGCGCGGCCTGAGTCGGACTTGGCAACACATCCGGCTGTTCCCGTCGCTCTCGGTGCTCGACAATCTGCTCATCGGCACGCACGACTATCCGGGAGAACGCCTTCTCAACGTTCTCTTCAGGCACGCCCACCTCGCCGAGCACGACAAGGCGGCGCGTGAGCGCGCTTCAGACCTCTTGGCCAGGATGGGGCTCGGCCATGTTGCCGGAGCATTGGTCGCCGATCTGCCTTACGGACAACAGAAACTGGTGGGGGTGGCGCGGGCACTGATGGGGAAAGCAAAGTGTCTGCTCCTCGACGAGCCGATGGCCGGCGTCGAGGGGCAGTCCTATGCCGCCATGCAGCGCATTGTCCGCGAAGTGGCGGATCGCGGCGTCGCGGTCTGCGTGGTCGAGCACAACGTCGCCTTCATCCGCGATCTGTGCGACGAAGGCGTCTTCATGTTCGCCGGCGCCATCATGGCCCGCGGAACGGTGGCCGACCTGACGCGCGATCCGCAACTCACCGAACTCTATTTCGGTCACTAGCGAGGGCCCATGCTGCGAATCCATGAATTGAGCGCAGGCTACGGCTCGCTGACGGTTCTGCATGGCGTGTCACTTTCGCTCAAGGACGGTGCCTGTCTCGGCGTGTTCGGCCACAACGGGGCCGGCAAGACCACGCTCCTGCGTTGCATCGTCGGCGCCGTGCGTCCGCGCGGGGGCAAGGTCGAAGTCGAGGGGATCGACACCAGTGCGGCAAGCGTCGCCGAGAACGTCCGCCGCGGTATTGCCTTGGTGCCGCAGGGCCACAACGTCTTCCCCAATCTGACCGTGGAACAGAATCTGCGCATTGCCGGCCTGCTCTTCGACCCCTCGTTCGTATCCCAGGTCTACGACTTGTTTCCGGTACTCTACGAGCGACGGCAGCAACGGGCGGGCTCGATGAGCGGCGGCGAGCAGCAGATGCTCGCGCTGGGAATGGCGCTGATGACGAAGCCGAAATGGCTGCTGCTCGACGAGCCGTCGACGGGATTGGCGCCGGTCATCGTGGGGACCGTGATGCTTCGTCTGGCCGAGATCAACGCCCGCCGGGGCGTAGGGCTCATCATCGTCGAGCAAAATGTTCCGGCTACGGTGAAGATCGTCGATCAGGCCCTGATTATCCGCTCCGGCCGGGTGGTATTTCACGGAGCGGCGGCCGAGCTCAGCGACAATGCGGAATTGTGGAAGTGGTTCTGACGACGACAGCCGCTGACGAAGAGAGGCGGACCCAGGCAAGCGAAGGAATGCGGGCGCTCGTGCGCTGGGCGGCCGAGTGCCCGGCTGAAGCGGTTGCCGACGCAGCGATGACGCGGGCAGCGCTGGTTCTCTCCGACGACATCGCGGCCATGGTCGCGGCACAGGGCGAGCCCGAGGTCGAGGCGGCGCAGACGCGGCTCACCGAGCGTGTCCACGTGCGCGAGGCTACGGTTTTCAATCGACGGGCCCCGCGGGTGGATCGCTACTCGGCAGCGGTTGCCAACGGTCTCGCCGCGACGTGGTGCGAGCTCGACGAAGGCTATCGCGTCGCACCCGCTCACGCGGGCGCCTACGTCCTGCCGGCGTTGCTGGCCGAGGCCGAGGCGACCGGTCAGGACATGCAGGAGGTTTTGCGGGCGCTGGCGCTCGGCTACGAGATCGTGGGCCGGTGTGCGCGCGCATTCCGCTTCGCCTCTCTCACCGTGCACCCGCACGCCGCCTTCGGAACGATGGGGGCCGCGGCAGGCATCGGGCTCCTGCGCGGCTATGACGCGGAAGCGTTGCTCGCGACGGTTTCGGCCGGGGCCACCATGGTCCTGGCCGGTCCCTACCGGCACGCAATCGAGGGCGCACTCGTCCGTAACCTGTGGACGGGCGTCTCGGCCTGGTCAGGCATGCGTGCCGCTGATTTGGCTCCGCTCGGCCTCGGTGGCATCGCCGCGAGCCCTTTTGACGTCTTCGCCGGATGCTTCGGTAGCGATGCCGACCCCGCCGTGCTGACTGCCGATCTTGGCAATCGGTGGGCGATCGTGGACGGTTACCACAAGCTCTTCGCGTGCTGTCAGTATGCGCACTCCGCCGTCGAGGCCAGTCTCAAGCTCGGCGATCGCCTCGCTGCTGCCGGCCGTTCGTCCGACGACATCGTCGAGATCATCGCGGAGACGCATCCGCTCGGACTGACGCTCACCCAACGCGAGCCGCCGACCGTCCTTTCCGCCAAATTCTCCCTGCCGCACGCGCTGGCCGCAGTTGCGGCGCGCCGGACCGGCGGCCAAGCAGCCTTCGCTAGAGACACGCTCGATGATCCCGCCATCGCCCGCTTGCGCCAAACGGTCAGGCTTCGCCTCTATGAAGCGATCGGACCATGGCCCAAAGATCGCCCCGCCCGAGTCACCTGGCGCCTCAAGGACGGCGAAACGTGGAGCGAGGCCGTGCAAAGCGCGCGCGGCGGCGCGGACCGGCCATTTTCAACCGACGAACTCATCGAGAAGATCGAAGCGCTGACGCGTGGGGTATTTCATCGAATGCCGGATGTCCTGCGCGCGTTGATCGCGCTTCCCCGCTCCTTCGCAAAGAAGCCCTGGCGCGAGATCGTTGATGAGATGACACGACATGACTCAGCGGAATGATGTTGACGTCGACGTATTGGTGATCGGAGCGGGAGCCTGCGGGCTCGCCGCGGCGATCTCCGCTCATGACGAGGGGGTGGGTGTCGTCATTGCCGAGAAGCTCGACCGGCCGGGCGGAAACTCCGCCCTTTCCACGGGCTCGGTACCGGCTGCCGGGACCCGTTTCCAGCGTGAGGCGGGGATCGTCGATTCCTCCGAACGCTTTCTCGCCGACCTCATGCGGACGAGTGGAGCGAGCGACTGCCCAGACCTCGTTCGGCGGCTGGTCGAGACATCCGCTGCAACCGTCGAATGGTTGGTGGATGCAGCGGGCGCAAGGTTGGCGCTCGTGACTGCCTACAAGCACGTGGGTCATTCGGTCCCGCGCCTGCATGCACCCACGTCGCGGCGCGGACAGGATCTCGTCGATGACCTGCTCGCCGCCACCGAGAGTCGCGGCATTCCGCTCGCCGTTGGCAATGCCGCAAGGGACCTGCTGCATGATGAACGCGGAGCGGTGATCGGTGCCGCGATCGAAACCGCCGGCGGGGACACACAGCGCATCCTGGCTCGCAAGGTAATCCTCGCCGTCAACGGCTTCGCCGGCAATCGGGAGCTGGTGGCGCGCTTCTGCCCTGACATCGCCGGAGCACAATACTTCGGCGCGCGGGGCAGCACCGGAGAAGCCGTGCTGTGGGGCGAAAAGCTCGGCGCTGCGCTCGGCAATATCGGCTCCTATCAAGGCTATGCAGCAGTGGCCGATCCCCATGGCAGCCTGCTGTCATGGACGACGATCGAGAAGGGCGGCATCATCCTCAACGCTGCGGGACGGCGCTTCGGCGACGAGAGCGTCGGCTATTCGGGATTTACGCCCGTCGTGATGGCGCAGGGCGGGCCATGTTTCGCCGTCTTCGACCAGAAAATCTTCGACGTGGCCGCCCTTGAAGAGGAATTCCTTGAGCTCGCCAAATACGGAGGCATCAAAAGTGCGAACTCACCCGGCGAGCTTGCAGCTCTTCATGATTTGAATCCTCTCGCGCTCGCCGAATCGATCGAGAGCTACAACCAGGCGGCAGCCGGAGCCCGTCCCGATGCCTTCGGCCGTCTTGATTTCGGATTGGCGCCGTTTACGGGAAGGCTTTACGTCTGCCGGGTGATCCCCGGCCTGTTCCACACGCAGGGCGGTCTGATGGTCGACAACGACGGCCGTGTTCTGCGGCGCGACGGAAAGCCTATCCCCAATCTCTTTGCCGGCGGCGGTGCGGCAGCCGGCCTCTCGGGCCGTTCGGGCGCCGCAGGTTACGCATCCGGCAATGGCCTACTCAGTGCGATCGGCCTCGGTCGGCTCGCCGGCCACGCCGCTGCGCGGGAAATCAAAGGCGGGGTTTCGTCATGACGCTGGCACGCAGGCTCGCCAATCGCCTAAGGTCACTGCGAGCGGCGTCCATTCCGGAGGAAGTGCGCGAGGCTGCGAAGCTCCACCTGCTCGACGCGGTTGGCGTTGGCCTTGCAGCAGCAGGTACGGGCGCAGGTCGGCCTTATCTCGAGGCGGCTTTCGGGCTGGGCGGCGATGGGCCGGCAAGCATTCTCGGCAGCGGCGGTGGTTTTGCGCCAGCGACGGCCGCCCTCGCCAACGGCAGCCTGATCCATGCACTCGAGTACGACGACACGCACACGGCCTCGATCGTTCACGGAAGTTCCGTGATTGCCGCCGCGGCCCTCGCGGCGGCCGAAGGCACGAGGGCAAGCGGCGACGATTTGCTTACCGCATACATCGTAGGCCTCGAGGCGCTGATCCGGATCGGTTTGGCGGCGCCGGGACGGTTCCAGGCACGCGGATTCCACGTCACGTCGGTGGGGGGAAGCATGGCGGCTGCCCTCGTGGGTGCGACGCTGCTTGGCCTGGACGAGGACGGCGCAGTCGACGCAATGGGTATTGCCCTCAGCCAGGCCTCAGGCGTCTTCGAGTTTCTCGCCAACGGTAGCACGGTGAAATCGCTGCATGCGGGCTGGGCCGCGCATGCCGGTCTCGTGGCCGCAGAACTGGCCCGCAGCGGACTAAGGGGCCCCGAAACCGCCTTCGAGGGACGGTTCGGCCTATTCCGTCAGTTTGCCGGCGACGCGGAGGCCGCAGAGCGCTTCGCGCGTGGAATCGCCACCCTTGGCGAGGTCTGGCATCTTCCGCAGGTCGCTTTCAAGTTCTATCCGTGCTGCCATTACATTCATCCCTTCCTCGAGGCTCTGGATCTGGCGCTCGAGCAGGCGCCCGATAGCGCGATCGAATCCATTGTCTGCGAGGTGCCGCCGGGCGCCGCCCTGGTCATCTGCGAACCTTGGGCGCGTAAGCTTGCGCCGGAGAGCGGTCACGAAGCCCGCTACAGCCTGCCGGTCGCGCTCGCGGCCCGCCTGGTCGACGGCGCCGTGACTCCCGCGACATTCGACACGATCCCGCGTCCCCAGATCCTGTCCCGTGCCACATGCGTCAGCACTCGCGAAATGAATGACGCCCAATTCCCGCAGCGCTTCGAGGCAAGACTGCACGTGCGGTTCGCCGACGGGAGGCGGGTTTCTACCTACGTGGAAGACGTATTCGGCGGGACGCGACGACCTCCCTCGCGGGAAGCCGTTCTTGCGAAGTTCCGCGCCAATGCAACGCTCGCGGGCGCAGACGAAGCGGCCGCGCTCGAGGCCGCGATACTTTCGATCGAGGCTCGGTCGATCGGCGATGTCACGCGGGCTCTGCGTGCCGTGCGCCGCGAACGCACGACGTATGAGACAGTGGCGTGAAGGGAGGCCCTATGCGGTTCGATCTTGTCGTGCGTGGCGGCTCCGTGGTGCTACCGGGGACAGATGGTGTCGCGGCCGACATCGCTGTGAGCGACGAGAAGATCGCCGCCGTGCTGACGCCGGGTATCGCCGTCGACGCGGCCGAGACCCTCGACGCGAGCGGCAAGACGGTGCTACCGGGCATCGTCGACGTCCATCTCCACCTCGGTCACGGCAAGGACATCGCGCGGCCGCGCGTGGCGGAAGATGCAGCGACCGAGACAGCTGCGGCCGCCGTTGGAGGCGTCACCACCTTCGTCCCTTATCTGATGGCGACCGATCCTTTCGAGTCTCTGTTCGAAGAAGTGAAGGAGATCACCGAAGCCGGTGCGCGCATAGATTTCGGCTACCACTTCATCATTTCCACCGAAGCCCAGCTCGCCGGTGTGCCACGCTATGTGAACGAGTTTGGCGTCCCCTCCTTCAAGATCTTCATGAACAACCGTGGCGGCGAAGGCAAACGCCTGGGCCTGCCTGACATCGATGACGGCTTTCTGTTGCGCCTGTGCGAGTTGGCGGCCGAGCACGGCGGCGTCGTTTGCCCCCATCCCGAGAACATCGAGGCGGCCTGGGTCCTGCGCAACCGGATGCTCGCCAGGGATCCCGAGGGCCGGGGCGGTCTTGCCGCCTGGAACGCCACACGACCACCGTTCGTCGAGGCCGATGCCGTGCAACGCGCCGGCCTATTCGCGCGCGTCTGCGGCGCGCGGCTCTATATCGTGCACACCTCCTCGCGCGAGGCGCTCGAGGCAGCCATCCGCGCCCGCGAGGCCGGCACCAAGATCACCATCGAGACCTGCCCGCATTACCTTACGCACGACGTTGAGTGGCACGGAGGCGAAGTTGGCAAGATCAATCCGCCGCTGCGCGAGAGGGCCGATCGGCAGGCCCTGTGGGATGCCGTTCTCACAGGCTCCATCGACACCGTTGCCACCGATCACGTCCACCGCGACCTGTCGGCGAAGACGGGCGGCATCTGGCAGGCTTCGCCGGGCTGTCCTGGCCTTGAGACGCTTCTTCCCGTGATGCTGACCGAGGGCCATCACGCGCGCGGCGTGCCACTCGGCCGCATCGCGAGCCTGTTGTCGGATACGCCGGCCAAAGCCATGGGCCTGTCGCATCGCAAAGGCCGTATTGCCGTCGGCCTTGATGCGGATCTCGCCATCGTCGACCTCGGGCGCGAGCGCGTCTGGCGGCGCGACGACGTGCGCTCGAGCGCGGGCTACTCCATCTATGAGGGCCGGCGCCTCAAGGGCGCGGTCCTGCATACGCTGGTGCGAGGCCGCTTCGTGATGCGCGATGGCGCGCTCGTCGACTCAGCCGTGGGCACAGGCCGCTACGTCCGGCGTATGGTTTGATCCCGGGTGTCGGGATCTGGCTGATTGGGGTCTAAATTATTCAATTATTTTCCGGTCATGTCTCTCCCAGGGGCACAACCGCGGCTGCGCCAGCATTGTCGCCGTCCAGCCGAATGCAGCAACGCTGCCCGAGGTCCCTGTTCACGCAATCCGGTGTAATATCCCCCTCCTCGGGGCTGGGGAACGACGATGCAGCGCACGGTCATTGCGGGAGCACTTGAATCGGCGCTGCGGAAGAGTCTTGACGCTCCCAAGCTCCGCCTGCTCGCCCTTGAGGGCGAGCGACCGGCGATCGACGAGACGCGCGAGCCGTGGATAGCGATCAAATACGGGCCCGCGAGCCCGGACGAGTGGTTTGGCGTCGTGCCGGCCCGGGCGCATTTCGAACGGGCCCCCGGTCGGGGAAGCGAGCACTTGGAGCTGATTGTCAAGGTCAATCCGCGCGACGGCCTCGCCCGCACGCTCATTCCTTGGATCGTCAGCCATCGCGGGATCGCGCTCGACCAGCCGTTTCAGGATTATCGGGCGGCTGCGGAATTCGATCAAACCGGCGCGCGCGAATCCGCCGTTTACGCCCTGGCTGCCGCGCATGCGCCGCTTGGTTGCGTCCTGCCCCGCTGCTACGGCAGCACGATGGATGCTGCAACCGGCGAGCATGCCCTGTTTCTCGAATTGGTCGCGGCCCGGCGTCTTGATGCGACCGGCGCGAGGGCCGACTGGCCGGCGGAAACCATCGACGTCGCCCTTCGGGCTCTGGCCGGATGGCAGGCTGTGCTGTGGAATGTCGACCGCGCAGAGCTTCCATGGATCGGACCGCGTGCCTCGACGGCCGACATGGTGGCGGACGCACCCTTGTGGCGGGCGTTGGTCGATGACGGTCGCGCACGCTATCCGGACATCGTCACGGAGACGGCATGGCGGCGCCGGCACGCGCTGATCGACGATTTGCCGCGCTGGCATCCCGTGAAGGACGGCCTGCCGGGGACGCTCGCACATAACGATTTCAACCAGCGTAACGTCGGCTTTCGGCCCAGCGTCGTGGTGCTGGATTGGGAACTTTGCCAGCTGAACTCGGCCCATCGCGACCTCGTGGAGCTGTTGACGTTCGTGCTTGCGCCTCACGCCGGTCGCGCGGAGATTGACGGACATGTCGAAGCGCATCGGGCCGCCCTCCTCGCCGCAGGCGTAGCGATCGATCGCGACGCATGGTCGGAGGGTTTCCGTTGCGAATTGAAGGTGGAAGCCATCAATCGTATCGGATTGCAGCTGCTCTTCGCCGCGGCATTCCCGCTCGCTTATCTCGCGCGAATTAACGGCAATATCGAGCGCCTGCTTGATCTCTATGGTTAAAGCGACATCGATTTCCACGACGCGAACGGGTTTCCTGTCGTCTGCCATCATAAAAAGATTCCGTGACGGTCCTAGCCGAGGCCGGCGGCATCGCCTTTTTGCACGATCTGCGCGTTCGGATCATCCCCGTGTCCGGGAGCGGAATAGCGGTGCGGGCTCGAGCCCGGCTGCGGCTCACGGCCGGCGCGGCGTCGTCGACCGGGAGATGCCCGGCCATCGGACCGCCGAAAGACCATCGACAGCTGGGGCAAGCCATCACCGCCCGAGCCCGTGACGGGCGCCGCTCAACGCAAGTCAAAGGCGAACAGGCCCGCGCAGTCCACGCCGAGCTCACAGCCTATTTCGCACACAAAACAGGGTTCAGCCTTTGAGACGCAAGCGGTAGGATGGGCTCGCAGCCTCCATGGCTTTGGAGCGCTTCCGTTCTCGTTCTTATCCACTGGAATCCCTATGAACGCAGAGAAATCCAAATATCAAATCTGGGCGCAGGGTGCGACCGATCAGGTCGGACATCGCAGTTATTTGGCGGCGCTCTTGCCGTACATGCAGTCGTGTGTGGACCCGGACTTCGCATTGACTTTTCACACGACCACGCCGTCCGTGACGACGATTCACGCATTGTCCGAATTCCGCTTCTCCCGCGAGGTCATCCGCGGCGCGATCAAGGCGGAACGCCAGGGCTACGACGTGTTCTTCATGAATCACTTCCAGGACGTCGGCCTCTACGAAGCCCGAGCCGCTGTCTCGATTCCCGTCCTCGGTCTCGGCGAAAGCACGCTGCTGCACGCCTGCACCCTGGGACGAAAGCTCGGCCTACTGGCGATCAACCCGGCCTTCATTCCCGTTCACCACGATCAGGTGACGCGTTACGGATTGCAGCAGCGCGTGGCCGGCATCCGCGCCGTCAACGCAAACATCAGCGATTACATGGAAGCCTTCACGTCGTCGGAAAAAAAGGCATCGTTAAATGACCTGTTCGAACGGGAGGCGCGGCGTCTGCTGGACGCCGGAGCGGACGTGATCGTGCCGACCGGCGGCATTCCGATGATGCTGTTTGCGGCAAATGCCGGAGCGAATGTCGACGGCGCTCCGATCGTCAATGGCATCACGGTGGTCATCAAGGCGGCGGAGATGGCGGTCAAGCTGAGAAAGCTCGGCGGCATGGGGGCAAGCCGCGTCGCCCATTCGGGCTTTGCGCTGCCGTCGGCGCAAACGATCGAGGAATTTCTTCAATACGGCTGACGGTCGCCCGTCAGGGCGCCGATCCCGCGTCGCTTTCGAACAGGGCCGGCGCCCATGCCGCCGACGGGTCGTCGGGCGGCATGGCCGCGAGCAAGGCACGCGTATAGGGATGTTTCGGCGCGGCAAATACCTCGCCCGTCGCGCCGCTTTCCACGATCTCTCCGCGATACATCACCAGGACGCGATCGCACAGATAGCGTACCACCGACAGGTCGTGCGAAATGAAAATCATCGAAAAAGGCCGCTGCCGCCGCAACGCGATCAGCAGATCCAGCAGCTGCGCCTGCACCGAAACATCCAGACCCGAGACGATTTCGTCGGCCACGAGGATTTTCGGCGATGCGCACAGCGCGCGTGCGATGTTCACGCGCTGCTTCTGTCCGCCGGACAGCTGCGCCGGGAAGCGAGCGGCCATTTCCGGCGCAAGACCGATCTCGCGGAGAAGCTCGCGCGCGCGCTCGGCGCGTGCAGCGGGCGTCGCCGTGCCCTCCGCTTCCAGCGACTGTGTCACGATCGTTCCGACACGTCGCCGCGGATTCAACGCGGATTGCGGATCCTGAAAAACCAGCTGTATCTCGCTCCGGCGCTGCCGCCGCGTGTCGGAAACCTCCGTCGCGAAACGGATGCGGCCTTGCGACGGCGTCTCCAGGCCGACCAGCAGGCGGGCCAGCGTGGTTTTGCCGCTGCCGCTTTCCCCGACAATGCCGAGAAATTCATTGCGCCTGAGCTCGAAGCTGACGTCGCGCAAGGCCGAGAACCTCATCCGTCTGAACAGTCCGCCGATCGCGAAAGTCTTGCAAAGTCTCTGCGCTTGTAGCACCGGCTGATGTTCGCCTGCCGGCGCGACCGCGGTCGGCGGCGGCGCGACAATGCCGCCGGTCTCCGCCGAACGAATACATGCCGCCCGGTGGCCCGGCGCCGTTTCCGCGAGCGCCGGCGGCGCTTGGCTGCATCCTGCGATCGCGACGGGGCAGCGCGGCGCAAACGCGCAACCCCGAAGATCCTTCCACGCGCGCAAACCGGGCATCCGTTCGGGAAGCGCCAATAGCGCCCGTCGTTCGCCGCGCATCGACGGGCTCGCGAGCTGCAGGCAGCGCGTATAGGGGTGCGCCGGAGCACTGAACAGACGGCGGGCCGGTCCGTACTCGACGGGCCTCCCGGCATAAAGAACGAGGATATCGTCGCAAATATGCGTTGCGAGGCGCAGATCGTGGGTGATGAACACCACGGCGGTGTGGTTGCGTTTCTGCATGTCCACGATCAGGCGAACGATGCGCGCCTGGATTGTCACATCGAGCGCGGTCGTCGGCTCGTCCGCGATCACGAGACGCGGCTTGCCGGCGAAGGCCATCGCGATCAGCACGCGCTGGCACATGCCGCCGGAAATCTGGTGTGGATAGCGGTCGAGAAGCTGCTCACCTTGCGGCAGATGCACGCTGTCGAACAAGGCCAGCGCGCGCGCTTTCCGTTCGGCTGCCGTCGCAAGGCCAAGCCGCGCCAGATGTTCGCCGATCTGCTGTCCGATGGTCAGAACCGGATTGAGCGCCGACAACGGCTCCTGGGGAATGAAGGCGATGTCCCTGCCCAGCAGGGCCCGACGTTTCACGGCGGGCATTGCAATCAGGTCCTCGCCTCCGAAGGAGAGGCTGCCGCTGCTGCACGCAAACCCTGGCGGCAGCATTTGCGCGATGGTCAGACCGAGCATGGATTTCCCCGCGCCCGACTCGCCCACGAGGCCGAGAATTTTTCCCGGAGCCAGCGAGAAGCAGAGGCTCTGCAGGACCGGCAACGTCTCTCCGCCGATCGAGGCCGAAACCGAGAGATCGCGAGCGACGAGAAGACTCATGCGCGCTGTGCCTCGGCAAGACGTACGTCGAGCGTACGCCGCAGTCCGTCGCCCAGAATATTGAATGCGAAAACGGTGACGAAGATCGCAAGAACCGGGAAAACGAGATTCCACGAGGACTGATAGATCGACAGCCGGGCATCGGCGATCATCTGACCCCATGCCGGCGTATCCGCCGTGACGCTCAGGCCGACAAACGACAGGATCGCCTCGACGATGACGGCGATTCCCATCTCCAGGCTTGCCAGCGTAATGAGCAACGGTGTTGTCGCCGGCGCAATCTCGCGCGCGATAATGCGCCAATGCGAAAAGCCGAGAAGCCGTGCGGCCGTCACATAGTCGCGACGGGTCACGATCAGCACCTCGCTGCGCAATACGCGGCAGAAACGCGTCCAGTCCACCAATATGATTGACAGGATCACGTTGCGGAGCCCCGGACCCAGCCCGACCATAAAGATCAGCGCCAGAATGACCGGCGGAAACGACATCCAAATATCAACCACGCGACCGATGAGCCAGTCGACCGCGCCGCCAAAGTACCCCGCGACATGCGCAAGGACGGCTCCCAAGACCATTGCGCCGAACGAGGAGAGCAATGCCACGGTCATGGCGATGCGGGCACCGTACAGCAGCCGTGACAACACGCAGCGCCCGAGGCTGTCGGTGCCGAGCGGAAAATCCGCTTGCCCGCCCGGCAGCCACGCCGGCGGCAGCAGGATGGACGTCAGCGTCTGCTCGTTGGGATCGTGGGGAGCAAGCAAGGGCGCAAACAGCGCGGCGAGGCAGATCAGAGCGGCGACGGACAACCCGGCCAGAACGCGCGCCGACATCATCCATTGCGGAATCCGTGTCACGCGACCCTCACCCTGGGATTGAGCACCAGATAGCAGGCATCGACGGCCGTGTTGATGACCAGGACGACGACGCAATAGGCGAGGCCCACCGCCTGAATGATCGGAAGATCGGCGTTGCGTACGGCGTCGACCGTCAGGCTGCCGAGCCCGGGGTAGGAAAATATAACTTCCACGAGCAGCGTGCCGCCGAAGAGAAATCCGAACTGAACACCCATGAGGCTCAGCGTCGGCAGGATGGCATTCTTGAGGCCATGGCGCAGCAATATTCGCCATTCCGACTGGCCGCGCAGCCGCGCCTGGTGGATGTAATCCTCCTGATAGACGTCGAGGAGACTGGAGCGCAGCACCCGCATGATCGTGGGCGAGAACGCGACGCCAAGCGCGAGCGACGGCAGCAGCATGTGCCTGACGCAGTCCCAGAACATGTCCGGCCGCCCGACCAGCAGCGTGTCGAGCAGCAGGAATCCGCTCACCACCGGCCGCTGGAATTCCGACGACAGCCGACCGGTGAACGGCAACGCCTCAAGCCAAACGCCGAAAACGAGAATCAAGAACAATGCCCATAGAAATTCGGGAATCGAGAGAAGCGTGATCGAAGCAAGGTCGAGAATCTGCTCGCATACGCGCCGCCCGCGCATGTGAAACAACAGCAGCCCGCCCCCGACGCCGAGCACCGAGGCGATCACCATGGCGAGCAGGGCGAGTTCGACCGTTGCGGGCAAGGACGACATGACGAGCTGCACCACGCTGCGCCGGAAATGGATCGACGTGCCGAGATCGCCGCGCAGCGCGTGTCCGAGCCAGATCGCATATTGCTGCGGAAGCGGAAGGTGCAGGCCCATCTCCCGCCGTTTGGCTTCGATCTCCGCGATCGTGGCTGTCGGCGGCATCGACATCGCTGCCGGATCGACGGGTAGAAGCCGCAGGATGCAGAATAACAGCGCCGAAACGATGAGAAGAATCACGACGGAAACCAGGACGCGCCGGAAAACGAGGAGAAGGATCGCGTTCATGCGCCAGTCTCCGTCGGATATCCGGCGGTCACCATGCCGCTCTCACCACCACAGGCTTTTGACCGCGGCTCGGATCAAGCCCAGCTCATCTTGTCCGCGAGGATCCAGCCGTTTGCGTACTTCACATACGAAAGCCTTTTCTTGCGAACCACGGTCTGCACGCTTTGCAAAAGCGGGATGGTCGCTCCCTTCTCGATCACGAATCGGTTGAGATCGCGCCAACCGGCGATGCGTTTGTCGTAATCGGCGATGTTGAACAGCGGCGCCATCCTGTCGCCGACCTCCTGTCCCTTCCAGGCGGAAAACGGCAGCTTGGGATTGAGCAGGTAGCCGGCGAAAATCTCCGGATCGCCGGTCGCATTGTCCCAGCTGTAGAGCGTCGCCTCCGGCAATTTCGAGCCGCGGTTGAGCTCAAAATACTTGGCGTATTCGATGGTCTCGAT
Source organism: Pseudolabrys sp. (assembly GCA_035652735.1). Taxonomy (GTDB): domain Bacteria; phylum Pseudomonadota; class Alphaproteobacteria; order Rhizobiales; family Xanthobacteraceae; genus Pseudolabrys. The sequence continues at coordinate 18,494 of DASRDF010000004.1, read as the reverse complement.
CTCCGCGTCAATGCCGACCTTCTTCCACATCTGCTGGATGGCGCGCGCGATGTCGAAATCGCTTGGAAACTGCCCGTTGGTCGTTGCGAACTTGATGGCCACGGGTTTCGATGGGCTGAATCCCGATTTCGCGAGCAGCGCAACGGCGAGCTTCGGATCATAAGCAAACTTGAAGTCGGGAAGATAAGCGGCCGTACCGGGTGTCGCCACGACGGACAGGGGAACCGCCGCGCCGCCGTAGAAAGCCTTCGACAGCGCCGTCTTGTCGATGGCGTGATGGGCCGCGAGCCGGACATTGTCGTCGGCGAAGCCGAGATCGTTGCGGCACTGGATCAGGATGATCCGGGTCATCGGGTTGAGCTCCGCCGCAAGGCCGGGCTCCTTGTCGAGCCGCGCGACTTCGCGCACCGGCACATTGATGGTGAAGTCGATTTGCCCCGACTGTACGGCCGCAACGCGCGCGGATGGATCCTTGATGATCTCAAAGGTGACGCGCTTGATCTTCGGCTTCGGGCCCCAATACGCATCGTTGCGCTCCAGCACGATGCGCGAGTTGAGTTGATAATCGACAAGCCTATAGGGACCGGTCCCGATCGGCTTCTGCGCGGCCGTCTGCACGCCGACCGACTCGAAATATTTCTTCGGAACGATGTAGCTGCCAAGGAAGGCCAGCCATTGCGGAGCCGTCGGCGCCGGAGAACTGAATATCATCCGTGCCTTGGTCGGCGACTGCACTTCGATGTCCTTGACCTTGCGCCACGAGTTTGCGGTGTCCACTTTGTGACCCGCCTTGATGCGCTCGAAGAACGTGTAGCGGAAGTCCTCCGCGGTCATCTTGTCGCCGTTGTGGAAGCTGACGTCATCGCGCAGCTCCACCGCAAGGCTCATGCCGTCGGGTGCGAGCTCCCATTTCGTAAGGAGCTTCGGAATCAATTTCAGCTTTGGGTCCTGGTCGAGCGGTTGGTCGAACACAAGCTTGAAGATCGGCTGGGCGTCCGGCGTGAAGCGCTGGTTGGGATCCCAGGAGGGTACGTCGCTCGGCCAGCCGATGGTCACCGCATCGTCGGCTGCAAACGCGTCGATGACGTTGCCCGCCCATGCCGCGCTGCCGGCAACGAGCGTCAGCGCCCGCAGGGCAGTGCGGCGATCCATCTCGATGGTCATGATACCCCTCCCGGTTGTTGCGTCTTTGCGTGGCGTGTCGAAGCCCGGTGTTGCGCGTTCGCTGGCGGCCCGGCTCCTGCCCAAGGCCCGCGACCGCGCAATTGCTTGAAACCTAAAATTTCTGGAAACGCCGCGCAACCGTGGGCCTGCCCACCGCCTCCGTTCTGCGGCTTGCGACCGATGCAACGCGCACCTTGACGGGTCTTGCCGGCGGCGCCGACGGCCGGCTCCTCTGCATCGTGAACGCCGGCAACAACGGCATCCTGCTTGCGAACGAGGATACCAACTCCGTATCGGCCAACCGCTTCTCGATCGGCGCCAATCTCACGATCGCGGCCGGCCAGTCGGTCATGCTGCTCTACGACGCCATCGCCGCGCGATGGCGCGCGCTCTCCGCCGGCGCCGCCGGCGGGGGCGCAGGCGAAGGTCCGCAGGTCGAGACCAAGGCCGGTTGGAATATCGATGGCGTTGAGATCCGCGTCATCCTCGATTGCGGCGCCGGCTTCATCGACTGGCGCGGCTGGTATCAGAACGCAGGCGCGTGATGGCAAGCGTGCCCGAACTCGAAGCCATGCGCGAAGCGCTCTTGAAGGCGCGCTTCGCCGGCGTGCGCACGGTCGAATACGAGGGCCGCCGCGTCACCTATGCGAGCGACGCCGAGATGGCCGCAGCGCTCGCCGACCTCGACCGGCGCATCGCCGCGGCCTCCGCGCCGCGCGTCAACCAGGTTCGCATCAGCTCATCGAAAGGAACGTGACGATGAAGAACTACATTCAGGAAGGCCGCATAATCACGGTCGTGACGCCCGTTGGCGGTGTGACCTCGGGCGACGCTATGGTGATCGGTGCCTTGTTTGGCGTTGCCACCAAGACGGCTGCAGCTGGAGAGACAATCGCGATTGCGACCGAGGGCGTCTTCGATCTGCCGAAGCTCGCGAGCGCCGTCATCGCCGCCGGCGACCCGGTGGCCTGGGACGACGCCGCCAAGCAGGTCAACGTCCCCGGCGCCGGCCGCTATCCGATCGGCACCGCCATCGAGGCTGCCGGAAACGGCGCGACCATCGTGCGCGTGCGGCTTGACGGGGTGGCGACCACGGCGGCGTAGCGCTGAAACGAGTTAAATCCTGTTTCGATTAAAACGCTACAGCAAGCCGCCATGGTGAAGAAATTCTTCAATCACGATTCGGCATCCGTGCCGCACCTTTTCGATGTCGTCTTTAGTAGCATGATAATGCCGCCCGTGTGCAGACAAGTGGCCGAGGTCTCTGAGCTGCGGGAGTGCCTTTTTTGCGTTGCGTGAAAGAGCAATCTTGGGCTCAGTCATCGAACGATCGACCAACGCCGACAAATGCAGGTAGTTGCCTGCATTGTCCTTAATCTTGCTTGCAATGCCTTTGTGCTCAAACGCTTCGATGATCGAGATTTCGACTAAGCGGCGCATCATGACAGCGCATGCGTCGTACCATCCTTGCTCGAAGCATCCATTCATCTGCCTGCCAATTGCGGGCAGATATCCTCTTTTCGCTTGCGTGAGAATGGTAAGTGGAAAGAGGCTTGCATCGCCACTAGACTGACTTAGGGGCTTCGACCGCCTCCAGGTAGTCCGCAACGCGTATGATAGTTCTCTGTAGCATTTGAGCCGCGCAGGGCGCGCTGTTTGTGCCGAAAAAATCGATTCGATCAGCTCAGCAAGTGCGGTCGTATCGCCAGCCGATTGGGCGGTTAGATCGCTGAAAGCGTTAGTGGCATCAGCCCTTAATTGAGCAAGCTTGTTCCCGTAAAAATTGTCACCAGCTAGATTTTGCCTGTGTCTCCTAGCCTTCTTGGCGATGTCGATCGCTTGCTTCGCTAATCGCTCCAGGATCGAGGCTGGCGAATCATCGTCGCTGCTGCGTCGACGAGCGGGCATATCTCACCACGCGGAGTATGCATACGTTTGCTTGTTCCCCACGGCCTTTAGCTTTTGACGTCTCAGGGATCTTTCTTGGCAGAGTCTTTGCAGAGGGCCACTCAATGAGGTCAAGGGGATATGGTGGCCGCGGTTTTCAAGCTCGGCCTTCACCTGAGATATCGTCTTAGGCTTCTTGAAAAAACCTTCCTCGATAAGCTCGTGGATGTATGCTTTCGGTCCGCGCGTATTAGGCTTGGCCTTCGATCGATCTCTTGCACGTGCTTTCCTGATCGGCCGTGACGGTGCGGGCTGTTTGGCTCCGGAAGAGCCAAGGAGATCGTCGAGGACCTTTTGAAAGGCAATGCGCTTAAGGTCCGGGTCCTTTACCGCGGCTACTGCCCTTTCAGCCTGGGCAACAAGATCAGCATAGTCTTGGTGGCTTTTCATCTTCGCCCGGTCGCGCGTCGGCAATTCACGGAAGCGTAAGACCAACTGATTCGTGCCATATTTTCTCAGGAATCATGCGCGCGAGCGAATCCGATTTGCCGTTTATGCAACCGACAACCGTTCAAGGCGGGTTCGGAAATTGGCACTGGTGTGCGTTGGAAACAGCGCACCCACTGCGGGATCGCCGCCAATCCCCGCCATAAATTTTGTTGACTCATTGTTGACTCAGCCGCAGCCCGTGGCGGGAGCCCAACAGCAAACGCCCGCTAAGCCTTTGGCCTAGCGGGCGAATTTGGTTGCGGGGGTAGGATTTGAACCTACGACCTTCAGGTTATGAGCCTACCGCCGGACATTCGGCGGTTTTCCAACCCGATCAATGACTTAGGCAATAAGTGCTTGACCTGCCGAACGAACGTCGCCGGCATCAAGCCGCATTCGAGCGCATTCAGGCGCATTCGTGGGTCGATGAAAGCGTTTCGCGGGGCGAGCTATTGGCGAGCCGCACGATCAAGTTTGCGCTCCCCGTTCCCTCCCTTTCCGCCCCTTTCCGCCCCTTTCCGCCCTATTCCGCCTTAGCCCCTCGAGGTCACATCGAGCATCTTGCGCGCCGTTGAACACCGCGCCTCAGTCGAGGCGTGGCAGCGAACGGCACAGGCATGAAGGCTCATCTTACCGAACGCTTGGCGAAGATGGCGCCGTCGCCTCAAGGCGAGCGCGATTTGCACATCCGCGACGACGACGTCGCCGGATTCGGGTTGTGCGTGAAACCGTCCGGATCGAAAGCGTTCTTTCTCGACTACCGGATCGCAGGCCGGCGCCGCTATCTCACGATCGGTTCATGGCCCGACTGGTCGGTCACGGCCGCGCGCGAACGGGCGAAAGAACTCAAGCGCAGCATCGACGCAGGCGTCGATCCGCTCGTCAAGCGCCAGGAGCTGCGCTCCGCGCCAACGGTACGCGAGTTGATCGACCGCTATATCGAACAGCATGTGCCGACGCTCTCGAAGCGCAACGGCAAGGATCAGATTTCGATGCTCCGCAAGCTGGTCGAGCCGGAATGGGGGTCGCGCAAGGTCGCCGAGATCGCCGAAGCGGACGTGTCGAAGCTGCTCGCAAAGATCGCCGCCGGCCGCGCCCGCCCACGCAAGGAAAATCCGAAATACAAGCGCAAACGCGGCTTCGCAAAGCCGCGCCCGACGCCGATCCGCGCAAACCGTGTCGGCGAGGTGGTGCGCAAGATGTTCAATCTCGCAGTCAGGCGATGGCAGATGCGCGCCGACAATCCGGCCGCTGCCTTCCATCGCAACGTGGAGAACGAACGCGAGGTATTCCTCACGCTCGACCAGATCGATCGCCTTGCGTCCGCCATCGACGAACACAAGAACCAGCACGCCGCCGACGTCGTGCGGTTCATCCTGCTCACAGGCGCACGGAAGGGCGAGGCGCTGACTGCGCGGCCTGAGGAATTCAACCTCGATCTTGCGATCTGGACGAAGAAGGCCTCCACGACCAAGCAAAGGAAGATGCACCGCGTTCCGCTCTCGCGCGCCGCTGTCGCCTTCATCCGCGCGCGACTCGCCGCTCTTCCCGCCGACGCCGAATGGCTCTTTCCCGGCGCCGTGGAAGGCAAGCCCATCGAGGATATCCGGCGCTTCTGGGCCGACATTCGAAAAATCGCCGGACTCGAAGGCGTCCGGGTCCATGATCTGAGGCACACATTCGCGTCGCTGCTGGCGAGCGGCGGCATGTCGCTGCCCATGATCGGAAAGCTACTCGGCCATAACAGCACGAAGACGACCCAACGCTACGCTCACCTATTGGACGACCCTGTCCGTCATGGAGCGGATGCCGTGGGCGAGCTGCTGCGCCCGAGGTTGAGGCTTGTATCGACATCGCCCGCTTCCGATCGCGCCGCATGATAAAAAGCATGCAGCTATGATCGATGCAGCTCGTGCCAGACGACCCTGATCTTGCGAGCAATGGTACTCTCGTCCGGCGCCCTTTCATCGTCCCGTTGCTCGAACCAATCGCGCATCTCCCGTACCAGTTCGGCCTGCGTGGACGGCAGGCCGTGCTCGTGAATGCGGCGAACGAGCGCCGCGTAGAATGAATCCCAGTCATGGCGGGGTTGAACGCCCGGCCCAGGCCGCTGAGCCCCCGCAGGGCGCCGGGTTGCTGGAAGCGATTTATCTCCGTCGAATATCCGGTGATCCTTCTCGAAGCGCTCGATTTCTGCGCGACGAACGAAAACGTCCCCGGCGGTGATGATGATCCCTTCGACGGGATCGACGATCCAGCAAGGCTTTTTGTCGCTATTCCTTACACACCGGATCGAAACGGATTGCATGGGCGCTCCGTCGCGCCGAAAAAGCGGGAGAACATAGGTCGGCTCTACATCGACGACACCCGATAGGAATTCGGCAGGTCCGATCCGGACCGGCGGCGATGCAATGGAGAGAGACAGAAGCCCTTCGAGCGCCCATGTGACAACGTCGAATGCGGACACGGACCACCTGGCGGCGGTTTCGAGAAGAGAAAGAAGACAGCGCGGCGGCATCGATGCAACCCTCTGCGGCGTGAGCAAGTCCAGACTGCCTCGCGTTTCGAATAGAGCAAGTCTGCGCGGCAAGTAATTCCCTGGATTACTTCGGCGGCAGTTGCTTCATGCGCCTGTAGGTCTGGACTACGCGCTTCAGATCTCTTCTCATGTCCGGCGGCAGGCGCCCCGCCTCGACGAACAGATCGTCCATGCGCACGCCCAGGATCGCCGCGGCGCGCTCGACAAGCTCGTCGCGCGGCGGCTTTTCCTGTTCACGCTCGACGCGCGACCAATAGGCCGGCGATACGCCGAGCCGCTCGGCGAAGTCGTTGAGGCCGATGCCCTGCTCGGTCCGTTTCGCCCTGACCGTCAAGCCGAATGCCATGGCGCCTCCTTCAGCCAACAAGCCCGTACTTGCGGAGGCGCACGCCGATGAAGGCGCTCGTCACGCCGAACTCTTCGGCCAGCGCGCCGGCGATCGCATCGATCGCCGGCCAACCTGCCTCGTTTGCCGCGACGTAGGGCGTCGGGATTTCGTCGATCACCTTCCATCGGATCGCTGCGCCGATCGCGGAAGCCTCGCGGGCGAACGCTCGCGCCAGCTGCCGCCGCGGCGCCAGAAACGCGCCCATGAACTCGTCGGCGCGCCATTCCCGCCAATCGATCGGCGCGGCGTCCCGCACCGCAATCGCGCCGCTGCGGAAGGCGCGCGCCGCTCCCTTCGCCACCGCCGCCGGCATGTCGAAGATCGCGTGGCCAAGCTCGTGCGCCGCCGTCGAGCGCAGCATCTCGGGCCGACCGCCGAGCAGCTCGGCATTCAGGCTGATCATGACCGTTGCCGGCCCCTCCGGATCGTGTTCGCAGACGCCGAGCACGGGTTCGCCGGCCTCGTCGTGCACCGCGTGCTCAGCGTCCCACACGATCCGGAGCGGCCGGCCGTTGACGCGGAGGCGGGCCGTCCGGCGGAACAGGTTCGCCGGCTCGAACGGCCGCGCGGCATGGCCGAAGAGCCGCTGCCGGAGATCGGCCCCGAGGCGCCTGATCGCATTGGCTGACAGCCTCGCCGGCTCGCCCGAGCCGAAGCACGGATATTCCACGTCGAGCATCATGCTGCCGCCCCCCATCGTTGACCATTTCGTTAACGGATATGTTCTATTTACGTTCTTAAAAGGGCGGAGTCGAGTCCTTTTTGCCGCTTCGCATGACGCCGCCTGGAATCCCCAGCCTAAGCGTTTGATTTTTCAAAAACAGGCGTGAGTTCGATTTCCTTTTCGCCTGTTTCCACCTGTTTCCGCCTGTTTCGGCCTGTTTCCGCCTAAGGCCTCCCGCCGCTCCTGTGTTTGGATCGTCGCGATTCCAATCCGCGCAGGACGGGAGATGGTTACATGGATGGACAACAGACGGCCGAAGCGACGGTCACGCCGCCGCTCCTCCACGGGTGGCTCACGAGAGATCGCGCGGCGTCCGAGATCGGAGTGTCGGCGGACACGCTGACGCGGTGGGCTCGCCGCCGAATTGGGCCTCCATACGCGAAGATAGGCCGGAAGGTGCTCTACCGCGTCGACGCCCTTCGCGAGTGGCTTCGGTCGCTCGAGGAAACTTCAATCGGAGGTCTCCGAACGAGAAGAGGGCGCCGATGAACACGCGCGCCTTCGAACGTCACGGCATCGATCACCTCTCGGCCTCGTCGCTGAACCTCTGGGCCGCCGAGCCGGCGCTGTGGATCATGGAGCGTCTGCTCGGCAGGCGCCTGCCCGCAAGCATCATCGCCGCGCGCGGCAAGGCCGTCGAATTCGGCGTGCATCTTGGCCTGAGCAACCCGCGCCTTCCGGTCGAGGACTGCATCGACAGAGCCGAACGCGAATTCGCGCGGGAAACCGCTCTAAGCGGCGATCCGCGCCGCGAAGACGAGCGCAAGAAGATCGCCGGCTGGGTGCGCGGCGCGCTCGCCGAGCTTAGGCAATACGGCGTTCCCGATGCCTATCAGCACCGGGTCGAAATCCGCCTCGATGACGTGCCGGTGCCCATCGTCGGCTTCATCGACTGGCGCTTCTCCGAACACGGCCTGATCGTCGACCTCAAGACGACCGAGCGCTTTCCCTCGCAGATCAGCGATGCCCACGGCCGCCAAGGCGCCGTCTATGCATCGGCGCACGGCAATTTCGGGATGCGCTTCGCCTATGCGAAGCCCGCGCCCGGCAAGACCGACAAGCGGCAGGTCACCGTCTATGAAATGTCCGGCGACGACGTGCGCCGGCATCTCGCGGCGCTTCGCGTCATCGCGCTTTCGCTCGGCCGGTTTCTCGCGGTGTCGAACGATCCGCAGGAGCTCGCCGGCCTGATCGTCCCCGACTTCGACTCGTTCTGGTGGTCCGAACCGGCCGCGCGCGCGGCCGGACGGGAAGTCTTCGGTTTCTAGCAACGATCAACAGGAAAGGAGAAAACGCAATGCCTCTTCACATCGGCGGTTCCGGCACGATCAAGCCCTACGTCAAATACAACGCCAAGTCGGACAAGTGGTTTGTCAGGGGAGCGGATGGCGGCGACCAGGAAATTCCGCGCCCGACTTTCTTGCTGGACCTGAAGAACATCCGCACCGGCTGGTTCTTGTTCCGTGAGGGTCAGGCGCCCGATCGCGTCATCGACCCGACCCTCGACCGCATCGCGCAGCAGCCCGACCCGGCATACAAGCGCGGCTTCGTCGTCATGGCTTTCAGTCAGAAGTTCTTCGGCGGCGCCGTCGAATTCTCTTCCGCTTCGATCCACCTTTCAAACGCAATCCGCGATCTCTATGCAGCGTTCGAGGAGCAGAGCGGCAAGGCCGAGAACCGCGGCAAGGTTCCGGTCGTGGCATGCACCGGCTCGGACGCGATGAAGGACAAGTTCGGCACGAACTACCGCCCGCGACTCGAAATCGTGAAGTGGGCCGACCGCCCCGCCGAACTGCCCGACGCTTCGCCCGTGGACGAGTCCGAGATCGGCAGGACCGGCGCGCCGGCGCCGTCCCCGCAAGCCGCGGCGCACGTTCCGCCGCCGGCGGCCAAGGCCGCGGCGTCCGATCCGGCGCTCGAAACGGAGTTCTGATCATGGACGCGCGACGGAACGGCGGCGCGGCGGCCGACCTGCTCGTCCAGTTCGTCGAGGAAATCGAGAGACTGGACGAGGAGAAGCGTCGCATCGCCGATCAGATCAGGCAGGCAAAGAACAGCGCTCGCAACGCCGGCCTTGACGTGAAGGTGCTCAACCAGATGCTTCGCGAGCGGCGCATGTCGCCGTTCGAGCGGCGCGAGTATCAGGCGCTCTGCGAAATGTACCGCGCCGCCCTCGGCATGCTCGGCGGCACGCCGCTCGGCGAGGCCGCGCGCAGGCGGCTCATGGGCGAAATCCCGGAGCCGCCCGATCCGGCGGACGCGTCCACGCCGCCCGCGCCCGAGACCGTCGATCAGACTTTGGACATCGAAGCTGCGCGAGCCGCAGGGCGCGCCGCGGCGCGCGAAGGAAAGCGCGTCATCGACAATCCGTACATGGCCGACGATCCGCGCCGCGCCGCGTGGGACGAAGGATGGTGCGCCGAAACAGGCACGGACGGGATGGAGGTGCCGGAGGCATGGCGCCGGCGGAAGCCGAAGAAGAAATCGGAAAAGCCCGGCGACGACAAGGAGGGGGGTGAACCGTGATCAGCCACTGGTCGGACGATACCATCGGTTATCTGCGCGAGTGCTGGGACGCGGGATGGTCGGCGGCGAAGTGCGCCAAGGCGATCAACGACAAATTCGGGATGCGCTTTTCCCGCAACGCAATCATCGGGAAGGCGCACCGTCTCGGCCTTGCGAAGCGAAAACAGAGCACGCGGCAAGCCGCAGCGCCGAAGCCCGTTCGACAATCGGCCCCGGCGTTCAAACAGCGCGGCAAGCTCGTTCTGCTTCGTCCGGCCGCCGACGATGACGCGGCCGACGCGCCGAACGGCGGCGTCACGTGCGCCGAACTTCTTCCGCATCATTGCCGCTGGCCTCTTGGCGATCCGAAGCTGCCCAGCTTCCGGTACTGCGGATCGCCCGCGATAGAACCCTATCCGTATTGCGCCAGGCACGTGCGCGTCGCGTATCGGATCATGACCGAGGAGAGCGCCGCATGAGACGCTACCAGTCTTCCGTTCAAGCGGTCCGTCTCGACGAGATCGCGGTCAAAACCGCACTCGAGAAATTCGCCGACGTGCTCATGCCGCACGAGGCCGAAGAGCCGATCCTGGCGCCAGGGCCGCGCGCGGCGTTGTTCGAGTGGATGACGGAGATCAGGCTCGCCGACGATCTCGCCGCCGCCGGCTTGAAGCCGCGCCGCACCGCGCTGCTCTATGGTCCGCCGGGTTGCGGCAAGACAACGTGGGCTCACCACTTCGCCGCGCGGCTCGGCCTTCCGCTCGCGTGCATCCGGTCCGAAAGCCTGATCGATAGGTGGCTCGGTGCTACCGGAAGCAACATCGGTCAGCTTTTCGACGCGATGTCGAAGACCGAGGGCAAGGTCGTCGTCTTCTTCGACGAGGTCGACGCGATCGGCGGCCGGCGGATGAACGACCAGGGCGCATCGGTCGAGCGCGCAAACTCGCTCAACGTGCTCCTCCGCCGCATCGAGCGGTTCAACGGCATCGCGCTCGCCGCGACGAACCGGCAGGACTTCCTCGATCCGGCGCTGTGGCGGCGGTTCGACATGCAGATCTCGATTGACCTTCCCGGCCCCGACGAGCGCTTCGCGATCATCCGCCGCTACGCCGCGCCCTACGAACCGACCGACGAGGATGTCGACATGCTTGTGACCATGACGGAAGGCGCATCGCCGGCGCTGCTTCGCGCGCTGATGGAGGGCATGAAACGCGCGCTGGTCGTCGGCCCGAGGACGGGGCGATCGGTGGACGATCCGGTTTCGTTTTTCGCGCCCATCATCGCAGCGACAGCGCCCGCGCCCGAATACGTGCCGCCGCCGCTGTGGGCGTCGCCTGATGCGGTTATGGCGCTTGGCGCAATGGTCTGGCCGATGAGGAGGGCATCATGAGCAAAAGGATTGTCGACCCGAATGAGATCGAATGGGACAGGATGTCTGCATTGATCGTCCGCCGCATCAATGTCATGCGGAAAGCGTGGCGGTACTGCAAGACGGAATTTGACGAAACAGATTACCGAATTGCGTACTTCAACGTCTTCTATCCTCTCCTTGTCACGCTTCTCACTTTTCTTGAACAATTCGAGAAGCGCATTGAAGACAAAAATATGGATCGGATGCACTGATGCCGATCCGCATCGAAAATAAACATCGCTACCCGCGCGACTGGACACGCATCAGTCGCGCGACAAAAGAGCGCGCCGGTTGGCGCTGCGAGGGTACGCCGCAATTTCCCGATTGCCGGGCCAGGCATGGCGAGCCGCACCCGATCACCGGTGCGAAGGTCGTGCTTACGGTCGCGCACCTCGATCACCAGCCGGAGAACAACGATCCGCGTAACCTGCGCGCGCTTTGCCAGCGCTGCCACAATGCATGGGACGCCCGGTCCCGGGCGCAGGGGATCGCTGCGCGACGGCGGACGGAACGGGCGTGCGGCGACCTGTTCGCTGCGCAGCTCGACGGCAAAAGGATCGCCGATCCGATCGGCAGGGCGATCCTTTGGCCTTACGGCTTCGGTGGAGACGACGACTGCTGATGCCGCTCCCCATGAACGTCGAGCCGATACGCGATCCCGATCCCGAGGCGATGCTGCGGCATCTGAGGCACCTCGTCGGAGACGACATTGGCGGCGCGCAAGGCGGGTTGATCGAGCTTGCGTGGACCGATCCGCAGAACGGCAGGCTTTCGTGCGCACGGATGTTCGCGCCGGAAAAGATGGAAGAGGTCGCCGAGCGCGCCGCCGGGCTCAACCGCACGCCGGGATGCAACGTCTATGTCGGCGCGGCGCTCCGCCGGCCGGACGCGCACCGAGACCGGCGCGGATCGGACGGCCACTTCTTTGCCGCGCCGTGCGCCTGGATCGATATCGACGACGACGTGGTTCACGCCGCGGTCGCGGCCGCGAAGCAGCTCGGCGTTCCGCCGACGATGACGGTGGTCACCGGCCGATACCCACACCTGCGCGCGCAGATGTGGTGGCGGCTCGCCGAGCCGTGCCGCGACGCCGCGGCGATCCGCGCGCTCAACGGCAGGATCGCCCGCACGCTCGGCGGCGATCCGTCCGTCGTCAACCCGGGTCGCGTGCTGCGGCTCGGCGGGTCTGTCGCCTGGCCGACGAAGGAAGGCCGCGTGCTCGAGAGGACCGAGACGCACGTGCCGCAGGACGGCAGGCCGGCCGCCTATTCGATGGCGCGGCTTTCGGAGGCCTTCGAGGCGGGCAGACCCGATCTGCTCACTAGTGAGCGAAAAGAGCTCACTAGTAGGCAACAAGTTGAAAATACTAAAGAACCCGAAAAACTACCCGAAATTGTGCCCGAGGGCACAATTTCGGGTCTTTTCATCGGCGGCCTGTCGGTCGACGCATGCATCGCCGCGATCCGCGCCGGCAGGCGCTGGCACGACCATACCCTGCGGCTCGTCGGGTACTGGGTTTCGCGCGGGCTGTCCGACGCCGAAATCCTCATCGCGGCCGAGGGCCTCACGCTCCCCGGATGGACGGTCGATGAGACCCGCCGCGACCTCGCGCGCATGATCGAAGGCGCGCGGCGGAAGTGGAATATCCCCAATCCGGCTTACAACGTCGACGACATCGCTCCGCCGACGATCGACCTCCTGCAATGGACCGCCGACCGCTACGCCGGCGAGGCGAAGCCGATCGCGTGGCTCTGCCGGGGCACGATCCCGCTCGGCATCCCGGCGCTGGTCGCCGCCATGGGCGGCCTCGGCAAGAGCTATCTCGCGCTCGATCTTGCGCTTCAGATCGCGGCCGGCGTCGCCGGGCTCGAACAGCCGAGGAAAATCCTCGGCGGACGGATCGCCGTCGAGGGCACGGCCGTGGTGGTCACAGCCGAGGACAGCTTCGACGCCGTGCACCGGCGTCTCAATCGCATCGATCCCGACGCCCGCCGGATGCGCCATCCGAAGCGGCTCATCGTGCTTCCGCTTCCGGACGCCGGCGGCCCGCGCCCGCTGATCGCGACCAACGGCAAGGCGCTCGCGCGCACGCCGTTCTTCGACGACCTCAAGCGCCAGCTGGTCCAACTGCCCGACCTGCGGCTCGTCGTGATCGATCCGCTGCAGGCGTTCGTGCTCGCCGACGTGAACGCCGATCCGGCGGCGGCGCAGTTCCTTTGGTCGGCGATGGCCGAGCTCGCGACCGCGACCGGCGCGACGGTCCTGCTCACGCATCACATGCGCAAGGACGGCATGATGCGCATCGCCGACGGCGACGAAGCGCGGGAGACTATACGCGGGACCACCGCGCTGGTTGACGGCGCCCGTCTCGCCTACGCGCTCTGGAAGCTCGACGACGAGACCGCGCGCCCTATCTGCAACACGCTTCAGATCCCGTTCGAGCGCGGGCGCATCGTCCGCGGCGCCGTCGTCAAGGCGAACGACGAGGCCGACCACGACGCGCACACCTACGTGCGCGAGGAGAGCGGGCTGCTTGTGCAGCTCGAGAGCGAGCCGGCCGCGCCGGCCGAAAGCGGCTTCACCATGGCTCAGGCGCGCGAAGTCCTGAAGGAGGTCGACCGGCGCTTCAAGGAAGGGACACCGTTCAGCCACGCGCCGCAGGCCGGCTCGCGATACCTCGGCCACTACCTCGTGCGGCAATACGGAATGAGCAAATCGTCCGCCGCCGACCTGATCGCGGACTGGTTGAACAACGGCGTAATCGGGATCGAAGAGTGCGACCGGAGGACGAAACTCATGGGGCTAAAGGTGCTGCAATGGTTGTGACTGCAATCGGCGGAGGTGGCGGAAAAGACCCTCCTAAGTCATTGATTTTCCTTGGCGGAGGTTCTGCGGAAGTTTGCGGAAGTCTGCGGAGATGCCCCACGCAAGTCATTGATTTTGCTTGGCGGAGGTTTGCGGAAGTCGGCGGAGAAGAGAACCCCCATACCCCCTACGCGCGCGCGCGCGCGAGGGCGCGCGCGCCGCGCATGCAGGAAGGGGTTGAACCGTGAGCGCGCCTGACCCGTCAGCCCTCGCCCGGGCGGCCATCGACTGGCTCGACGAGATCGCCCTCGCGATGGAGCGCAAGTGGGGGATCGACCGCTTGCCACGGCTCGTCCCTCCCGATCTCGCCCTCCGGTTCCGAGCGCAGCAGGACCGGCTCGACGACGCGCTCGCGTCGGGACGCGACGACGCGATCCGTGTCCAGGCCGAGGCAATGGCGCGCGCGTGGTCGGCGCTCGACCAGGCCGCGTCGGCCGCCGGCGCGCAACCGCTGTCGCCCGCGGTGTGGGAAACCGTCATCCCGTCGACCGGCGAAATCGTCGCCATCGTCCGCACCGCCGACGAAGCCGCGGCGGTCGCCAAGGACCGCGCCGGGGCGGTGTGGACGCTAGACGAGGTGGCGCGCGCGCTCGACGCGTTCGGCGATCAGGTCCGCGCGATCAAGCGCGCGTTTCCAAGAGCGGAGGTTACGGCCGTCCGTTCCCCGGGACTGAACATAGGCACATTTGGCCAGAAACAGGGCAAGGATTCGTTTTCCGCGCCTGCCCGCAAGGGGGGTAGCGGCCGTGGGAGAAAAAAGAATCTGTGGCCTTCCGAATTGAAAATCGGCGGCACGTCCCTCGCCGCGCGCGCGGATGATTTCGATTGGGAGCGAGGCGATGACATTCCGTTCTGACATGCCGGTGATCCTGGCGCTCGATCTCGGATCGCGCACCGGGTGGGCGATCCGCAACGCAAGCGGCGCGATCGTGAGCGGCACCAACGAATTCCGCCCCGGTCGCTTCGAGGGCGCAGGCATGGCTTTCCTTCGGTTCGGCCGATGGCTGGACGACATCGCAGCGAACGCAGGACCGGTCGCCGCGATCGTGTTCGAGGAAGTCCGCGCGCACGCCGGAACGCTCGCGGCGCAGGTCTATGGCGGCTTCCTCGCCCACCTCACCGCATGGTGCGAGCTCAACGCCGTACCGTATCTCGGCGTGCCGGTCGCGACCATCAAGCGGCACGCGACCGGCAAGGGCAACGCGCCGAAGGAAGCGGTGATCGCCGCGGTCAAGGACCGCGGTCATGCGCCGCGCGACGACAACGAGGCTGACGCGCTCGCGATCCTGGATTGGGCCGTGAGCAATCACATCGGAGGAAAACCATGAACGCAAAGATTGTCCTCGGAAACGCGGTCGGTGCCGTCGAGGAGCGGCGCAAGGACTACGGAAATCCCGCCGAGTTTTTCCGTATGCTGGCGCGACGATGGTCGCTCACGCTCGGGCACGAGGTCACGCCCGAGCAGGTCGTGCTGTGCCTGATCGACCTCAAGCACGAGCGGTTGCGCCGCAATCCCGCGCACCGCGACAGCCTCGTCGACGTGGCCGGCTATGCGGCGTGCCTCGCGGAGCTCGCGCGATGACGCCCACGGAGGTCGAGGCCCGCTTCGAGGAGGCTGCCGCTACGTTGCGGCGGCTGCCGGAAAAGCGCGTGACCGGTTATTTCAACGCCTGGCCTCCGATCGTGCGGAGCGTCTACGACATGTATGGCTGGGAGCCGGCGCGCATGCCGCGCATTGCGCCGTCGCCGGCTGCAATCAGCCGCATGGAGGAGACGTTCACGTGGCTCGCGTGGCTCGATCCGGACGACGCGCGGATTGTCTGGCTTCGCGCCGAGGGCGTGCGTTGGAAGCCGATCTGCTGGCGGTTGGGGATGACGCGCGCAACCGCGTGGCGCCGGTGGGTGGCGGCCCTGATAACGATCTCAAATCGGCTTTCCTCGCCGGCGAATCGAAGGAAGAAGACGCGGAAGAAGAACGCCGAGATGGAGCTAAACAATTGAACCGACTCGCATATCGATGAAACATTTTTGTGTTTGACATTTGCAACAAACGACGCAAATTTTTTCGGCATGATCGGGCGCCATGCGCGCGAGGGGCGGCCTTAGGTTCTTCCTCGCCGCTTGCGCTATGCGGGCGGCAAAGGCCCGGGAAAACCCCAGCGGCAGAACAAAATTCCGGGTTCGCACCCATGGTTCGAAGGTGCGCGCCTTGCTCCGCGAGCCAACTCATTGATCTTGCTTTGGTTTCGACCGAGACGCCTGCGCACCCACAGGTGCGCACCCCGGTTCGCAGGTGCGCAGGTGCGCAGCGGCGAGCCGCTCGCTTCCGATCCCTGCGACGGGGACGGTTGGACGGGGACGCCCGTCCTGGCGGGCTGCTTGCCGCCGCGCAGATGCAGGTTGCCGGACAGAGGCGCTACCCGCGGGTGCGGCGGGGTGAATCCGGCGCAGCCGGACGGCGCACCGATGCGGCGGCTTTTCATTGTCGGAGGTGGTGATTGCAAATTGAAATGCGGCCGGTCGACAGGTTGATCCCCTACGCCCGCAACGCGCGAACGCATTCGGAGGATCAGATCGCGCAGATCGCCGCGTCGATCGCCGAGTTCGGCTTCGTCAACCCGGTTCTCATCGGCGCCGACGACTTGATCGTGGCGGGCCACGGCCGCGTGCTCGCCGCAAAGCTGCTCGGCCTCACCGAAGTCCCGGTGATCGTGCTGGACCACCTGAGCGAAGCGCAGCGACGGGCGCTCGTGATCGCGGACAACAAGATCGCGGAGAACGCCGGCTGGGACGAGGCGATGCTGCGGGCCGAGCTCGCGGCGCTGCGCGAGGAGGAATTCGATCTCGACGTGCTCGGTTTCGGCGACGACGAGCTCGGCCGCATTCTCGATTCGATCGACGTCCCCGCTTCGCTCGGGGGCGGGGACGCCGGTGGCTCCGGCAATCCTCCCGCCGGATCGCCGGCGTCCGAACCGTCCGCAACGCTGGCGGAGCGCTTCGGGATTCCACCGTTCAGCGTGCTCGACGCGCGCAAGGGCTGGTGGCAGGGGCGCAAGCGCGCCTGGATCGACCTCGGCATCCGCTCGGAACTCGGCCGCGGCGCCGCGCCGGGCGGGAGCCCGCGTCCGCTCGATCGGGCGCGCATGGCGAAGGCCGCATCTCCCGGCTGGTCGCCGTTGCCCGCGACGAACTACTCGAAATCGAAGGCGCGGGGCGACGGCCGCGGCCGGCAGCTGGGATGACCAATCTTACGTTCGTCAAAGGCGACCGCGAGGCGGGCGATCTCGATCCGGTCAGCCAGGCGATCCTCGAAGTCGGATCGGGCACATCGATCTTCGATCCCGTCGTTTGCGAGATCGCCTATCGCTGGTTCTGCCCGCCGGGCGGCACCGTGCTCGATCCCTTCGCCGGCGGTTCGGTCCGCGGCATCGTCGCCTCGCGGCTCGGCCGGCGATATGTCGGCATCGAACTGCGCGAGGAGCAGGTCGCGGCGAACATGGCGCAGCTCTACCTCGCCGACGGTCCGAAGCCGCAGTGGCGGGTCGGCGACGCGCGCGAGATCGCGCGTCACGCGTTCGACGTCGAGGCCGATCTCATTTTCTCGTGCCCGCCCTATTGGAATCTTGAGCGCTATTCGGACGACCCGCGGGATCTGTCGAACATGGGCCGCGAAGAGTTCTTTGCGACCTATGGCGCGATAATCCGCGATGCCGTCGCGCGCCTGCGCGAGGATCGGTTCGCGGTCTGGGTTGTCGGCGACGTTCGCGACGAGGACGGCTGTTACGTGAATCTGCCGGGCCGCACCGTCGAGGCCTTCGAGGCCGCCGGCGCGCGGTTCTACAACGATGCCATCCTGGTCACCGCGGTCGGTTCGCTGCCCGTGCGCGTCGGTCGGCAGTTCGAGGTCTCGCGCAAGCTAGGCCGCACGCACCAGAACGTGATGGTTTTCGTCAAAGGCGATCCCCGCAAGGCGACGGAGGCCTGCGGCGCGGTGGAGTTCGGCGATGAAGCGTTTCTCGGTTGAGCGTGTCAGCCTTGACGAAGCGAATGATTTCGTTAGGCGCTATCATCGTCACCACCGCCCAGTTGTCGGCCATTTGTTCTCGATTGGTGCTGCCGAGCAGGGCAAAATTGTCGGCGTAGCGATAGTCGGTCGACCTGTCGCGCGGCTGCGGGATGATGGCGTCACGGCGGAGGTGACACGCCTTTGCACCGATGGAACGAAAGGTGCCTGCTCGTTTCTATACGGAGCTGCGGCCCGCGCTGCATTCGCGCTTGGATTCAAACGCATTGGCACCTACATTCTGGCCTCTGAACCAGGAACGTCCCTGGTTGCCTCCGGATGGCGACTCATTGGCGAGGTCCGCGGTCGCTCGTGGTCGTGTCCCTCTCGTCCGCGAATCGATAAGCATCCGACACTGGACAAGCTACTCTTCGAAAGAGTGGCTTCATGATGCCGATCGTGATCGAGCATGCCGGCGTGCTGGTCGTCCGCGACGATCTCCTCCCCGGCGGCACGAAG
>DASRDF010000003.1:0-9113 GCA_035652735.1 Pseudolabrys sp. | reverse complement strand
AGTCGCAGCCGTGGCGCGAAAGAACTTCGGCGAGCGGCTCGCGCACCACGGGGAAGATCGGCTCGAGGCGGCGGAAACCGTAGCTGTGGCCGCCCCAGAGCACCGCGTGCGGCGTGCGACAGGCCAGCTCGTCCGCCGCGGCGCGCAGGAAGGCCGCGCGCAGGAAGGCAACAAACGCGGCGGCCGCCGCGACGGCAAGCCAGGCAAAAGCTCCGCTCACCGCGCCGGCTCCGTTGCCGCCTCCGCCACCGCCCCGTTCTGCGCGCGCCAGAGCGCGGCGAAGCGTCCGCCGCGGGCAAGAAGCTGCGCCGGCGGTCCGGCTTCCGCCACCCCTCCCGCGTCCAGCACCACGACGAGATCGGCCTCCGCGGCGATGCGCAGGCGATGCGTCACCGCGAGGATGGTCACCGCGCCGCGCCGCGCGCGGATCGCGGCGGCGAATTCGTTCTCCGTTTCCGGATCGAGCGCGCTCGTCGGCTCGTCGAGCACGAGCAGCCGCGGCGTGCCGGCGAGCGCGCGGGCGAGCGCGATGCGCTGGCGTTCGCCGCCGGACAAGCTGCCGCCGCGTTCGGCGATGACGGCATCGAGGCCGCCCTCGAACGCCAGGGCGAAGGCGGCGCCCGCCTGCCGCAGGGCGGCGCGGATCGCGTCATCCTCGAGCGGCCTTCCCCACGCGACGTTCTCGCGCAGCGTGCCGCTGAACAGCACCGCCTCCTGGCCGATATAGCCGACGGTGCGGCGGAAGGCCGCGCGCGCCGTCGCCGTCAGGGCAACCCCGTCGATCAGCACCCGGCCGGCCGAGGGTTCGACGAGACCGAGCGCGCAATCGACGAGCGTGGTCTTGCCGGCGCCCGTGGCGCCGACCACGACGGCGAGAGCGCCCGCGGGGATGTCGACATCGACCTCGCGCAGCAGGCATTCGCCGGCGTCCCCGCGCACGCTCACGCCCGCAAAGCTGAGCGCGGCCGGACCGCGCGCCGGCTGCGCGGCGGCCTTCCCGACCTCCTCGCGCGCGGCCTGCGCGGCGGCGAGCATGGCGCGCAGCGCATCGAAGGCCGGAAGCGCGAGGCCGAGCGACTGGATGCATTGCCGCAGCCCCGTCACCTTGGGGAACAGGCGGACGAACATGGCGACGATCAGGACGACGACGCCGATCTCCACGCCGAGGAAAAGCGGCCCCGCGATCAGCAGCAGCGCGACCGCCGCGCCGCTCGCATATTCGAAGATCGCCCGCACGATCTGCACGTCGAAGGCGTTGCGGAAGCTCAACCGCTCGATCCGATCGACCGCCCGCTCGACGAGCGCGCGCGCGGCGTCCTCGCGCGCGGTTGCCTTGACGAGCTTCATGTTGGCGACGAGCTCGCCCGTGTTCGCCTGCAGATCGCTGTTGGCGGCGGTGAGAGCCGCGCCGTGCGCGAGCGCGCGGCGCACGAGCCGCCGCGTCGCGGCGAAGAGCAGCGCGGCGACGAGCCCGATCCCGGCCGTGATCGCCGGCGCGATCGCCGCCGCGATCGCGACCTGCACGGCGAGGAACGCGGTCGAGGTCGCGATCAGGTTGGCCTGGTAGAAGGCGCCGCCGAGCCGTTGCGCCTCCATGGTCATCGCGGCGATGATCTCGCCCGCGCGCTGTCGCCGCAGAAACGGCCAGCCGGCACGAACGACCGCGCCGAACAGCCGGCGCTGCCAGTCCGCCACATAGGCCGCCTGCAGGCGGGTGGAGAAATAGGCCTGCAGCAGGAACACGGCGGCGCTCGCGGCGAGCAGCCCGAGCAGGAGCAGCGCGATCGACAGCGCCGTGAACGGCATGCCGACCGTATCGAACAGCGCGATCACCGTGCGGCTCACGGGATCCGCGCCGGCGCGGCCGAAACCGAGAACCGCGAGGAGCGGCAGGAGCATCGCCAGCGTCAGGCCCTCGAGCGCCGCGCTCGCGAGCGTCAGCGCCGCCAGGAGCGGCAGGCGCCAGCCCAGCACGCCGAACGCGTCGGCGGCGAGCGCCAGGGAGGCTGAAGAGATCGAGAGCGGCCGAGCGGCTGTCACCCTACGCCTTCCGACGGATCACCGTATAGCGGCCGTCCACCCATCGCCCGCCGGCGAAGGAGCGGTCGGCCATGGCGGCAAGCGTGTCGGCGAACTGGCGGGCGCGGGCCGCAACCGAGTGGCGCGTCGCAATTAATTGACGTCCGCTGTCAGCAATATTTTGCGCTTTATCCAGATTCCGTTCGAGCCAACAAGCAACATCATTGACCTGTTGCGGCTCACACACAACCACATTTTCACAATCGACAAATCCTAACTCCGAAAATCCCGAACACGGAGTAGCAACCAATACGCAACCTGCCGCCGGGATCTCGAAATATTTTCTGACCGGATAGTTCAAACCTGAACCGCACGTATAAACATATCGCGAATCCGACAATAACTTACGAAAGCTATCGCGATAAAGGTTTAGGCCCAAAGATCGGACTGCATTGAAACGACGCCACGGATATAACAGTCGTCCCCATTTCGAGCGACCAGTCGCGACTTTCCGCCCTGATTGCCGAAGGCATTTTGCTACTCTTGCACGCCGCGCATAAAGTACGCCCGGAACCGCCCATTGGTTGGAACGTAACGCAAGAGGCTTCCATTCAAATTCCGTTTCGCTGACAAAGTGTGTAAAATTCGCAGTTCGCTTATTGTTGATCGTAAAAAATTCGAACGCCAAGTCAGTCGCAACTTTTGCAAATCGTTCATCGCGCAAATGTTTGAGCTCCGCGATTGGTCGACAAAACTGGGTTCCAAATCCGATGTAATAGTCGAATGTCTCCTGCAAAATTTGAAACTGTTCCGGTGTCATCGAATAGAAATCGCTTTCGAGTAACGTCACCACCTTTGGAATATCGATGCGCTTTAACTCGTCGTGCAGTGTATCAAAAAATTTGAAATCGGCGGGATTCCATTCGAATAGTAAATTGGTTCCCAGCCGTGAGGTGCCAGATCGAAGCGCCGCAAGTATCAATGGTGCAAATGCCGCATATTCGGTCAGCACGATTAGGTCTGCCGCATGCCGGTCCAGATATTGCCTAAGGCCACCCTTGAGGGTGCGAGAATCAACATAGCCCGGACCGTAAAGATGCAATTCGGTCGAAAGCGCAAGCAATGACGGCAGCAGTTCGCGAGTGGGATTGTAATACCTTGCATTGATGTCCACAAAAATAATCTTCGTCATCGCTGCTATCGCGGCACCGGACGAATATCGTCCGACGACTTCAGACACAAAAGCAAAAAACGATTGCCTTCTCGCGTCCTTGAAAAACCGAGACTTTCGAATGCCGAGATTTTCGACAACGATGACACTTTTTTATCGACCACCACCGCCTCAATGTCGAATTCTTGTATTAGCTCTCTCAATTTGCCCGTATCACTGGTAAGCGCCGGGTATCTCGGATAATACTTTCCCAAGAAAGCGACGTTTTTCGGGGAAAAACCAAAAGTCGCTATTCTGAATCTAGGTAGGTGCACAACTGCACCGATCATCTCGGCGATTCGAATCGGATCACTCACGACATTGATCTGCTCGGTTTCGATCGGATGGAACGTCCACCGAAGCTCCGCCAAATCCGCATTCCAATCCATCGCGGCTTTTTTTGCTCTCCAAGCAAACAGAATGCCAACCACGACACCGAAGCCCGCGTCCGCCACGAATAGAAACTCAGCTATTCGCGGAGTATAAACGAGCAGATCCGCAAAGATGATCGGAAGACCGGTCACGTACAGATAACGATAACTTGGTCCAATAACCGCTGCCCGGCCCACAACAACGACGGCCGACACGAGGATCGCGGCGGCCGTCACTCCCCACATTGGGCTGTATCGAGGCGGACCGAAAAACAACCACGCTGCAACGGTGGGAATGCTTAATGGCAATAGCAAAAACAAATGTCTTGATGGCACGGAATTATATATCTTCCACGCCCAGCGTGGAATGTTGCGGGGGCAATTTCCATGTGCCTCATGCGACAAAAAATAGTGGCCGTATTTCAGATACCAACTCAGGTGACCCAATTGGTCACGCAGTTGATGAAGAACCTCTCGACCGAACAGAGCGTAGGAAATTCCGAACGACAAAATAACCGCGAGGACAAGGGGCCAATTCCCCGTCAGTCCAAAAGTTGCAGAAGCAATCAGAACGATCGCCTGCACGCCGAATTTCGATGAGTGCCAAACCATCGCCCAAAATATCGCTGCCGCTCCAATCTGCATCAGGACCCCCAATTTTGGGTCTGTCATCAGAAATGCAGCAAAGCCGCTAAAGACGGCCAAATCTCCAAGTGCCCGTTCGGTAAAATTAGCTATTCTTACTACGGTTGTGCCGAGGGCTGCCCCGCACGTCATCCACCAACTGACGGCGATCATCACGATGGGATAGCTATAGTGGCGAGAAAGAAAAACTATTACGGCAGCGATATGTAAGACGATAAAACCGAAATTGATCGCACGGCCGGCCCGGATGATGTCATCCTTAAATATTTTCATCAACCGTCTATGAAGTGCGTGCATCACGGGCCGGTGCGCGAACATGTACGGAGGCGGCAGTTGTGACCGTCGCAAAAGACAGTCCGACAAGTTTACGGTTTCGTCGGAATACAGCACTACCGGTCTTTGCCGCAGAATCACGAACATTCCGAGATTAAGCAGGAAAGCCGCCACGAATACCGCTGTGCCAATAATGTTTGTATCCATCACCTTGTCCAATACTCCACCGCGCCTAAACTGCTCCGCCCTTCACGCAACCGATCAAGTGCGCCACACGTCGCATAAAATGCGGCACCAGGCTGGTTCACACTTTCCGATCACGTCGCAATGCCGCCAAATCAGCGGCCCGTATTACGTGCGATATTGCCCGACGTGATCGAGTCCTTGTCACCTACGTGTTGCCGCCAGTTAACGGCGGGCGTCACCATGCCCCAAATCGCAATGCCACTGTCCGCAATCCAAATCTCACACAACCACTACGCCGTCCGGCGGACGACGATCATTAGAAACGAAATCGACTGGCCCGTGTCTCCGTGTGGATCGTGCACCACAAAGCCAACCGTGACGGAATAGGTTTGGGATTGGGTGCGACCTAAACAATTGAGGACATCAGAACACCGAATCACAACCACCGCGGTCCGATGTTCGTCGGGTTCCGGAAATAGACATTCGGTATCCGCTTCCATGAATTGCAGTTCCTGCACAGCTCGACGTGCTTATGCAAACTCCCCTTGCATTTTCCACCGATGAATTCCACCGATGAAGCTGTTGGAAACGGTCCGATCGATGGATCTCCTCGATGGTCTGATCTTTTAGGTTTCCCAGCAGCAGGTCCTTGTTGCCGTCCGGATAGGCCACGCAGCAGCCATATACATCTCCCGTCCACGATATGCCGGGCACGTAGAGATGTCCGCAGGGATACCGTTCTTCGGTATCGTCCTTGAAATAATATCTGCCCCAGTTGCTGTATGGATGAACGTAAAACAGGATCTTGTCGTCAAACCAGTGGGCGTGCGATCGGCGGAATTTCTCGATTTCTTCCGGTGAATTGATCGTGTCGATCAGTTGGATCACGAAATCGAGCTTTCGGTCGGCGACCGTCTTGTAATATTGAACGAGCTCCCCGACCTTGCGATAAACTTCGTCGAACTTGTCGACGCGATTGATTTCCTTGTACGTGTCGCGGTTTGCGCCGTTCAAGCTCACCGTCAACTGGGTAATGCCGCATTCATTCATCACGTCGAACGCCTCGCGCGTGAGCAACAAGGCATTCGTCGTGATGACGATGTCACATTTCGGCAGGGCCGCTCGGACCATCCGCAGAAGTTTCTGCCATTCCTTATGGACGAATATTTCGCCAAATCCGACCAGATCGACCCGTTTCAAATTTCGTTACGAGCCGGATCTTGCGGACGAGCATGACTGTCGACTCCGAGCCGCCTTGGCGCGGGAAACAGGGCCCATCGCAGCCTAACGCAGCGGCTGCGCGTCCGCCAGACGGCAGGCGGAGGGCCATTCAGCCCGACCGTCGCGCTCGATCGATGACGAGCCGGACATTCTCCCCCTCGCCCTCCACGCGACCGATCGGGCGCGCCGGCGTGCCGCCGACGACCGTGCGGTCGGGCACGTCGCGGTTGACGAAACTGTTCGCGGCGACGACCACCATGTCGCCGATCGTCACGCCGCGGACGATCACGCTCATGGCGCCGATGTGGACGCAGTCCCCGATCCTGACCGCCCCGCAGCGGCGCGGCGCCTTTCCTCCGGAAAGCGCCCACAACACGGTGTCGTGCGTGTAGATCTGCACGCCGGCCGACACGCTGCTGGTGCTGCCGATGCGGATGCCGCCGCCCGAGCCGTCGAGCATCACCCACGGCCCGATCCATGTTCCCGCGCCCACGGACACCTCGCCGAACACGCAGGCCGAGTCGTAGATCGACGCGCCCTCGCCGAAACCGAGACGCCGCGCGCGCTCCCACCGGTCGAACAGGCCGTCGGCGAAGGGCAGACTGCGGGCATACCGCGCCTTGAGCTCCGCCTCGCGGGCAAGGCGCAGCTCCTCCAATGCGCGCCGCAGGTCCTCGGGGCTCATGCCGCGGCGAGCTCCCGCGCCCGGCCTTCGGCCGACATGAAGCACTGCATGAATTCTTCCATGTAGAGCAGCGACCAGATCAGCAGACGGCGGTTCGCCCGCCCCGCGAGATGCTCGCCGAGCAGGGATTCCACCTCGCGACGGTCGAGCACGTCATAGATGCGCGCCTGCGCGCCGAGCAGGCGGCGCCGCACGTAGTCGATCGACTCGCCGCGATACCAGCTCGCGTCCGGTCCGGAGAAGCCCTGCTTGAAGCCGTTGGCGATCTCGGGCGGGACGTGGCGCTGCATGAGCTGGCGCAGGATGAGCTTGCCGTCGCGGGTCTTCGCGAAGTAGCGCGACGGCTTCGAACCCGGCTCGTTCTCGTCGAGCCGCACGACCTGCTCGAGATTGCCGAGCTTGTGGCGGACGGGGATGCGGCAGGCGAGGTCGACGAGGTCGTTGTCGAGGAACGGCACCCGCGCCTCGAGCCCGTGCGCCATGGCAAGCTTGTCCTCCACCACGAGGATGCCGTGCAGGAAGGTCTTGGCCTCGAAATAGAGCGAGTGGTTCACGTAGTCCTCGACGCGCTCGAGCCGCGCCGGCGGGGCGCGGAAGACCGAGCGGAAGATTTCCCGGCGGTCGAGATGGGAGACCTGCTTCCACACCGGCGCCAGAAGGCGGCGGAATCCTGCCTCGTCGGGCACCAGGCGCTGCCAGGCGCGATAGTAATCGTCGACGAAATGGTCGAAGGTGTCGCCGGTGACGGTGCGCCAGTAGCGCCACGGATAGCCGGCGAAGAACTCGTCCCCGCCGGTGCCGGACAGCACGACCTTGACCAGACGCGAGGCAAGCTTCGAGGCGTAGAAATTCGGGTAGGACTGGCCGACGCGCGGCTCCTCGAGATGCCAGACGAGGTCGGACATGGCGCGCTCCATGTCGCCGGCCTTGAGCACCATCTCGTAGTGCTCGGTCTTGAACAGATAGGACATGTGCTCGGCCGCGCGCCGCTCGTCGAAGCCGAGCTCGATGCCGGAGGCCGAGGTGAGGTCGAACCCGATGGTGAAGGAGCACATGTTGGGCATCTGCCGCGCGGCGATGGCCGTGATCGCGCCGGTGTCCATGCCGCCCGAGAGATAGGCGCCGACGGGCACGTCGCTGACGAGCTGGCGGCGCACGGCGGTCACGAAGGCCTCGTCGAGACGCTCGATCAGCTCCTCGGCCGGGGCCGGCTCGGCCTCGCGGAAGTCATAGTCCCAGTAGCGTTTCAGGCGCGCGCCGCCGTCCGAAGCGATGTCCATCGTGCTGCCGGCCGCGACGAGGCGCACGCCGGCGAACAGCGTCCGATCGGTGAAGAAGTTCTGGAACGTGAGATATTCGGCGAGCCCCTCGGGATCGAGCGCCGGCGCCAGCGCGCCGTGGGCGAGCAGCCCCTTGATCTCCGAGGCGAACAGGAAGGTGGTGCCGAGCCGCGCATAGTAGAGCGGCTTGGTGCCATAGCGGTCGCGCGCAAGCAGCAGGCGCCGCTCGCGCCGGTCCCAGAGCGCCAGGGCGAAGATGCCGTTGAAGCGCTCGATCGCCTTCGCGCCCCATTCGGCGAGCGCCTCGAGCACGACCTCGGTGTCGGAGGCGGTGCGGAAGCGCCGCCCGCGCGCGACGAGCTCGCCGCGCAGCTCGCGGAAATTGTAGACCTCCCCGTTATAGGCGAGCACGAAGCGCCCGTCCGCGCTCGTCATCGGCTGCGCAGCCGCCGCGCTGAGATCGATGATCGCGAGCCGCCGATGTCCGAGACCGAAGGCGCCGTCGGTGAAATGGCCCTGCCCGTCCGGTCCGCGATGGGCGAGCGCGCGGGTCATGCGCTCGATGATCGGCAGGGCCACCGGACGCCCGTCGAGATTGAGACAACCGGCAATACCGCACATGTCGGTTCGGATCCGTCCCCTATCGCGGCCAGGCGGGATGTTTCATCAGCACGAGCGAAAGACCGCGGGCGAGGAAATCGTCGACCGCCTCGGCATCCGCGAGCGGCGTCGCCGGTTCGCGATGGATTTCCACCCAGCCGCCGTCGCGCGCCTGCACCAGAAAGCTCGCGCCGACCACGAGGGCATCGTTTTCCATGCGCGGCGGCGGGTCAAGCCGGATCGCGAGCGGCCGCGCGTGATCCCAGGTCGCGGACTGCGCCTCCGCGATCTTGCGCTCGAGCCGTTCGAGCAGGCTCACCCTTTCCTCGCGATGACGGTGATGCCGGCCTCCTCGACGCGCTCGCGCTCGACGGCGAGCCCGAGCTCCTCGCACCAACGCCGAACCTCCTCGGGCGCGTGCCGGCGCGCATTCCTGGGCGAATACCAATCGAAGTTGATGTGGTTCATCTCCTCGACCGACATTTCCGGGCGAGCCAGGAATCCGGCGCGGCCTCAGGCGCCGCGCGCGAGATGCCTGATGCAGTCGACGACATAGGCGTAGTCGTCCTCGGTCATGCGATTGTGCAGCGGAATGGCCATGCTGTTGCGCTCGCAGTCGCGCG
>DASRDF010000002.1:0-22674 GCA_035652735.1 Pseudolabrys sp. | reverse complement strand
GTTATTGACCTTGTGCCGGTGGATTAGCAAGGTCGCATCTGAGGCGGGCCCCAGGGCCTGCCGCTTGCGAAAAGCCCCGACCCAACGGGATGCCATCGCTACGAACAGGAGGAAACGTCTAATGTCTCGCAGAGCGCTCTTTGCCCCATTGATCGTCGCCGGCCTTGGCCTGGCGAATCCTGCGCACGCGCAATCGACCGTCTACATCCCGGCTGTGCTCGAACTGTCCGGTGCCGGCGCGGTGTCCGGCACCAATTTCCGCGACGGCATGTTGATGGCCATCGACGAGATCAACGCCAAAGGCGGCATTCTCGGCAAGAAAATCGAGACGCCTGTCCTCGACACGCAGAGCGATGCCGGCACTTCGCGTGCGCAGGTGCAAAAGGTCCTCGACAACAAGCCCTATGTGATTCTCGGTCCGGTGTTTTCCGGTTCGGTGATGGTGGACATGCTGCTGACGCAGCAGGCGGAAATCCCCGAGATCGTCGGCGGCGAGGCCGCGGCAATCACCCAGAAGGGCAATCCCTATGTTTTCAGGACGTCGTTCGGCCAGCAGTTCAGCATGCCGAAGATCGCCAACTACATCCGCGACGGCGTCAAGGCGAAATCGGTGGCGGTTCTGTGGGTGAACAACGACTTCGGCAAAGGCGGGCGCGACACCTTCATCAAGGAGATGAACGCGCGCAACATCAAGGTCGCCGCGGATATTTCGACCGAATCGGGCCAGGCTGACTTCTCCGCCGACGTGGTCAAGCTCAAGGCCGCCAATGCGGACGCGATCTTCGTTTACGTCAACGAGGAAGAGAGCGCGCGCTTTCTGCGCGAGGCCAAGAAACAGGGCATCAACAAGCCGCTCATCGGCGAGACGACACTGCTCGGCCAGAAGGTGATCGACCTTGCCGGCGGCGCGGCCGAAGGCGTGCAAGGCCATGTCGGCCTCACCGTCGATGCGCCGAACCCGGCGGTGCAGGACTTCGCCGCCAAGTTCAAGAAGCGCTTCAACTATGTCTGCGACCATAACGGCATCAAGGGTTACACCGCGGTCTACTTCATCAAGTTCGTGACCGAGAAGATCGGCAAATTCGACAGCAAGGCCTTTGCCGAGAAGGCGCATGGCATCACCATCACCCCCAAAGATGAGCCGGGCATCCTGATGGAAGCGAGCTGGGACAAGAACGGCGACATCGATCGCGAAAGCTTCCTCGGCGAGGTGGTCGGCGGCAAGCAGAAGATCGTCAAGGTCCTGCCCAAGCTCGGCAACTAATCCTCACCCGAAGACCTCTTCCGCCCGGCAACTCTGCCGGGCGGAAGCCAAAGACCGCGCGATGGCTTCTTTCTTTCAGCTTCTGGTTTCCGGTCTCGCGACCGGCGCCATTTATGCGTTGATCGCGGTCGGCTTCACGCTGGTTTGGCAGACCTCGCAGACGATCAATTTCGCTCAAGGCGAATTCGTCATGCTGCCGGCATTCTTCGTGCTGGCGGCGATGAACGCCGGCGCTCCGTTCTGGCTGGCGGCCGCGATCAGCATCGTGGTCTCGATCGCGGTCCTCGGCGTCTTGTTCAAGCTCGTGGTCGTCGACCCGATGCTCAAGTACGGGGTGCTGCCGCTGGTGATCTCCACCATCGCGCTGTCGCTGTTGCTCAAGGAGGGCGCCAAGGAATTCTACAGTTCGCAGGCGCAGCCGTTCCCGGCCCTGGTGCCGGCAGCCGATATCGACATCCTGGGCGCGGTGGTGTCGACGCAAAGCCTCGCGGTCCTTGCGGTCGCCATCGTCACCGTGGTGGCGCTGAACCTGCTGCTCAACCGGACGCGGCTCGGCCGCCAGATGCAGGCGACGGCGCAGAACTCCACGCTGGCGCGCATCCTCGGCATCCCGGTCGAACGCATGGTGCTCTACACGTTTCTCATCAATGCCGTGCTCGTCGCCATCGCCTCGATCCTGATAAGCCCGATTTACCTGGCGAAATTCAACAACGGCGACACGCTGGGGCTGGCCGCCTTCATCGCCGCCATCATCGGCGGCTTCAATCAGGTCCGCGGCGCCATTCTCGGCGGCGTCATTCTGGGCGTGCTCGACAACCTCTCCGCCGCCTACATCTCGTCCCAGTACCGCGGCGCCTTTCCGCTCGTCATTCTGATCGCCGTCATTCTGCTGCGACCGCAGGGCCTGCTCGGCCGCGTCGAGGAGCGCACAATATGAAATGGCTCGCCGCGGGCGCTGCGGCGGCAGCCGCAATTTTCGCGTTGATCGCGCCGCTGCTGCTCAAGCCGTTCGGCATCTATCTGATCTCGATGTGGGCGGTGCTGACGATTGCAGCGCTCGGCCTCAACCTGACGCTCGGCTATGCGGGCCAGGTATCGCTCGCCCAGGGCGCTTTCGTCGGCATCGGGGCTTACACCGTGGCGCTGCTGACGCCAGTGGGCTGTCCCTTCGCGCTCGCCTTTCTCGCCGCGGGCGCTTTGTGCTTCGCCGTCGGCTGGGTTCTCGGCTATCCGGCGTTGCGCGTGCAGCATCATTATCTCGCGTTCGTGACGCTCGCCTTCAGCACGCTGGTATTTCTCGTGCTGCGCAACGAGGAATGGCTGACCGGCGGGATTTACGGCATCAACGGCGTCGCCCGACCCTCGTTCTTCGGCTGGTCCACGTTCAAGGCATTGAACTTCTATTATTTCAGCCTCGGCATGCTCGCGGTGCTCGCCGCGGCAACATGGTGGATGCTTCGCTCGCCCTGGGGCCGGGCCTTTGTCGCATTGCGTGAAAACCCCGTGCGCGCGCTCTCGCTCGGGCTCGACACGCGCCGCTATACGCTGATGGCCTTCGCCATCGGCTCCAGCCTCGGCGGGATGGCCGGCGCGCTTTACGCGCCGCTCGTGCAATTCATCGAACCGGTGTCGTTCACGCTCGGCCTATCGTTCAATTTGCTGCTGATGGTGATCGTCGGCGGCAGCGGCTACTTTTTCGGCCCGTTTGTCGGCGCGCTGATCGCCGTGCTGCTGCCGGAATGGATGCGGGTGGCCCAAGGCTACTATCTCATCGTTTATGCCATGCTGGTCATGGTGATGATGGCTTTCTGCCCGTCCGGCATCCTCGGTTTGCTTGAGCGCGCGCTGAAGGCGTTTGCGCCTCGAGGCAAGGAGGCGGCGCCATGAGCGCGGTGCTGCAAGTCTCGAACCTGCGCAAATCGTTCGGCGGCATCACCGCGGTCGACGGCGTGTCGTTCGAGGTTCGCGAGGGCGAGATCCTCGGCATCATCGGGCCGAACGGCTCCGGAAAGTCGACGCTGTTCAACTGCGTCCTCGGTCAGCTGTCGCCGAACGGCGGCGAAGTGCGCGTCGATGGAAAGCCGACCACCGGTATGCGGCCATGCGACCTCAACCGGCTCGGTGTCAGCCGCACGTTCCAGCTCCTCCAGGTTTTTCCGCAGCTTTCGGTGCGCGACAATTTGATCCTGGCCGGGCAAGAGCATCGCGGCACCATGCTGTCGCGCTTGATCGGACGCGCGGACGCCGGCCTCGGTGACGCCGCCGACCAGATGATCGCGTTTTTCCGCCTGTCCCACCTGTCGTCCGCGCCGGCCGGCCTGTTGAGCTACGGCCAGCAAAAACTGCTCGACGCCGCCATGGCCTTCATGGCCGGCCCGCGGCTGGTCCTGCTGGATGAACCCGCAGGCGGCGTCAACCTGACGATGCTGGGCCATTTGCGCGAGCGTCTGCAGGCCTATCATGCAGAGCGCAAGGCGACATTTGTGGTCATCGAGCACCAGATGGAATTCGTCATGGCGCTATGCACGCGGGTGCTCGTCCTCGCGGAAGGACGGATCATCGCCGAGGGAGCGCCGCGCGATATCGCGCGCAACCCGGCCGTCATTGAAGCCTATCTCGGACACTGACGTGACCATGGACCCGTTGCTCACCCTCGACCGTGTGGTTGCCGGCTACGGCAAGATGACGATTCTTAATGGAACGAGCGCTCTTATTCAGCGTAGCGCGATCACGACGGTGATCGGCCCAAACGGCGCCGGCAAATCGACCATGTTCAAGACGATTTTCGGCCTGTTGCCGGTGCGCAGCGGAACGATCAAGTTCGACGGCCGGGATACGACAAATTTCACGCCCCGCCAGCTGCTCGATGCCGGCGTCGTCTACATTCCGCAGGGCCGCAACATCTTTCCGGAGCTGAGCGTGCGCCATAACCTCGAACTCGGCGGCGTCACGTTATCCGACCAATCAGGCTTGCCGCAGCGGCTCGACCGGATCATGCAGCGCTTTCCGATGCTGCAGGAAAAGGCGGACCGGCAGGCCTCGACCTTGTCGGGCGGCCAGCAGAAGATGCTTGAAGTAGCGCGCGGGCTGCTGCTCGATCCGAAACTGATCCTGATCGACGAGCCGTCGATCGGTCTGTCCCCGCTCATGGTACAAGAGGTGTTCACGATCTTGAAATCGCTCCGCGACGGCGGCGTTACCATCTTGCTGATCGAGCAGAACGCCAAGCAGGCCCTGCAGATGGCCGATTTCGGCTTGGTGCTGGAGCAGGGGCAGACGAGGATCGAGGACACCGCCGCCACTATTCTCGCCGATCCACGCATAGCCCAGCTTTTCCTCGGCGGCGGCTTGGCCCAACCGGAGCGCGTGTCATGAACGGGCGCAGAATGTTGATTGGGCTGATCGGGGCAAACATCATGGGGTCGCTGTCGCCGGCGCTGTTCGCCGACGCATTCAAGGCCGCCGGCATCGACGGCTTCTATCATTTGCTGGACGTTGACCGGCTGCGCGAGCGGCGGCTGCCGCAGCTTCTCGACGCGGTCAAAGCCGCAGGCTTTGCCGGTGTCAACATTACCTATCCCTTCAAGCAGGAGGTCCTGCCGCTGCTTGACAGCATCGATGCAGAAGCGGCCCAGGTCGGCGCGGTCAACACCGTCGCGATCGGGCCGGACGGCCGCACCAAGGGCTATAATTTCGACCGCGCCGGATGGCGGCATAGTTTCGCCGAGACGTTCGGGGCGGACGGCGCGCGTGGCGCGACCGTCGTGCTGGTCGGCGCCGGCGGCGCCGGACACGCCGTGGCCTTCGCCTTGATGGATCTCGGCGTCGGCCTGCTCGTCGTATCCGATCGCGATCAGCCGCGCGCCAAGGCCTTGTGCGACGCCCTCGGCCGACATTTTGGCGCCCGGCGCTGCCGGGTCGCTGGCGACCTGGAGAGCGAAATCCGGGCGGCCGCCGGGGTCGTCAATGCCACGCAAACGGGGATGCGCGGCTTTCCCGGCAACCCCGTCCCGGCGTCCGCGCTCAAGGCCTCGCATTGGGCCGCCGACGTTATCTACACGCCGGTCGACACCGAGTTCATCAAAGCAGCAGCTGCCAAGGGCGCGCGCGTGCTCAGCGGCGGCGGCATGTGCGTGCATCAGGCGGTCGAAGCGTTCCGTCTGTTCACCGGCGTCACGCCCGACCTCGGACGCCTTCATCGTGCCTTCGCCGCCGGCTACGAGGCGCGCGAGGCTGCTTTGCGCGTGGCGAGCTGACGCTACCCGGGAAAGGACGAAGCCATGAAGACCTCGATTGCCACGGTTTGCCTCAGCGGCGGTCTCAGCGAGAAGCTGCAAGCAATCGCCGCGGCCGGATTCCGCGGCGTCGAGATTTTCGAGAGCGATCTCCTCGCCTACGGCGGAACTCCCGCTGACATTGCCCGCGAGATGTCCGGTCTCGGCCTGCGCGCCATCACCTTTCAGCCGTTCCGCGATTTTGAGGGGATGCCGGAGCCGCAGCGGCAGCGCACGTTCGACCGCGCCGAGCGCAAGTTCGACCTGATGCAGGAGCTGAACTGCAGCCTGCTGATGGTATGCAGCAACGTGTCTCCGGAATCACTCGGCGGCATCGACCGAGCGGCAGCCGATTTCCACGAGCTCGGTGAGCGCGCGGCCAAACGCGGCCTGCGCGTCGGCTTCGAGGCGCTGGCCTGGGGGCGCCACATCAACGACTACCGCGACGCCTGGGAGGTGGTGCGGCGCGCCGACCATCCGGCGATCGGGCTCGTGCTCGACAGCTTCCACACCTACGCGCGAAAAACCGACCTGAAGACGATGTCAGCCATTCCCGGCGACCGGATTTTCCTCGTGCAGCTCGCCGATGCGCCATGGCTGGAGATGGACGTCTTGTCCTGGAGCCGGCATTTCCGCTGCTTCCCCGGCCAGGGGGACTTCCCGCTGATCGATTTCATGACGGCGGTGCAGACGACCGGCTATCAGGGTGATCTCTCGCTGGAGATCTTCAACGACCAGTTTCGCGCCGGTTCGCCGCGCGCCGTCGCCATCGACGGCCAACGCTCGCTCGTCTACCTCATGGACCAGTTGCGCCAAAGGACCGGGAAGGCGGCGACCGACATTCCGGCGCTGCCGCCGCGATCAAAATGCCTCGGCGTTGAATTCGTCGAATTCGCCGTCGACGACCGCACCGCCGACGAACTTGCGCAGTTCATTTCCGGGCTCGGCTTCCGCCACGTCGCCCAGCACAAGTCGAAGGCAGTGTCGCGCTGGTCGCAAGGCTCGATCAATCTCGTCATCAACAAGGAAAAGGAAGGCTTTGCGCATTCGCATTACATCACGCACGGGCCGTCGGTCTGCGCCATCGGGCTCAAGGTCGAGAGCGCGGCCGCGACGCTCGACCGCGCCGAAAAGCTGCACGACACGCCCTTCCGTCAGAAGGTCGGCCCGGGCGAACTCGAGATTCCGGCAGTGCGCGGCGTCGGCGGCAGCCTGCTCTACTTTCTCGATCCGGCGAGCAAACTCGGCAAGGTCTGGGACATCGAGTTCGCGCCGGTGACGGGCGGCAAAGGCGGCGATGCCGGGCTGGTCGCCGTCGACCACATCTCGCAGTCGATGCACTACGAGGACATGCTGTCATGGCTGTTGTTCTACACGTCGCTGCTCGATGTGCAGAAAACGCCGCAGGTCGACATCACCGATCCAGGCGGCATCGTGCGCAGTCAGGTCGTTGAAACCGCCGACGGCGCTCTCCGCATTGCGCTCAACGCAAGCCAAAGCCCGCGTACGCAGTCTTCCCGCTTCCTCAATGAGTATTTCGGCTCGGGCGTGCAGCACATCGCCTTTGCCACCCGCGACATTTTCCTGACCGCCGCCCGGCTCAAGGACAGCGGCGTCGAAATCCTGCGCATTCCGGAAAATTACTACGACGATCTCGAAGCGCGCGTCGACATCGACCGTGCGCGGCTCAAACGGCTGAAAGACAACAACATCCTTTACGACAGGGACGGCAACGGCGAGTACCTTCAGCTCTACACCACGAGCTTCAAGGATTTGTTCTTCCTCGAGGTGGTAGAGCGCCAGGGCTACAAAGGCTTCGGCGCTATCAACGCGCCGATCCGCCTCAATGCCCAGGCACGGCTCGCCGGCGAGAGCGCTGCGTCCGCGCTGTGATGGGGCCGGACGCTCGCGAAGGACGGGACGATGGTCA
The DNA here is from genome assembly GCA_035652735.1 of Pseudolabrys sp. Classification (GTDB taxonomy): domain Bacteria; phylum Pseudomonadota; class Alphaproteobacteria; order Rhizobiales; family Xanthobacteraceae; genus Pseudolabrys. The sequence goes on along the minus strand of DASRDF010000002.1, from coordinate 15,206 downwards.
GGGTAACGGCTGGTTTCCAAGCATAACGTGTTGAACTGCAAAGAACTTTCGATCTTGATCAATCCGCCGAGATCGCCACGAAAGCCAACATTTTTTATCCTGTCGCGGAAATAAGGCCTGAATGACTCGGCAAAAAAGCGCCATCCGTTGCATGCTCGGCGCCCGGTGTTCAAAATATTGAGCGATGGCTCAGGCAGCAACCCGCGCATATCAGACCATTCGCGCGCGAATTTTGGGCGGCGAATTTCCTGCCGGCGCACATTTGCGCGAAGGTCATTTGGCCAATGAAATCGGCGTCAGCCGCACGCCGGTTCGCGAGGCCTTGCGACGTCTCGCAGCCGACGGATTCGTTCAGTTCGTCCCCAATCACGGGGCTTACGTCATTGGATGGGCCGGCGATTCGCTGACCGACCTTATCGACGTCCGCGCCGAACTGGCCGCCATGGGTGCGCGGCTCGCGGCCAGCCGCATCCAGAAACCGGATCTCGACCGCCTGACCGACATCAACAAGACCATGGCCAAAGCCTCGATGCGACGGGGCACCGACTACCTCAACGAGTGCGCCAAGCTCAATCTGGAATTTCATGCCATCGTGTTCAAAAATTCAGGCAATCAAGTGCTCGAGGACTTTCTGCGGCAGACCAGCAATATTCCGCTGGTGCAGCGATCGCATTTCGAATTTGACAGCGATGACTGGGTCCGCGCCACCGAACGCTATACGGATCTGATCTCCGCGTTGAAGGCAGGCGATGGAAACTGGGCCAGCTCGATCATCAAGGCGCATTTCCTGGCGTCCAAACATGCAATTACACGTAACGGACGAAACTCCGGCTAGACGCTCGACCTAAATGCTGTCCCGGTAGCCGTAGTCGCGGATTGCAGCCTCCCGAGTCACAAAACCGAGGCGGATGTCGGCGGCGATCTGAGCGGGCTTACGACGCTCGGCAGGACCGTAACCACCCCCGCCCGCCTCGAGAATCTCGATTTGATCGCCGGCCTTGAGCTGGTAACGGCCTTTCGGATGAATCATCTGCCCGTTGAGCCGATAGCTGCGCGTTGCTCCCGGCTGGCCGCCACAAACCCCGAGTGCCGGATAATCTGTCCGCGCCCCCATGGCGAACACGGTCAGGGGATGGCCGGTATCGTTCTGCAGCACAATCTCTTGGCCGAGCCCGCCGCGGTATTGGCCAGGACCACCGGAGTCCGCTCTGAGCCGGCGCGAAACAATGCGAATGCCGGTCAAGACCTCCCAGGTTTCGGTCGGCATGACCATCATGTTCGACGGTGCCGGCGTTGCCGATAGCCCGTCGAGCCCTTTCAATGCGCCAAACCCGCCTGCGGAAAAATACAGCGTCGCGAACTCCTTGCCGCGCGGGTTCTTGCCGATAACGTTCAGAATACACGTCATGCCGGGGTCGGCCTGGACCTTGTCGGGAATTGCTTTTGCCAGGGCACCGAAAACCAGCGGCGTGACAAAATGCCCGATCATGAAACGAGCCCCCGTTGCCGACGGAGGCTGGGCGTCGAGAATGCAGCCATGCGGCGCCTTGACTTCGATCGGGGTGACTGAACCGGCGTTGTTGGGCACATGAGGCAAAACCAAGGCCTTGATCGAGTAGGCCGCCATGGCCCGCGTGTAACACATCGGAACATTGATCGCCGAAGGGAGCGAGGGCCCGGTGCCCTCGAAATCGACAAGCAGCCGGTTGCCTTTAATGTGGATGGCGCAAGCCAAAGTGACCGGCTCGTCGAAAGCCTCCACCTGAATCTTGTTGCGGTAGATGCCGTCCGGCATGTCGGCAATCGCCCGGCGCATCGCGCTTTCAGATTGCTGGATGATCGTGTCGGCCAAGGGCTCGAGGCTGTCGAGACCATATTCGTCCATGAATTCGAGCATGTGCCGGCAGCCAACCTCGGTGGCGGTGATATTCGCCATCAAGTCGCCGATGACCTGCTCGCTGACCCGTACGTTCATGCGAATCAATTCGATCAGTTCGGTGTTCAATTTGCCTGCCTTGATCACCTTGCAAATTGGAATTTGCAGGCCTTCTTCATACATATCGAGATTGATCGCCGAAAATCCGCGGCCCCCGATGTCGGGCAGATGGCTGATGCTGAGCGCATAACCGACGATGCGGCCATTACGAAAGGCGGGCCGCATCACATTGAGATCCCACAGGTGGCCGGTCCCCATCCATATGTCGTTCGTCAATATGACGTCGCCTGGCTCGAGTTGATCGGGCGGGATCGCATTCAGCATGTGGCGCATCGTTTGCGGCGCCGTACCGATGAACACCGGCACGCTCATCGTGCCCTGCGCGATGCTACGGCCTTTTGCGTCGAACAACACGCATGAAAGGTCGTAGTTCTCGCGTGCGATCGAGGAGAACGACGTCCGCACAAGCGTTTGGACGATCTCATTCGTTACAGAAATAAGCCTGTCCCAGAGAATGCCGAGGCTGACGGCGTCCAAATTCTTGCCCATGCTCATGCCGATGTCCCCGGCTCCGCAATCAGGTTTCCGTAATTGTCAAGCCGCGCCCGGTCATTGTGGCCGAGCACGCAGGTCGATTCGCGCTCCTCAATCAGCGCAGGCCCCTGCACAGTAAAGCCGGGCTCAAACGTGTAGCGGTCGTAGACCGGGCAATCGATAAAGCCGCTCTCGGGAAAATAGGCGCGCCGGCGACCGCGCGGTTCAGGACTTGTCTGGCTGCCTCTCGACAAACAACGGTCGCGGATGCGCGGCAACGGACCGATCGCCTCTATTTTCCAGTTAAGAATTTCAATCGGTTCGTCGATAAAGCTGAGGGAGAAGATTTCCTTATAGGCGTCAGCGTAAAGTTGCGGCAGCTGCGCAAAAAGCTCTGTGACGTCTTTGGCGTCCGGCAAGGGCACTTCGATCTCAAAGCCCTGCCCTTCGTACCTCATGTCGAGAGAACGATGAACCGTGGTGCTCGCTTCAGAAAGCCCGGCCTCAAGCAGGACTTTTGATACTTCTTCCTGAAGCGAGCCAAAAAACTTGCCGAATTGTTCGGAGTTGATTTGATCCAAGAACACCCGGTTGGTTCGGGCGACTTGAAACGACAACGGCGAGACCAGCATCCCGATCGCCGACATGACCCCAACCCCAATCGGGAACACGACTTTGGGAATGCGTAACTTGCGCGCGATCCGCATTGCATGGGCTGGGCCGGACCCGCCAAAGGCGAGCATGCTGCATCGACGATAATCGAACCCAATTTCGGAGGCATGCACGCGGAATGCCCGGGCGACGTCTTCATTAATTGTCTCGTGAATACCCCAGGCCGCGCGCTCCAGTGTCAGGTTCAGAGGCTTGCCGATGCCGCGTGCGATGGCATCCTCTCCAGCCGCTTTGTCGAGGGCCATGCGCCCCCCAAGAAACGATTTCGAGTCGTAGTAGCCCAGCGAGAGGTTGGCGTCGGTCAGCGTCGCCTGCTTGCCGCCCCGGCCGTAGCATGCCGGCCCCGGGTCGGCACCGGCGCTGCGCGGTCCGACACGCAAGAGGCCGCGGTCGTCCAGTTCCGCGATGCCCCCACCGCCAGCGCCTATCTCGATCATATCGACGACCGGGATTTTTACCGGCAGACCACTTCCCGTCTTGAATTCGTGGACACGCGCAACTTCTATTTCGTATTTCTTGTGCGGGCGGCCGTTGCGTACAATTGACCCCTTTGCGGTCGTTCCACCCATATCGAATGACAACAGGCTCGGCATACCGATGCGGCGGCCGATGTGTGCGGCCATCAACACGCCGGCAGCGGGCCCCGATTCAAGCATGCGGACCGGAAACTGGCGCGCTACCTGCGCCGTGACCGCACCTGCGCTCGAAGTCACGATGTGGAATAGACCGCTAAACCCGAGTTTCGCCAAACCAGCTTCGATTCGCGAAAGATAGGCATCCACAAGCGGTCCAACGAAGGTGTTGATGGCCGTCGTATTCCAGCGTTCGTACTCGCGCATAAATGGCAGCACTTCGGAAGATGCCGACACGTAGAGTTGCGGAAAGCGCCTGCGAACGAAGTTGGCGACCGTCTGCTCGTGCTCTGGATTTGTAAACGAATGCAGGAAACAAACTGCGAGCGCGCGAATACCATAACAGTCTATAAGAGCGGAGACCTCGCGCTCCACCTCGTTGAGATCGGGCGGCCGAATTGCCGATCCGTCCTCGCGCATGCGTTCTGACACTTCGGCACGAAGAGATCGCGGGATGATCGGATCGGGCAAGCGCAGCCGCAAATCATAAAGATCGTAGCGGCGCTCGAGCGCGATATCGAAGACGTCGCTGAATCCCTCTGTTATGAGCGCCGCGGCGGCAGCGCCTTTGCGTTCAATCACCGCGTTCGTAACAAGCGTGGATCCATGAATGACCGAATGCACCTGGCTGGCCTGGATTCCTTTGTCATCCAGCAACTTCCTGAAGCCTTCGAGCACCGCGATCGAGGGATCGGCAGGCGTGGTCAGCAATTTTTCCAGCGTCAGGTCGCCATCGTCGTCGTTCACCATCGCGAAATCGGTGAACGTGCCTCCGATATCGATCCCCAGTCGGTAACCCATCTCAAGTCTCGCGTTGCGGTAAACAGGGCGGTCGCAAAACTACCTTGGCCGGCCAGACAACCGATCGGGCGTGGACTGGCGGTTTCGTAGTCGGCGAAATGGCGATTGTCGCGCGCGCGGTCACCACGTTTTGCAGGCCGGCGCTTTGACCTCGATCTGCACACAGTCTTCGAGCGCTTCGCTGAAGTGCGGCACACCTTGCGGATGAAGCCAGACATCGCCGACCTCCGCGATGTGCGTTTCATTGCCGATGTGGATGCGCAGGCGCCCCTTCAGCAGGCAGGCGATCGTGGTGTGGTCGTCATGCACGTGCTTGGGATCGACGAACCCCTTTTTGCGGATCACCTTGATGCAGTGCATGTCGTCCGTGACCATGAGAAGCTTGATGCTCGGCGGGTTTGCAAATTGCGTCCCTTCGACGATCAGGATCGGCTGTTCGGGAATATCCTTGTCGCGCCGGAAGAGTTCGGTCATAGGCGCAAGGATGCGGTCGTCGGTTTTTGCGTCCACGAAAAAGCCTCCTCTCTACCAGGTCTTGACCGCGGGCGACTTGATTTCGACGACATAGCTGTCCTCGAGCGCCTCATGATTGTGAGGCACGCCGCGCGGGTGCTGCCAGACGTCGCCCGGCTCCGCGATGAACGTCTTGCCGCCGATATTGAGCTTGAGCTTGCCCTCTTGCAGGCAGCAAATCGTCGAATGGTCGTTGTGAACGTGCACCGGGACGACCGAGCCCTTGGTGAAGAACACCTTGAGCATATGCATGCGGTCGGCGACCATCAGCAGCTTGACGCTGACATTGGCCTTGTCGAACGCAACGCCTTCCGCCGAACGGATCGGCGTCTTCGGAATATCGACATCCCGGACGAACACCTGGTCGAACTCGGCCAGCAGGTTGCTGCCCGGCCGCGTAGCCTGAATATCGGTAACGTCACGCATGACAGGGCCCTTCGGCTACCTCAGGTGCGGGGATCGAGGAATTTTCCGGCCTGGTTCAGCGGCCACACGACCACCGTGTGATTGCCCGGCTGGTATTGCGTAATGACCGGCGTCACCGCGACAGTGCGACCGGTCTCAAGCGACGAGAAGGCAAGTTGGCCGCGCGCTCCGGTAATCGGCTTTGATTTGTCGATGGTCACGAGCGCATCGCGCAATGCGGTGCGGTCACCGGCAACGTCACCGTTGAGCTTGCCAATGCGCCGGAGCGCTTCCAGCATCATGAGCGCGCCGTCGTAGGTCTGCACGGCGTAGTACGGCGGATTGAAATTGGTTTTCTTCTTGTATGCGTCGTAGAACGGCAGCGTCAGATCGGTGAACGGCTTACGCTCGGTAATGGCGTTCGCCATATGGTAGTCGACCTTGGTGCCGGCCTTGCTGCGGAAAAGCTCCGAGCCATAGATGGAATCACCCAGGACGAGCATCTTTTTGATCATATCGGCGGCGGCAAACTGATCGACGAATTGATAGGATTGGGCGCCGGTCAAGAGAACCCACAAAAGCTGGGGATCGAAGCGACGGATTTGCAGGAGCTCGGGTTGCAAATCCATCTTGTTGCCGTCGACATAGAGGCTTTTCACCTCAAGGCCCGGCATTTTCTTCGGCCATAGCGCTTCGGCTTGCGTCGCGTACTCGCGCGCAAAGTCTGTGTTGAGCGCGAGGATCGCAGCGCGCTTTGCGCCCGCGTAATGCTTGATCAAATCGCCATGCAGCCCGACAAAATCGCGATTGGTTGGGCTGAGTTGGAACAGATAGTCCATCTTCTTCGACGCGATCTGATTTGGAATCGAGTCGGCGCGACCGCTGGTGTCGATGATCGGCGTTTTCGAATCCTGCAACAGCTGCATGCAGGCGAGCAGATTGGTGCTGATCGCATAACCGACGATGCCGTGGACGTGGTCGACGTCGATAAGCCGCCGCGTCGCGGCGACCGCGCGCTCAGGTGTCGATTCCTCGTCGCCGACGACGAGCGTGACCTTGTAAGTCTTGTCGCCGATCTTGACGCCGCCTTTCGCGTTCGCGTCATCGAGTGCAACTTGCGCGCCATCGCGCATGGCGGTGCCGAGTTCGGCAAGCGGCCCGGTGACAGGGCCGACAAAGCCGATCCTGATTTCGTCGTCGGCGGCGCGCGCCCGCCATGGCAGCATGGCAACAGCCGAGCCTGCGACACCGGCTTTGAGAACAGATCTTCGATTTAGGCCCTTGCGTTCGACACCGCGTGTGATCTGCACCATGTGCGACCCTCCCAAATGGCCACGGCTCCTGATCTGCTTGCCAGAGAAAGGATTGGATACACGTGGGCCGCGTGCAATAAAAAAATCCAGTATTCACGAGCGAAATTGTATACAATTATAGGAATAATTTGCTGCAAGTGATGCCGGCGGCGACGCGCGTCAGATTTTGCGGACGTGGTCGAACCGCGGAAATTCGGCGTAGACCGCCTCCGGATCGCCCCCGGCCAACAAGCGCTCGCGGGTGCGCTGCTCGATCTCCAGCACCTTTTCCGAGTCTTCGACCACCGTCGTCAGGCCGCGACCCGGCACGATGACGACTCCGTCGCCATCGCCGAGAGCGAAGTCACCGGGCTTGATCGTGACATGGGCCGTCGCCTGACCCGGCAGGGTCACGGGTGCATCGAGCTCGACGGTGACCCATTGCTGACCCGAGCTGAGCGGCGAGACGAAGCGTGTGAATACCGGCATGCCCATTTCGACAATCGCATCGCGATCACGGATGCCGCCATCCGTCACCACCGCCTTGCAGCCGCGGACCTTGAGCGAGAGCGCGATGTTTTCGCCGATGACAACAGCATCTTCGTAGCCGTTCGCGGCCATGACGATGACGCTGTTCGCCGGCATGCGACGAAACATGTCGGGACGCAGATTCTTCGGCACCACTCCGCCGAGCAGACGTTCACCGCGCACGCAAAAAACCGGGCCGGCAACGCTTCTGCCCGACATTGGCCCGAGCGCCTGGATCGAATGATGCAACACCTGATGCGGCGTGCCGGCATAACGCAAGACATCGCTGACGATCGCGACGGGCAATGCGCCGAGCCGAGCGATCAGCGCATCATCGGATTTGGCCATCACCAGCGCTCCTTCACCAAACAATTCATGACTTCGCCGGCGTCCGCCGGCCATGACGCACGAACCAGCCGGCAATCCCGTCCGGCAGGAACAACACGAAGGCAATCAGAAGCGCGCCGATCGCAATCTGGTTGTAGACGGTGCCCGCAAGATGCAGCAGTTCAGTGAGCGCATAGAGAACAACGGCGGCAACCGCCGGGCCGATGATCGTTCCGACGCCGCCGATTGTCGACATCGCGATCACGAGAATGGTCAATGACGGTCCCAGTTCGCTCGGACTGACCAGGCCGACATAGTGCGCATAGATCGCGCCCGCGAGGCCCGCGAACAGGCCGCTCAAAGTGAAGACGAGCACGCGCTGCTGCACGATGTTGATGCCGAGCGCTCGCGCGCGGATATCGTCGTCGCGCATGGCGCGGAATGTCATGCCCATGCGGCTGCGTCGAGCGATCCACCAGATCACCGCGACGCAAACCGAGCAGGTTGCCAGCATGACATAGTAGCTCTTGTGCAACTCGCCGATCATGCGGAAGAACGTCGGGTGTTGGTTAAAACCAAGGGTGCCGCGCGTCACGCTGTACCAATTTGTGGCGACCACGTGCAGGCTTTCCGAAAACGCCAGGGTCGACAGCGCCTGATAGACGCCCCGCAGCCGCAGTGTCGGCACGCCGATCGCGACCCCCAAGAGCGCGCCGGCAACGGCGCCGACCGGCGGCCCGAACCAGGCCGGCAAGCCGAGGTAAGTCGTGAACAGCGCGGCCGAATAGGCACCGAGGCCAAAAAAGCCGGCATGGCCAAAACTGATCAGGCCGGCAAAGCCGTACAGAAGGTCCCAGCTTGCCGCCAGCACCGCATAGACCAAGGCAATGCACACGGTATGAATGATGAAGTCGTTCGGCGCAATAAATGGCAGCGTCGCTGCGACGATCACGACGGCGAGGATCATCGCGACCTGACGGGCAGAGAAGGTTTGCGTCATCAGGCGCGCCCCGGTTTGACGCCGAGCAGGCCTTGCGGCCTGATGATCAGCGTGAAAAGCATGAGCACCGGTCCCACGATCGTGTTGTAGCCTGACGGCAGCCAGATCACCGACAGCGACTCAACGATGCCAAGCAGGAACCCGGCGAAGATCGCGCCCCAGACGCTGCCCAGACCGCCGATGATGACGACGGAAAAGGCGTAGAGCGTATAGTTCAAGCCCATTGCGGGAAAGGCATAGGTCGCGGGCGTGATCAAGGCGCCCGCGGCGCCGGCCAAGGCCGACCCGATACTGAAGGTCAGCAGGTGGATCTTGCGCACGCTGATGCCGCTCGCCTGCGCAGCTTCCGGATTCTCTCCGACGGCGCGGATCGCTTTGCCGGTCAACGTGAAGCGCAGGAACGCCATGAGCGCCGCAGCGAGGACAAGACTTGCGATGAGAATGATGAGGCGCTGCTTCTCGATGATCAGATCGCCGAGCACGATCGAGCCCTCGGCCAGCTTGCCGGGAACGCGCTGATATTCCGGCCCAAAGACCGCCAGCACCAGGTTGGCCAGCACCAGGGATAAGCCGAGCGACAGCACCATGCCGCGCTGCTCATCGATACGGCTTTCGACCGTCAGCGGCTGCAGCAGGTAGCGCGCAATCAGAAAGCCGATCAACGTGACGACCATGACCGCGGCGACAATCGCCGCCCAGGGCGACGTCACTCCGCCAAGACCCATCACGATGGCGGTGTAGGCGCCGAGCGTCAGCATTTCGCCGTGCGACACGTTGATGACCCGCATCACACCGAAAATCAGGTTGAGCCCGAGGCCGAGCAGGCCATAGAGGCCTCCGGTCATCACCCCCAATGCCGCGAAATATACGAGATCGAGAAGCATGCGAACGCCACTAGCCCCGTGCACCGAGATAGAGCTCAGCGAGCCGGCCGTCTTCGCTTAAGTCGTGCGGGGTGCCGTCGTAGCGGTTCCGGCCGCCTTCCAGCGCGTAGATGAAATCAGCGACGGAAAGCAATTTCCGCACGTTTTGCTCGACGATGAGAAAGCTCATGCCCTGGTCGCAGAGCGAACGAACGTGGCCGTAAACGACGTCGACCAGTTTCGGCGACAGACCGACCGAGGGCTCGTCGAGGATGGCAAGCCGCGGCGCAGTCATCATCATGCGGCCGACCTCGAGCATGCGCGCCTCGCCGCCGCTCAACTGACCGGCAAGCTGGCGCCGCCGCTCGTGCAGGATCGGAAACCGCTCGAACACCGCGTTCTGGCGTTCGGCGCGCAGCCTGGCATCCTTGACCAGATAGGCGCCGAGCCGGAGATTTTCCTGGACGGTCTGACTCGGAAAGTGGCTGCGCGTCTGTGCAATATAGGCAATGCCCTTGGCTATTCGTTGCTCGGGCGGCAATCCGGTAACAGCAACGCCGTCGAGCAGAATTTCGCCCTGGCTCGGCCGGAGGTAACCGACGATCACCTTGAGCAAAGTCGATTTGCCGGCGCCGTTCGGCCCGATCACACCGGTCATGGTGCCTGATCGCACGCTCAGCCCCAAGTCCTGCAGAACGGCAGAGCCGCCATAACCGGCAGTCACACCTTGCACGTCCAGGATGGCGCTGTCAGGTGCCAAGAAACGCCTCCAGTACACGCGGATCGCGCTGCACCTGTTCGCCGTCTCCTTGCGCCAGCAGTTTGCCGTTCGCCATCACGATGATGTGGTCGCAGAGACTGGTGACGAAGGGGATATTATGCTCGACCAGCAACAGCGTGCGCCGCTGTCGCACAAGCTCGGTCAACAGCTCGCCGATCTGTTCGATCAGCTTGGGATTAACCCCCGCGACCGGCTCATCGAGCATGATGAGCTTTGGGTCCTGGATCAGAACCATGGCGATTTCGATGAGCTTGCGCTGCCCATAGGACAGCCGGCCCGCCAAGGCCCCCTGATGCGGAGTCATGTTGACGAAGGCCAAGGCACCACCCATGCGGTCGGCAAAACCCTGGCTGCCGCGATGCTTGCCATTTCGGTCCGCGACTTCGAGATTTTCGCGAACCGTCATCTCGTTGAAGACACGGACGCTTTGAAACGTGCGCCCTATGCCGAGCCGCGCCACCGCGTGCGACTGCATGCCCTGAATCGGCCGGCCCTCGAACAGGACTTCGCCTGAATTCGGCGAGGACACCCCCGAAATGAGATCGAAAAGCGTGGTTTTTCCCGCGCCATTCGGGCCGATCAGGCCGGTCAGCCTATGTCTTGCGACGTCGATTGAGATGTCGTCGACCGCGACAATGCCGCCAAAACGCTTGCTGACGCCCGCGATACGCAGCAGCGGATCGGCCGGCGAGGTGTCTCCGGTTGGAGCGGTCACCAAGTCTTGCACGCAGGCGATTTCACTTCGATTTGTATGCTGTCTTCAAGAGCCTCGGTTTGATGAACGACCCCCGGAGGGTGCCGCCAGACATCGCCGGCCTCGGCAATAAAGGTCTGATCGCCAATGAATAACTTCACTTTGCCGCTCAACAGGCAGCAGATCGTCGAATGGTCCATATGCGCATGGCGAGACGCGAGTTCGCCTTTCTTTCTGTAGATTTTCAGGCAATTCATGTCCGGCGTCGCCATAAGAATTTTCATCGTCGGCAGCTGACCGCGGGTCTCGCCTTCCACGCTGCGGATTTGCATCATGGGAATGTCGGCATCGCGCCGAAACAATTCGGTCATCGGCGGCGTCAGGCGCGAAGCTTCGGTCATGACAAGGCCACTCCTCTGGACGACCCTATAATGATCGCCTGGTTTGCTGATGCAATAGCTCGAACCACGAGGCCGCAATGACCATTGAACCGATGCGCGCCGAAACCGACGTCCTCGTGATCGGCTCAGGCGCCGCCGGCATGTATGCGGCCATCGAGGCCGCACGCGCGGGTTGCCGCGTGCTGCTCGCCGACCGCAGCCTGATCGGACGCGGCGGCGCGACCGTTATGGCGCAGATGACGGTTGCCGTCGCGCTCGGCGCGGAGACGCCGGACCACTGGAGCCATCATTACCGCGACACGCTGACGGCCGGCCGCGGCCTCTGCAACGCGCCGCTTGCGCAGCTGCTCTGCGAAGACGGGCCGGACTGCATCCGCGCCATGGACGATTGGGGCGTCGGCTGGGCGCGCAAGAACGGCCGCATCACGCAGGCAATGGCGCCGGGGCACGACCGGCCGCGCTGCGTCTATGTCGATTTCCTGAATACCGGCCCGGCCGTATCCAAGACTTTGCGCACCGTGGTGAATAGAACCGCCGGAATCCAAAAGGCGGGCGATCTCTGCATCGTCGATCTTCTGTGTGCCGACGACGGCATTGCGGGCGCCGTGGCCTTGCACCTGAGCTCCGGCGCTCCGGTCATTGTCTCGGCCAAGGCGACGGTCATCGCAACCGGCGGCCTGACGCGTCTCTACCGGCGCAACAGCGCGTCAACCAACATGGGCGGTGACGGCTATGCGCTGGCCTTGCGCGCCGGCGCATCGCTCGTGGACATGGAGTTCGTCCAATTTTTTCCTATCGGCCACCTGGCGCCGCGCCTCATCGGCATGGACCCGATCATGTGGGATCCGTTCCGCTATAAACTCGGCGGCCGGCTCCTCAACAACCGCATGGAAGAATTCACCCGGAATTACGGCGTTGCCGAGGACGGCAAGTACGTCATCACGCGCGACGCGGGCAGCTACGCGATCATGAAGGAAGTCGAAGCGGGGCGCGGCTCGCCGCATGGCGGTGTCTATTTGAGCTTCCAGCATTGCTCGGAAGCGGCCTTGCGCGAGGCCTTCGGCCCGGTCATCGACCGCCTGGCCGCCAACAATATCGACTTGACGAAGACGCCGATCGAGGTGGCGCCGATCGCGCACTATCACATGGGCGGGATCGCGACCGACGTGGATATGCGGACGGACGTGCCGGGCCTGTTCGCGGCGGGCGAGGCGGTCGGCGGCGCCAACGGCGCCAACCGGCTGTCCGGCAACGCGGTGACCGAGGCGCTGGTGTTCGGCCGGCGCGCCGGCCGCTCTGCGGCAAGCTTTGCCAAACGGCAGCGCACCATGCCGGACAGTGCCGGCAACGCCCGCGCCGCCCTCGCGCTTATGCCGCGCAGCAGTGCGACATGCGAGCTCAATACCGCAGAGGCGATCCAGCTCCTTCAGAGCACGATGCAGGACCATGTCGGCCCCTTGCGCGCCAAGACAGGGCTGAGCGGCGCGCTGGACACGATCGAGCGCTTGCGCGTCGCGCTCGGCGATTGTCCGCCGGGCGACGGCCGCCGTTTCGATATGCGCCGGCTCGACTGGTTCGACTTGCGCAACATGCTGCTGGTCGCCCGCGTGGTGACCGAGGCCGCGCTGGCGCGCACCGAGACAAGGGGAGCGCACCAGCGCGAGGATTATCCGGACGTGAAGGCCGAATGGGCGGTCAACCAGCATATCCGGCTGCGCGATGGCCGCGTCACGGTGTCGAAAGCCTCCCCAAGCGCCGCGGCGGCTGCGCCATGAGCGAGACCGCCAGGCTGAAGATTTGGCGCGGCCTCGATGTCAATTCGGGACGCTGGGAGACCTATGACGTACCGTTCGAGCCGGGCCAGTCGGTTCTCGACGGCCTGCGCTGGATCAGAATCAACCGCGACCCGACGCTGGCGATCCGCTTCTCCTGCATCAACGCCAATGCCTGCAAGGAGTGCATGGTCGAGCTCGACGGCAAGACCGTCTATGCCTGCACGGCGCGGCTGCAGCCACGCGAGATGACGCTCGCGCCGCTGTCCAACAAGACATTGGTGCGCGATCTCGTGACCGAAATCGCACCACCCGCGGAGCGCTTCACCGGCGCTTGAGCGATCGGCCTAGGCCCGCCACAGGTCTTGCAACTGCGTCGCCACGATCTTTGCATAGGGCGCCGGCGCATCGAGCAGGCCGACATCGCAGGTGAACCGGTTCATGCCGGCGACGAAGCCCTGCGAAATCGACGCGTCGTAATACGGCAGGTCGCGGCGGACCAATTCAACGATGAGTTCTGCCTCCGCCGGCGGAAACAGTCTTCGGCCGACCGCGGCGGCCCGCGTCACGTCCTGCTTGAGCGCGGCCTGCGCCTTGACGATGGCGCGGACCGCGGCCGCCGCGGCTTCGGGCGACGTCTCGATCAGACGCTCGGTCGCGGCAATCGACGCCATGGTGTAGTCGAAACAGCCCTTGGGGCCGTCGCCGCGCCGCACATCGAGAACGACCGTGCCGACGCCGCGACGCACCGCCACTTCCGCACCCATGCCATTGGCCCAGAAGCCGTCGATCTTGCGGTCTTCCAGGGCCTTGGCTGCGGTCAGGCCGAAATTCACCCGGTCACCGATTGCGCCCGGAACCGGTGCGATCGTCACCGCATCGCGCACAAGGTCGATGCCGGCGGCGGCGAGCAGGCGGCGCAAGCCCATGTCGACCCACGGCGCGGCGCCGATGCGCCGCCCTTTGACGGCCGTGACGTCGCCGCGCGCGGCGCAAAGGTCGGCATGCATGACCAGGAACCAATACATGCCCTGCGCCTGCGCGCAGATGAGCTTGACGCCGTCCCAGCGCGGAAAGGCCGACAGCGCCGAATGGGCCGAGCCGGCGACAAAATCGACCTTGCCGTCGCGCAAGGCGCGATAGGCGGCGTCGACCGGGTAGATCATGTCGATCGTGACGTCGAGGCCCTGCTCGCGAAAGAAGCCGAGCTCGACGGCGGCTTCCGCCGGGAAATATGAATTGGAGATGACGTCAGGGATGGCGATTTTCACCAGCGTCGCTCACGGCCATCGGATAGCGGCAGGCGAGTGGTGCCAGGGGCGGATTACCATAATCGGTATAAAGGCTGCAAGCGTCAATCGGTTAGCCTTTTTCACTCCCTCCGCTACTCACAGTCCTACTCACAGTTCGGTGAGATGTTTTGAGCGGGGGTGAGACGGTATGATGCGCCATCAGGAATGGCGCACATGCAAGAAAAGAAATGCACTCGCTGCGGAGAGATCAAACCGGCAACGCGAGGGTTTTTTGGCTCTACGCCCTCTGGCGGTTTACGCGGGTACTGCCGAACGTGCATGAACAAGGCATCGGCGGAGTACGAGCGGAATAACAAAGAGGGCCGTCGGAAGCGGGATGAGAAACGGGCCGGTGTTGATCCTGGTGCTCGTTTGCCCTTCGACGATGCAACGAAAAGGTCGTTGTTGAAACGTCAAGCCGGGTTGTGTCCCTGCTGTTTTCAGCCAATTACTAGCATAAGCGTCGCTGAGGTTGACCACGCTAAGCCGCTGGCAAAGGGTGGCGTTCACCACTCCTCAAATTTCATACTTACCCATGCTCAGTGCAACAAGGAAAAGCACAACAAGACACTGGCGGAGCACTGGGAATGGAGAGTACGAGTGGGGCTGGACGCAGAAAACCTCGGTCGCAAACACGGGCTTGCTTGACATAGGGGGCAGTCATGCGCGGAAAGCGCGTGAAGGTGCAGTCGCAATCACTCGCGAGCCGACTAGCTGGCCTATCAATTCTGGGGTTCGGCGCAAGCTGGAAAGCGCCTGAGCC
>DASRDF010000001.1:0-23227 GCA_035652735.1 Pseudolabrys sp. | reverse complement strand
GCGTGAGATTGATCTCGATGACGGGATCGGCAAGGCCGGCCCACTCGGTGTAAGGATTGCCGACCGGCGCATCGCCGGGAAGCTCGATGATGCCGTCCGCGTCGTCGGACACTTCAATCTCTGCGCCCGAGATCAACATTCCACGGCTCTCGACGTCACGAATCTTGCCGATGCCAAGCGTGATCTTCTTGCCCGGGATGTAGGTGCCGGGCGGGGCGAACACGGCCTTCATGCCGGCGCGCGCATTGGGCGCGCCGCAGACCACCTGAATCGGCTGGCCGGCCCCGATGTCCACCATGCACACGCGCAAGCGGTCGGCGTTGGGATGCTTCTCGGCCGAGAGCACCGAGGCGATGACGAGCGGCTTCAACTGCGCCGCCTTGTCCTCGACGTTCTCCACCTCGAGCCCGATCATGGTAAGTTTGTCGGTGATCTCGCCGAGCGAGGCGTCGGTGTCGAGATGCTCCTTCAGCCAGGGCAGGGTGAATTTCACGCGCTCAATCCTCCCGCCAGCGTGGGGAAATCGAGCGGCCGGAAGCCGTAGTGCTTGAGCCAGCGCACATCGGCCTCGAAGAAGGCGCGCAGGTCGTGCATGCCATATTTGAGCATGGCGATGCGGTCGATGCCCAAGCCCCAGGCGAAGCCCTGGTACACGTCGGGATCCAATCCGCAATTTTTCAGCACGTTGGGATGCACCATGCCGCAGCCAAGAATCTCCAGCCAGTCCTCGCCTTCGCCGAACCTGATCTCGCCTTTGTCGCGTCTGCACTGGATGTCGACCTCGAGCGACGGCTCGGTGAAGGGAAAGAACGACGGGCGGAAGCGCATCTTCACACTGTCGACCTCGAAGAAGGCCTTGCAGAACTCCTCGAGAATCCATTTCAGATGGCCGAGGTGAGAGCCTTTGTCGACGACCAGGCCCTCGACCTGATGGAACATCGGCGTATGCGTCTGGTCCGAGTCGCTGCGGTAGGTGCGGCCCGGGCAGATGACGCGGATCGGCGGTTTTTGCGCCAGCATCGTGCGCACTTGCACCGGTGAGGTGTGCGTGCGCAGCAGCAGCCGCGAGCCGTCGGGCCTGGGCGGGAAATAGAACGTGTCGTGCATATCCCGCGCCGGATGGCCTTCGGGGAAATTCAGCTTGGTGAAGTTGTAATCGTCGGTCTCGATGTCGGGGCCCTCCGCCACGGCAAAGCCCATGTCGGCGAAGATCGCGGTCAGTTCGTCGATGACCTGGGTAATCGGGTGCACGCGCCCTGTCTCCGCCGGCGTCTCGGAAACCGGCAGCGTCACGTCCACGGTTTCGGTATTCAGGCGCGCATCGAGTGCGGCGGCCGCGAGGTCGTCTTTGCGCCGGGCGATGGCCGCGGTCAGGCGATCTTTCAGGCCGTTGATCGCCGGCCCTTTCGCCTTGCGCTCGTCCGGCGTCATGGCGCCGAGCGTCTTGAGCAGGGCGGTCACCGAGCCGCTCTTGCCCAGAGCCGCAACACGCACCTGCTCGAGCGCCGTCTCGTCCTTGGCGGCGCTGACGGCGCTGAGGAGTTCTTGCTCAAGCGTGGCGATGTCAGGCATGGCAAGGATGTCCTTGGCCTCTGGATGGCCGGCTTGTGCCGGCCATCCACGTCTTGACCTTAAGGAAGGCGTGGATGCCCGGCGCAAAGCCGGACATGACGCAGAATATTACGCCGGCAGCGCGGCCTTTGCCTTCTCCACGATTGCCTGAAACGCCGCCGGCTCGCGGATGGCGAGGTCGGACAGGACTTTGCGGTCGACGGCAACGCCGGCTTTGGCCAGGCCGTCGATGAAGCGGCTGTAGTTCAGCCCGAACGGACGCACCGCGGCATTGAGACGCTGAATCCATAATGCGCGAAACGAGCGCTTGCGCCGCTTACGGTCGCGAAAGGCATATTGGTTGGCTTTCTCCACGGCCTGCTTGGCGATGCGGATGGTGTTCTTGCGGCGGCCGTAAAAGCCCTTGGCGGCCTTGAGGACCTTCTTGTGCTTGGCGTGACTGGTGACACCACGTTTGACGCGGGCCATAACAATTCTCCTGCAGTCTCGAAGTGGGAAAAGCGGCGAGTACCGGTCAGCCGTTGGGCAGCCAATACTTTTTGATGTTGTCGCCGTCGGTCTTGAACAGCACCGCGGTGCCGCGATGCTCGCGGATCGTTTTGGTGGTCCGCTTGATCATGCCGTGGCGCTTGCCGGACTGCTGGTATTTGATCTTGCCGCCGGCGGTGATCTTGAAGCGCTTCTTGGCGCCGGATTTGGTTTTCATTTTGGGCATTTTGCTCTCCTGATCGGCCAAGGCGCGGGCGAGCCCGCGCGGCCGTTAAATGCTCACGATTGAGCGAAAAATCGCCGCCACGGCAGCCCTTTACTGGCCGGGCGGTGAATGCGCGGCGTTATGGCAGAGGCCGGAAGCGCTTGCAACCTTAACGACCGCGAACATTAACCCTTTGGTCGCCCGCGGCTTTCCGTCAACCACGCGGCGTCATTTTTGCACCCGATCGCCCGCGCATTGCTACAAGCAGTCGATCGGGGAAAGCCATGCGCAAAGCGATCGTGACCGCTCTGACTGTACTGCCGCTCGGCATCGTGGGCGTTGCGGTACCGGCGTGGGCCGCCGGATTCGACGGCGACTGGACCGTGCGGGTCATTACCGAGAAGGGCAATTGCGACCCGATCTACACTTACGATGTTCGTGTCTCGCAAGGCGCCATTCTCTATCCCAGCTACACTTCCGTCACCTTGCACGGCACGATATCGCCGCAAGGTGCAGTCAAAGTGGCGATCAGGCACTTCGAAGAGCACGCCGACGGCACCGGTCAACTGACCAGCCGCCGCGGCAACGGCGGCTGGAAAGGGTCTGGCCGGGTCGGCACATGTTCCGGTCGCTGGGAAGCGCATCGGCGCTGACCGGGAAGCGGGTGGAGCAGTGCCGTGCGGAGCGCGTCATGACGGCGCGCACCTACATCCCCGCTAGCGCGGCGCCAGCACCATGACCATCTGGCGGCCCTCGTAACGCGGCTCGGCCTCGACTTTGGCGATCAGGCCGACATCGGTCTTGACCCGGTCAAGCAGCTTGAAACCAAGTTCTTGGTGCGCCATTTCGCGGCCGCGGAAGCGCAAGGTGATCTTCACCTTGTCGCCTTCCTCGAAGAAGCGCTTCATCGAGCGCATCTTCACCTCGTAATCATGGTCGTCGATCATCGGCCGGAGCTTGATCTCCTTGACCTCGACCACTTTCTGTTTTTTTCGGGCTTCGGCCGCCTTTTTCTGCGCCTGGTATTTGTATTTGCCGTAATCCAGGATTTTGACGACGGGCGGGCTTGAGTTTGGAGCGATCTCGACGAGATCGAGCCCTGCGGTCTGCGCCATCTCTAGCGCGGCTTGAATGGGCGTGGGGCCATGATTGTGGCCGGTGGCATCGATCAGCTGAACCTCGCGGGAGCGGATCTCCTCGTTGATGCGCGGGCCGTCCTTCTGAACGGGCAGCGCAGACTTCATCGGACGACGAATGGCTATTGTCTCCTTCTGCTATTGCAACAAGCGCCCGGGCGAAGCGCGCCCGGGCACACGAAACATTGGTAGAAACGGCGAATAAGTCAACGCGTTCCGCGCCAGTCAGCACCGGAAAACTGACCGGCGTGGCCAAATCTTTCAAATTTCATTCGTTTTAATGCGGTGCGGAACGGTGGCACCGTAGAGTGCAAGAATCTGCTTGGCGACCCCGTCGGCATTGAAATGGCCGAGCACCCACTCGCGGCCACGCAGGCCGATGGTGTCGCGCACCGGCTCCGGCATCGAAAAGAGCCGCAGCAATGCTGCCGCCAAGGCGGCATCGTCGCCGGCTTGGACACGCAGGCCTGTTATGCGGCTCTCGGGCACGGCGGGCGGCGTCAGCACGACTTCCGGGCCGGCGGCGAGATCGGAGACGATGACCGGCCGCGCCATCGCCTGGGCCTCGACGATCGCCCGTTGCAAGCCTTCCGGCTGCACCGCCGCTGAAACGACGACGCTCGCGCAAGCATAGGCGGCAGGCATGTCGTAGACAGGCGCGGCCATACGCACCGCGTCGATCGTGCCGGTCGACAACACCAGGTCCCATAATTCGCCGGTGTAACGGGTGTGACCGCGATCCTCGCCCACAAAGACGAAAAGAAAGTCCTTGAGCTTCGTTTCTTTCAGGCGTTTGGCCGCGCGCACCACGACATCATGGCCTTTGCGCCGCAGGATACGCCCGGTAACCAGGATGACTTTGGTTTCCGATGTGACACCCCAGGCGGCACGCAGGGCTTGAACGCGCTCGCGGGAGACACGTGCCGGATCGAAACGGGCAAAGTCGATGCTGGCCGGCACCACCGTGATTCGCTCCCAAGGGGTGCCGTAACGATCGTGAACGAGCTGGGCGATTTGTTCGCTCTGAACGATGACGCGGTCGCCGCGCGCCATCACGCCGTTGTAGGCGTGCTTGAACAGATTCTGTTCGCGGAAGCCCTTGTACCAGCTGGTGACGAAAGGAATGCCGCACAGCCGCGCGGCGATCAGTGCACTCCAGCCCGCCGAACGGCCGAGGGCGTGGATCGCGTCGCATTTGCGCTCGCGGGCGAGACGGATCAAGGCCGCAGCATTGCGCAGCATGAGCATGGGATTGTTGCTTGCGAGATCGACCGCCACGAATTCGCCGCCCGCGGCGGTCACGTCCGCGACAAAACGGCCGGCTCGGGCGGCGACGATCGCGGCGTGTCCGGCGCCCGCGAGCACGCGGGTGAGCTCGACGGCGCCGGCATCGGCGGCACCGGCATCGAGGCCTGGCGCGGCGATCAGGACCGTGAGTGCATCGGGCCTTGCATGAATTTGTGTGGAGGCGGGGCTGGCAGGCAGCGGCTCGATGACGGACATCGGCGATGCCGGCAAACTTGACATACGGTCACAGCCTTCACTGCATCCACGAGTGTGCGCGATTTGCGAACTTACGCGTCGCGGGCGAGAAGAGAGGTATAGACCCCGCGGATGGCTTCGGCAACGCTTTGCGGGGAGAACATGAACTCGGCGAACTGACGCGCGCGAGCCCCCAAGGCCTCATAAGCGGTGACATTGAGCGCCAAGGCGGCGCCCACGGCCTGCGCAAGCTCGCCGGTATTTCCCGGCCGCACCAGCCAGCCGGTGCGCAGCTCGTCTTTCATCCGCGGCGGTGCCAGCAGGTTCTCCGGCAGCATGCCGACAGTTGTCGCGACTAAGGGGCGACCCATCGCCTGCGCTTCGGCGGCAGCGCGCCCCGAGAGCGGCGGTTCGAGCAGCGGCAAAGCCACGATATCGGCGGCGGCCAACGCCGCCGGCATATCGGCACAATAACCGACGAAGCGACAGAGCGTGTCGATGCCATGAAGGCTTGCGCGCTTGCGCAAGGCACGCGCGAAGCGCAGGTGACGCGTGTCTTCGCCGGCGAATACAAAGATAATGTTGCGTCGACTGCCGGCGACGATCAACCGCGCGGCATCGATCATGCTCATCTGTCCGTTCCACGGGGCGATACGGGCCGGCACCAAGACCACGCGCATTTCCGGCAGCACGCCCCAGACGCGGCGCATGCCCGCAATGCGGTCGGCGCTAACAGCGGCCGGGTTGAACATCGCGGTGTCGACGGCGCGGGGAATAACGGTAATGCGGTCGGCCGGCAGCTTATAGCGCTCGATCATGGCGCGCGAGACATAGGCCGACGGAGCGATCACACGATCGCCGCGCGCGAGCGAAGCCCGCAGCACATTGCCAAAACGAGAATGGCCGGGCAGGCGGTCGGGGAAGGACGTCACCAGGAAAACCGGCTGCTTATGGGTGGCGGCAAGCGCGCTCCATGCGCTTCCTGTGCTTTGCGCATGCACGATGTCGATGCGCTCGCCTGCGATCAGCCCCGCCAGAGCTTTGGCATTGGCGCGAAGCCGCAGCGGGTTGAAGGTGTCGTTGATCATCGGCAGCCATTCGCCGCCGAAAGCGCGCAATTCACCGACCAGCGGCCCGCCGTCGCCGGCGACAATGGTGCGCGCGCCCGCTTGCAACAAAGTGAGCGCAATATCGATGGCGGCGTGACCGGCGGGATCGTCGCGCAAAGCCGGTACGATCTGCAGGATGGTGGCACCGGCCAGCGAACGTGCGGAGGTGCGATTCATGCCGACCCTCTTGCATCGAAGGTCCCCTTGCGGCGAGAAGATGCCGGACAATCTGTTTCGGGTGTGAGCCGGTCGCGCATGGGTGAGATTCGCCTAACCTCCATCACCGTCGAATCTCCGCCGCCAGCGCGGACCATCGCCGTGTGCGCGCGCGAGGGCAAGGGGCCGGGGCTATTCTGGATGGGCGGCTTCAAATCCGACATGAAAGGCACCAAAGCCCAGGCGCTCGACGGCTGGGCGGCGGCCAACGGACGCGCTTGCGTACGCTTCGATTATTCCGGCCACGGCGAGTCGGGCGGCGAATTCACCGACGGCACCATTGGGCGGTGGCTGGAGGAAAGCGCGGCCGTCTACCGGCATTTCGCAAAAGAGCCGCAGGTCGTGATCGGCTCGTCCATGGGCGGCTGGCTGGCGTTGTTGCTGGCGCAGCGGCTGCGTGGGACGAACGGGAGCCCGCCGATGGCGGGCATGGTGCTGATCGCGCCCGCCGTCGATTTCACGGAAGAGTTGATGTGGAAGCAGTTCCCCGACGCCACCAAGCGCGAGATCGAGGACAAAGGATTTTGGCTGCGGCCGTCGCAATATTCGGAAGCCCCTTATCCCATCACCAAAGCCTTGATCGAGGAAGGACGCAGGCACCTGCTGCTCGGCGGTCTTATCGAGACCGGCTGTCCGGTGCACATTCTTCAGGGCGTGCAGGATGCCGATGTGCCGTGGCGGCATGCCGAGCAACTGGTCACCCGCTTCGCCCGCGACGATGTGGTGTTCACGTTGATCAAGGATGGAGACCACAGGCTCTCGCGCCCTGAGGACATCGAGCGGCTGATAGCGGCGGTGAAGGAATTCTAAATATTGTTGTCACCGGGCTTGTCGCGGTGACCCCGCTTAGGAGGGCATAGTATTTCCCTGAACGGGATGGCCGAAACAGGCCCCGGCCATGACAGTCAAAGGAGTGCGGCGGCCCACTCCTCGTTCACCGCCGGGTCGTTGTCGGATTTTTTCAACGTGGCGAGCTGCTCGCGCGGCAAGAGCCGCGACAAGGCCCACACCGCCGCGCCGCGCACGAGGGGCGAGTGATCGTCGAGCAGCCGCTCCGCCTCGCAGGCGAGCGAGGCATCGCCCGAATTGCCGATCGCGATCAGCACATTGCGCACGAAGCGATCGCGGCCGGCGCGTTTGACGGCGGTCTTGGCGAACAGTGCGCGGAACGCCGCGTCGTCGAGTCGCGCCAGCTCGCTCAATTTCGGCGCGCGCAACGTCTCGCGCGCGGCGAATTTCGCGTCGCGTCCAACCTTTGCGTATTTGTTCCAGGGACACACGGCCAAGCAGTCGTCGCAACCGTAGATGCGATTGCCGATCGCAGCTCGGAACTCGCGTGGAATCGGTCCCTTGTGCTCGATGGTGAGGTAGGAAATGCAGCGCCGCGCATCGAGACGGTAAGGGGCGGTAAAAGCACGGGTCGGACAGATATCGACGCACGCTTGGCAGCTTCCGCAATGATCTTTGTCTGCCGTGTCATACGGCAGTTCAAGCGTCGTGAAGATCGCGCCGAGAAAAAGCCACGAACCGTACTCGCGCGAGACCAGATTGGTGTGCTTGCCCTGCCAACCGAGGCCAGCCGCTTGCGCGAGCGGTTTCTCCATCACCGCGGCCGTGTCGATGAATACTTTGACATCGCCGCCGCCGTTTTCGACGAGCCAGCGCGCAATGGTCTTCAGTCGCGGCTTGATGATGTCATGATAATCCTCGCTGCGCGCATAAACGGAAATGGCCCCGCGGTCGCGCCGCTCGAGGACAGCGAGCGGGTCGGCATCGTCAGGCCCGTAATTCAGTCCCAGCATGATCACAGAGCGAACGTCGCTCCATAGCGCGCGGGGATCGCCCCGCCGCTCGGCTGTTGTCTCCATCCATCGCATGTCGCCATGCGCACCGTCGGCGAGGAAAGTGTCGAGATGCTTTTTCGCTTCGGAAATCGAATCCGGCCGCGTCACGCCAATGACACCGAAGCCTTGCGCGCGCGCCTGCGCGACGAGCCCTGCCTTGAGCGCGGCGGGATCGTTCAAAAGTCGAGATCGGCGTAGTTTGCCGACGGCGGGAGCCCCGGCAGTGTATCCGCGAGCAGCGGACGGAACGCCGGCCGCGATTTCACCCGGGCGTACCAATTCTTCGCTGTCTCGTCGTCGTTCCACGGCACGTCGCCCAAATAATCGGCAACCGACAGATGCGCAGCCGCCGCCAAATCGGCAAGGCTCAATCGTTCGCCGGCGAGCCAGTCGCGCGTGTGCACCAGCCAGCCGATGTAAGCGAGATGATAGCGCAGATTGTGACGCGCTACCCGCAACGTCTCGGTGTCCGGCGGCCCGCCGCCCTGCTCCTTCGTCATATGCCGCTTGAAGACGCGCTCATTGAGCAAAGGGCCGCTGACCTCGGCATGGAACTTGTCGTTAAACCACGACGCCAATCGTCGCACTTCGACGCGCTCGACCGCGGCTGCAGGCAGCAGCCGATTGTTATCGCCATCCGCGCGGGGATGTGTCTCCTCGATATATTCGGCAACAATCGCAGCACTGGGCACGGGCGGCTGGCCGTCGACCACGAGGACCGGAATTTCGCCGGCTGGATTGAGCAGCAGAAATTCCTCACGGCGCTCCCAGAACCGCTCCTCCGCCAGCCGGGCCTCGACACCATATTCGCCGAGGATCAGGCGGATATAGCGCGAATGCGGACATAACGGATGGTGCAACAGGGTGAGCATTAAACGGCCGGGCGGGAATCGGGATGCGCACTATAGAAAGCCGACCACGCCGAGCAACCTGTTGACCGCCGGCAATTTTCGTTGTCCCAATCGGCCCGTTGCGCCACAAGCGCTCACTCGCCCGATTCCTGCCGCGGTTTGCGGGCAGGCGGCTGTCCCGGAGCAACCCGCCTATGAGCGTCGACGCCCTGCAAGCGGCCATCCCAGGCCTCACGTCGCATATCGACCTGGCAAAAGCCGCGGTTCTGGGAATTGTCGAAGGTCTCACCGAGTTCCTGCCGGTGTCCTCGACCGGGCACCTGCTGCTGATGGAGCATATGCTCGGCTGGGGCGAGGACAGCTTCGGTAAATCGTTCGCCATCCTCATCCAGCTCGGCGCCATTCTCGCCCTGCTGACCATTTATTTTGGGCGGATATGGGCGCTCGCCACGCACATGTTCAAGCAATGGGATGCGGCGCGCTTTGTAATCGGCGTACTGCTTGCGTTTTTGCCGGCCGCTGTGATCGGCGCGCTCGCTTACGGCATCATCAAAACTTATTTGTTCGATGTGCGCATCGTGTGCATTTCGCTGATTGTTGGCGGCTTCATTCTGCTCGGCGTGGATCGCCTCGATCTCAAGCCACGCTATTACGAGGCAACCGGTTTTCCCTTGGTCAACTATTTTATCATCGGCATCTTTCAGTGCTTTTCGATGGTTCCCGGTGTCTCGCGCGCCGGGGCGACGATCGTCGGTGCCATGCTGTTCGGCGCGGACCGTCGCTCCGCCGCCGAATTCTCGTTCTGGCTCGCGATGCCGACGATGGTCGGTGCCTTTGCCTTCGAAGCGTTCAAGAACCGTCAGGAGCTTGCGCAGGGCAACCTCGTCGCGGTCGCCGTGGGTTTTGTCTTCTCCTTCATCTTCGGCTGGATCGTGGTGAAGACGTTCCTGCGTTACGTGCAGCGGCACACCTTCGCGCTGTTCGCCTGGTGGCGAATTGTCGTCGGCACCGTCGGCATATACGCGCTGTATTTTGTGTGACGCTACGCCGTCGGTTGCGTGCGGAACTGGCCTGTCTTGCGGAAGCGCCAGAGATAAGCCGGCACGATAGCTTCGATCGGCTCCGGCTCGATGCCGAAGGCTTGCAATGTACGGCCGTCGCGTTGCGCCGCATCGGACACGACGTTGTCCACGCGCAGCAATTCCACCTGGTCGGGCGTCAGCATCGGTTTCGGCATGAACTGGAGAATCGCCGCCTGCATTTTGGCGGCGAAGAAGGGCAATGTCAGCAGCAGCCGTTTGCGCTCGATGGTCTTCAGCACGAACTGCATGAGCTCTTTAAACGTGCGCATGTCCGGACCGCCCAATTCGTAAATGGTGCCCGGCTGTGCGTGACCCTCGGCGGCATCGGCAATGGCCGCTGCGACGTCTCCGGCGAACACCGGCTGGAAGCGGGTCTTGCCGCCGCCGATCAGCGGCAGCGCCGGCGCGATGCGTGCAAGGGCGGCGAAGCGGTTGAAGAAATCGTCTTCCGGTCCGAACAGAATCGAGGGGCGCATGATTACTGCGTCCGGCTGCGCCGCGAGGATGGCCCGCTCCGCCTTGGCCTTGGAGCGCGCGTACTGTGCCGGCGAGGTCTCGTCGGCGCCGATCGCCGAGACGTGCACCAGTCGCGCATCGCGTTGTTTTGCGGCGAGCGCGATATGCCGCGCGCCTTGCGTATGCACGGCATCGAAGCGCTGCCGTCCGCGCTCGAACAGGATGCCGACCAGATTGATGAGGACGTGCGCGCCGCGCGCGGCGGCTTCCACCGAGGCCGCATCGCGAACGTTGGCTTGCACCGCATGGATTTGTCCGACCCGCCCGAGCGGCTGCAAATGCCCGGCGAGTTCAGGCCGCCGCACCGCCACGCGAATGCGGTATTCGCGTCGCGCCAGCGCGCGCACGACATGGCGTCCGAGGAAGCCGGAGCCGCCATAGACCGTGATCAGGGTATCGTTGTTGCCGGAAACGCTCATCGTGGCTGCACGTGAAATCGTGCGCCCATTACAGGATCGCCCGGCGGCTGTACAGGCCGGCGTTTTCGCCGTCATTTGACAAGGGGAAAGCGGCTCAATACCTAGTCGCCACGAGCCCAGGTGGCGGAATTGGTAGACGCACTAGTTTCAGGTACTAGCGCCGCGAGGCGTGGAGGTTCGAGTCCTCTCCTGGGCACCAGCCGTCTCGATCCGGGGTTTCGATGACCATCCGTCTGCACCGCGGCGACCTGCCGGACCTCTCCGCCTACACGGGCGCGGTGGCGATCGATACAGAGACGATGGGACTCGATCCCGCGCGCGACCGGCTTTGCGTGGTGCAGTTGTCTCCCGGCGACGGATCGGCGGACGTGGTGCAGATTGCCGCCGGACAAAAGACGGCGCCGAACATTCAACGGCTGCTTGGCGATGGCTCCAAGCTCAAGATATTCCACTACGCCCGCTTCGATATCGCGGTGCTGACGAAGGCCTTTGGCACCATGGCGACGCCGGTCTATTGCACCAAAATTGCCTCGCGGCTCGCCCGCACCTACACCGACAAACATGGGCTCAAGGACCTGGCGCGCGAAATTCTGGGCGTCGACCTGTCCAAGCACCAGCAAATGTCCGATTGGGGCGCCGGCGAGCTCAATGAGGCCCAGGTGAATTACGCGGCCACCGATGTGCTGCACCTGCACGCCCTCAAGGAAAAGCTCGACGCCATGCTCGCGCGCGAAGGCCGCAGTGACCTCGCCGCCGCCTGTTTCCGCTTTTTGCCCGACCGCGCCCGGCTCGACCTCGCCGGCTGGGCTGACGAAGACATCTTTTCGCACTCGGTATAAGCTGCTGTTCTCGCGTGGGTATTCGTCACTGTGCGGGCGCGGGCAAGCCGGCAACTGCCCCTTGCGAGCCATATTCGCCCGGCATGTTGCGTCGCGGGGTAACGTGATTTCGCAGGCCTTATCCGGGCATCGTCGATTCGGGAAATGAACCGGCTGATTGCGGCCAAAACTGATCCACAGACCGCGCGCGCCTATTGGACCATGGGGCGCGCCGAGAGCGCGCGTGCGTTCGAAGCGGCGCGCCGCCATAGCCGCGTCGTCCGCGTCTTACGCATCGCGGTTCCGACGGCGCTCGCGGTTGTGGCGCTCGCGGTCTTCCTTGTCAGCTATTTCAATCCGCTGCGCTACCTCGCCAAGCTGCCGATCAATGTCGGCGATCTGGTCGTCTCGGGCACCAAGATCACCATGGAGAAGCCGCATCTGTCCGGCTTCACCAAGGACGCACGCGCCTACGAGCTTGCTGCCGACGCAGCCGCGCAGGACCTCACCAAACCGGATCTGGTCGAACTGCACCAAATCCGCGCCAAGGTGCAGATGCAGGACAACAGCACCATGGACATGACCGCCGATAGCGGCATCTACAACAGCAAGGTCGAAACCCTGCGCCTCGACCGCAACATCGATTTGTCCTCGACGAGCGGCTATGCCGCGCATCTCAGCGAGGCCTTGGTCGACATCCGCAAGGGCGACGTGGTGTCGGAGAAGCCGGTCGCGGTGAAACTGCTGCAGGGCGTGCTTAACGGCAACCGCATGGAGATCAAGAACTCGGGCGATGTCGTGCGTTTCGATGGCGGCGTGACCATGACGCTGATGCTCAACCAGCCCAACGCAGTGCCTGCCGCTGGCGCTCCTTCCGCCGCGGCGGACCCGAAGACAGGCGCGCGATGACGTTGTCCCGTATGATCCTCCTTCTGCTGGCGCTGATCGTCGTTCCTTGCGGAGCGCTCGAAGCCCAGCCGAAAGCAGCATCGACTGCTTCGGTTTCGAAGGGTCCGCCGAATGCCTTGCAGGGCTTCTCGCAGAACCGCGATCAGCCCGTGCACATCGAGGCGGCCAGCCTGGAAGTCCATGACAAGGACAAGGTCGCGACTTTCAGCGGCGACGTGCATGTCACGCAAGGCGACACCAACCTCCGCTGCAAGTCGCTGGTGGTGTTCTATGAGCAGGACGGTGCCAGCAATAACACGTTGCCCGCCGCCGATGCCGGCCCCGCCGGGCAGCAGCGTATCAAGCGGCTGGAGGCGCTCGGCGGAGTGGTGGTGACCCAGAAGGACCAGACCGCGACCGGCCGCAGCGGCATCTTCGACATGAAAACCAATACCGTCACGCTCAGCGGTGGCGTGGTGATGACCCAAGGCAAAAACGTGCTGCGGGGCGATAAATTGGTGGTCGATCTCACCACCGGGGTGTCGCGCGTGGAATCCGGCCATGGCCGCGTCGAGGGGCTGTTTCTCCCCGGCGGCGGCCCCATCGAGATGCCCGGCCAAGCCACGGCGCCCGCACCGGCGCGGCCGCACAATTGATGCGCGTTCCCGCCCTCGTGGTCGCCGTGGTCCTGGCGTGCCGGGAATCAGCTAATGTTGTTCCTCGAGTCAGGGCGGTCGATCACCTTCCGCGCCGCGAGGTCAATCGGTGAACATCCTCTCGCTGTTTCGCCGCCGTCCGCCGCCGCCGCGCCGTCCCACGCCGGCGGGACCCATTATCCAAGAACGGCGGCAGCCGCCTGTGCAGACGCCTAGTCAGGCTCTGCGCCAGCCCAATGTGGTGCCGCAGCCGGCGCAGCAGGCCCATGTGGTGCAGCGCCGGCGTAACGGCGACGGCCGTCAGCCGCAGGCGCAGCGCGCCTATCTTGCCGCGCATGCGGTGGAGAAAAGCTTCGGCGGCCGCACGGTGGTGAAGGGGGTGACGCTTTACGTGCGCCGCGGCGAGGCGGTCGGTCTGCTCGGCCCCAACGGTGCCGGCAAAACAACCGTGTTCTACATGATCACCGGCCTCATCGCGGCGGATCGCGGGCGCATCGAGCTCGACGGCTACGAAGTCACCGGCTTGCCGATGTATCAGCGGGCGCGCCTTGGCATCGGCTATTTGCCCCAGGAGGCGTCGATCTTTCGCGGCCTCAATGTTGAGGAGAATATCCGCGCCGTGCTCGAAGTGGTCGAACCGGACAAGCGGCGGCGCGAGGCCGATCTCAACGCGCTGCTCGAGGAATTCAATATTGCTCGTTTGCGCAAGACGCCGACCATCGCGCTGTCCGGCGGCGAGCGCCGCCGCGTCGAGATCGCGCGCGCGCTGGCGACGCGGCCGAGCTACATGCTCCTCGACGAGCCGTTCGCCGGTATCGACCCGATCGCGGTAGGCGATATTCAGGCGCTGGTGCGGCACCTCACCAATCGCGGCATCGGCGTCCTCATCACCGACCACAATGTGCGGGAGACTTTGGGCTTAACCGATCGCGCCTACATCATCTATTCGGGCGAAGTGCTTATGGAGGGCCGCGCCGACGACATCGTCAATAACCCCGACGTGCGCCGGCTTTATCTCGGCGAAGAATTCCGGCTCTAGCGCGCATCGTTAACGGCTCAAGGATTAGGCACCGCTGCGGCGCAAAAGAGCATGCCGACTCGGCGCGTAAGCTGATATAAATAATCGCGAAGCAAGAATCAGACCAAACTCGCGCCGGGTTGATCGATGGCCTTGTCGCAACGCCTGGAGTTTCGCCAGACGCAAGCGCTGGTGATGACGCCGCAGCTGCTGCAGGCGATCAAGCTGCTGCAGCTTTCGAGCCTTGATCTTGCGGCTTACGTCGAGGGCGAACTGGAACGCAACCCGCTGCTCGAGCGCGGCACCGATGACGAGGTACCTTCGGCGGCGGAGCCCGAAGCAGCTGCCGGCGAGACGGACGATGAGAGCGCGGCGGCGGACTGGATTGGCGAGGATCTGGAAACCAGCCGCAGCGCTATGGAGGCCGGCCTCGGCACCGAGCTCGATAACGTGTTTCCCGACGAGCCTGCCGCAAAAGCGGCAGCCCCCGCGGCAGCCGCATCTCCCGAATGGCCGAGCGGCGGCGGCCGGGCGAGCGACGACTACAATCTGGAGGCCTTTGTTTCGGCCGAAACCACGCTGGCCGATCATCTGGCCGAACAATTGGCCCTCGCCATAGCCGATCCCGTGGAACGCATGGTCGGCCGCTATCTCATCGATATGGTGGACGAGGCGGGCTATCTCTCGGGCGAGCTTACGACCGTGGCCGAAAAGCTCGGCTGCTCCGTTGCCGATGTGGAGGCGGTGCTCGCGCAGTTGCAGACATTCGATCCGCCCGGCGTGTGCGCCCGCAATCTCACCGAATGCCTCACCATTCAGCTCAAGGAGCGAGATCGTTTCGATCCTGCCATGCGGGCGCTGGTCGAGCACCTCGACTTGTTAGCCAAGCGCGATATCGCCGCTCTGCGCCGCATCTGCGGCGTCAATGACGAAGATCTCGCCGATATGATCGGCGAGATCCGCAATCTCAACCCAAAGCCCGGGCTTGCCTTCGGCTCGACGCTCGTGCAGCCGGTCCTGCCGGACGTGCTGGTGCGCTCGGCGCCGGACGGAAGTTGGCGCGTCGAGCTTAATTCCGACACGCTGCCGAAAGTGCTCGTCAACGAGCGCTATTACGCGGACGTCGCCAAAGGCGCGCGCAGCGACAAGGAGAAGTCGTATCTCGCAGAGTGCCTGCAAACGGCGACCTGGCTGGTGCGCGCGCTCGACCAGCGCGCCAAAACGATCCTCAAAGTGTCGACGGAGATCGTGCGCCAGCAGGACGCCTTCCTGGAAAAGGGCGTGCAATATCTGCGTCCGCTCAATCTCAAGATGATCGCCGACGCGATCGGCATGCACGAGTCCACCGTTTCGCGCGTCACCGCCAACAAATATATGGCGACGCCACGCGGCATCTTCGAACTAAAATATTTCTTCACCTCCGCTATTGCCGCAGCCGACGGCGGCGAAGCCCATTCGGCAGAAGCGGTGCGTGACCGCATTCGGCAACTCATCGATGCGGAAACCGCGGCGGATGTTTTGTCGGACGACACGATCGTGGACAAACTGCGCGAAGCCGGTATCGATATCGCGCGCCGCACCGTTGCCAAATATCGCGACGCCATGCGCATTCCGTCCTCGGTGCAGCGGCGGCGCGACAAGCAAGCGGCAGGCTAGCCGCCGGGCTTCCGCGCGATTGACCTTTGCTTCGACATTCCTAAGCTTGAGTTGGTGCCGAGGGCGGGCGACCGCGCGGCAGCATGCCGCGCGCGACGAGGAGGCAAACCATGCCGTTGCGGGTTTCAGGCAAAAACATCAGTATCGGTTCGGCTTTGCGCGACAGAATTAGCGGCCGCATCGCCGAAGCGACCTCCAAGTATTTTCGCGGCGGCTATTCCGGCCACGCGACCGTGACCAAAGACGGGTTCGGGTTCCGCACCGAGTGTGTGCTGCATCTTGATTCCGGGGCCCTGCTGGAGGCGGAAGGCATGGCCGCCGATGCATATGAAAGTGCGGATCGGGCCGCCACGAACATCGAAAAGCGTCTGCGTCGTTACAAGCGGCGCCGCAAAGATCGTCATCAGACTCAGCGCGCCCGCGCTTAATGCCGCATCAGCCGCAAGGAACGGCAACCGAGCGGTGCCGAAGGCATTGACGCGGGAGGCCTCCCCCAATATGGTCCGCCGCCTTAAACACCCCAAGCAACTCGGCGCTGCCGCTTCCGCTCATCGGACAGATCAATGACGCTCACCGATCTCGTCGCGCCGAATGCAATTGTTCCTGCGCTCAAGGTCAACAATAAGAAGCAGGTGCTCCAGGAGCTCGCGACGCGCGCTGCCGAACTCACGGGGCAAAATCAACGCGCCATTCTGGAAATTCTGTTGCAACGCGAGAAGCTCGGTTCCACAGCGGTCGGCAACGGCATCGCCATTCCTCACGGCAAGCTGCCCAAGCTTGGACGCTTGTTCGGCTTGTTTGCGCGCCTCGCGCGTCCGGTCGACTTTGAGGCGCTCGATGGTCAAGCCGTCGATTTGGTGTTTCTGCTGCTGGCCCCGGAGGCCGCAGGCGCCGATCACTTGAAGGCACTGGCGCGCGTGGCGCGTCTGTTGCGCGATCCGGAGACGGCGCGGCGTCTGCGCGAATCGCGCGACGCCGATGCGCTCTATGCCGTGCTCGCGATGCCGCAGACCTCGTCTGCGGCATAGCAAATCCGCTCATTCCCGCGTAAGTCGTACCGAGAAATCGATCGTGCTGATCGGCGTTTGCGTCGCACTAATGCTTTTCGCTTAGTGGACCGAAACCGCCTCGAGCTCCTGGCTCCATGCATTGGCGACGGCGGCCTCGCGCGTGTCGGTAAGCATGATCGGTGTGCCGTCGGCGGCATGGAGCGCGAACAGCATAATGCCGGGCGCCATGCGCGGCGCTTGCGGGAACTGCTTGGCCACGTCCTCGGAACGGATCGGCTTCACATAGGCGAGCTGCCCGTCGCCGAGCTGCGCCAGCGCCTCTTGGGTGATGGCAGGATGGGTTATTCCGCGGTCGGTGGTCTTGTCGTTGGTCATGGCCCTCGACTCCTAATGTGGTAACGCTTGACGCGGTCGAGTCCTGTTTTCACGAATTCGTCAGTCGGTCTCGTTGATGGCGATCGTTTTCACGATGCGCTCGGGCTGCGGCCGGATCAGATCGATCGACAGCAGACCGTTTTTCAGATCGGCGCCCTGCACCTCCATCCCGTCAGCCAGTACGAAAGCGCGCTGGAACTGACGCGCGGCAATGCCACGGTGAATGTAGTGCCGATTCTTGTCGTCGTGCTGACGGCCACGGATCACCAGCTGGTTTTCCTCGATGCACACGTCGAGTTGATCGCGGGTAAATCCGGCAACTGCCAGCGTAATGCGCAGACGCTCGGGATTGCGCTCGTCGCGAGCCAGCCGCTCGATATTGTAAGGCGGATAGCCGTCCGATCCCTTGGTGACGCGATCGAGCAAGCGCTCGATCTCGTCGAAGCCCAGCAAGAAGGGGCTGGAAAGTGACGGAACTCGTGACATGGTTCTCAAAGCCCTTGGTCGGAAGCGACTTTGACCTGGGGTCCTGAAGCGGCACCCCCACGGCCGGGCGGACTGCGCGGCCGTCTGTCTAATATGGGCGGCGCGGGTTAAAGGTTCAAGAATACGAGGGTTTTCGGTCTCGGCGGGCTATAGTGCCCGTGTTTCGGGGGTTTTATGCTTGATCTGCCGGCTCTGACGATCCGCTCGGTCCGCGCCACGGCCGTGGAAATCGAGCCGAATTTCATTCTCGGCACCACCATGGGTGCATTCCGCCGCGTGCCCCTTTTGCTCATCGATGTGATCACGGAGGAGGGCGTCACCGGCCGCAGCTATCTGTTTTGTTACCTGAGCGCGGCGGCGCCGGCGATCGTCAGTCTGCTGCGTGAGGTCGAGCGTGTGGTCGCAAGCGCAGCGGCCGATCCCGCCACGCTTTGGAGCAAGCTCGCGCGCCGCTTCACGCTCATCGGCGTGCAAGGCGTTGTGCGCATGGCGCTCGCGGGCTTTGACACCGCGTTGTGGGACGCGCTCGCCATCGCCGCCAAGCAGCCGCTCTGCCGCCTGCTTGGCGCCGAGCCGCGGCCCATTCCTGCCTACAACAGTTGCGGGCTCGGGCTGATGGACGATCTCGGGGCTCTCGCGGCAGAGGCCGAGGCGCTGCTCGCGGTGGGAAATTTCCATGCGGTCAAATTGCGCCTCGGATATTCGACCTTGGCGCAAGATATCGCCGCGGTGCAGGCGGTCCGCAAGCGCATCGGCGATGATGTGACGCTGATGATCGACTACAACCAGGCGCTTTCCAGCGAGGAGGCGCTGGCGCGCGGACGCGCGCTCGACCGCGAAAACATTTTCTGGCTGGAGGAGCCGATTCGCCACGACGACTACGCCGGCTGCGCGCGGCTGGTGCGGGAATTGAAAACGCCCATTCAGATCGGCGAGAACTTTTCGCTGCCGTTCGGCATGCAGGCCGCGCTCGAGCAGGCAAAGCCGCACTATGTCATGCCCGACCTCGAACGCATCGGCGGGGTTAGCGGCTGGCGCGAGGCCGCTATGCTCGCTGCCGTTAACCGTGTCCCAATGTCGTCACATCTCTTTCCCGAGGTGAGCGCCCATCTGCTCGCCGCCACGCCGACCTGTCATTTTCTTGAGTATGTCGACTGGGCCGATGCGCTTGTGCAGGCCCCGCTCAAGATCGTCGACGGCCATGCCGTTATTCCGGAACGCCCCGGCAACGGAATGATGTGGGACGAGGACGCGGTCGCGCGCTATCGCGTCGACTAGCCCGTAACGCTTTTCGCGCGCAGCAATGCGGCGCGCGTGGTTAACATTAATCATGCGTATTTGCCTTGTTTGGTCAAAAATCTCCTAACGGGCGAACGTCGTGCAACTCCCCCGATATGATCGTCGCAAGTCTTGAAAAATCAGGCGGCGATTTCGGGGGAGCTTCACGTGCTGACGCGCAGCATCGATATTGTCGATCCATTCGATCTTTCGTTCGAGGAAAAGATTTTCGACAAGGCCAAGCGCGTGTGCGTTGGCTTTGCAATCGCCGCTTTGGCCATCAGCGGTCTCGACTTGCTGAACGTGAGGCCGCTGGAAAGCACGGCCGAATTCATCCAGGCGCACCGCAACGCGCAGCTCGCCGAATGGCCGGCGCTTATCCGCAGCGGCATTCAGCAGATTTCGCTGTCGGTGCCGCCTTCGGCGGTTGTCGCTATTCCGAGCGACTTCGCGCTCCGCCAGGCGGCGCCGCGGCCGGTGCTGGCGAGCGCGCGGCGTGAATCCCCGGTCGCCCAGCTCGCCGCGGCCCGCCATGAGGACGCGATCGAGCTGGCGATGAACGAGCCGCAGGCCTTCGCCAAAGCGAGCGCGGCGGATATGACGGCGCAGCAGCCGGCGGAGCGACACGATGAAGTCGTTGCTGCCGCCCCGGTTCAACCGTTTGTGTCCCAACCGCCGCCGGCAACAACAACACCGCCATCCGCAAACGTGACGCTCGCCAGCGTCGATCCCGCGGTCATGCCGCAGACTTCCGCACCGGCGGTGTTGCCGGTGTCGCTGCCGGCGACGCTGGCGGTGTTGCCGTTGCCGGCGCCGGGGGCGCCGCCGCTCTCGCCGGCGCAGCGCCTGCATCTGGAGGGCAAAGAGCGCGCCAAGGCCGAGCATTGCCTCGCCAACGCCGTCTATTTCGAGGCGCGCGACCAGCCCTACAAAGGCCAGGTCGCGGTGGCGCAGGTGGTGATGAACCGCGTGTTCTCCGGCGTCTACCCGCGAGACGTCTGCGGCGTCATCTACCAGAACGCCAACCGCCACCTCGGCTGCCAGTTCACCTTCGCCTGCGACGGCAAGCGCAAGACGATCAGCGAGTTCGGCGCCTGGGCGCGGGCCCGCCGCATCGCCCGCGAGACGCTCGACGGCCAGCTTTATGTGCCTGCGGTGGGCACCTCGACGCATTATCACGCGACCTACGTGCATCCGAACTGGGTGCACGAGATGCACCGTCTCGCGCGCGAGGGCATCCACCTGTTCTACCGGCCGATCGCCTGGGGCAACGGCTCGGACGAGCCGGTGTGGTCGCGCGAGCAGCTCGCCTCATACCGGCGGCTCGCCTCCGACGAGAAAAAGAAGAAGAACTAGAGCTTCAGCTTGAACAGCTTGATGGCGTTGTCGCGGCCGATCGCCTTGCGCTCGGCCTCGGCGATCTTGGCGTGATCGAACCAGGCCGCGCCTTCCTCGACCGACTCGAACGGCCAGTCGACGGAGAACATCACGCGATCGGCGCCCATCTCGGCGATGCTGTTGATAAGCGCAGGCGTCGAATAATTGCCCGACGTGGTCAAATAGAAATGCTTGCGGAAATAGTGCGCCACGCCGTGCTTGGCCGGGTAGTCGTGCCGCGCCTTCATCCAGCCGTTGCGGCCGTCGATGCGCCACAGGTAGACGGGAATGCCCTCGCCGAGATGGCCGAGCACGATTCTGAGCCGCGGGCATTCGTCGAACAGGCCCGAGCCGATGAGCCGCAGCGCGTGCACGGCGGTCTCGGCGTGGAACGCCCAATTCGGCCCGAGCAGCCATTTGTGCCCGTCATATTGCCGCGCCCAGTCCGGCAGCGGATTGCGCGGGTGCAGATAGAACGGCACGTCCAGCGCCTCGACCGTCCGCCAGAACGCGCGGTACTGCGGCAGGTCGTAATAGGTCACGTTGTCGGCCGCCCCGACTTGCGAAAACCCGTTGATCAGCGCGCCGACAAAGCCGAGCTCCTTGACGCAGCGCGTCAGCTCTTGCGCGGCGGCCTCCGGGTCCTGCATCGGCAGCGCGGCGAAAGCGGCGAAGCGGTCCGGGCGCTTGCGCACGTTCTCCGCCAGCACGTCGTTGGCTTCTTTGGCCACGGCGATGGCGCGCTTGACGTCGGGGATCGCCTGCACCGCCGGGGCGTTGAGCGACAGGATCATCATCGCGATCCCGTGCTTGTCCATCTCCTTGAGCCGCATGTCCTGGATATCGAGGAGCCGCGGCCCGAGCACGTCCCAGACATGGCCGCCGAACACTTTCGAGTCGCCGAGCGTCGTCTGCGTGGCGAAATGCTCCTCGAGCGCGATCTTGTTTTGCATAATCGGTTCCCGACTGGTTGCGCGTATGATGCAACGGCGCGCCGGGCATTGTCAGCGGGGTAGCGGAGCCCGCCGATTTGTCATGGCTGCGCTTGCCCCGGGTATCCACGCCTTACTTCCACAAGGCCTCAGCGCAGTATCTTACATTGAATCGCCGCTCGTCCCCGCGAAAGCGGGGACCCAGAGCAAAAATGATAGACATTTCAACTTGCCTGGATTCCCGCTTGCGCGGGAATGAGCGGAGCGTGGATCAATGTCAGCGGACAAGGCGCTAAGACGCGGATGCCCGCACAAGGCCGGCATGACAGGCGCGACACTAACCTCGCGAGCCGAAGCTCGCGAAGCGAGCGAAGGCTGGTGCTCGCGAAGCGAGCGAAGGCTGGTGGAGCCAGGGGGAGTCGAACCCCCGACCTCGTGAATGCCATTCACGCGCTCTCCCAACTGAGCTATGGCCCCTTCAGGGATCAGTCATCAGTAGTCAGATATCAGAAAAAGCAAAGGCTGCCATGTCTGATGACCGATCGCCGATCCCTGACAACTATTGCTCCTCTTCCTTTTCGATGCTCTCGCCGATGATGTCGGTCACGTCGGCGTCGCCTTCCTCTTCTTCCTCGATGAAGGCGGCGTCGTCCATGCTCTCGTCCATCTCCACCTCTTCCTCCTCGCCCGCGGCCGCCGGCTGGTCCGGCGCGGCGGCGGGCTTCTTGCCCTGCTGCTCGGCCTCGGCATCCTCGAGCGAAACCATCTCGACGTCGGCCGTCTCCGGCGCGGCCACCTCGGCCTCCTCGACCGGCGCAGGCCGCGGTGCCGCGGCCTGTTCGGGACGCGCCCGCGTCGGCGTGGGCGCAATCGGCACCACCTTGCCGGTATACGGCGAGATCACCGGGTTCTTATTGAGATCGTAGAATTTGCGCCCAGTGTCCGGGCAAACGCGCTTGGTGCCGAGGTCGGGTTTGGCCACAGTCAGGTTCCTCGAAAAGCCTTGGAAATCGGTGCTTCACTTGGCGAGCCGCGCCGGTCCTGTCAATAGCGGCACGCGCAGCGTGCGGGATGACGGCCTGCGCAGCCGCATGGTAGGACGGCCCGTTTTCAGGATTTAGCGCTCGTGGACACTGCCGCTCTGACGCCGCTGACCGCCCGCAAGAGCGGGCCCTTGCAGGGCCGCGTGCGCGTGCCGGGCGACAAGTCCATTTCGCACCGGGCCCTGATTCTCGGGGCGCTGACGGTCGGCGAAACCACCGTCGCCGGCCTGCTCGAAGGCGAGGACGTGCTGCACACCGCCGCGGCCATGCGCGCGCTCGGCGCCCACATTGTGCGCGGCGAAGATGGCATCTGGCGCATTCACGGCGTCGGCGTCGGCGGCTTTGCGCCGCCGCCCGCGGCGCTCGATTTCGGCAATTCCGGCACCGGGGTGCGGCTTGCCTTCGGCGCGGTGGCGGGATCGCCGATCCGGGCGTCATTTGACGGCGACGCCTCGCTGCGCAAACGGCCGATGCGGCGCATTCTCGATCCGCTGGAACAGATGGGCGCGCGCGTACTCGATGTGGCCGAGGGCGGACGGCTGCCGCTCGCTGTGCAGGGGGCGCGCGATCCGATTCCGATTGTGCACGAATCTCCTGTGCCGTCGGCGCAGCTGAAATCGGCGGTGCTGCTCGCCGGGCTGGCCGCGCCAGGCGAAACCACGGTGATCGAGGCGGAAGCGACCCGCGATCATACCGAGCGGTTGCTCAAGCATTTCGGTGCCAAGGTCACGAGCAAGCCGCATGGCGAGCACGGCCGCCGCATTACGGT